>NZ_CP106869.1:3033835-3661669 GCF_025665335.1 Xanthomonas sp. AM6
TCCGGATGCCGCTCCAGCGCGCCCAGCGTGCTCTGCCCGCCGGCCGAGGCGCCGTAGATGCCGACGCGGGAGACGTCGTAGGACGGATCCTGCGCGGCCAGCGCCCTGTGCCAGGCGATGCGGTCGGGGAAGCCGGAGTCGCCGAGGTTCTTCCAGGCCACGTCGTGGAACGCCTTGGAGCGGTTGGCGGTGCCCATGCCATCGATCATCACCACGATGAAGCCCAGGTCGGCCTGCGCCTGCATGCCGATCTGCTTGTCGCCGCCGGAGTGGTAGCCGAACGGCCAGAAGGTCTTGGGCACGAAGCTGTCGTGCGGGCCGGCGTAGATGTTCTCGATCACCGGATACTTCTTGGCCGGATCGTAGTCGCGCGGGCGCACCACCATGCCCCAGATGTCGGTGCGGCCGTCGCGGCCCTTGGCCACGAAGGTCTGCGGCGCGCGCCAGCCGGCGGCCTGCAGCTTGCCGATGTCGCCACGCTCGACCACCTGCAGCAGCGTGCCGTCGATGGCGTGCAGTTCCATCACCGGCGGCAGGTCCGGGCGCGAATAGGTGTCCACGTAGTGGCGGCCGTCGCCGGCGATGGCCACGTCGTGGTCGGCATCGGCCTGGGTCAGGCGGGTCAGCCCGCGGCCGTCGAAGCCGACGCTGAACAGCTGCCGGTAGTACGGGTCCTTGCCCGCGTCCATGCCGCTGGCGGAGAACCAGATGCGCCGCTGCGCATCGTCCACGCGCAGCACCTCGCGCACGATCCATTCGCCCTTGGTGATCTGCGTCTTGACCTTGCCGCTGTCGCCGTCGAACAGGTACAGGTGGCGCCAGCCGTCGCGCTCGGAGATCCACAGGATTTCCTTGCCGAGCCCGTCCACGTCGTGGCGAAAGCTGCGGTCGGCGTAGACGAAGGTCCTGGCGTCCTCGCCCACCGCCACGCGCGCGCGGCCGCTGGCCGCGTCCACCGCGATCGCGCGCATGCGCTGGAAACCGCGCTGCACGTAGTCGAACACGAAGCTGCGGCCGTCCGTGCGCCACTGGATCGGCGAGAGCTGGTACGGATTGGCGAACAGCGCATCGTCGATGGCGATGCGGCGCACGCCCGCGCCGGCGGACACCCCGGCGAGATCGAACAGCACCGGCCGCTCGATGTCCACCGCGTCGCCGGGCTTGGGATACAGCTGGGTGCGCACCCGCGGCTGGCCGCCGCCCGGCGGCGCCGCCTCCACCCGTGTCACCCGCCGCGCGAAGCCCGGGCGCACCCGGTACAGCGCCAGCCGCTGCGAATCGGGCGACCAGGCCAGCGTTTCCGGATCGTAGAAATCGTCGGCGCGGCCGTCCTCGCTCAGGCGCCGCAGACGGCCGTCGGCGACGCTGCGCAGCACGATGTCGTGGCCGTCGGCGAACGCCTCCCAGCGCCCGTCCGGCGAGCGCCGCGGCGTGTTGTCGGCGGCCACCGCCGGATCGCGGACCACGCCGAAGCCGCGCGGCCGCGGCGGCGGACCGCCGTCCAGGCGCGCGCACACGTAGTCGATCAAGGTGCAGCGCCACGGCGCGTAGTCGATCTGGAACTCGATCGCCGCATTGTCGCGACCGGCCTCGGCCGCATAGCTGAAACGCTCGAACGGCAGCCGCAGCGCCGGGTACTCGGTCCCGGCCGCGGCGCTCAGCGCGCGCGCCAGCCGCGCCGCATCGAACGCCGGCTGCTTGCGCTGGCCGGCCACGTCCTCGAGCACGAAGGCGAAACCGCCGGGCACGGTCTTGCGGTAGTAGAACGCGCCGCCGTCGCGCCACTGCGCCGGCCACGCGACGTTCTCGGTCAGGCCCATCCACGCCTCGCGCAGGCCGAGCGAGCGCTGGTAGTCGGCGGCGCTCGGCGCGGCCTGGGCGTAGCCGGCGCAGGACGCCGCGGCCAGCACGATCGATGCAACCAATCTGTTCATTGTGTTCCGATATCCCCTGAATTCCCTGCCTTTCTGTAGGAGCGGCTTCAGCCGCGACAGGCGCTCTGCAGCATGCTGTCACGGCTGAAGCCGCTCCTACAAAAAGCGAGCAACCTATTCCCCGTCGTCCTCTTCCAGCGCCAGCTCGTCGCTGCGCAGGCCGGTGCGCGCGCCCCAGTGGTAGCAGACGAACGCGATCGCCGCCACGCCCAAGGTGTCCCAGGGATGCGCGATCTGGCCGGTACCGCCGAAGGTGCCCAGGTAGGACACCAGCAGCACCAGCACGAAGAAGCCGATCAGCCACAGCGCGCCGCGCACCTGCCGCCACAGCTGCGCGCGCGCGGCCGCACGTGGCAGCTTGTACAGCACGTACAGCGCGAACATCGCGATCTGCAGGCCGAGCAGCCACGACAGCGTCTTCCAGGTGGACCAGTACACGATCAGCGCGGCGACAATGAACGACAGCGGGCCGAGCACGCCCATGCCGCGCAGCAGGAACGGCCGCGGCAGGTCCGGCGCGCTGCGCCGCAGCGCGGCCACGGTCACCGGCGCTACCGCATAGCTCAGCACCAGCGCCGCCGACACCACCTGGATCAGCGTCTCCCACGACGGGAACGGCAGGGTCCAGAACACCGACAGCGCGAAGCTCAGCCACAGCGCCGGGCGCGGGATGCCGGACTTGGCGTCGACCCGGGTCAGCACCGGCAGGAAGCCGCCGCTGCGCGCCCAGCCGTAGACCACGCGCGGGGTGGCGTTCATGTAGATGTTGCCGGTGCCGCTCGGCGAGATCATCGCATCGCAGATCACCAGCGCCGCCAGCCAGCCCATGCCCAGCGCCAGCGCGATGTCGTGGTACGGCAGCGCGAACGCCTTGTCGATGCCGCCCCAGCCCTGCGCCAGGGAGGCGCCCGGCACGCTGCCCAGGAACGCCAGCTGCAGCAGCACGTAGATGACCGTGGACAATGCGACCGACAGGATCAGCGCGATCGGAATATTGCGCTGCGGATCGCGCACCTCGCTGGCCACCGACACGATCGGGGTCAGCCCGAGGTAGGCGAAGATGATGCCGCCGGCCGAGATCGCCGCTTCCACGCCGGCCGCGCCGAACGGCGCGAAGCCCTGCACATGCAGGTTCTGCGGATTGAAATGCGCCATCAGCAGCACGATGATCAAGACCGGCACCAGGAACTTGAACACGCTGACGATGTTGTTGGCGGTGGCGAAGGTCTTGACGCTGAAGTAGTTGAGCAGGAAGAACACCACCAGCAGCGCGAACTGCAGCAGCCAGCCGGCCACGCTGGGATGGCTGCTGCCGGCCTGGTTCAGCGACGGGAACCAGGCCGCGGCGTACTGGCGCGCGGCCTCGACCTCGATCGCGATCAGGCTGGAGAACGCGATCAGGGTGATGAAGCCCATCAGCCAGCCGAGCAGCGCGCCGTGCGAGTACTCCGGGTAGCGCACCACGCCGCCGGCGCGCGGCAACGCCGCGCCCAGTTCGCAGTACACCAGTCCCAGCAGCAGCACCGCCACGCCGCCGGCGATCCACGACACGATGCCGGCCGGGCCGGCGATGGCCGACACGTGGCTGGCCGAGAACAGCCAGCCGGACCCGAAGATCGAACCGAGCCCGATGAAGGTCAGATCGGTCAGGCTCAGACGCTTGTGGAACTTGCCTTGTGTGGCCATGGTGCCCCCGCTGGAAAGGTTGTAACCGGCGATTCCCAACTACTGCAGCTGTCCCCTTCTCCCTTCGGGAGAAGGTGCCCCGAAGGGGCGGATGAGGGTACGGGCGCAGCCTCGTGGCGTTTCGACCCTGCGAGGCTTCGCTCCGTACCCTCACCCCAACCCCTCTCCCGATGGGAGAGGGGCTTTAGCGTGCCTACTGCTTTGGCGCCTCCTGCGCCCATGGCGATTTGCCGCCTTCGGCGATGAAGCGGTCGATGCGCTGCTCCAGCACCGGCAGCGGCACCGAGCCGGTTTCCAGGATCGCGTCGTGGAAGGCGCGGATGTCGAACTTCTCGCCGAGCGCGGCTTCGGCCTTGCGCCGCAGCTCGATGATCTTCAGCTCGCCCAGGTAGTACGACAGCGCCTGCCCCGGCCAGGCGATGTAGCGGTCGACCTCGGTGGTGACCTCGTGCTCGCTCAGCGCGGTGTTGTCGCGCAGGTAGGCGATGGCCTGTTCGCGGCTCCAGCCCTTGTGGTGGATGCCGGTGTCGATCACCAGCCGGCAGGCACGCCACATCTGGTAGGTCAGGTAGCCGAAGCGGTCGTACGGGGTGTCGTACATGCCCATCTCCTGCCCCAGGTATTCCGAGTACAGCGCCCAGCCCTCGCCGTAGGCGGAGATGTAGCCGTAGCGGCGGAAGTCCGGCAGGCCCTGCTGTTCGGCCGCCAGCGGCATCTGCAGCGCGTGGCCGGGCGAGGATTCGTGCAGGGTCAGCGCGGTCAGGTTGTACAGCGGCCGCGACGGCAGATTGTAGGTGTTGACCAGGTAGATGCCCGGGCCGCCGCGGCCGCCGGTGTAGAACGGCGCCAGGTCCGGCGGCACCGGCTCGATCGCGAAGCGTTGCCGCGGCAGCCGGCCGATGTAGTCGCCGACCTTGGCGTCCACGCGCTTGGCGATCCACGCCGCCTGCTTGAGCAGTTCCTCGGGGGTCTTCGGATAGAACTGCGGATCGGTGCGCAGGAACTTCAGGAACGCGGGGAAGGTGGCCTGCCCTTTCGGCGCGACGAAGCCGCTGGCGGCGATGGTCTGGTCCATGTCCTTGCGCAGCTTGGCCACTTCGCGCAGCCCGATCCGGTGGATCTGCTCGGGCGTCAGGTCCAGCGTGGTGAACTCGCGGATCTGCGCGCGGTAGTAGTCCTTGCCGTCCGGCAACGCTTCGCCGGCGAGCGTGCTGCGCGCCTTGGGCTGGTACTCCTCGCGCATGAAGCGCAGCAGCTTGGCATAGGCCGGCACCACGCTGTGCGCGATGGCGTCCAGCGCCTGCTGCCGCAGTTGCGCCTGCACCTGCGCCGGGATGCTGGCCGGCATCTGCTTGAACGGGGTATAGAACAGGTTGGCCTCGCCGCTGGCATTGGCCACGTCGGCGATCGACTGGTCGCGGCCGGCCAGGGTCACCTTCGGCTGGCTGAAACCGCGCGCCAGGCCGGCGCGCATGTTGACGGTCTGCTCGTCGAAGTAGCGCGGGATGTCGGCCAGGATCTTCAGGTAGCGCTGGTAGTCGTCGCGGGTGCGCAGCGTGGCGCGGGCGCTGAAGCCGAGGTTGCTCCAGAACGCGGTGTCGCTGTTGAACGGCATCTCCCAGGCGCGGAAGCGCTGCTGGTCCAGGAATACCGCGATCTGCTGGCGGTAGACCTGGTAGTTCACCTGGTCCTGCGCCGACAGCTGCGCCGGCGCGATCGCGTCCAGGTCGCGCAGCACCTGCTGCCAGTACGCGGTGCGCTGGTTCTGCGTGGCCAGGTCGACCTTGGGCAGGTGGTCGGCGGCGGCGCCCTGGCTGTCCTCGTCGTCGGCGCCGGCGGACTGCTCCTGGCGCCATTTCCACTCGCGCAGGTACAGCGCCTTGAAGCGCGCGCCGGCGTCGCTGGACGCCGCCGCGGCGGCTGGCGCGGGCGGCGCGGCAGTGGCGGCGCCCTGCCCTGCGAGCGCACAGACCAGTGCCAGCAGCAGCGGCGCGCGGAATCGGGAGTTCAGGCTCATTGCGGTTTCTCCGGAGGGGCGGACGCGCCGGCCTTGGCCTGCGCGATCCAGGCGTCGATGCGCGCGTCCAGCAGGTCCAGCGGCATCGCGCCGCCGCCGAGGATCTGGTCGTGGAAGGCGCGGATGTCGAAGCGCGCGCCGAGTTCGCGCTTGGCCTTCTCGCGCAACGCCAGGATGTCCAGTTCGCCGAGCTTGTAGCCCAGCGCCTGGCCCGGCCAGGCGATGTAGCGGTCGGTCTCGGCCTGGATGCTGGGCTCGTCGTCGGACGGATGCGCGTGGAAGAAGTCGATCATCTGCTGCCGGGTCCAGCGCTTGTAGTGCACGCCGGTGTCCAGCACCAGCCGGTTGGCGCGCAGCAGTTCGCCGGCCAGGCGGCCATAGTCGCTGTACGGGTCGGTGTAGAAGCCCACGTCCTTGCCCAGCCGCTCGGCGTACAGCGCCCAGCCTTCGACGTAGGCGTTGTAGCCGGACTGCTGGCGGAACGGCGGCAGCGGCAGGGTCTGCGCCAGGGAAATCTGCAGGTGATGGCCGGGCACGCCCTCGTGGTAGGCGGTGGCCTCGATGTTGACCAGGGTGCGCTGCGCGTAGTCGCCGGTGTTGACCATCACCAGCGCCGGCTTGCTGCCCTGCGCGTCGCTCTGCCAGTACTCCGCGCCCGGCGCGGTGCTGCGGAACTCGGCCATCGCGCGCACGTCCAACGGCGTCTTCGGCAGCTTGCCGAACAGCTTGGGCAGCTGCGGCTGCATCTGCGCGATGTCGTCGCGGTAGCGCTGCAGGATCTGCTCGCGCGAACTGGCGAAGAACCTGCGGTCGCGCGCCACCGCCTTGCGCAGCGCGGGCAGATCGGCGTAGCCGAGCTGCGTGGCGATCGCGCGCATCTCGCCTTCGATGCGCGCCACTTCGGCCAGGCCGATCTGGTGGATCTGCTCGGGCGACTTGTCGGTGGTGGTCTGGGTATGAATCGCGTAGCGGTAGCGGCGCTCGCCGTCGGGCAGCGACCACAGCCCTTCGTGGGCGCGGCCCTGCGGCGCGTATTCGTCGGCGACGAAATCGGCCAGCCTGCCGTAGGCCGGGCGCACCTGCTGGTCGATCGCCGCCAGCATCGCCGCGCGCAGGCGTGGGCGCTCGGCCGCCGGCACCGCATCGGGGAAGCTCTTCAGCGGCAGCGCGAACGGGCTGTCGGCGCCGGCCGGCGCGGCGATCTCGCGCACCTGCGCCGGAATGCGCTCGAGCAGGTATCTCGGCTGCACCAGCCCGTCCCTGGCGCCGGCGCGCGACAGCGCCACCACCTGGTCGAGCAGCGCCGGGATCGCCTGCAGCCGCTTGATGTAGTCCTCGTAGTCCTTGACGCTGGCGAACGGGAATGCCTGCGCATAGCCCGGCAGCGCCAGCTGGATGCCGCCGACCGGCTCCAGCGGCATCGCGTCGTTGTTCAGCGCGATCGCCTCCAGCCGGTCGCGCAATTGCCGCAGCATCATCTGCAGGCTCAGCTGGTCCTGCGCCGACAGCGCCTTGGCGTCGATCGCCTCGAAGCGCTCGAGAAAATCCGCGGTCGCCTGCCGCTCGGCCTGCAGCGCCGCCGGCGAGTAATCGCTCCAGCGGTCGTTGTAGCGCGTGTCGCCGATGATGCTGGCGAATTCGGGATGGTGTTCGAGCTGGTACTGCCACTGCGCGTCGAGCAAGCCGGCGAAGGCCCGGTCGGGCGCCTGCGCCGGCGCGGCGGTGGCCGCGGCCGCCGTTGGCTGCGGCGGCGCCGGCGGCGTGGCCGGCTGGCAGGCGCCCAGCAACGCCATGGCCAGCGCGCTGGGGACGAACAGGCGGACGCATCTCATCGGCAGACTCCCGTAACCAGCTGCAACATGGGCGGCGGCACGCGCGATCGGCGCAAGGCGCTGGCGGCCGCCGCGCGCATCAGGCGAATGGCCGGTCGATCGCCGGCGACGGCGGCGTGAACCACTGCGCGCCGTCTTCGGTGACGTAGAAATGGTCCTCCAGGCGCACGCCGAACTCGCCCGGCACCACGATCATCGGCTCGTTGCTGCAGCACATGCCCGGCGCCAGTTCCAGCGCGTTGCCGCGCACCAGGTACGGCGCCTCGTGGATGCTCATGCCGCAGCCGTGGCCGGTGCGGTGCGGCAATCCCGGCAGGCGGTAGTCCGGCCCCAGGCCGGCGGCCTCGAGGACGTCGCGGGCCGCCTGGTCCACCGCCGCGCAGCTCACGCCCGGGCGCACCGCGGCGAACGCGGCGGCCTGCGCATCGTGCTCCAGCTGCCAGATGCGCCGCTGCTTCTCGCTCGGCTCGCCGAAGACGTAGGTGCGGGTGATGTCGGAGTGGTAGCCGTGCACGGTGCAGCCGGTATCGATCAGCACCAGTTCGCCCGGGCGCAGCGCCTGCACGCCGGGAATGCCGTGCGGGTACGCGGTGGCGTGGCCGAACTGCACGATGCAGAAGGTGGAGCCGTTGTCGGCGCCGAGCGCGCGGTGCGCCTGGTCGATGAAGCGCACCAGTTCGGCGGTGGTGATGCCCTCGTGGACCAGTCCGGCGGCCAGCCGCTGCACCTGCAGGGTCATGTCGCAGGCCTGCTGCATCAGCGCCAGTTCCGCCGCCGACTTGCGCATGCGGCAGCCGTCGACGATCGGCGCCGCGTCGCGGATCGCGATCCTGCCCAGCACCGCGGCCAGGCCGCTGTGCACGGCGAAGGCGATGCCCGGATCCAGCGCCAGCGCCTGCGCGCCGAGCTCGCTCAGCGCCTCGGCGACCAGCGCATGCGGGTCCTCGTGTTCTTCCCACAGGCGCTTGCGCACCGGGATGCGCAGCACCGCATCCAGCGAGCCTTCCTCGAACGCCGGGCAGATCAGCAGCGGATCGCCCTCGGCGGTCAGCAGCATAGCCACCAGGCGCTCGCTGGCGCCCCACGGCACGCCGGTGAAATAGCGCAGGGAGGCGCCGGCGCCGATCAGCAGCGCATCGGCGCCGTGCGCGCGCAGCAGCTCGCGCGCCCGCGCCAGCCGCTGCTGGTACTCCTGCGGCTGGATCGGCGGCGCCGGCGCCGGCCACGGGGCCAGCTGCGCCTGCGCCATCGCCAGGCTCAGCCCGCCGATCTGCGCCGCCGCGCTCATGCCGCCTGCCCCACGTCGGCAGTGCTCCACTGGCCGTCGATCAGGCGCTGCACGCCGCCGGGATTGCGGTCGCGCAGCAGGTCCGGCAGCAGCGCATCGGGCAGGCCGTCGTAGCTGTGCAGCGCGGCGAAGCGGCGGATCGCGGCCGGCATGCCGACCGCGGTGAAGCCCGGATGGCCGGTGCTCGGATACGGCCCGCCGTGGTTCATCGCCGCGCTGACCGCCACGCCGGTCGGCATCTTGTTGCAGATCAGCCGTCCCACCCGCGGCCGCAGCGCCGCGGCCACCGCGGCGAACAGCACGTCGTCGCTGCCGTCGGCTGCACGGTACACGGTGCCGGTGAGATTGCCTTCCAGGCTGTGCGCCAGCGCGGTCATCTCCGCCAGGCCGGCCGCACGCACCACCAGGCTGACCGGGCCGAACGCCTCGGTCTGCAGCGCCTCGGGCTGTTGCAGGAAGGCCTGCGCCGAGACTTCCAGCAGGGTCGGCGCATGCCGGTAGCCCGGCGCCGGCGCGGCCTCGCCGCCGGCCAGCAGCGCGGCGCCGGCATTGCGCAGCGTGGCCACGCCGCGCTGCAGGTGCTCGAGCACGCCGCGCGAGAACAGCAGGCTCGGTGCGGCGCCGGCGAAGTGCGTGCTGGCCGCGGCGACGAACGCATCGCCGGCCTCGCCCTCGGGCACCACCAGGATGCCCGGGTTGGTGCAGAACTGGCCGCTGCCCATCGTGCACGAGGCAAAGAATTCCTGCGCCAGCGCCGCGCCGCGCTCGGCCAGCACGCCCGGCAGCAGGAACACCGGATTGACGCTGGACAGCTCGACGTAGGCCAGCACCCCGGCCCGGTCGGCCGCGGCCTTCAGCGCCAGCCCGCCGGCACGGCTGCCGGTGAAGCCGATCGCGCCCAGCCGCGCGTCGCCGGCCAGTTCCAGGCCCAGCGTATTGTCGAAGTGGTACAGCAGTTGCACCGCCGCGGCCGGCAGGCCGTTGTCCAGCAAGGCCTGATGCGCGAGCTGCGCCAGGCGCTGGCTGGTGGCCGGATGCGAGGGATGCGCCTTGGCGATGACCGGATTGCGCGCGGCGATCGCCGAGGCGAAATCGCTGCCGGCCACCGCGTTGAACGCGAACGGGAAATTGTTCGGCCCCAACACCAGCACCGGCTTGTGCAGCGGCCCCAGCTGCGCGCGCAGCCCGGCCGCGGTGTCGATCACCGGCTGCGTCCAGCTATGGCTGCGCACCGCCTGCGCGGCCTGGCGCAGCTGGCCGCTGGCGCGCGGCAGCTCCACCTTGGCCAGGCGCGGTTCGGCCGGCAGGCCGGTCTCGGCATGCGCCAGCGCGACCAGCTGCTCCGCGTCGGCCTCGATCGCCGCGGCATAGGCGTCGAGGAAACCGGCGATGCGCTCGGGCGAGGCCGCGGCCAGCGCATCGGCGACCAGCACCGCCGCGCTCAGCGCCGCTTCCAGGTCGGCGGCGCCGCTGACCGGGAACTCCGGGCCGAAGGCGTTGCCGTCGCGCGGATCCTCGGCGCGGAAGCTGCCGCGCAATTCCAGCGATGGTTGCCATTGGCCGGCAAGCAACAGCGGCTGCATGCTCATCTCAGAGCCCGGGGTGGGTGGCGATGGCGTGGTCGATCACCTTCAGCGCCGCTTCGCGCTCGGCGCCGTCGATGACCAGGCGCGGGGCGCGCACGCGCTCGCTGCCCAGGCCGACCTTCTCCTGCACCAGCTTGATCAGCTGCACGAACTTGGGCACGGTGTCCAGGCGCAGCAGCGGCAGGAACCAGTCGTACAGCGCCTTGGCCGCCGGGTAGCCGCCGTCGCGGGCCAGCTCGAACAGCTTCACCGACTCCTTCGGATACGCATTGACCAGACCGGCGATCCAGCCCTTGGCGCCCATGCTGATGCCTTCGACGATCGCATCGTCCATGCCCACCAGCAGCACCAGGCGGTCGTTGAGCAGCTCGCCCAGCGCGGCGAAGCGGCGCACGTCGCCGGAGGATTCCTTGACCGCTTCCAGGTTCGGGAATTCGGCGGCCAGCTCGGCGATCTGCACCGGGCTGAAATCGGTCTTGTAGGCCACCGGGTTGTTGTACAGGATCACCGGCAGGTCGGTGGCGGCGATCACCGCGCGCGCATGCGCGCCCATCTCGCGCCAGTCGGTGGAGTACACGTACGGCGGCAGCACCATGATCCCGCCGCAGCCGACCTGCTTGGCCGCCTGCGCCAGGCGCACCGCCTCGTCGGTGGACAGCGCGGCGATGCCCGGCACCACCGGGATGCGGCCGTCCAGCGCCTGCACCAGGGTCTTCAGGATCGCGACCTTGTCGTCGAAGCTGAGCGTGGCGGCCTCGCCGAGCGAGCCCAGCGGCACGATCGCGGTGCAGCCGGCGTCGACCATGACCTGCGCATGCTTGGCCAGGAACGCATGGTCGATGCTGCCGTCGGCGTTGAACGGAGTGGTGATGGCCGGCAGCACGCCGTACCAGAAGGAAGCCTTGCTCATGGGATGACACCTTGGTCTAGGGTTGCGAGGGGAAGTGCGGAAGCGAGCGGATCGGCCGGCGCATGCGCGAGCGCATCCAGCCGCACCGGGAACAGCGGCGGCCGGCGGCCGTCGTCGGAGAAATCGTCGGGCCGCGGCGCCAGCCCCAGCTCGGTCAGCGCGCTGCCGCAGATGCGGCCCTGGCAGGCGCCCATGCCGCAGCGCGAGGCCAGCTTGGCGTCGCGCAGGTCGTGGTAGCCGCGCAGCGCCGACAGCGGCACGTCCTCGCAGCGGCACACCAGCGTGTCCGGCGCGGCCAGCGCGTGGATGCGCCGGTCCAGCGCGAAATGGCGCTGCAGCAGCGCGGCGAAGGCGCGCGCGCGGCGCCGCCGCGGTTGCAGCGCCTGCGCCGCGGCGCCCTGCCCGGCCGCCATGTGCCCGGCGATCGCGCCTTCCACGCGCGCGCAGTCGCGGCCGCCGATGCCCAGCGCTTCGCCAGCGGCGTAGACGCCTTCGACGCTGGTGCGCAGCTGCGCATCCACCGCCACGCACGGATGCGCGCCGCTGTGCGCCAAGCGGCAACCCAGCAGTTGCGCCAGTTCCACGTTCGGCACCAGGCCGTAGCCCACCGCCAGCTGGTCGCAATCGATGCGGCGGCGGCCGCGCGGGCCGTCGATCTCGACGGACTGCAGCTGGCCATCGCCCTGCGCCGACAGCACCACGCTGCCGCTGTGGTACGCGACGCCGGCCAGCTGCGCGCGCAGCGCCAGCGCCTGCAGCGCCTTGTCCGGCCAGCGCCACGGCAACTGCGCGGCGAAGCCGGCCAGCGCGCGCAGCGGGGCCTGTTCGACGATGCCCAGCACCTGCGCGCCGTGGCGGCGCAGCGTCGCCGCGCTGGCCAGCAGCAGCGGGCCGCTGCCGGCGACCAGCACGCGCTTGCCGACCAGCGGCCAGCCCTGCTTGGCCAGCGCCTGCGCGCCGCCGGCGCCGGTGACGCCGGGCAGGGTCCAGCCCGGGAACGGCAGCAGCAGTTCGCGCGCGCCGGTGGCCAGCACCAGCGCGTCGTAGCCGAGCCAGCGCGCGCCCTGCGGGCCGTCGGCCAGCAGCTGCCGCGGCTGCGCCATCAGCAACTGGGTCTGCGCCAGGAACTCGATCTTGCTCGCCGCCAGCTGCGCCAGCACGCGCGCGGCCAGCCGCGGCGGCGCATGCGCCACGTCGTGGCGCCAGATCTGGCCGCCGGCGCGCGCCTGCAGGTCGACCAGCGCCACGCGCCGGCCGTGTCCGGCCGCGGCCAGCGCCGCCGCCAGCCCGGCCGGGCCGGCGCCGGCCACGACCACGTCGTAGTGCAGCGCGCGCGGCTCAGCCATCGGTCCACACCTGCATTCCGTCGCGTGCGGGAGTGACGCAGGCGCGCAACTGACCGACGCCGTCGATGCGCACCCGGCATTCGCTGCACACGCCCATGCCGCACAGCGGCGCGCGCGGCTGGCCGCTGCGCGAGCGGCGGAAATGCACCGCGACCTGCGCCACCGCCGCGGCCACGCTGCTGCCGGCCAGCACTTCCAGGCTCTGCCCGTTGACCTGCAGGCGCAAGGTCGGCGCGCTCACGACAGCGCCCGCGCCGGTGCGAACGGCGCCGGGTCCAGCGCCGGGGTGCGCTGCAGCAGCAGGTCCAGCAGCAGCCGCGCGCTGCCCAGCGCGGTGGTCACGCCCAGCCCTTCGTGGCCGGCCGCGACCCACACCCCGCTGCGCTCGGGCACTGCGCCCAGGTAGGGACGCCCGTCCGGCGTGGCCGGGCGCAGCCCGGTCCAGACCCGGATCGCCTGCAACTGGCGCAGCCCGGGCAGGAACGCGAACGCGCGCTCGAGCATGCGCTGCAGCATCGGCATCGACACGCCGCGGTCGCTGGCGTCGAACTCGCGCGAGGAACCGATCAGGATCTGCCCGGTCGGCCGCGGCTGCACGTTGAACGCCACGCTGCTGCCGTCGCTGCCGTGCGCGCTGTCGGCATAGCCCAGCTCCAGCAACTGGTGGCCGACGAAGCCGGGATAGCGGTCGGTGATCACCAGTTGGCCCTTGCGCGCGCGCATCGGCAATTCCGGCAGCAGTTCCGGCAACGCGCAGCCGGTGGCGACCAGCACCGGCCCATGCAGGCGGGTGCCGTCGTCCAGGCGCACGCCTTCGGCAGCCAGCGCCAGCGCGCGGCGCCCGGCGAACAGCTGCGCGCCGGCAGCCAGCGCGCGCTCGACCAGGTGCCGCGCCATCCGCGGCGGATACACCACCGCCTCGGCGGCCACGCGCATGCCGCCGGCCAGGCCCGGCACCAGCGCCGGCTCCAGCCGGTACAGCGCATCGGCGTCGATCGCCTCGGCGCGCACGCCGGCGGCGGCCAGGCGCTGGATCTTGGCCGGGATCGCCTCCAGCTCGTGCGCCTGCCGCGCCACCCACAGCGTGCCGCAGCGGCTGTACTCGGCCGCCGGCAACTGCGCGAATTCCTCCCACAGGCGCAGCGAATACGCCGACAGCGCCAGCTCCGCCGGGTCCTCGTCCATCGCCACCAGATGGCCCATCGCCGCGGCGGTGGAACCGCCGCCGATGCCGCCGGACTCGACGATCGCCACGCGCAGGCCGGCGGCCGCGGCCGCATCGGCGCAGGCCGCGCCGACGATGCCGGCGCCAACGACGATCAGGTCGAAACCGCTCATTCGGCGCCGATGCCCCAGGCGAACGGATCCTGCGCATCGATCAGCAGTTGCGCGCGCGCGGTGATGTGCGCCTGCCCGGTGATCCGCGGCAGCACGCCGCGGGTGCCCGGCACGTAGCTGCCTTCGAACAGGCTGCCGAGGATGCCTTCCTGGCGCCACACCTGGCCGGCCGCCAGCTTGCCGTCGGCGGCCAGGCACGCCAGCTTGGCGCTGGTGCCGGTGCCGCACGGCGAACGGTCGTAGGCCAGGCCCGGGCACAGCACGAAGTTGCGCGCGTCGGCGCCGGCGCCCGGCGCCGGGCCGTTGATCTCGATGTGGTCGATCTCGCCGTCGTCGGCGCCGCGGATGCCGGCCGCCTCCAGCGCCAGCCGCAGCGCCTCGGTGTAGGCGGTGAGCTCGCGCTGGTTGCGCAGCTCCAGCGCGCACGGGGTCTGCTCGGTGATGAAGAACCAGTTGCCGCCCCAGGCCACGTCGCCGCGCACGCGGCCGTAGCCGGGCACCTGCACCTCGACGCCGGCGGCGTGGCGGTAGCTCTCCACGTTGTCCACCGACACCCGGCCGTCGCCGTGCAGTTCCACCCCGACCGTGCCCACCGGGGTCTCGATGCGGTGCGTGCCCGGTGCCAGCCGGCCCAGGTCGGCCAGCGTGCGCACCAGGCCGATGGTGCCGTGGCCGCACATGCCCAGGTAGCCGACGTTGTTGAAGAAGATGACCCCGGCGCAGGCGTCGGCGGCGATCGGCGGCAACAGCAGCGCGCCGACCATCGTGTCCGAGCCGCGCGGTTCGCAGGCGATGGCGCTGCGCCAGCGATCGAAGCGATCGCGGAACAGATCGCGCCGCTGCGCCAGCGGCCCGGAGCCCAGGTCGGGGAATCCGGCGACGACGACACGGGTCGGTTCGCCGCCGGTATGCGAGTCGATCACATCGAGTGTATGCATAGGTCCATGCTCACATTCCGGGCTGCGGCGGGCTAGCAGCGTTTGCCTGTCATAAATGCGGAAGTTCGCACAACCCCGGTCGCCCTCGGCGCCACACATAGGCTAGGATCGGCCATACAGGGGTACGCCGCGGCGTACCTGCCGCAGCCGCCCTACAACCGCCCGGTGAATGCAGATGGAGACGATGATTTCGGCGCTGGAAATGCAGACGCTGTTCGATGCATTGCCGGACGTGGTGTTCTTCGTCAAGGACCGCGACGGCCGTTACACCCACGTCAACCTGACCCTGGTGCGGCGCCTGGGCAAGAAGTACCGCACCGACCTGATCGGCAAGTCGGCACTGGAAGTGTTCCCGCTGCCGCTGGGCGGCAGCTACCTGATGCAGGACCGGCGCGTGCTGTGCGGGGAGATGATCGAGAACCAGCTGGAAGTGCACCTGTTCCCGAACCGCACCCCCGGCTGGTGCCTGACCTTCAAGCGCCCGCTGTGCGAGCACAACGAGGTGATCGGCGTGGTCGGCATTTCCCGCGACCTGGGCCAGCCCGACAGCCGCCATTCGGCCTACGAACGCATCAGCCGCGCGATGGAGCACATGCAGGCGCACTACGGCGACAACCTGCGCGTGCAGACCCTGGCCGACCTGGCGGAACTGTCGGTGGCGCAGCTGGAGCGGCACTTCCGCCGCGTGTTCCAGCTGACCCCGCAGCAGCTGCTGACCAAGATGCGGATCGAGGCGGCGATGCGCCTGCTGCACGGCGAGGAGAGCATCGCCAGCATCGGCCAGGCCTGCGGCTTCGCCGACCAGAGCGCGTTCGCGCGCCAGTTCAAGGCCACGGTCGGCATGACGCCGCGCGATTACCGCTCCATGAAGGGCAAGCTCTGAGGGGCCGGGATTGGGGATTGGGGATTCGCAAAGGCGCCGCATTGCGGTGCCGCGGGATCGCCGCTTTTACGAATCCCCAATCCCCAATCCCCAATCCCGGCCCCACAAGGGCCTAACAGGCGCAAGTGGTAGCATTCCCGGTTTCCGGTTCACGCGTTACCCATGGTCAGCCTATTCCGCCGCAACAAGCCCCAGGACCACGCCGGCGACAGCCGCAGCACCCAGCGCTACAGCGTCGAGGAACTGGCCGCCGCCTTCCCCAAGCCGGCCGCTGAAGCCGCCACTGCGGCGCCTGCGCCTGCCGCACCTGCGGCGCCAGCGGTCGAAGCCGCCCCGGCATCGCCGCCGTCGGAGGTAGCCGCGCCCGTCGCCCTGCGCGAGGCGCCGACGGTCGCACCCGACCCGATTCCCGCGCCCGGCCACGTCGCGCTGCCGCCGCAGGCGCCCACGCCGCCGCCCGAGACGCGGGTGCCGGCGCCCGCGGCGGCCCCGGCCGCCGCGCCGCTTCCCGATCCGGCCGCGGCCTTCGCGGCGGCGTTCGACGTGCGTGCCGACGCGCCGCCCGCCGCCAGCGCCGGCAAGACCGGCTGGCGCGAGCGCCTGCGCAACAGCACCATCGCGCGCAGCTTCGGCGGCCTGTTCTCGCGCAATCCCAAGCTCGACGACGACCTGCTCGACGAGATCGAGACCGCGCTGATCACCGCCGACGTCGGCGTGCCGGCGACCACCGCCCTGATCGAGAACCTGCGCAAGCGCATGAAGGCCCGCGAATTCGTCGATGCGCAGGCGCTGCTGCGCGCGCTGCGCGCCGACCTGATCGCGATCCTGCAGCCGGTGGCCAGGCCGCTGCAGATCGACCGCAACGCCAGACCCTTCGTGGTGCTGACCGTCGGCGTCAACGGCGTCGGCAAGACCACCACCATCGGCAAGCTGGCCAAGCGCTTCAAGGACGAGGGCCACAGCCTGATGCTGGCCGCCGGCGACACCTTCCGCGCCGCCGCGGTGGCGCAGCTGCAGGCCTGGGGCGACCGCAACGGCGTGACCGTGATCGCGCAGGGCCAGAACGCCGATGCCGCCTCGGTCGCGTTCGACGCATTGCAGGCCGGCAAGGCGCGCGGCACCGAGGTGCTGATCGCCGACACCGCCGGGCGCCTGCACACCCAGACCGGGCTGATGAACGAACTGGGCAAGATCCGCCGCGTGCTCGGCAAGCTCGATCCGGCCGCGCCGCACGAAGTGCTGATGGTCATCGACGGCACCACCGGCCAGAACGCGCTGTCGCAGCTGCGCCAGTTCCACGCCGCGGTCGGCGTCACCGGTCTGGTGGTGACCAAGCTCGACGGCACCGCCAAGGGCGGCGTGGTGTTCGCCCTGGCGCGCGAGTTCGGCATCCCGATCCGCTTCGCCGGCATCGGCGAGCGCCCGGAAGACCTGCGCGTGTTCGACGCCGAAGCCTTCGTCGACGCCCTGCTGCCGGAAGCCCTGGGCGCCTGACCTAAAGCCCCTCTCCCATCGGGAGAGGGGTTGGGGTGAGGGTACGGCGCGAATGCGTCTCGCTGCCCCAGCTACACGGGACTTCGCCCGCACCCTCATCCGCCCCTTCGGGGCACCTTCTCCCGGTGGGAGAAGGAACGACCCAATGCCAGCATGCGCCAGCCCCCAGACACCTTCGCCCCCCGCCTGCTCGCCTGGTTCGACCGCCACGGCCGCCACGACCTGCCCTGGCAGCATCCGCGCAGTCCCTACCGCGTGTGGCTGTCGGAGATCATGCTGCAGCAGACCCAGGTCGCGGTGGTGATCCCGTACTTCCTGCGCTTCCTGCAGCACTTCCCGACCCTGCCGGACCTGGCCGCGGCCGACAGCGACGCGGTGATGGCGCAATGGGCCGGGCTGGGCTACTACGCCCGCGCGCGCAACCTGCACGCCGCGGCCAAGCGCTGCGTGGAGCTGCACGGCGGCGAGCTGCCGCGCGATTTCGACGCGCTGCACGCGCTGCCCGGCATCGGCCGCAGCACCGCCGGCGCGATCCTCAGCCAGGCCTGGAACGACCGCTTCCCGATCCTGGACGGCAACGTCAAGCGCGTGCTGACCCGCTACCACGGCATCGCCGGCTACCCCGGCCTGCCGGCGGTGGAGAAGCCGCTGTGGGCGATCGCGCAGGCGCACGTGGCAGCGGTCGCCGACGGACGCATGGCCGACTATACCCAGGCGCAGATGGATTTCGGCGCCACCCTGTGCACCCGCGCCAACCCCGCCTGCGTGCTGTGCCCGCTGCAGGACGACTGCGTGGCACGCCGCGACGGCCTGGTCGACGCGCTGCCCACGCCCAAGCCGGGCAAGATCCTGCCCGAACGCGAGGCGCTGGCGCTGCTGCTGGAGAACGCCGCCGGCGAACTACTGCTGCAGCGGCGCCCGCCGAGCGGCATCTGGGCGTCGCTGTGGACGCTGCCGCAGGCCGAGAGCGAGACCGAACTGCGCGCCTGGTTCGAACGCGAGACCCGCGGCCGCGCCTTCGACGACGCCGAACCGATGCCGCCCATCGTCCACACCTTCAGCCACTATCGCCTGCACCTGCAGCCGCTGCGCCTGCGCAAGGTCGCCTTGCGCGACGCGGTGCGCGACAATGACGGCCTGCGCTGGGTCGCGCGGGCCGGCCTGTCCGCGCTCGGCCTGCCCGCACCGATCCGCAAACTGCTCGACGGCCTCTGATCGTCGCCCGCCGCGCCACCAGGAACCGCCATGTCCCGCACCGTCTTCTGCCAGTACCAGCAACGCGACGCCGAAGGCCTCGACTACGTGCCGTATCCCGGCGAACTCGGCCAGCGCGTGTTCGCGCAGATCGGCAAGGCCGGCTGGCAGGCGTGGCTGGCGCACCAGACCATGCTGATCAACGAGAACCGGCTGTCGCCGCGCGATCCCAAGCACCGCGCGTTCCTGGAGGCGGAGCTGGAGAAATTCCTGTTCCAGGGCGGCGCGCCCAAGCCCGAGGGCTACGTGGAACCCGAACGGGAATCCTGAGCGCGGCGGAAGACCGCCGCGCTGCGCCGCGCCGACGGCGCCAGCAGCCGAACGCGCGTGCGGCACTCCCATCCCAGCCGCCGCAAGCCCCTGCAGGAGCGACTTCAGCCGCGACGCATGAAACCCTGCACCGCAGTCCACCGCTCCCTGCAGCAACGATCCCGGGTCGCCGCGCCCATCCATCACGACGGGCCACGTCCCTGTAGGAGCGACTTCAGTCGCGACCCATGAACTCCTGCACCGCAGCCCACCGCCCCTTGCAGCAACGATCCCCGTCGTCTCGGCCCATCCATCACGATGTGCCGCGTCCTTGTAGGAGCGACTTCAGTCGCGACCCATGAACCCCTTGCACCGCAGTCCGCGCTCCTCTCAGCAGCCATTTCGGATCGCCCCGGACCACCCATCGCGATGGGCTGCCGGTATCGCGCGTCGCGACTGAAGTCGCTCCTACAGGGACTTGCGGCGAACTATCCCGACGGCGTATGCGAGCGACTTCGGCCTACCAGTCGCTGACGCCGACCGGCCCGCCGGACCGCATCTCAGCTGCAGGCCCCCGGGCCGCCTACCCGCCCTGCCCCTGCTGCGCCCGCTCCTGCACCTTGGCCTCGCGCAGTTCCTTCTCCGAGGTGCGCAGCGCCTTGACGTCCAGCGGGCGGATGCTCTGGATGCGGCACGGCAGGCGGATCGCGCCCGGGCTGCCGCCGATCACCAGCACGTCGTCGAAACGCGCCGAGACGCGGTCGCCGAAATGGGTAATGGCGATCGTCGGCGCGTAATCCAGGTCGGCGCAGCGGCCGCTCAGCTCGAGCAGGTAGGCCTGGTTCGGGCGCGTCCACACCGCCAGCGCGCTGTCGCCGAGCGCGGTCCAGCCGCTGATCCGATTGAAGTACTGGAAGTCGCGCACCGGCGCGGCGGCATGGGCGCGGTACAGCGCCAGCCGCTCGTCGTCGCCGAGGCGGTTGGTGGCGCAGCCGGCCAGCAGCGCGGCCAGCCCGAGCGATGACAGCAAGAGGCGTTTCATGGCGAATGCTCCCGTGGCGATACGCGCATGATGCACCCGCCCCGATGCCACGCCGTGCGCGCGCAGGCGGGGCATTCAGCCGCAAGGCAGCAAGACGGGATGGCCCCGAGTCCAACCCCGATCCTGCCCGTCGCGCGTTTGCAGCCTCGGACCATCACCGAGCGCCCGCCATGCACCCACGCCCGTACCGCCCCGCCCTGCCGTCCCTGCTCCTTGCCGCGCTGCTGGCAAGCTGCAGCACCGCCGACGATCGCGCCGACGTACGCGCGCCGGCACCGAGCGACGCCTTCGTCCGCGTCAAGGCGCAGGCATCCCCCGAACCCCTGGTTGAAACCACCGCGCAGCCGGCGTCGCAATCGCCGATGACGCCGCCCGCGCCACCCGCGCCGCCGGCACGGGCCTTGGCGCCGGCCACGCCTGCCGCGCCTTCGCCGATTCGCCAGCGGGCCGTTGCCGCCCAGCGCGCGCAGCTGTCGATGGACGCCGCGCAGATGCCGCCGTTGGACCGCGAACACTACGAACGCCCGGCGGACAACCCGGTGCACAGTGCGCGCGAACAGCCGCTGTCCACCTTTTCGATCGATGTGGACACCGGCAGCTACGCCAACGTGCGGCGCATGCTGCGCGACGGCCAGCGCCCGCCGGCCGACGCGGTGCGCGCGGAGGAATTCATCAACTACTTCGACTACGCGCACCCGGCGCCGCGCGACCGCGACGTGCCGTTCCGCGTGTCCACCGAACTGGCGCCCGCCCCGTGGAACCCGCAGCGGCAGCTGCTGATGATCGGCATCAAGGGCTACGACGTCCCGCGCCAGGCCTCGCCGCCGGCGAACCTGGTGTTCCTGATCGACACCTCCGGTTCGATGGCCTCGGCCGACAAGCTGCCGTTGCTCAAGCAGGCCTTCGCCATGCTGGTGCCGCAGCTGCGCGCGCAGGACCGGGTCTCGATCGTGGTCTACGCCGGCTCCGCCGGGCTGGTGTTGCCGCCGACGCCCGGCGACCGCCATGCCGAGATCCTCGCCGCGCTGGAGCGACTGCAGGCCGGCGGCAGCACCAATGGCGGCGACGGCATCCGCCTGGCCTACGCGACCGCCCGGCAGGGCTTCGTCGCCGGTGGCAGCAACCGGGTGATCCTGGCCACCGATGGCGACTTCAACGTCGGCACGGTCGACCGCGCCGCGCTGGAGACGCTGGTCGCCGACCAGCGCCGCAGCGGCGTGGCGCTGAGCACGCTCGGCTTCGGCCGCGGCAACTACAACGACGCGATGGCCGAGCGCCTGGCCGATGTCGGCGACGGCAACCACGCCTACATCGATTCGGCGCGAGAGGCGCACAAGGTACTGGTGCAGCAGATGCAGGCCACGCTGCTGACCATCGCCCGCGACGTCAAGATCCAGGTCGAGTTCAATCCGGCGCAGGTCGCCGAATATCGGCTGATCGGCTACGAGAACCGGCTGCTGGCGCGCGAGGATTTCGCCAACGACAAGGTCGATGCCGGCGAGATCGGCGCCGGACACAGCGTCACCGCGCTGTACGAGATCACTCCCGTGGGCAGCGCATCGCGGCGCCTGCCGGCCCTGCGCTACGCCGGACCGGCGCAGCCGCAGACGCCGCTGCATGCCGGCGAATTGGCGCAGTTGCGCCTGCGCTACAAGCTGCCCGGGCAGGAGCGCAGCCGCCTGCTGCAGAGCACGGTCGCCACGGCCTCGGCGATGGCGCAGCCGAGCACGGATTTGCGCTTCGCCGCCGCGGTCGCCGCCTACGCCGACCTGCTGCGCGGCGGCGCGCACATCGATGGCTGGGACTGGGCGCAGGTCACCGCCGCGGCGCGCGCGGCGACCGGCGCGGATCGCAGCGGCGAGCGCCGCGAGTTCGTCGAGCTGCTGGCGATCGGGCAACGCCTGGCCCTGCCGGAGGCGACGCCGCCGGTGCAGGTCTCCACGCGCTGAGCGCAGGCGCGCGGGCTGCACACGCCACGGCGTGCGCAGCTCAGCCGCCCGCGCCTGCCGCCTCGCTCAGCGCTGCGCGGTCTTGGCCGACTCGCAGAAACGCTGCCGGTACTCCAGCGCTTTGGGCATCAGCGCCTGCAGGTTCTGAATGCGCGTGCCCGGATTGGGATGCGTGGACGAGAACTCCGGCGGCGCCTGGCCGCCGCTGCTGGCGCTCATCCGTTCCCACAGCGGCACCGCTTCGCGCGGATCGAAGCAGGCCGCCGCGGCCAGCATCAGCCCGACCTCGTCGGCCTGGGTCTCGTGGCTGCGCGCGTACGGCAGCAGGTAGCCGTAGCCCATCGCCGCCATCGCCATCTGCTGCTGTTGCGGGTCCATGCCGCTGGCCGCGCCGGCCATCTGCCCGATCTGGGTCAGCTTCTGCTGCGCCATGCGCTGCGCGCCGTGGCGCAGCAGCGCGTGCGCGATCTCGTGGCCCATCACCACCGCCACCGCATCGGCGTTCTTGGCCACCGGCAGCAGGCCGGTGTAGACCGCCATCTTGCCGCCGGGCAGGCAGAACGCATTGGCCTGCTCGGACTCGATCACGTTGACGTCCCAGTCGAAGCCGCGCGCGTAGTGCTTGGCCTGCATGCCGTGCTCGGCGGCCAGCGCGTCCTCGACCACGTCGACCTTGGCGATCAGCCGCTGCGCGATCGCGCGCACCTGCTGCGCCACCTGCGACTGCGGATCGACCGGGCGCTCCTGCGCCAGGATCTCCTGGTAGGCCTGCAGGCCCAGCGCCTTCTCGTCCTCCACGCCGAGCGAACTGTCGATCAGCACCTTCTCACCGGTGTACGGATCCTCGCTGCGGTTGGAGAACCAGTAGAACCCCGCGTATACCGCGAAGCCCAGCAGCACCAGCCAGCGCACGCCGCCCAGCGGCCCGCGGCGGCTGCCGCCCTGCTCCCCGCCCTGGCGGCCGAAGACGTTGCTCATGTCCAATCCCCTTGCTGGCTGGTGGGCGGCGATGGCGCATGCCCGTGCGCGGCACTGTAGCCGCGGCGGCGGCGCGGCCGTGTCAAATTCCGCGCACTAGGCGGAACCCGACCCGGGCGCTGGTGGTGTCGGAGTCCTGCATCAGCCGCCAGGCGGCACGGGTCTGCTCCGGCGCGTTGGCCCAGTTGCCGCCGCGCACCACGCGCGAGCGGCAGCCGGGGTTGTACCAGGCGTTGCCGTCGGCGGGCGCGCGGCGGTAGCTGGAATGCCAGCAATCGGCGACCCACTCGCTGAGATTGCCGCCCATGTCGTGCAGGCCCCAGGCATTGGCCTTGAAGCTGGCGACCGGCGCCGGCCCCCAGAAGCCGTCGGCATAGCCGACGAAGGCGTTGTTCCAGTGCCGGCCGCTGGGCGAGACGTCGCCGCCGCCGGTGAAGTTGCCGGCGCCGCGCGGCGGCACGCCGGCGTTGCCCCACGGGTAGCGGCCGCGGCTGCCGGCGCGCAGCGCGTATTCGAACTCGGCCTCGCTGGGCAGCCGGTAGTGGCGCCCGGTCTGCTGCGACAGCCATGCCGCATAGGCTTCGGCATCGCGCACGCTGACGTGCATCACCGGACTGTTCGGCGCGGCGCGCGCGCCGTTGTAGTCGGACTGCCAGTCGGTGCCGCTGCGGCGCACGAAATTGCCGCTGCGCTCGTCGTAGACGATCGAATGCCCGCGCCGGGTCGCGCGCGGCCGCGCGCCGCTGGCCTCGACGAAACGGCGGAACTCGGCCACGGTGACTTCGGTAATCGACATCGCGAAGCCGCGCTCGAAGCGCACGTAGTGCAGCGGCTGCTCGGCCGGCACCGCGCCGGGCTCGGTCGCGCTGGCGCCCATGCGGAAACCGCCGTGCGGCACCACGATCATCTGCGGCCCGCGCTCGCCGCTGCTCATGCCGTCGGTGAACACCTGGCCGGGGCGGAAGCTGCCGTAGTGGGTGGCCAGGTCGATGCGCTCGCGCAGCATCGCCGCCACCGGGTCGCCCGGGTCGGCGATGCGCAGCACCTCGCCCAGCTTCTCGCGCGCGGCCTTCAGCCCGGCTGGCGTGGCCAGGTCGCGCAGGCCGGCATCGCGCAGGCCGGCGATGCGCGCGGTGCGCACGCCTTCCACCCGCACCCGCGCATCGTGCACGGTGGCGGCGCCGTCGCGGATGCGCGCGGCGCGCGCCAGCCAGCTGCCGGCGGCGGCGAAATCGGACGCCGCCGCGGCCGCCTCGGCGCGCCGGATCACCGCGCTCTCCACCGCCGCCACGCCCTGCCGCGCGCGCGCATCGTCGGCGTCCAGCTGCAGGGCTTCGCGGAAATTGGCCAGCGCGCCGTTGCCGTCCTCGCCGAGCCGGCCGGCGCGCAGATCCTCCTCGCCGGCGCGGTTGTAGGCCAGCACCCGCAGCGCGATCTCCACCCGCTGCTGCAGGCGCCGCACCGCCGGATCGTCGGCATCCAGCGACAGCGCCACCATCGCGATGCGGCCGGCGCGCTCCAGCGCCTGCTCCTGCTGCTCCGAGGCCTGCAACAACGCATCGCCGAGCTGCAGCAGGCGCAGCCGCGCCTTGCGCAGGCCGTCGCGCGCCACCCGGTCCTGCGGCGCCAGCGCGCGGATCGCCAGGTACAGCGGAATCGCCGATTGCGCGTCCTCGAACAGGCGGTCGTCGGCCAGAGCGCGCGCGGCATCGCGCCGCGCCTGGGCCAGATCGGCGCGATCGAGCGTCGGCAGCGGCGGCTGCCAGCGCGCCACCGTCTCGGCGGCATCCTCGCCGCCGATGGTGACGCTGGGCGCCTGCGCCGGCTTGGCCGCCGCGGCCCTGGCCTGCGGCGCCGGCCCGGCAGGAGCCGGCGCAGGCGCGGGCGCCTGCCCGGTGCAGCCGCCCAGCAGCGCGGCCAGCAGGGCCCAGGCAATCGCAGAACCGCTCGTGCGCACGCATCCTCCCAACGACATTGGCCTTGCGACGGCGTTCGCGCCATCGGCGTCCGTGCGGCCGGCGGGCCGACGTTAGGCTATTCTCGCCTGCCTGAGCAAACCCTGCATTCGACGGAAACCACGTGCCCTATTGGATCAAGCAACCCGCCGAGCTGGCCGAGCGGCTGGCGCAGCGCCCGGCCAGGATCGGCCTGGATACCGAATTCGTCCGCGAACGCACCTACTGGCCGCAGCTGGCGCTGGTGCAGATGGCGGTGGCCGACGAGATCCTGCTGATCGACCCGCTGATCCCCGGCATGCCGCAGGCGCTGGCGCCGTGGCTGTCGGATCCCGCCATCCTCAAGGTCATGCACAGCGCCAGCGAAGACCTGGTCGCGTTCAAGTGCGCCTGCGGCGCGCTGCCGCGGCCGCTGTTCGACACCCAGATCGGCGCCGGCCTGGCCGGCATCGGCGCGGGCATGGGCTACCAGAAGCTGGTGCTGGAGATCACCGGGGTGCACCTGGCCAAGGGCGAGACCCGCTCGGACTGGCTGCGCCGTCCGCTGTCGCCGGCGCAGCTGGAATACGCCGCCGACGACGTGCGCCACCTGTTCGCGATCCACGACGCCCTGCAGCAACGGCTGCAGGCGCTGGACCGCAGCGCCTGGCTGCACGAGGACGGCGAGCGCCTGCTCGGCACCGTCGAGCACGACGAAGGCGAGCGCTGGCCGCACCTGGGCATGCGCGCAGCGCAGTTCATGGATCCGCCGGCGCAGCAGCGCCTGCTGCGCCTGCTGCGCTGGCGCGACGTGCAGGCCCGGCACAGCGACAAGCCGCGCAGCTGGATCCTGGACAACGAACTGGCCGCCACCCTGGCGCGCTTTCCGCCCGACGACCGCCACGGCCTGCAGGCGCTGCTGGACAAGCATCCCAAGGCCCCGCGCAAGCTCGGCGAGGCGCTGTGGCAGGCGCTGACCACGCCACTGCCCGACGAAGCCGACGCGCCGCTGGCGCTGGCCGCCAGCGACGACAACAAGGCGGCGCTGAAGCGCCTGCAGGACGCGGTGTCCGCCCGCAGCGCCGAGCTGGGCCTGCCCGACGGCCTGCTGGCCTCGCGCAAGCACCTGGAAGCCTTGCTGGAAAGCGGCCAATGGCCGCAACCGCTGGCCGGCTGGCGCCGCCGCGAACTGGAAGCGACGCTGCAGCCGCTGCTGGGCAGCGCTGGCTAGGCGTCGGCTCAGGCAAAGTCAGCGAAAGCGTTTGTAGGAGCGACTTCAGTCGCGACGGGCTCTACCGGTAAAGCCCGTCGCGACTGAAGTCGCTCCTACAGGGTCTGGTCGCCCGGACAGACGCAAGGTGGTGAGCGGCCGCGGCGCATTCGCAGCTGTGGGGCGCAGGATCCGTCTTCGCCCAGGCGTGCTGGTCCCGCGCTGGCGCGATCAGATTGGAACGACTCAGTCTCACAGCGCGGTGTCGGACGTTTGCGCCACAACCACCGACATGCCGGCGAGTAAGCCTTCCGGCATGCAGCGTATTCCGTTTATCGCGTGCCCTCGCCCGCTTATTCACAGCGAAAGCGCGACACCGCCTGAAAACCATCGCCCATAAAAAAGGCCAGGAAACCCCTGGCCTTTTTGCGACCGATCAGTAAACCGATCAGTATTTGACCAGCGGGAACTTCAGGTCCGGGTGGCGCGCCTTCCATTCGTTGTAGGCGGCGGTGCCTTCCCACGCGGCGAACGCCTTCGGCGTGCGGCCACGGCCGGACCAGGTCTCGCCGGTGTGCGGCAGCTGGTACTTCGGCTTGACCTCGCTGCGGCCGCCGGCGGACTTGGCGCTGGCGGGCTTCGGCGCGGCGCTGGTCACGTAGGCGGCGATCTCGTTGCGCTGCTTGGCGCTGAAGAACTCGGCGAACTGCTCCAGCAGCGACAGCACGTTGGCATGCGCGGCGCTGGTCTCGCCTTCGCGCGCCTGCTTCTCCTGCTCTTCCAGCTTGCGCATCTCTTCCTGCAGCTTGGCCTTGGCTTCGGCGATTTGTTGCAAGTTGCGAACTTCCGTCATTTTTCAAGGACCCGTGGATAAAAAGATTTGGAACGGACGGAATATCTCATCCGGAACGACGAAACCGTCTGACGAGGATTTCGGCCCACGATTATATCGACTCTCCCCGCCGGCTGCCGGAATACGGGCGTGCATTTCCGCCTTCACGCCAGCGGTCTGCAGGTTGCCGCGTATGGGTGCCCGAGGGGCACGCGTCAGCATCGGGCGCGCACGCCCGGCCAAGCGCGCCTTGTCGTCGAGCGTGCGCGTGCCGCCACCTGCGCGCACCGCCGCGGCCTGCGCGAAGCGCTAGTGGCGCAGCCGTGCGTGCGCGACCGCGAGCGCCAGCGGCCAGACGCGCGGGCCGCATCGCCCTCTTGGCACGCACGCCCCGGGCCAGTTAGACTATGCGTCTGATGTGGGGCGGTAGCTCAGCTGGGAGAGCGTCGCGTTCGCAATGCGAAGGTCGAGGGTTCGATCCCCTTCCGCTCCACCACTTCTTCAGACGAAAAGCCCCGGAGTCGCCTCCGGGGCTTTTTTGTGTCTGCGGACGGCGCCTGCTGGGTAGCGGCGCGCCATTGCGCGCACGCCGCCGCACCGCGGCCCAGGCAGCCTGCGGACGGCTCAGCCGGCCGCTTGGTCGCCGCCGGACTTGGGCCCGCGTTCGTGGGCTTCGCGCAGCTTCTCGTCCTCCCGGCCCGACCGCTGCTTGGCCACCTCGTCCTGCGCCCGGTCCTGTTGGCCTTCCTGGATCCCTTGCTGCTTGCCGTGTTGCGTGTCTTTGTCTGCCATGGTCCGGACCTCGCTGTGGGCGGATGCCCTGTCCCGGAAACACTAGCGGGGCCGCCGTGATGCGCATATCACGGCGCGGGTCTTCGCTGCAGCTGGCGTGGCGCCTCGCTGCCTGCGAACAGGGCGCGCGAGGTGCACACTGGCGCCCGCGCGCAGTGCCGGCGCGGTTGCCATGGAGCGGCCACCCTCTTTCGCTCAGGCCGCCGCCTGCAGCGCAGCGCCGGCGATCTCGTCCATGCGCAGCAGGCGCGCCCGGTCCAGCAGGATCACCAGGCGGCCCTCCAGCTTGCCCATGCCCTGCAGCAACTCCTGGCGGATGCCGCCGCCGAACGACGGCGCCGCCTCGATCTGCTGCGCCGGGATGTCCAGCACCTCGCTGACCGCATCGACCAGCAGGCCGAAGGCCTGGGTCGTGCCGGCGTCTTCGGCGGTCACGATCACGATGCAGCTGCGCCGGGTGACGCGGCTGGGCGCGCGGCCGAGCCGCAATTGCAGGTCCACCACCGGCACCACGGCGCCGCGCAGGTTGATCACGCCGCGCACGCAGGCGGGCATGGTCGGGACCGGCGTCGGCGCGCGGTATTCGATGATCTCGTGGATGCCGACGATGTTCAGGCCGAACAGCTCCTGTTCCAGCTGAAAGGTCAGGAACTGCGACGGCAGCGACGCCACCGCCGGATCCGCGTCCGGCGGCGCGGCCGCGGCATTGCCAAGTTGTGCGCGCATGGCGTGCTCCTCAGAAGCTGGCGAACTGCGATTCGTCCGGACCGGCCGCCATCGCATAGGCCGGCTGCGGCGCACGCGGGCGCACGCGCTTGGGCTCGACGCGACCGACGACCGCCCGGACGCCGGGCTTGTCCGCGGCGCGCGGCAGGCGCGGCGCCTCGCCATGGCCATGACCCAGGCGGAAGAACGCCATCGACTGCTGCAGGTTCTCGGCCTGCGTGCTCATTTCCTCGGCGGTCGCGGCCAGTTCCTCGGACGCGGTGGCGTTCTGCTGCGTGGTCTGGCTCAGCTGCACCACCGCCGAATTGATCTGCGCCACGCCGGAGGACTGCTCCTGCGACGCCGCGGCGATTTCCTGCACCAGGTCGGAGGTCTTCTTGATGCTGGGCACGATGGTCTCCAGCAGGCGTCCGGCCTTCTCCGCCAGCTCGACGCTGGAGCCGGCGACTTCGCCGATCTCCTGCGCGGCGACCTGGCTGCGTTCGGCCAGCTTGCGCACTTCCGCGGCGACCACGGCGAAACCCTTGCCGTGCTCGCCGGCGCGCGCCGCCTCGATGGCCGCGTTCAGCGCCAGCAGGTTGGTCTGGTAGGCGATGTCATCGATGATGCCGATCTTCTGCGCGATCTGCTTCATCGCCGCCACGGTGGCGACCACCGCTTCGCCGCCTTCCACGGTTTCCTTGGCGGCCTGCGCGGCCATGCCGTCGGTGATACGCGCGTTCTCGGTGTTCTGCCCGATCGAGGCGGTCATCTGCTCCAGCGATGCGCTGGTTTCCTCCACGCCCGCGGCCTGCTCGGTCGAGGCCTGGCTCAGCGACTGCGCGGTGGCGCTGACCTCCTCCGAGGCGCCGGCCAGGGTCTGCGCGCTGGCATTGACCTCGCCGACCACCTGCTGCAGCTTCTCGACCATGCGTCGCATCGCCAGCAGCAACTGCCCCGCCTCGTCCTTGGACGTGGTTTCGATCACGACGCTCAGGTCGCCGTCGGCCAGCGCATTGGCGGCATCCACCGCCTTGCCGATCGGCTTGGTCACGCTGCGGCTGATGAAGAAGCCCAGGCACACGCCGAGCAGCACGCCGACCACGATGATGGCCGTCAGCACCTTGGCGCCGCTGGTATAGATCGCATTGGTCTCGGTACTCGCGGCCGCCGCGTTGGCTTCCTTCATCTTGGCCAGCTCGGTCATCAGCGCGTCGACGTCGTCGGAGGCGCTGCGCGCGGCGGTGGACAACGCGATGAGTTCCGGATTGGCGTCCTGCAGCGGCTGCTGCGTCGCTTTCTCCAGGAACGCGCCGCGGCGCGCCAGGTACACCTTCCACGCTTCGTCGAAGCGCGCCAGGGTGGCCTTGGCCTCGGGGCCGTCCATCGAGGCGCGCGCCTTGGTCATGTAATCGACCATGCTCGCGGTGTACTTGTCGATGCTGGCGAGGTGCTTGGCGCGTTCTTCCTGCGTGGTGGCCAACTGCAGGTTGGAGCGCGCGCGGCCTGCGTAGATCAGGTTGATGTTGGCTTCCTTGATATTGGACACGCCGAGCAGCTCGCGCTCGTACAACAGCGTGGCGTAGTGGTTGATGCGTCCGGAATTGCGGATGCCGATGGCGCCGATGCAGGCGCCGATGGCGGCCACGATCAGGAACGCGCAGGTAAGCCTGATACCGATCTTCATATTGCCCAACATGGTGTCTTTCCCCGATTGTTTGGTAACGATCGCGCCCGACACGGCGCGCCCGGATGTCCTTCCCGCTACACCCACCTGGGCCGGGAACGATCATCGATGTGCGTAACGCAGCGATGTCCTGTCGTAGCGCTGTCGCTCGTTGCGTGAAAGCTATCGGCGCTCCCCAAGTCGCCTTTAATCGCCATCGCAACTGCGGAATTGAGCACACAGGCAAGTGCTGCGGACGTGCGCTGAACACGGACGGAGCCTTTCTGGGCGGACGTCATCGCATAGGCGACGGGCGCGGCGCGCACCCGCGCCGCATGCCGCACTTGTCCTCAACGGGAAATTTCCGCCCCGACGTCGCGGAAAAAACGGTGATTTGCACCACAACAAATTGTAGACAATACGTGAAGGAACCGACGTTCAAGCACCGCGGCGTCTCCGGGCGGCGACAGCAGCCAGCCGCTCCTGCCGTGGCGCGGTCAGCTCAGGCTGGCGAGCATCGCAGCGATGGCGTCGCGTGTGCTTGATGCTGCCGGTTCGGTCAGCCGCTGCCGCGCCATCGCGCTGTCGGCGGCGCTCAGTTCCTGCAACGGTTCGAAACGCTCGGCGACCCAGGTCGCCATCGGCACGCCGTCGCGGTACAGCACCCGCGCGCCGGGCACGCGCGGCACCCGGTTGCCCGGCAGCACGCCGCCGAGCAGGTTCGCCGGATCGGCGGCGGCCACGCACAACCAGGCGCCGTCGTGCGGCTGCCGGCGCACCTGGCGCAGCAGGCCGATCGCCTCGGGCAGCGCGAACTGCTCGCCGGACAGCCCGCTGATGAAACGCCCGCCGCGGATCTCGCCGCGCGCCTCCAGCCGGTGGTAGACGCGCAGCAGCTCGCGCCACGGCGGCAGCCACGCCGCCTCGCGCTCCATCAGGCGCCAGCAGACCACGCCGTAGCGGCGCAGCAGGGTCCGCGCCAGGTGCTCGATGGCCTCGCCGCGCGCGGTCGCGGCGGCGCCGTCGGTGGCGGTGCGCAGCAGCGCCCAGCGTCCCGCGTCCTGGATGCCGTACAACGGCACCCGGCGCCGCCGCCGCGACACCGCGGACGGCCGCTTGGAGGCCGGCACCAGCAACGCGCGCAACCCGGCGTAGCTGTCGCAATGGATGCGGCCGGCGGCCACCAGGTCCGCCAGCGCCTCTTCCAGTTCGGTGGACAGCAGCCGCGTGGCGTCGGCGATCTCGTCGAAGAACGAGGCGCCGTGCGCGTCCAGGTAGTCGGCGACCTTCTGCGCGCGCGAGCCGAGCGCGGCCGGCGCGGCCGCGGCCGGCAGCAACCGCGACCACTGCGCGGCGCTGCGCCGCGGCAGCAACAGGATCGGCGTGCTGCGCAGCGAGCCGGCGCCGCCCACGCTGGCCGCGGCCGGGCGCAGCCGCGTCCACAGCGTGCGCCCGGCGCTGCACAGTTCGTCCAGCCACGCCGGGGCGTAATCGCGCACCCGCGCCGGCAACAGCTCGCTTTCCCACAATGCCGCCGGCGCCTCGAAGCCTTCCAGCTGCGCCAGCACGCTGGCCAGCGCCTCCGCGCCGGCGACCCGGCCTTCGCCGTCCAGATGCTGCCAGCGGAACAGGAAGCGCGCGTAGTCGCGCGGCGCCACCGGTTCGATCTCGCGGCGCAAGCGGCCCAGCGTGTAGCGATGGATGCGCGCCAGCAGGTGGCGCTCGCACCATTCGTCGGCAGCGGCGTCGGCGCTGAAGCGGCCGGGCAGGACGTAGCCGTCGCGCTGCAGCGCCAGCAGGCCGGCCTGCACCTCGCGCAGCGGCAGCCGCAGCGGCGCCGCCAGTGTCGCCGCGCTCACCGGCCCCAGCGCGGCCAGGCGCAGGCGCAGCAGCTCGCGCAGCGCGCCGTCGCGCTGCCAGTCGTCGATCGCATAGCCCTCCGGCACGGCGATGCGCGGCTGCGCCTCGGCCTGCGGATACAGCGGCGCGACCAGCGCCAGCGACTCGGCCGCGACCCACAGCGCGGCGCCGTCGTCTCCTACGCCCTGCAGCCGGGTGGCGCGCGCATCGGCGGCCAGTTCCGCCAGCCACGCCGGCCAGGCCTCGTGCGCGGCGGCTTCGGCGGCGTCCAGCGCGCCGAGCGCGACCAGCGCCTCGTGCATCTCGTCGCGGCTGCGCGGCTGCGGCCAGGCCTCCTCGCGCACCGCGGCGATCGCCTCCGGGTCGAGCCGGCCCAGGTCGTCGGCGCTGTCCGGGTCCTGGTAGCGGCGGCTGTGCACGGCCTGGGTGCGGCGCTCCTCCAGCGGCGCGTCGTCGAGGAACGCGTACGGCCGCGCGTCCAGCGCCTCGGCCGCCAGCGGCGACGGCGCGGCCAGGTCGCGCGCCAGCACGCGCACGCTGCCGTCCTCGATGCCGCGCTGCAGCCGCAGCCAGCCGTCGCTGTCCATCGCCTCGTGCAGGCAGTCGTGCAGCGTCTGCGCGACCAGCGGGTGTTCGGGAATCTCGCGCTCGCCGACCAGGTTCTCGGCGCAGGCCACCTGGTCCGGGAACACCGTGGCCAGCAGGTCCTCGGACTTCATCCGCTGCAGCTGCGGGGCGACCTTGCGCCCGCCGGTGAAGCGCGGCAATGCCAGCGCATTGGTGGCGTTCCAGCGCCAGCGCACGCCGAACAGCGGCGCCTCCAGCAGCGCCTGCACCAGCACGTCCAGCGCCGATGCGCTGTGCAGATAGCGCGCGACCTCCTCCAGCGCGAAGCTGTGCCGGGTCGACAGCGACAGCACGATCGCGTCCTCGGTGGCCGCCGCCTGCAGTTCGAAATTGAAGGTGCGGCAGAAGCGCTTGCGCAGGGCCAGGCCCCAGGCGCGATTGATGCGGCTGCCGTGCACGCTGTGGATCACCAGCTGGGTGCCGCCGCTGTCGTCGAAGAAGCGCTCCAGCACGATGCACTGCTGCGTGGGCAGCGCGCCCAGCGCGGTGCGGGCGCGGCCCAGGTAGTCGACCAACTGCTGCGCGGCGGCGGCGTCCAGCGCCAGGTCCCCGCCCAGCCAGGCCAGCGCCTGCGCCGCGCCGCCCTGCTCCAGGCACTGCTCCAGCTGCGCGCGCAGCCGCGACACGCCGGCCGACAGCTCGTCGCTGCGCCCGGGCGCCTCGCCGAGCCAGAACGGGATGTTCGGCGGCGCGCCGCGCGCGTCTTCCACCCGCACCCGGCCCGGCTCCACGCGCAGGATGCGGTAGCTGGCGTTGCCGAGCTGGAACACGTCGCCGCTGAGGCTCTCCACCGCGAAGTCCTCGTTGACCGTGCCGATGGTCTCGGCCTGCGGCTCCAGCAGCACGCTGTAGTCGCCGGTCTCGGGGATGGTGCCGCCGGAGGTCAGCGCCGCCATGCGCGCGCCGCGCCGCTCGCGCACGCGGCGATGCACCGCGTCGCGGTGCAGGTAGCCGGCACGCGGGCCGAGCCGGGTGCTGAAGCCGTCGCTCAGCATCCGCAGCACCGCGTCGAAGCGCTCGCGCGGCAGCGTCGCGTACGGCCAGGCGCCGCGGACCAGCGCGTACAGCGCGTCCTCGTCCCATTCCTGGCACGCCACCTCGGCGACCAGCTGTTGCGCCAGCACGTCCAGCGGCGCGTCGAGCATGTGCAGCGCATCCAGTTCGCCGCGGCGCACGCAGTCCAGCAGCGCCGCGCATTCGACCAGGTCGTCGCGCGACTGCGGGAACAGCCGCGCCTTCGGCGTGCCGCCGACGGCGTGGCCGGAGCGCCCGGCGCGCTGCAGGAAACTGGCGATCGAACGCGGCGAGCCGAGCTGGCACACCAGGTCCACGTCGCCGATGTCCAGGCCCAGCTCCAGCGACGCGGTGGCGACCAGCACCTGCAGCTGGCCGGCCTTGAGCCGCTGCTCGGCGAGCAGCCGCGCCTCGCGCGCCAGGCTGCCGTGATGCGCCGCCACCGCGTCGTTGCCGAGCAGTTCGCCAAGGTGCCGCGCCGCGCGTTCGGCCATGCGCCGGGTGTTGACGAACACCAGCGTGGTGCGGTGCGCGCGCACCAGTTCGGCCAGGCGCGTGTACACCTGCTGCCACTGGTCGGCGGACATGGTCACGCTCAGCGGCGTCGGCGGCACCTCCAGCGCCAGGTCGCGGGCGCGCGCGTAGCCGATGTCGACGATCTCGCAATCGGGCTGGCCGTCGTGCACCGCCGCGCTGCCGACCAGGAAGCGCGCGACCGCGTCGATCGGCTTCTGCGTCGCCGACAGGCCAATGCGCAGCGGCGGCACCGCGCACAGCTGTTGCAGGCGCTGCAGCGACAGCGCCAGGTGGCTGCCGCGCTTGTTCGCCGCCAGCGCGTGGATCTCGTCGACGATCACCGTGCGCACGTGGCGCAGCGTGTCGCGGCCGGAGACCGAGCCGAGCAGCACGTACAGCGATTCGGGCGTGGTCACCAGCACGTGCGGCGGCCGCCGCCGCGCCTGCGCGCGCTCGCGCTGCGGCGTGTCGCCGGTGCGCACCGCGGTGCGGATCTCCACGTCGGGCAAGCCGAGCGCGGCCAGTTCGGCGCGGATGCCGGCCAGGGGCGCTTCGAGATTGAGCTGGATGTCGTTGGACAGCGCTTTCAGCGGCGATACGTACAGCACCTGGGTGCGGTCGGCGAGCGCGCCGTCGCGCAGGCCTTCGCGCAGCAGCGCGTCGAGCGCGGCCAGGAACGCGGTCAGGGTCTTGCCGGAGCCGGTCGGCGCCGCCACCAGCGTATGCCGCCCGGCCTGGATCGCCGGCCAAGCGGCCGCCTGCGCCGGCGTCGGCGCGGGGAAACGGCGCTCGAACCAGCGAGCGACGGCGGGATGGAAGCGTGCTTGCACGAAGGACATGCGGTCTCCTGCGGCGCGCGCCCTTGCCGGCGGATGCAAGGGCGGCGGAAGCGGAACCGTTCGATTGTCTCACGCGACAACCGCGGCAACGGCGTACGCAACAGGAGGTGGTGACGTTACCAGTCCGGTTCAAGCGCGGACGCGCGGCGCGGCTGTTTTCCAGGGCTTTTCCGGTTAATCGTTCATCGAAAACCGCACTGTCTACCACATGCCCCGGGATGCGCGGTTATGTTGTCGATGTCGTCACGTTTGCGCCCCCAGGATCGGCGCAACGGACCTGGTACTCGCTCGGGGAGTCCTGCATGCGGCATGGCAGCATGGTCGAACAGCAGCGTCGGCGTCGGCGGACATTCGCCCCGCATGCCTGCGCGCTCGCGCCAGCGTTGCGCGGCCAATGCATGCGCTCCGCTGGCCTTGCATCCCCGAACGCGGCGCCGCGTTCGCCCACGTCACCGGCCGGCATGCGCACAGCGCATGCATCGGCGCAGATCGCCGTTTCCTCGCACCGCCTGCAGCGGGCGCCGCGGAAATCCTGCAGCAACGCCTCCGTTCCACTCGTCACCCGCCAAGGAGCATCGTCAATGGCACACAGCAGCCCGAACGTTTCCACCGCCCACTGGGTCCAGCGCGTCAACGACGGCAGCGATGCGCTGGAGCTCACGCCCAGCGTGTTCGAACGCGACGATCCGGTGTCCATCGCCCGTTCGCTCAAGCACTCCGCCGACCAGAGCGCGCGCCGCCGCACCGGTCCCTACCGCTCGGCGATGTCGATGCTGACCTTCTACATCAACCGCGCAGGCAAGCAGCTGCCGGCGCAGCGCCGCGAAGTGCTGGAGCAGGCCAAGGACGAGCTGCGCAGCCTGTACGGCAAGCCGCGCAGGAACGGCGCGGGCGGCTGACGCGCGCCACGCGGCGCGGCGGCGCAGCGTGACGCGGGCCGCGATTCGGTGCCCGGTGGAGCGCGCCCGGGCGTTCCCGATTGCTCTGCGCCGACGCCTGGGCGCATGATCCGGACATGATCAAGCCACCCGACGTTTCGGACCGGATCGAGCGCCCTGGCGATGCCGCTGCCGGGCATGCTCCCGTCGCCTCGGCGATGAGTGAGGACGCGCTGCTGCTGTCGCGGATCATCCTCGCCCAGGGCGAGATCGCCGCGGCCGGCAGCGACCCGCTGCAGGTGGTCGACGTGGTCACCCGCCGCGCGCAGGAGCTGACCCGCTCCACCGGCGCGGTGGTGGAGATGCGCGACGGCAACGACATGCTGTACTGGTCGGCCAGCGGCGTCGCCGAACAGCACCTGGGCCTACGCCTGCCCAGCGACGGCAGCCTGTCCGGGCTGTGCATGCGCAGCGGCCAGGTGCTGCAGTGCGACGATTCGGAAGAGGACCCGCGGGTCAACCTGGCCGCCTGCCGCAAGGTCGGCCTGCGCTCGATGCTGGTGGTGCCGCTGCGCTACGGCGAGCGCGGCATCGGCGTGCTCAAGGTGATGTCGCCGTACCGCTGCAGCTACACCCCGCAGGACGTGCGCACCCTGGAGATGCTGGCCACGCTGGTCGGCGCGACGCTGGCGCTGGCGATGGATCGCGCCGCGCTGCAGACCGACATCGCGCGCCGCCAGAACGCGGAGAAACACGCGTTCCGCGAGAAGGCGGCGATCGCCACGCGGATCCGCGAGGCGATCGCCAACGAGCGCCTGCAGATCGTGACCCAGCCGGTGCTGGCGCTGTCCTCGCAGCGCATCGTCGGGGTCGAGGCGCTGTCGCGGTTCCCGTCCAATCCCACGCTGCCGCCGCTGCGCTGGTTCGAGGACGCGAGCAGGGTCGGGCTGGCGCTGGAGCTGGAACTGGCCGCCGCGCGCAAGGCGCTGGACCTGCTGGCGCAGCTGCCGGCGCCGCTGTACCTGGCGATCAACGTCTCCGCGCAGACCCTGCTGCATCCGCAGTTGGAGGCGCTGCTGCATGGCCACGACCTGTCGCGGGTGGTGCTGGAGATCACCGAGCAGCTGCAGGCGCCGGACTACCCGCGCCTGTCCGCGCACATCGGCGCGCTGCAACGGCAGGGCCTGCGCATCGCCCTGGACGACGCCGGCACTGGCTTCGCCAGCCTGCGCCACCTGCTGCACCTGTCGCCGGACATCATCAAGCTGGACCTGACCCTGACCCGTGGCATCGACGCCGAGCCGCGGCGGCAGCGGCTGGCGCTGGCGATCCTGTCCTTCGCCGCCGAGACCGACGCCAGCGTGATCGTCGAAGGCATCGAGACCGAGAGCGAACTGGCTACGCTGCAGGCGCTGGGCGCGCGCCACGGCCAGGGCTACCAGCTGGCGCATCCGGGCCCGCTGTCGGCGCACCTGGCGCGGTATCCGGCCATCGACGACGGGCCGGCCTGAGTCCGCTGCCAGCCTTGCCAGGGCGTTCCGGCCGGGCATCGTGGCCGGGGCGTTGCGGCTGGCACGATGTTGTGGGAGCGACTTCAGTCGCGACGGGCTGTACCGCCAATGCCCGTCGCGACTGAAGTCGCTCCCACACCGCTCCTCGCCTCTTGGTAGCTGGATCGCCAAGCCGAGATGCGCACTCTCGCCCGCGCCGCCCATAAACCCGAGAGCGCGCGGCAAACCTCATCAAGGCATCTGGATCGACATTGTAGGAGCGGCTTCAGCCGCGACCGTGCATTCACCGGGAACGCTTCGGTCGCGGCTGAAGCCGCTCCTACAGGGGATCGTGGCCTGCCGCCGCATCCAGGCATCCCACGGGCCCGCCCCCTCCCGCGCAAAAAAAAGCGGGCCGAAGCCCGCTTTTTCCTTGGTGCAGCGCTGACGCGGCCGGCTTACTCGGCCGTCACGCCCTCGCCTTCCTCGACGGCCTTCATCGACAGGCGGATGCGGCCCTGCTTGTCGACTTCCAGCACCTTGACCTTGACCAGATCGCCTTCCTTCAGCACGTCGCTGACCTTCTCCACGCGGTCGCTGGAGATCTGCGACACGTGCACCAGGCCGTCCTTGCCCGGCAGGATGGTGACGAACGCGCCGAAGTCCATGATCTTGGCGACCTTGCCTTCGTAGATGCGGCCCGGTTCCACGTCCGAGGTGATCTGCTCGATACGCGCCTTGGCGGCCTGCGCGGCGATCGCGTTGACCGAGGCGATGACGATGGTGCCGTCGTCCTGGATGTCGATCTGGGTGCCGGTCTCCTTGGTGATCGCCTGGATGGTGGAACCACCCTTGCCGATCACTTCGCGGATCTTGTCCGGGTGGATCTTGATCGTCAGCAGGCGCGGCGCGTAGTCGCTCAGCTCCGAACGCGGGGTGGTCAGCGCGCTGGCCATCTCGCCGAGGATGTGCAGGCGGCCGGCCTTGGCCTGCGCCAGGGCCTGCTTCATGATCTCCTCGGTGATGCCTTCGATCTTGATGTCCATCTGCAGCGCGGACACGCCTTCGGCGGTACCGGCGACCTTGAAGTCCATGTCGCCCAGGTGATCTTCGTCGCCCAGGATGTCCGACAGCACCACGAAGTCGTCGCCTTCCTTGACCAGGCCCATCGCGATGCCCGCGACCGGCGCCTTCACCGGCACGCCGGCGTCCATCAGCGCCAGCGAGCTGCCGCACACCGAGGCCATCGACGAGGAACCGTTGGACTCGGTGATTTCCGAGACCACGCGGATCGTGTACGGGAACTCTTCCATGCTCGGCATCACCGCCAGCACGCCGCGCTTGGCGAGGCGGCCGTGGCCGATCTCGCGACGCTTCGGCGCGCCGAAGCGGCCGCACTCGCCCACCGAGTAGGGGGGGAAGTTGTAATGGAACAGGAAGTTTTCCTTGTACTCGCCGCTGACCGCATCGATCACCTGGCCGTCGCGGGCGGTGCCCAGCGTGGTGACCACGATCGCCTGGGTCTCGCCGCGGGTGAACAGCGCCGAGCCGTGGGTGCGCGGCAGCACGCCGGCCTTGACGCTGATCGGACGCACGGTGTCCAGCGCACGGCCGTCGATGCGCACCTTGGTGCTCAGCACCGAACCGCGCATGGTCTGGTATTCCAGCTCGCCGAATTCCTTGGCCAGGTCGGCGGCGACCCAGCCTTCGACCGTGGCGCGCGGCGCCAGCTGCGCCAGCACGTCCTTCTTGATCGCCGAGATCGCATCGCGGCGCTGCAGCTTGTCGCGCACCTGGAAGGCGGAGGCCAGCTGATCGCCGACCGCTTCCTTCAGCGCCGCGATCATGCCTTCGTTCTTCGCCGGGGCGACCCAGTCCGACGGCTTGGTGCCGGCTTCGACGGTCAGCTCGTTGATGATGTTGATGACCTTCTGCATCTCGCGATGGCCGAAGGTGACCGCGCCGAGCATCACTTCCTCAGACAGCAGCGCCGCTTCGGACTCGACCATCAGCACCGCGTTGGCGGTACCGGCCACGACCAGCTCCAGCTGCGAGTCCTTCAGCTCCGACACGGTCGGGTTGAGGATGTACTCGCCGTTCTTGTAGCCGACCTTGGCGGCGCCGATCGGGCCCTTGAACGGGGTGCCGGCCAGCGACAGCGCGGCCGAGGCGCCGATCAGCGCGGCGACGTCGCCGTCGATGTCCGGGTTCATCGACATCACCGTGGCGATGATCTGCACTTCGTTCTTGTAATCCTCCGGGAACAGCGGACGGATCGGACGGTCGATCAGGCGCGAAATCAGCGTCTCCTTCTCGGTCGCACGGCCTTCGCGCTTGAAGAAGCCGCCGGGGATGCGGCCGCCGGCGTAGAACTTCTCCTGATAGTCGACCGTCAGCGGGAAGAAGTCCTGACCTTCGCGCGCGCTCTTGGCGGCGACGGCGGTGACCAGCAGTACGGTGTCGTCCATCTTGACGATGACGGCGCCGCCGGCCTGGCGGGCGATCTCGCCGGTTTCGAGGGTGACGGTGTGCTTGCCGTACTGGAAGGTTTTGGTGATTTTTGCCACGGGGTTTCCTTGGATGATGCTGTCTGCAAATGGACCGCTGACGGCCCATGCCGCTGGCGGGTGGCCGGGAGGATCCGGCCGGCGGCGCGGAGCATTCCCCGGGCCGCGGTACTACCCAAAACAAAACCGCGGCGCATCGCTGCGCCGCGGTCGGGTACGTTGGCTCAGCGACGCAGGCCGAGCTTCTCGATCAGCGCCTTGTAGCGCTCGCCATCCTTCTTCTTCAGGTAGTCGAGCAGGCTGCGGCGGCGGTTGACCATCTGCAGCAGGCCGCGGCGGCTGTGATGGTCCTTCTTGTGGGTCTTGAAGTGGCCGGTCAGCAGCTCGATGCGCGCGGTCAGCAGGGCGACCTGCACTTCCGGGGAGCCGGTGTCGGCGGCGCCGCGCTTGTTTTCTTCGATGACTTTCTGGGTGTCGATGGACATGAGGTTTCTCTAAGATGCGGGGCCGGCAGGAACGTGCGGATGACGCACCGCCTGGCTCGCCGATTGCGAAGGATGCGCCGGAGCGCAGGGATGCCGTAAAGGCCGCGGAATTGTACCGGTCCCGGCCCTGGCGGACAAGGTGTTAACGCCGCGTCACGATCTGCGGCCGTCCGCCCAGGCCTGCTGGACGCGCCCCACTCCGCCGCGGATCACAGGTTGAACATGCGCTGCGGCGCCAGCAGCCCGCTGCCATCGACCTGGCCCAGCCCCAGCGGCAGGCCGTCGGCGTCGAACACCGCCACCGCCCCTGGCGCCCAGGCGGCGTCGCGCAGGCGCTGGCCCATGCGGAAGCGCTGCGCCGCAGCATGGTCCAGGCGCAGCGGCGGGAAATCGGCCAGCCCGGCGGCCAGCGGCAGCAGCAGCGCGTCCAGCGCCGCAGGGTCGTGCGCGGCGAGGTGCTGCAGCTGCTCCAGGGTGGCCATCCGCGGCTCGCGGAACGGCTCCACCCACAGGCGCCGCAGGCCGGCGATGTGCGCGCCGCAGCCCAGCGTCTCGCCCAGGTCGCGGGCCAGGCTGCGGATATAGGTGCCGGAGCCGCAGGCCACGTGCAGGCGCAGGCGCTCGCCCTGGTGGGCGAGCACGTCGATGGCATGCACCTCGACCTCGCGTTCCGGCGCCTCGATCGCCTCGCCGCGGCGCGCCTTCGCGTACAGCGGCTCGCCGCCCTGCTTGAGCGCCGAATAGATCGGCGCGCGCTGGCGGATGCGCCCGCGCAGCGGCGCCAGTGCCGCCTGCAGCGTCGCCGCATCGATCGGCGGCACCGGCCGGGTGCGCAGCACCGCGCCGTCGGCGTCGTCGCTGTCGGTGGTGATTCCCAGCACGACCTCGGCCTCGTAGGCCTTGGCCGAGCCCAGCAGCAGCCCGGCCAGCTTGGTCGCCTCGCCGAAACACAGCGGCAGCAGGCCGGTGGCCAGCGGGTCCAGGCTGCCGGTATGCCCGCCCTTCTCGGCGCGGAACAGCCGCCGCGCCGCCTGCAGCGCCGCGTTGGAACTCATGCCGGCCGGCTTGTCGAGCAGCACGATGCCGTCGAGGCGGCGGAAGGAGATGCGGGGCAGGCGGGGGCCGAAGACAGGCATGGGGCTGGGAGCTTGGGGATTCGGGATTCGGGATTCGGGATTCGGGAATCGGACGGTAAGGCCTGCGGTCGTCGCAGGCCACATGGGATGGCAGGCCGGATGCGGGAAAGCAGGTCGGTCGGACGCACAGCCGGCGCTGCGGAAGCACAAGCCTCCACTGGACATGTGCGGCTTGCCGAGCGCTTCAGGCCACTCGCTGCGCCGATGCGGACGCATGCCGATGCGGATGCACCGGCGGAACGGCTCACGCCTTCGGCGGGGCCGTGTCGTCGCCGTCGTGATCGCCGTCTGCGTCTTCGGCCGCTTGCAGCTCGGGCATGTCGCGCAGCAGGTTGTCGATGCGCTCGCCGCGGTCGACCGAATCGTCGTAGTGGAAATGCAGTTCGGGCACGTGGCGCAGCTTCATCGCCCGCGCCAGTTCGCTGCGCAGCTGCGGCGCCAGCTCCTTCAGGCCCTTGACCGCCTCGCCGGAACGCTCCGGCTGCAACGCGGTGACGAACACCTTGGCATGGGCCAGGTCGCGGCTGATCTCGACATCGGACACGCTGACCGACGGCAGGCCGTGATCGCGCACGGCCGAATGCACGATCGCGCCTAGGTCGCGGCGGATCTGCGCGGAAACACGATCGGTACGGTGGAAAGTCTTGGGCACGGGAATTCGCGATTGGAAAAGGAGGTCGGAACGGATACCGGAACTGAGGCCACCGGCGTTACCGCCCGATGGCCCGATGGAGGCTCGGGACCGGGATTCACGAATCCCCAATCCCGCCCCCCAAATCCCGGCTCCTTACAGCGTGCGCTGCACTTCGATGCGCTCGAAGCACTCGATCTGGTCGCCCGGCTTGACGTCGTTGTAGGCCTTCACGCCGATGCCGCACTCGGTACCGTTGCGGACCTCGTCGACGTTCTCCTTGAAGCGACGCAGCGATTCCAGTTCGCCCTCGAACACCACCGTGTTGTCGCGCAGCACGCGGATCGGCTTGTTGCGCTTGACCACGCCCTCCACCACCATGCAGCCGGCGACCGCGCCGAACTTGGAGCTGCGGAACACGTCGCGCACTTCGGCGGTACCGATGATCTCTTCGCGGATTTCCACGCCGAGCAGACCGGAGGCCACCTGCTTCACCTGGTCGATCACGTCGTAGATGATCGAGAAGTAGCGCAGGTCGATGCCGTTGGTTTCGATGATGCGCCGCGCCGAGGCGTCGGCACGCACGTTGAAACCGATCACCGTGGCCTTGGAGGCCAGCGCCGAATTCGCATCGGACTCGGTGATGCCGCCGACGCCGGAGTGGATCACGTTGATGCGGATCTGCTCGTTGGACAGCGCCACCAGCGACTGCTTCAGCGCTTCCACCGAACCCTGCACGTCGGCCTTGATCACCAGGTTCAGCGACAGCTGGCCTTCGCCCTTGCCGAGCTGCGACATGATGTCTTCCATGCGGCTGCCCGCCGAGGACACCAGGCGCGACTCGCGGCGCTTGGTCTCGCGCTGCTGCGCCACGTCCTTGGCCAGGCGCTCGTCGTCGACCACGACGAAGTCGTCGCCGGCATCCGGCACGCCGGACAGGCCCAGCACCTGCACCGGGATCGACGGACCGGCCTCGGCCGGCTGGCCGCCGGTCTCGTCGAACAGCGCGCGCACGCGGCCGTACTGCACGCCGCACACCAGGTAGTCGCCCTTCTTCAGGCTGCCCTGCTGCACCAGCACCGTCGCCACCGGGCCGCGGCCCTTGTCCAGCGAGGATTCGATCACCACGCCGCTGGCGCGGCCGTCGAACACGGCCTTGAGTTCCAGCACTTCGGCCTGCAGCGAGATCGCGTCCAGCAGCGAGTCGATGCCCGCGCCGGTCTTGGCCGAGACTTCGACGAACTGGGTGTCGCCGCCGAATTCCTCGGCGACCACGTCCTGCGACAGCAGTTCGTTCTTGACCCGCAGCGGGTCGGCGCCGGACTTGTCGATCTTGTTGACCGCCACGATCAGCGGCACGCCGGCCGCCTTGGCGTGCTTGACCGCCTCGATCGTCTGCGGCATCACGCCGTCGTCGGCCGCCACCACCAGCACCACGATGTCGGTCAGCTTGGCGCCGCGCGCGCGCATCGAGGTGAAGGCCGCGTGGCCCGGGGTATCCAGGAAGCTGATGACGCCACGGTCGGTTTCGACGTGGTACGCGCCGATGTGCTGGGTGATGCCGCCGGCTTCGCCGGAGGCGACCTTGGTGCGGCGGATGTAGTCCAGCAGCGAGGTCTTGCCGTGGTCGACGTGGCCCATGATGGTGACCACCGGCGGCCGCGGCAGCTTCTCGCCCTGCCCGTCCTCGGTGTGCGCCAGCAGCGCGTCCTCGGCGTCGGCGCTGCCCGCGCGGACCGGCTTGTGGCCCAGTTCCTCGGTGATCAGCGCCGCGGTGTCGTGGTCGATGGACTGGGTGATGGTGGCCATCACGCCCATCTTGAACAGCGCCTTGACCACGTCGCCGCCCTTCAGCGCGAGCTTCTGCGCCAGGTCGGCCACGGTGATCGTGTCGCCGATCGCCACTTCGCGCACCACCGGCGCGGTCGGGCGCTCGAAACCGTGCGCGCCGCCGCCGCTGCGCGCCGGCTCGGCCTGGCGGCGGCCGCCGCTGTTGCCGCCGCGCGGCTTGCCGCGCACGTTGGAACGGCGCGCGCGATCGGCCGCGGACAGGTGCAGCTGGCCGGCGAAGCGGCTGGTGCTGTCGTCGTCCTCGACGCCGGCGACCATCACGTGCGAGCCGCGGGTCTTGTGCTTGTTGCCGGCGTTGCGGTCGTCGCTGCGCGGCGCGGCCGGCTTGGCCGGATGATGCGGCGCGGCGGCCGGGCGCGGCGCGCGCGGCGCGGCGGCGGCGCCGGTGCCGGCGTTCGGAGCGGCGGCGGACGCAGGCGCGGACGCGGCCGGCGGCGCCGACTCGGCTTCCACCGCGGCCTGCGCGGCCTTGCGTTCGGCTTCCACGCGGTCGCGCGCGTCCTGCTCGGCCTTGCGCTTGCGCTCGATCTCCTCGGCGCGCGCGCGGTCCTGCTCGGCGAGCTTCTGCTGTTCGGCCAGATTGCGCTGCTTGGATTCCTCCAGCTTGCGCAGGATCTCGGCGCGCTCGTCATCCACCCGTCCGCCCGACGACGTGCCCGCGCGCTCGGCGGCCAGATCCTCGGCCGACTTCACGTAGGTGCGCTTCTGCCGGACCTCGACGTTGACCGTGGTCTTGCTGCGACCGGCGCTGACCGTCACTTCCTGCAGCTTGCGCCGGTTCAGGGTGATCTTCTTCGGCGCGGCCTGGGCTTCTTCCTCGACCGGCTTGTCGGTCTTGCCGTGGGTACGGCGCAGGAAGCCGAGCAGCTTCATCTTTTCGGTACTGGTCACGACCTGGTCGGGACCGCTGAACTTCATTCCGGCCTCGGCCAGTTGAACCAGCAGTTTATCGACCGGCGTGTTCACCAGTTCGGCCAGCTTGCGGATGGTGGTTTGCTGCGACATTCGGATCCTATGATCTGGTTGGCGCCCCCTCGCCGCGTGCGAAGGTAGCGCGGATTCTAAGCCCTGATCGGTTCAGGGCGGCATTCATCGCTGACTCATTCGCCGCGCTCCAACCGGGCGATCTCCTCGGCACGGGCGGCCAGGATGAGCGCAGCGGCGCGCTCTTGGTCCAGGTCCTCGATGCCGAACTCGAGGATTTCGTCGGCTGCCAGATCCGACAGGTCCTCGCTGGTGCGCACGCCATGGCTGGCCAGCGCGTAGGCGGTGGCTTCGTCCATGCCGTCCAGCGCCAGCAGGTCAGCCGCCGGCACGCCGCTGTCGTCGCTTTCCTCGGCGGCCAGCGCCTCGTTGAGCAGCGCATCGCGCGCGCGGGCCCGCAGCTCCTCGACGATGTCCTCGTCGAAGCCTTCCACCGCCAGCAGCTCGCCGACCGGCACGTAGGCGATTTCCTCGACCGAGTTGAAGCCCTCGGCGACCAGGATCGCGGCGATTTCCTCGTCCACTTCCAGCTTGTCCATGAACAGCTGGCGGGCGACGGCCTGCTCGGCCTCGGACTTGGCCGCGACCTGCTCGGCGGTCATCACGTTGAGCTGCCAGCCGGTCAGGCGGCTGGCCAGTCGCACGTTCTGGCCGCCCTTGCCGATCGCCTGGGCCAGGCGGTCCTCGGCCACGGCCAGGTCCATCGAGTGCTTCTCTTCGTCGACGATGATCGACTGCACCTCGGCCGGCGCCATCGCGTTGATGACGAAGTTGGCCGGGTTGTCGTTCCACAGCACGATGTCCACGCGCTCGCCGTTGAGCTCGTTGGACACCGCCTGCACGCGCGAACCGCGCATGCCGATGCAGGCGCCGATCGGGTCGGTGCGGGTGTCGTGCGCCAGCACCGCGATCTTGGCGCGGTCGCCCGGATCGCGCGCGCAGGCCTTGATCTCGACCAGGCCCTGACCCACTTCCGGCACTTCCAGCTTGAACAGCTCGATCATGAATTCCGGCGCGGCGCGGCTGATGAACAGTTGCGGGCCGCGCGGCTCCGAACGCACCTCGGCCAGGTAGCCGCGCACGCGGTCGCCGGCGCGCAGCACGTCGCGCGGGATGCCCTTGTCCTTGGGGATGAAGGCCTCGGCGTTGCCGCCCAGGTCGACGTAGATGTTGCCGCGCTCGGCGCGCTTGACCACGCCGGTGATCAGCTCGCCGACCCGGTCCTTCCACGCGTCCACCACCTGCTGGCGCTCGGCCTCGCGCACGCGCTGCACGATCACCTGCTTGGCGGCCTGCGCGGCGATGCGCCCGAAATCCGGGTTCTCGATCTGCTCTTCGATGTAGTCGCCGACGTCCACGCCCTCGGCTTCGTCGACCGCGTCCATCAGGCGGATCTGCCGGTCCGGCGACTCCATCACCACGTCGTCGGCCACCACTTCCCAGCGGCGGTAGGTTTCGTAGTTGCCGTCCTTGTGGTCGATGGTGACGCGCGTCAGCACGTCCTGATCGGGGTAGCGCTTCTTCGCCGCCGAGGCCAGGGCGGCCTCGATCGCGTCGAAGATCACTTCGCGCGGCACGCCCTTTTCGTTGGCCACCGCGTCGACTACCAGCAACAGTTCCTTGCTCATTCTTTCACTCCGCGCGCAGCCTTGTCGGCCGCCGGTTCGTTGGATGGTTTCTTATTGGGTTTTGCGGTCTTGCCGTCCGGCTTCTTGGGAGCCTTGCCCGGCTTGGTCGGGGCCAGGCCCAGCGCCGCCCAGTCGGGCAGGATCCGCGCCTTGTCGATGTTGTCGAAGTCCACCGCCAGCTCGGCGCCGTCGACCTCGAACACGATGCGGCCGGCGTCCACGTCGACCTGGGCGATGCGCCCCTGCAGGCGGCGACGGCCCTGCTGCGGCAGCTTCAGCACCACCTTGGCCGACTCGCCCTGGTGGCGCGCGAACTGCTCGGCGCTGAACAGCGGGCGGTCCACGCCGGGCGAGGATACCTCCAGCGTGTAGTTGCCGCTGATCGGGTCTTCCACGTCCAGCTGCGCCGACACCTCGCGGCTGACCCGCTCGCAATCGTCGATGTTGACGATGCGCTCGGGCTGTTCGGCCAGCGGCACGTCGATGTACAGGCGCAACGTGGCGCCGCCCGGGGCCGGCAGGTATTCCGCCCCCAGCAGTTCCAGGCCCAACGCGTCCACGGTCGGGCCCAGCAGATTCGCGATTTCGTTTGCCTTGTCGCTCACAGCCTGCCTTGCATCAGAATGAATGGAGAATCGGCCCTGGCGGTTTTCCCGGACCCCGGAAACGACAAAGGGCCCGTTGGGCCCCTTATCCGGTACGACTCCGGTAACGCTGGATTCCGGTTGCAAAGACGGGAACATGCGTCTTCGCGAAGCCCAGATTTCCCTACTGCAGGCAACCGATGCACTGGTTGCCGCTGTAGACAAATATGGTAGCGGGGGCAGGATTTGAACCTGCGACCTTCGGGTTATGAGCCCGACGAGCTGCCAGACTGCTCCACCCCGCAGCAGAAGCGGAATTATGAAGAACCAGCGCGATGATTGCAAGCCCTGATTTTCCATCCGACCCGGTGGCGATGCCGCCGGTCTTCGGGCGACATGATAACCGCAAGCGACCGATAGCGGAATACCGATAGCATCGCTCGATGCAGAAACGACAACGCCGCCAGGACGGCGGCGTTGTCGCGAACGGCTTGAAACCAGCGCTTTCGCGCGGAATCAGGCCAGGTGTGCGAAGGCGCGCTGGCACCACGCCATCAGCGGGCTCCAGGCCAGGCCCAGCGCCAGCAGGCCGATCGAATTGACGCCCAGCACCACGCCGAGCACGCGGTCGTCGTTGGCCGGCAGCGGCTCGCCGACCGGCTCGTCGAAATACATCACCTTGATCACGCGCAGGTAGTAGAACGCGCCGATCACCGCGCACAGCACCGACAGGATTGCCAGGCCGGTCCACCACAGGTTGTCGGTCGGCACCGCGACCACTGCGCCGAGCACCGCCAGCTTGGCCCAGAAGCCCAGGAACGGCGGCACGCCGGCCAGCGAGGCCATGATGCACAGCACCAGCAGCGCCATCCACGGGTTGCGCGCGTTCAGGCCCTTGAAGTCGTCGATGTGCTCGGCCTCGAAGCCCCGGCGCGACATCGCGATGATCGCGCCGAACGAGGCGGTGGACATCACCGCGTAGCAGATCGCGTAGAACAGCGCCGCCGCATAGCCGCGCTCGCCGCCGCCGGCCACGCCGAGCAGCAGGAAGCCGATGTGCGAGACGGTCGAATACGCCAGCATGCGCTTGAGGTTGCTCTGCGCCAGCGCCATCAGGTTGCCGACCACCAGCGACAGCGCGGCCAGCCCGCCGACCACCCAGTGCCACTGCTCGGCCAGCGGGCCCACGCCCACTTCCAGCAGCCGGTAGGCCATGCCGAACGCGGCCAGCTTGGACGCGGAGCTGATGAACAGCGCGATCGGCGCCGGCGCGCCCTGGTACACGTCGGGCAGCCACATGTGGAACGGCGCCGCGCCGAGCTTGAACGCCACGCCGGCGATCATGAAGACGGTGCCGGTCAGCAGCAGGGTGCGCTCCTGGCTGGTGCCGATCGCCTCGTGGATGCCGGTCAGGCTCAGCGTGCCGGTGGCGCCGTAGATCAGCGACATGCCGTACAGCAGCAGGCCCGAGGCCAGCGAGCCGAGCACGATGTACTTCATCGCCGCCTCGGTGGCCATGCCGTTGTCGCGGTTCGACGCGACCAGCGCGTAGGAGCACAGCGCCAGCAGCTCCAGGCCCAGGTAGACCATCAGCAGGCTGCCGGCCGAGACCAGGATCATCATGCCGACCGTGGCGAACAGCACCAGCACCGGGATCTCGCCCTGGTACAGCTTGCGCTCGCGCAGGTAGCTCCAGCCGTAGATCAGGGTCAGCGCGCTGAGGCCGACGATCACCGTCTTCATCACGTCGGCGGCGGCGTCGCGCACGAACATGCCGTTGAACACCTCGCCCTGCCCGCCCACCCCGGCCAGCAGCATCGCGAACACCGCGACCAGGATCGCCACCGAGACGATGTGGGTCCAGGCCTTGTTGCGCTCGCTGACGAACAGATCGAGCATCAGCAGGGCGAAGGCGCCGGCGGTCAGCACCAGCTCGGGGAGCAGGGGCGGCAGGTCGACGGCGGTCAGGGGCAGCAGCGCAGGGGTGGTCATCATCAAATCTCTGGAATCATTTCGCTCGACGGCCCGATTACAGCTTGCTGGTGGCGATCTGCGCCGCCAGCTTTGCGATCGAGGGTTCCATCAGGTCGGTCAGCGGCTTCGGATACAGGCCCAGGGCCAGCACGCCCAGCGCGAACACGCCCAGCACCAGCGCCTCGCGGCCGTTGATGTCCTTCAGCTCGGCCACGTGCGCATTGGCCACTTCGCCGAAGAACACGCGCCGGTACAGCCACAGGGTATAGGCGGCGGTGATCACCAGGGTGGTCGCCGCGGCGAAGGCGAGCAGCGGGTGCGCCTGGAAGCTGGCCATGATCACCATGAACTCGCCGACGAAACCGCTGGTACCCGGCAGGCCGGCGTTGGCCATGAAGAACAGCATCGCGAACGCGGCGAACCACGGCATCACGTTGGCCACGCCGCCGTAGTCGGCGATGCGGCGGGTGTGCATGCGGTCGTAGAGCACGCCGACGCAGGAGAACATCGCGCCGGACACGAAGCCGTGCGAGATCATCTGCACCATCGCGCCCTGCAGACCCAGGCGCGCCGCGTCGGTGCTGCCGAAGCCGACCAGGGCGAAGGCGACGAAGGTGCCGAGGGTGACGAAGCCCATGTGCGCGATCGACGAATAGGCGATCAGCTTCTTCATGTCGTCCTGCACCAGCGCGACCAGGCCGACGTAGATCACCGCGATCAGCGACAGCGCGATCACCAGCCAGGCCCATTCGTTGCTGGCATCGGGCAGGATCGGCAGGTTGAAGCGCAGGAAGCCGTAGCCGCCGATCTTCAGCGCGATCGCGGCCAGGATCACCGAACCGGCGGTCGGCGCCTCCACGTGCGCGTCCGGCAGCCAGGTGTGCACCGGGAACATCGGCACCTTGACCGCGAACGCGATCAGGAACGCGAAGAACAGCCAGGTCTGCTCCTTGGAGCTCAGCGACAGCTGGTACAGGTCGGCGAGCTGGAAGCTGCCGCCTTTCAGGTACAGGTAGATCAACCCGACCAGCATCAGCACCGAGCCGAGGAAGGTGTACAGGAAGAACTTGACCGCGGCGTAGATGCGGCGCGGGCCGCCCCAGATGCCGATGATCAGGAACATCGGGATCAGCATCGCCTCGAAGAACACGTAGAACAGCATCGCGTCGGTGGCGGCGAAGATGCCGACGGTGACGCCTTCCAGGATCAGGAACGCGGCCACGTACTGGTTGACGCGCTTCTCGATCGAGGTCCAGGCGCCGATCAGCGCCAGCACCGTGACCAGCGTGGTCAGCACGATCAGCGCCACCGCGATGCCGTCGGCGCCGAGGTTGTAGCCGATGTCGTAGGCCGGGATCCACGCATGGGTCTCGACGAACTGCAGCGCGTCGCTGGCGTAGTCGAAGCCGGTGAGCAGCGGGATGCTCAGCGCGAAGGTCAGCAACGCGACCAGCAGCGACGCCCAGCGCGCCGCCTTGGCGTCGCGCAGCGCGAGGATCAGCGCGCCGCCGAGGATCGGCAGCCAGATCAGGAGAGTAAGCAGGGGCCAGTTCGACACGTGTTCTTATTCCGTACAGGTCAACGCCAGAAATGCATCAGCACGCCCAACAGGGCAATGAGACCGATGATCATCGCGAAGGCGTAGTGATAGAGGAAACCGGATTGCGTGCGACGCAGCAGGTTGGCCGCCAGGTCGATCACGCGCGCGGTGCCGTTGACCATGACGCCGTCCACGACATGCGTATCCACCGCGCGCGACACCTTGCCCAGGCCCAGACCGGCGCCGGCGAAGCCGTTGATCCAGAGCTTGTCCAAACCGTACTTGTTCTCGAGGATCCACACCGGCAGCGAGAACGTCTTGCGCGCCTTCGCCGCCAGTTCCGGCTTCCACAGGTACAGGATCCAGGCCAGGGCGAAGCCGGCCAGGGTCAGGAAGAACGGCGGCTGGGTCAGGCCGTGCAGCGCGAACGCGACCGGGCCGTGGAACTCCTCGGCCAGCGCGCCGACGGTGTCGCGCGCCGGGTTGTAGAAGTCGACGATGCCGCTGAAGAAGCCCAGCGCCTGGCCCTTGATCGCCGCCGCGGCGTGGTGCCCGGCCCAGTCGGTGCCGAACAGCATCGGGCCGATGGTGAAGAAGCCGATCGCGATCGACGGGATCGCCAGCAGCACCAGCGGCACCGTCACCACCCACGGCGACTCGTGCGGCTCGTGCGCGCCGTGGTGGCCGTGGCCGTGGTCGTCGTGCGCGTGGTCGTCATGGGCATGCGCGTCGTGCGCATGCGCCTGCTGCGCCTCGGCGTCGGTGTGCGCGCTGTCGTTGTGCGCGTGCACCTCGTGCGCATGCGCGTCGCGGAAGCGCTCCTTGCCGTGGAAGGTCAAAAACAGCAGGCGGAAGCTGTAGAAGCTGGTGACCAGCACGCCGCCGAGCACCGCCCAGTAGCCGTAGCTGGCGATGCTCCAGAACGGGGCGCCATGCGCGTGGTGCTGCGCCGCCTCGATGATCGTGTCCTTGGAGTAGAAGCCGGCGAAGAACGGCGTGCCGACCAGCGCCAGGGTGCCGATCACGCTGGTCCAGTAGGTGACCGGCATGTACTTGCGCAGGCCGCCCATCTTGCGCATGTCCTGCTCGTGGTGCATGCCGATGATCACCGAGCCGGCGGCCAGGAATAGCAGCGCCTTGAAGAAAGCATGGGTCATCAGGTGGAACACCGCCGCCGAGTACGCCGACACGCCCAGCGCCACGGTCATGTAGCCCAGCTGCGACAGCGTCGAATAGGCGACCACGCGCTTGATGTCGTTCTGCACGATGCCGATCAGGCCGGTGAAGAACGCGGTGGTGGCGCCGACGAGCAGCACGAAGTCCAGCGCGGTCTGCGACAGCTCGAACAGCGGCGACATGCGCGCCACCATGAAGATGCCGGCGGTGACCATGGTCGCGGCATGGATCAGCGCCGAGATCGGGGTCGGGCCTTCCATCGAGTCGGGCAGCCACACGTGCAGCGGCACCTGCGCCGACTTGCCCATCGCGCCGATGAACAGGCAGATGCAGATGATCGTCGACACGTTCCACGGATGGCCCTGGAACAGCTGCACCTGGGCCAGGCCGCCGGCCGCCTCGCTGCCGAGCACGGCGGTGGCGTTGGCGAACACGGTGGAATAGTCCAGCGTGCCGAACCACAGCAGCACGCCGGCGATGCCGAGGATGAAGCCGAAATCGCCGACGCGGTTGACCAGGAACGCCTTCATGTTGGCGAACACCGCGCTCGGGCGCTTGAACCAGAAGCCGATCAGCAGGTACGACACCAGGCCCACCGCTTCCCAGCCGAAGAACAGCTGCAGGAAGTTGTTGCTCATCACCAGGCTCAGCATCGAGAAGGTGAACAGCGAGATGTAGCTGAAGAAACGCTGGTAGCCCGGATCGTCGGCCATGTAGCCGATGGTGTAGACGTGCACCAGCAGCGACACGAAGGTCACCACCACCATCATCATCGCGGTCAGCCGGTCGACCATGAAACCGACGTGGGCCGAGTAATGGCCGACCTCGAAGAAGGTGTAGACGTTCTGGTTGAACGGCGCCGCGCCCTGCCCGACCAGCTGGTACAGGGTCCAGCACGACAGCGCGCAGCTGACCGCCACGCCGAGAATGGTGACCAGCTGGGCGCCCTTGCGGCCGACCTGGCGGCCGAACAGGCCGGCGATGACGCTGCCGAGCAGCGGCGCGAGCACCACGGCGATCAGCAGACTCTTGGAGAGAGTGATTTCCATCTACGGGTCAGCCCTTCAGCGAATCGACTTCGGCCACGTTGATCGTGTGGCGGGTACGGAACAGCGTCACCAGGATCGCGAGGCCGATGGCGGCCTCGGCCGCGGCCACGGTCAGGATGAAGAACACGAACAGCTGACCGGCGGCGTCGCCGAGTTCGCGCGAGAACGCCACGAAGTTGATGTTGACCGACAGCAGCATCAGCTCGATCGACATCAGCAGCACGATGACGTTCTTGCGGTTGAGGAAGATGCCGGCCAGGCTGATGCAGAACAGCACCGCGCCGAGCGCCAGCAGGTGGCCCAGGGTGATCATGGCTGGCCCTCCTGCGGTGCCGCGGCCGGGGTGGTGTGCAACGTAGGTTTCTCGGCGTCCATCTTGACGATGCGCAGGCGGTCGCCGGCCTTGACCCGCGCCTGGTCGCCGGGGTTCTGGGTCTTGATGCCGGTGCGCTTGCGCAGGGTCAGCATCACCGCCGCCACCACCGCCACGGTCAGGATGATCGCGGCGAACTCGAACGGCAGCAGGAACTGGGTGAACAGGGTCTTGGCCAGCCACGCGATGTTGGAGGTGTCGGCGGCCTGCGCGGCGGCGTTGTCGGCCGGGAACGGCGTGGCCGTGCGCGCCTTGACCCCGATCAGGGTGACCATCTGCACCAGCATCGCCACCGCCACCACCAGCCCGACCGGCAGGTAGCGCACCCAGCCCTGGCGCAGCCGCGCCGTATCGATGTCGAGCATCATCACCACGAACAGGAACAGCACCATCACCGCGCCGACGTAGACCAGCACCAGGGTCACGCCGAGGAACTCGGCGCCCACCAGCAGCCACACGCAGGCGATGGAGAAGAAGGTCAGGATCAGGCACAGCACCGCGTACACCGAGTTGCGCACGCTGATCACCGCGCCGGCGGAGACCGCGGCGATGGTGGCGAAGATCCAGAAAGCGATATTTACCCAATCCATTTCAGGACCTCAGCGGAAGGCGGCGTCGGCGGCGCGGCGCTCGGCGATCTCGGCTTCGAGCCGGTCGCCGATCGCCAGCAGCTGCGGCTTGGTGACGATGTTCTCGCCGCGGTTCTCGAAGTGGTACTCGAGCACGTGGGTCTCCACGATCGAGTCGACCGGGCAGCTCTCCTCGCAGAAACCGCAGTAGATGCACTTGAACAGGTCGATGTCGTAGCGGGTGGTGCGGCGGGTGCCGTCCTCGCGCTTGGCCGAATCGATGGTGATCGCCAGCGCCGGGCACACCGCCTCGCACAGCTTGCAGGCGATGCAGCGTTCCTCGCCGTTGGGATAGCGGCGCAGCGCGTGCAGGCCGCGGAAGCGCACCGACTGCGGGAACTTCTCCATCGGGTACAGCACGGTGTACTTCGGACGGAACGTGTACTTCAGGGTCAGCCACAGGCCGCCGAGCAGCTCGAGCAGCAGCAGGCTCTTGAAGTAATGGGTGACTTTATTCATCGCTTACACGCCCTTCTGGATCACGCCGTAGAACACCATCAATGCCGTCACCGCGATCCACACGATCGTCAGCGGGATGAATACCTTCCAGCCCAGACGCATGATCTGGTCGTAGCGGTAGCGCGGGAAGCTGGCGCGGAACCAGATGTAGGCGCTGGCGAAGAACAACACCTTCATCAGCAGCCACGGCCAGCCGCCGGTCCAGATCCAGTTGATCCACGGCGAGATGTCCGCCGTGACCCAGCCCTGGATCGGGCTCAGCCAGCCACCCAGGAAGAAGATCGAGACCAGGAAGCTGACCAGGATCATGTTGGCGTATTCGGCCAGGAAGAACAGCGCGAACGCGCCGCCCGAATACTCGACCATGTGCCCGGCCACGATTTCCGACTCGCCTTCGACCACGTCGAACGGCGCGCGGTTGGTCTCGGCCACGCCGGACACCCAGTACACGATGAACAGCGGGAACAGCGGCACCAGGAACCAGTCGAGGAAGCCCCAGTTGCCGGCCTGCGCGGCCACGATCGTGCTCAGGTTGAGGCTGCCGGCGGCGATCATGACGCCGACCAGGGCGAAGCCCATCGCGATCTCGTAGCTGACCACCTGCGCAGCCGAGCGCATCGCGCCCAGGAACGCGTACTTGGAGTTGGACGCCCAGCCGGCCAGGATGATGCCGTACACGCCCAGCGAGGTCATCGCCAGCAGGTACAGCAGGCCGGCGTTGGCGTTGGACAGCACCAGCTTGGCGTCGAACGGCACCACCGCCCACGCCGCGAACGCCGGCGCCAGGGTGATCAGCGGGGCGATCACGAACATCGCCTTGTGCGAGCTGCTGGGCTGGATGATCTCCTTGAACAGCAGCTTGAACACGTCGGCGAAGGCCTGGAAGATGCCCATGCCCACGTACATCGGCCCGTGGCGCACGTGCATCCAGCCGATCAGCTTGCGCTCCCAGACCACGTAGAACGCCACCGAGATGATCACCGGCATGGCGATCAGCAGGATCTTCAGCACGATCCACAGCACCACGCCGATCGCGCCCAGGCCAACGAACCACTGGTGCAGCGGATCGACCACGTTCAACAGCATCTCGTTCATGCAGCCACCACCGTTACCCGGCCGGCACCGATCGGCGCCGTCGCACCATGGCCCGATTCGATCCAGGCCACCCCTGCCGCGACCCGCGGATCCAGCACCACCGGCAGCGTCGCGTTGCCGACGGCGTTGCCGACCCTGACCACCTGCCCGGCGGCCACGCCCAGTTGCGCAGCGTGCTCGGGATGCAGGCGGATCGCCGGCGCGTCGTTGAGCGGATGCGCCTGCAGCGCGGGCGCGCGGCGCACCACCGCATCGGTGCGGTAGATCGCCGGCGTCGCCGCCACCTCGATGCCCTCGCCCGCCGCCGCGCCCTGCGCCGAACCGCGCAGGCTCACGCTGCGCGGTTGCACGCCTGCGCGCAGGCCGGCCAGGTCGGTGAAGTCGAAGCCGGCCAGCTGCAGCGCGCCGCCGAGCGCGCGCAGCACCCGCCAGCCTTCGCGCGCCTGGTCCGGCAGCTTGCCGGCGGCGCGCGCGAGCTGGTCCACGCCGTCCAGGTTGGTCAGCGTCGCGTCGATCTCAGGCAGCGCGCCGATCGGCAGGATCACGTCGGCGACGTCGCGGGTGGAGGCGCAGGCGAACTGGCTGAACGCCACCACCTTGGCCCCGCTCAGCGCGGCGCGCGCGGCGCCGGCGTCGGCGAAATCCAGGCCCGGCTCGATGCCGTACAGCAGGTAGGCGCTGCGCGGTTCGGCGAACATGCCGGCCACGTCGCGCGCGCTCGGCAGCACGCCCAGCCGGGCCAGGCCGACCGCGTTGGCGCCCTGCGGCACGCGGCACAGCGCCGCGCCGGTGGCGGCGGCGAAGTCGCGCGCGGCGGCGCGCAGCGCGGCGGCCTGCGGGTGGTTCTCGACTAGCGCGCCGACGATCAGCACCGCGCGCCCGGCCGCGCCCTGCACCGCCTCGCGCAGCGCCGCATCGGCGAGCGCATCGGCGAAACCGGACGGAGCCACGATCTGCTTGCCCGCCTGGTCGAAGGCGAAGTCGAAATCGACCGGATTGATCGAGTACACGCGCGCCTGGCGCTGCATCCGCGCCTTGCGGATGCGGGCGTGCAGCAGCGGCAGCTCGTGGCGCAGGTTGCTGCCCAGCACCACGATCACCTCGGCCTGCTCGATCTGCGCCAGCGGCACCGCGAACGGTTCGGCCACGGCGCCGTCGGAGAAATCGCGGTTGCCGATGCGGTGGTCCAGGTTGCCGCTGCCCAGGCCATCGGCCAGGCGCGCCAGCAGCGCGCCTTCCTCGTTGGAGGTGGCCGGGTGCGCGAGCACGCCCAGCGCGTCGCCGCGGTGGTCGCCCAGGATCTGCGCGGCCGCGGCCAGGCCGTCGGCCCAGGACACTTCCTGCCACTGCCCGTCGATCTTGCGCAGCGGCCGGGTGGCGCGGTCGGCGGCGTACAGGCCCTGGTGCGAATAGCGGTCGCGGTCGGACAGCCAGCACTCGTTGACCGCCTCGTTGTCGCGCGGCACGGTGCGCAGCACTTCGCCGCGGCGCACGTGCAGGAACAGGTTCGAGCCCATCGCGTCGTGGTAGCCGAGCGATTCGCGCGCGGTCAGCTCCCACGGGCGGGCGCGGAACTGGAACACCTTGTTGGTCAGCGCGCCGACCGGGCACACGTCGATGACATTGCCCGACAGCTCGGTGGTCAGCGGCTTGCCGTCGTAGGTGCCGATCTGCAGGTTCTCGCCGCGGTACATGCCGCCCAGCTCGTAGGTCCCGGCGATGTCGGCGGTGAAGCGCACGCAGCGCGTGCACTGGATGCAGCGGGTCATCTCGGTGGCGACCAGCGGACCGATGTCCTCGTCGGCGACCACGCGCTTGCGCTCGTTGAAGCGGCTGACCGAGCGGCCATAGCCCAGCGACACGTCCTGCAGTTCGCACTCGCCGCCCTGGTCGCAGATCGGGCAGTCCAGCGGGTGGTTGATCAGCAGGAATTCCATCACGCTGCGCTGGTACTTCAGCGCCTTCTCGCTGCGCGTGGCGACCTTCATGCCGTCCATCACCGGCGTGGCGCAGGCCGGCGACGGCTTCGGCGACTTCTCCACGTCGACCAGGCACATGCGGCAGTTGGCCGCGATCGGCAGCTTCTCGTGGTAGCAGAAGCGCGGGATCGGGATGCCGGCCTTGTCGGCGGCCTGGATGATCATCGAGCCCTTCGGCACGACCAGGGACTGGCCGTCGATCTCGACGGTGACGTGGTCCGGCGGAACGTTGGGATTTACCGGCTGCGCACTCATGCGGCCACTTCCAGTTGCTGGTCGACGATCGAACGACCGTTGACGATGTAGTACTCGAATTCGTCCCAGAACTGGCGCAGGAAGCCCTGGATCGGCCACGCCGCGGCTTCGCCGAAGGCGCAGATGGTGTGGCCCTCGATCTGCCCGGCGACGGTGCGCAGCTGGTGCAGGTCGTCCATCGTCGCCTTGCCGGCGACGATGCGCTCCAGCACGCGGTGCATCCAGCCGGTGCCTTCGCGGCACGGGGTGCACTGGCCGCAGGACTCCTTGTGGAAGAACTGCGAGATGCGGCAGGCGAACTTGACGCAGCACACGCTGTCGTCCAGCACCACGATGGCGCCCGACCCCAGGCCGGTGCCGAGCGCGCGCAGGGTGTCGTAGTCCATCTGCAGGCCCTTGAGCTGCTCGGCCTTGAGCACCGGCATCGACACGCCGCCCGGGATCGCCGCCTTCAGCGTGCGGCCCGGCTTCAGCCCGCCGGCCATCTCCAGCAGCTCGTCGAAGGTGGTGCCCAGCGGCACCTCGAAGTTGCCGCCCTTCTGCACGCAGCCGGACACCGAGAAGATCTTCGGCCCGCCGTTCTTGGTCTTGCTCAGACCCAGGAACCATTCCGGGCCGTTGCGGATGATCGCCGGCACCGAGGCGTAGGTCTCGGTGTTGTTGATCGTCGACGGCTTGCCGTACAGGCCGAAATTGGCCGGGAACGGCGGCTTGTAGCGCGGCTGGCCCTTCTTGCCTTCCAGCGACTCCATCAGCGCGGTCTCTTCGCCGCAGATGTAGGCGCCGGCGCCGAGCGCGCCGTAGATGTCGATGTCCACGCCGCTGCCCAGCACGTTCTTGCCCAGCCAGCCGTTGGCGTAGGCATCGGCCAGGGCCTGCTCGAAGTGCTCGAACGGCTCGTGGTGGAACTCGCCGCGCAGGTAGTTGTAGCCCACCGTGCTGCCGGTGGCGTAGCAGGCGATGGCCATGCCCTCCACCACCGAGTGCGGGTTGTAGCGCAGGATGTCGCGGTCCTTGCAGGTGCCCGGCTCGGACTCGTCCGAGTTGCACAGGATGTACTTCTGCGGCGCGCCCTTGGGCATGAACGACCACTTCAGGCCGGTCGGGAAACCGGCGCCGCCGCGGCCGCGCAGGTTCGGCTGCTTGACCATCTCGATCACCTGCTCCGGCGCGATCTTCTCTTCGAGGATCTTGCGCAGGGCGGCGTAGCCGCCGGTCTTCAGGTAGCTCTCGTACGACCACGGGGTGTCGTAGTGCAGCGTGGTGTACACCACCTGGTGCGGCAGCGGCGCGGGGCCGACCGGACCGGTGGAAGCGTGGGGATGCTGTGCCATTGCCGTTACTCCAACCCGTCCAGCAGCGCGTCGACCTTGTCCTTGGTCAAGTGCTCGTGATAGTGGCCGTTGATCACCATCATCGGCGCGCCGGCGCAGCCGGCCAGGCATTCCTCTTCGCGCTTGAGGTAGACGCGGCCGTCGGCGGTGGACTGGCCCAGCTTGCAGCCGAGCTTCTTCTCCGCGTGCGCGACCAGGTCCTCGGCGCCGTTGAGCCAGCAGCTGATGTTGGTGCAGAAGGCGACGTTGTTGCGGCCGACCTTCTCGGTCTCGAACATCGAGTAGAAGCTGGCGACCTCGTAGGCCCACACCGGCGGCAGCTCCAGGTACTTGGCCACGCCGGCGATCAGCTCGTCGGTCAGCCAGCCCTGGTTCTGCTCCTGCGCCGCGTGCAGGCCCTGCAGCACCGCCGAACGCTTGCGGTCCGGCGGGAACTTGGCCAGCCAGTGATCGATGTGCGCGCGCGTCTTGTCGCTCAGCACCACCATCGGATCGACGTCGCGCGCCGCCTCGAAATTACCTGTCGCCTTCATCGGTCGACCTCACCAAACACCAGATCATAGGTACCAATCATCGCCACCACGTCGGCCAGCATGTGCCCGCGCACGATCGCGTCCATCGAGGACAGATGGGCGAAGCCCGGCGCGCGCAGGTGCACGCGGAACGGCTTGTTGGCGCCGTCGGAAGCCAGGTAGCAGCCGAACTCGCCCTTCGGCGCCTCGACCGCGCAATAGGTCTCGCCGGCCGGCACGCAGTAGCCTTCGCTGAACAGCTTGAAGTGGTGGATCAGCGCTTCCATGTCGTCCTTCATGTCGGCGCGCTTGGGCGGCGCCACCTTGAAGTTCTCGACCATCACCGGGCCGGGGTTGGCCTTGAGCCACTTCACGCACTGCTGGATGATGCGGTTGGATTCGCGCATCTCGGCCACGCGCACCAGGTAGCGGTCGTAGCAGTCGCCGTTGGTGCCGACCGGGATGTCGAAATCGACCGCGTCGTACTTGGCGTACGGCTGCTTCTTGCGCAGGTCCCACTCGATGCCCGAGCCGCGCAGCATCGCGCCGGTCATGCCCCAGCCATAGGCCTGCTCCGGGGTGACCACGCCGATGCCGACGGTACGCTGCTTCCAGATGCGGTTGTCGGTGAGCAGGGTCTCGTACTCGTCGACGCGGCCCGGGAAGGTGTTGGTGAAGTCTTCCAGGAAGTCGAGCAGCGAGCCTTCGCGCGCGGCGTTGAGCCGCTTGAGCGCGTTGCCCTTGTGCCAGCGCGATTCCTTGTACTTGGGCATGCGGTCCGGCAGGTCGCGGTAGACGCCGCCGGGCCGGTAGTAGGTCGCGTGCATGCGCGCGCCGGAGACCGCCTCGTAGCAGTCCATCAGCTCCTCGCGCTCGCGGAACGCGTACAGCATCACCGCCATCGCGCCCAGGTCCAGGCCGTTGGAGCCGACCCACATCAGGTGGTTCAGGATGCGGGTGATCTCGTCGAACATGGTGCGGATGTACTGCGCGCGCTCGGGCGCCTCGATCCCCATCAGGGTCTCGATCGCGCGCACGTAGGCGTGCTCGTTGCACATCATCGACACGTAGTCCAGGCGGTCCATGTAGCCGATCGACTGGTTGAACGGCTTGGACTCGGCCAGCTTCTCGGTGCCCCGGTGCAGCAGGCCGATGTGCGGATCGGCGCGGACCACGGTCTCGCCGTCCATCTCCAGGATCAGGCGCAGCACGCCATGCGCGGCCGGATGCTGCGGGCCGAAGTTCATGGTGTAGTTGCGGATCTCCTGCTTGCTCTCGGCAGGATTGCTGGCGAAGGCGTCGTGCGCCTGCTGGTACTCGCTCACTTGGCGGGCTCCTTGAGTGCTTCGCCCGCGGCGGTCTGGTAGCGCGCGTCGTCGCGGATCACCCGCGGCACGCCCACGCGCGGCTCGACCGAGGTCACCGGCTCGTAGACCACGCGCTGCTTCTCCTCGTCGTAGCGCACTTCGACGTTGCCGATCAGCGGGAAGTCCTTGCGGAACGGGTGGCCGACGAAGCCGTAGTCGGTGAGGATGCGGCGCAGGTCCGGGTGGCCGGCGAAGACCACGCCGAACAGGTCGAAGGCCTCGCGCTCGAACCAGTTGGCGCCCGGCCAGATGTCGGTGACCGAGGCCACCACCGGCAGGTCCTCGTTCGGCGCATAGCAGCGCACGCGCAGGCGCTGGTTGTGGCGATAGGAGATCAGCTGCGCGAGCACCGCGTAGCGCTGCAGCGGCACCGGCAGCGGCTGGATGTCGCCGGCGGTCTCGCCGCTGGGGAATTCGCCCCAGGCGAAACGGCCCATGCCCTTGCCTTCGACGCCGCGGCTGAAGCCCTGCGACGACACGTCGGCGGTATCCCACTCGTCGCTGCCGTAGCCCAGGTAGTCCACGCCGCACAGGTCGGACAACTGCTCGAAACCGAACTCGTCGCGCAGCGCCAGGCAGGTGGCGTGCCAGGCGTCGGCCGGCACTTCCAGGGTGACTTCGCCACGCGGGAGGACCACGAACACCTGGCTGCCGGGGAAACGGGCGCCGAGTCGGTCGCTAAAGGAAGATGCTTGCTCTGCCATGGGGGCTTGGCGTGCTCTTAAGAAGTAAGAGGAATCAGCGCGCGATGGTCTGGGTTCGCCAGATCTTCTTCTGCAGCTGCAAGATGCCGTAGACCAGCGCTTCGGCGGTCGGCGGGCAGCCCGGGACGTAGATGTCCACCGGCACGATGCGGTCGCAGCCGCGCACCACCGAGTACGAATAGTGGTAGTAGCCGCCGCCGTTGGCGCAGCTGCCCATCGAGATCACCCACTTCGGGTCCGGCATCTGGTCGTAGACCTTGCGCAGCGCCGGGGCCATCTTGTTGACCAGGGTGCCGGCGACGATCATCACGTCGGACTGGCGCGGCGACGGGCGGAACACCACGCCGTAGCGGTCCAGATCCAGGCGCGCGGCGCCGGCGTGCATCATCTCCACCGCGCAGCAGGCCAGGCCGAAGGTCATCGGCCACATCGAGCCGGTGCGCGCCCAGTTCAGCAGCGCATCGACGCTGGTGGTCACGTAGCCCTTCTCGAGCAACGGGTTCTCGCCTTCGGGACGCAGGATGTCGTCGACCCGCCCTTCCGGGATCGGGTTGGTCATCAGGCGATCCAGGGTCTGAATCACTCCCATTCCAGCGCTCCCTTCTTCCACACGTAGATAAAACCGAGGAACAGCATGCCGACGAACAGGCCCATGGTGACCAGGGAGCGAGCGCCCAGGTCCATGAACACCTGCGTCCACGGCACGATGAAGATGATTTCCAGATCGAAGACGATGAACTGGATCGCGATCAGGTAGTAGCGCACGTCGAACTTCATGCGCGCGTCCTCGAAGGCCTCGAAGCCGCACTCGTACGGCGAGAGCTTCTTCAGGTCCGGACGCCGGGGACCGAGGAACCGTCCCACCAGCATCAGCGCGACGCCGATTCCGGTGGCCACGATCAGAAACAGCAGGGTCGGCAAATATTCGGCCAGCACTCGCAATTCTCTCTTGCCTGTGCCCGCGCGCGTGCCGCGCAGGCATGGGATAGACGATTTTCACGGCAGGGACGTGACGTTCCTGCGCAGAAACCGTAGCCAAACAATGGTGCCCAAGAGGGGACTCGAACCCCTACGACCTAAGTCGCTACCACCTCAAGGTAGTGCGTCTACCAATTCCGCCACCTGGGCTTGCGTATCGCGCGCGGCATCCCGCCGCGCAACATATTGTAACCGTCTTCAGTCTTTCTGCGACGGGGCAGGCGACTTTTGTTGTGCATTTTCCGGCGCCGGCTGCACGGGCGGCGCGGCGACCGGCGCGGTCGCCGCCGGCGCCTGCGGGATCTGCAGCTCACCGGCCGGCGCGGCCGGGCCCGGGGTCGCGGCCTGCGACATCACGCCGAGGTTGGCCTCGGCCGCCGGGCGGGCGCTGTGGCCGGCGTACCAGGCCATGAACAGGCTGATGGCGAAGAACACCACCGCCAGCCACTTGGTCGACTTGGACAGGAAGTTGGATGCGCCGCGCGATCCGAACACAGTGCCGGACGCGCCCGCGCCGAAGCCCGACCCCGCCGCCGCGCCGGAACCGCGCTGCATCAGGATCAGCGCGATCATCGCGATCGCCACCAGCACGTAGACCACATTGAGGATGACCATCAGCATTTCGAAATCCGTCCGGACAGTACGACTTGGGTAGCGAGCGGCCGCCAACGCGGCGGCCGTTCGGTTAACGGGCGGCCGCCGCGCGCGCGATGGCCAGGAAGTCCTCGGCGACCAGCGACGCGCCGCCGACCAGCCCTCCATCGACGTCGGGCTGCGCGAACAGCTCCGCGGCGTTGTCGGGCTTGACGCTGCCCCCATACAGGAGCGGCAGCGAATCAGCGATTCTAGCATCGTGGGCGGCGACTTCGCCACGGATGAACGCGTGCACCGCCTGCGCCTGGGCCGGACTGGCGGTGCGCCCGGTGCCGATCGCCCAGACCGGCTCGTAGGCGACCACGGCATTGGCGAAGCCCTGCGCGCCGACCAGCGCCAGCACCGGCGCCAGCTGCGCGGCGATGACCGGTTCAGTCTGGCCGGCCTCGCGCTGCTCCAGGGTCTCGCCCACGCACAGGATCGGGACCAGCCCGGCGTGCAGCGCCGCGGCGAACTTGCGCGCGACCAGCTCGCTGCTCTCGGCGTGGTACTGGCGCCGCTCCGAATGCCCGACCAGGCCGTACTCGGCGCCGACGTCGACCAGCATCGCCGCCGACACCTCGCCGGTGTAGGCGCCCTTCTCGTTGCTGCTCACGTCCTGCGCGCCGAAGCGCAGCGCATGGCCCTCGAAATCCTCGATCAGGTCGCCCAGGTAGGGCAGCGGCGGCAGGATCACCACCTCCACGCCACCGGCGGGCAGGCCCGCGGCCACCTCCTGCACCAGCGCGGTGGCGAAATGGCGGTTGCCGTGCAGCTTCCAGTTTCCGGCTACGATCTTGCGTCGCATCGGCGCGTTCTCCGGCGAAAAAGTGCCGAAAGGATAGCCGATGCGCGGTGAGGCCCGGCACGCCGCCGGGCGCGCCGCCCCGCCCCGCCCCTGCCGCTCCCGCGAGACCGCCATGCCCCAGCCCTCCGGCCATGCCCTGATCACCGGCGCCTCCAGCGGCATCGGCCGCGAGATCGCCCGCGAATACGCCCGCCGCGGCGTGCCCCTGATCCTCAGCGCGCGCCGCGAGGCGCTGCTGCAGGCGCTGGCCGAGGAACTGCGCGCGCAGGTGCCGGTGCAGATCGTGGTCGCCGACCTGGCCGACCCGGCGGCGCCGGCCGCGCTGGTGGCCGAACTGGAACGCCGCGGCCTGGCGGTGCGGATCCTGGTCAACAATGCCGGCTACGGCGTGCCGGGACGCTTTCCCGACAGCGACTGGGCCACCCACGCCGCGTTCCTGCAGGTGATGGTCGGCGCGGTCTGCGAGCTGACCTGGCGCCTGCTGCCGGCGCTGCGCGCCAGCGGCCACGGCCGCATCCTCAACGTCGCCTCGTTCGCCGCGCTGGTGCCCGGCGCCGACGGGCAGACCCTGTACGCGGCGGCGAAGAGCTTCATGCTGCGCTTCAGCGAATCGCTGGCGCTGGAGAACGCCGACCGCGGCGTCAACGTCTGCGCGCTGTGCCCGGGCTTCACCTGGTCCGAATTCCACGACGTGACCGGCACCCGCGCGCAGATGGACAAGCTGCCGCGCTGGGCCTGGCTGCACGCCGACGCGGTGGCCCGCGCCGGCATCGACGGCGCCGAGCGCGGCCACGTGCGGGTAGTGCCGGGCCTGTTCTACCGCACCTTGCTGGGCCTGATCGCGCTGCTTCCGAACGCCCTGCTGCTGAGACTGATGCGCCGCGGCTCGCAGCGGATCAGGCCGCTGTGAGGGGCCGGGATTGGGGATTTGGGATTGGGGATTCGCAAAAGCGGCATATCGCAGCATGCAACCGTCGGCGCGGGGACCCGCTCTTGCGAATCCCCAATCCCCAATCCCGACTCCCGGCTACTTCAGCTTGATCTCCCGCAACCGCTCCTCCAGATACCCCTGTGCGGTGATCGGCTCGGGATAGCGGCTGGGGTTGTCGGCGCTGACGCAGGAGGGCAGCACGTCGATGACGAAGTCCGGGTTCGGGTGCAGGAAGAACGGCACCGAATAGCGCGGCTGGCGCGCCTGCTCGCCCGGCGGGTTGACCACGCGGTGGGTGGTCGAGGGATACACGTGGTTGGTCAGGCGCTGCAGCATGTCGCCGATGTTGACCACGATGGTGTCGGCGTCGGAGGTGAACGGCACCCACTCGCCCTGCTTGGACTTGACTTCCAGGCCGGCGGCGCTGGCGCCGACCAGCAGGGTGATCAGGTTGATGTCCTCGTGCGCGCCGGCGCGCACGTTGGGGATGTCGTCGGCGGTGATCGGCGGGTAGTGGATCGGGCGCAGGATCGAGTTGCCCGAGTCGGTCTTGTCGGCGAAGTACTGCTCCGGCAGGCCGATGTGCAGCGCCAGCGCCGCCAGCACGCGCGCGCCGAGCTGGTCCAGCGCCTGGTACAGGCCGTAGCCGTGCTCGCGGAAGCCCGGCACCTCGCTCGGCCACAGGTTGGGCGGCATCACCTCGCGATACCTGGAATCGTCCGGGATCTCGCGGCCGATGTGCCAGAACTCCTTCAGGTCGAAGTGCTTGGAGTCCTTGGCGGTCTCCACGCCGAACGCGGTGTAGCCGCGCGCGCCGCCGCTGCCGGGCAGGTGGTACTTGCGCTTGGTGTCCTCGGGCAGCGCGAAGAACGCCTTGAACACGCCGTAGGCCGCGTCGATCCGCGCCTGCGCGATGCCGTGGTTGCGAATGCCGGCGAAGCCCCACTCGCGGTAGGCCGCGCCCAGTTCGGCGACGAAGGCGTCGCGGTCGCTGGCACTGGAGGGATTGATGAAGCGGTTGATGTCCAGGGTCGGGATGCGCGCAGTCATGGCGGGAACCGTAGTCGTGAAAGGAAGAAACGCCGCGATCAGATCAGCAGGCGGTACAGCAGGTAGAAGGTGGCCATCTTGGCGAGGACCACCGCCACGGCGATGGCGAGCGACTCACGCCGCGTCACGGACCGCCCCGGCCAGTTTTTCCAGGGTGTCCTGCATCAGCGCCGCGTCGTCGGCCTCGACCGTCACCCGCACCACCGGCTCGGTGCCGGACGGGCGCAGGAACGCGCGTCCGCGGCCCTGCACCGCCGCCTGCGCCGCGGCCAGCGCGGCCTGCACGCTGGCCGCCTCGGCCGGGCGCGCGCCCTGCTGCAGGCGCACGTTGACGGTCTTCTGCGGCACCTTGTCCAGGCCCTGCAGCGCCTGCCGCAGGGTCTGCCGGGAGCGCTTGAGCACTTCCAGCACCTGCAGCGCGCTGACGATGGCGTCGCCGGTAGTGGCGCGGTCCAGGCACAGCATGTGCCCGGAGGTCTCGCCGCCGAGCACGCCGCCCTGTTCGACCAGCGCCTGGTGCACGTAGCGGTCGCCGACCTTGACCCGCAGGAACGGCAGCTGCAGCGCGGCCAGGGCCTTCTCCAGCCCGTAGTTGGTCATCAGCGTACCGACCACCGGCCCGCGCAGGCGCCCGCTGGCCTGCCAGCCGCGCGCCAGCACGTACAGCAGGTCGTCGCCGTCGACCGGGTTGCCCTGGTCGTCGGCCATCAGCACGCGGTCGCCGTCGCCGTCGAAGGCGATGCCCAGCTGCGCGCCATGCTGGCGCACGTTGCTGGCGAGGTTGTCGATGTGCATCGAACCGACCCCGGCGTTGATGTTGAGCCCGTCCGGCGCGGCGCCGATCGCGATCACCTCCGCGCCCAGTTCGCGGAACAGCAGCGGCGCGATGTGGTAGGTCGCGCCGTGCGCGCAGTCCAGCACCACCTTGAGCCCGCGCAGGTCGAAGCCGCGCGGCACGCTGGCCTTGCAGAACTCGATGTAGCGGCCGATCGCGTCGCGCGCGCGCATCGCCTTGCCCAGGCGCTCGGACTCCACCGTGGCGAACGGCGCGTCGAGCGCGGCCTCGATCGCGCTCTCGGTGGCGTCGTCGAGCTTCTCGCCTTCGGCGGAGAAGAACTTGATGCCGTTGTCGTAGTGCGGGTTGTGCGAGGCGCTGATCACGATGCCGGCGCTGGCGCCGAGCGTGCGGGTCAGGAACGCCACCGCCGGGGTCGGCATCGGCCCGAGCAGTTGCACGTCGGCGCCGGCGGCGACCAGCCCGGCCTCCAGCGCCGATTCGAACATGTAGCCGGAGATGCGCGTGTCCTTGCCGATCACCACCGTCGGCCGCGCGCCGCCGGCGCTGCCGGCACCGAGCACGCGGCCCAGCGCATTGCCCAGGCGCATCACGAAATCGGCGGAAATCGCGCCCTGCCCGACCCGGCCGCGGATGCCGTCGGTACCGAAGTACTTGCGCGTGCTCATGCGGCGGGGAATCGGGAATCGGGAATGGGGAATCGGGAAAAGCCGGAGACGTCCAGGGATCGCGAGCGATGCGCGCTTGCCGCGCAATGCATCACGCGCGCGGGACCACGATTCCCGATTCCCATTTCCCGATTCCCGGCACCCATCACGCCACCACCTCGCTCTTCGCCGGCGCCGGCTGCCGCATCATCATCGCCAGCAGTTCGGACAGGCGGTCGCGCAGTTCGCGGCGGTCGCAGATCTGGTCGATGGCGCCGTGCTCGAGCAGGAACTCCGAGCGCTGGAAGCCTTCCGGCAGGGTCTCGCGCACGGTCTGCTCGATCACCCGCGGGCCGGCGAAGCCGATCAGCGCGTGCGGCTCGGCGATGTTGATGTCGCCGAGCATGGCGAAGCTGGCCGAGACGCCGCCGGTGGTCGGATGGGTCAGCACCGACACGTACGGCAGGCCGGCCTCGCGCAGGCGCCCGAGCGCGGCCGAGGTCTTGGCCATCTGCATCAGCGAGAACAGGCCTTCCTGCATGCGCGCGCCGCCGCTGGCGGAGAAGCACACGAACGGCGCGCCGATCTGCAGCGCGGTTTCGGCGGCCAGCGCGAAGCGTTCGCCGACCACCGAGCCCATCGAGCCGCCCATGAAGGCGAAGTCGAACGAGGCGGCGACCAGCGGCTGCGCCTTGAGCAGGCCCTGCATCGCGATCAGCGCGTCGTATTCGCCGGTGCTCTTCTGCGAGGCCTTGATGCGCTCGCCGTATTTCTTCTGGTCCTTGAACTTCAGCGCGTCGGTCGGGCCCAGGCGCGCGCCGATCTCGGTCGGCGCAGTGTCCGGGTCGAACAGCGCGGCCAGGCGCGCGCGCGCGCGGATCGCCATGTGGTGGCCGCACTTCGGGCACACCTCCAGGTTCTCCTCCAGTTCCGGCCGGTACAGCACGGCGCTGCAGTTGGGGCACTTCTCCCACAGGCCTTCGGGAACGCTGCGCTTCTTGCTGGGCGTGCTATCGGTGCGGATGCCGGAGGGCATCAATTTGCTGAGCCAACTCATGCGGAATGACGATCCAGTCGCGCGGCCCGCCGGGCCGCCAAGGGGCGACAGTCTAGCGCGCCGCTAGATATCGCGCCGCAACGAGGTCACGCGGGCGGCAGCGCCACGTCGTTGATGCACCGCAACATCCCAGCCTCGTGGCCGGCGCGCAACCGCCTCGCACGGCAAGCCATGCCTCAGGCCTGATCCAGCGCCTGCCGCAGCGGCGCGAGGAAGGCCAGCGCGCGTTCGCGCGCCGCCTGCGGGCTCGCGGCCTCGGCCAGCGCCGCGACCAGCGCGCTGCCGACCACCACGCCGTCGGCGTCCACCGCCATGGCCTTGGCGCTGGCGGCGTCCTTGATCCCGAACCCGGCCACCACCGGCACCGCGGAACGGGCGCGCAACTGGCGCAGGCGGTCCCCGGCGGCGCGGGTGTCGAGATGGTCGGCGCCGGTCACGCCGGCGAAGCTGACGTAGTACAGGTAGCCGCGCGCGGCATCGCACAGCAGGCCGATGCGTTCGTCGCTGGTGGTCGGCGAGGCCAGCACGATCAGGTCCAGGCCGGCCGCGGTGAAGATCGCCAACGTCTCGGCCGACTCTTCCGGCGGCAGATCGACCAGCAGCACGCCGTCCACGCCGGCGGCCACCGCTTCGTCGGCGAAGCGCGCGGTGCCGTGGATCTCGACCGGGTTGAGGTAGCCCATCAGCACCACCGGCGTGGCCGCGTCGTCGCGGCGGAACGCGCTGACCGTCTCCAGCACGTAGGCCAGGCCGGCGCCGCGCGCCAGCGCGCGCTCGGAGCTGCGCTGGATGGTCGGGCCGTCGGCCATCGGATCGGAGAACGGCACGCCGAGTTCGATCACGTCGGCGCCGGCTTCGACCAGCGCGTGCATCGCCGGCACGGTGGCCTCCAGCGACGGGTCGCCGGCGGTGAGGAAGGGAATCAGGGCCTTGCGCGAGTGCGTGCGCAGGCGGGCAAAGGTGTCGTCGATACGGCGCATGGGAGTCCAGGCTGATGAGGATGAGGAATCAATCGGTCGGCGGCGGCGCATCGGGCCGGGCGCTGCGGGCCACCATGTGCCCCGGCAGTTCGGCCAGTGCCTGCTCGGGCGCCTCCACCTGGAACGTGTCCACGCAGCAGCCGCAGCCGGTGTTCTCGGAACAGGCACGCAGTGCGCCGCGCCAGCGGTCCAGCCAGTCGAGCAGCAGGTCCTGCTCGCCGGGCGCGTCGATCTCGGCGGTCAGCGTCGCGCGCACCCAGCGCATCGGTCAGACCTGCACGCCTTCGCGCGCGGCGATGGTGTGCACGTCCTTGTCGCCGCGACCGGACAGGTTGCACAGCACCAGCGCGTCCCTGGGCAGGTCGCGCGCCAGCTTGATCGACTGCGCCACCGCGTGGCTGGATTCCAGCGCGGCCAGGATGCCTTCGGTGTGCGCCAGCAGGTGGAACGCGGCCAGCGCCTCGTCGTCGGTGATGCCCTGGTAGACCGCGCGGCCGCTGTCGGACAGGAACGCGTGCTCGGGACCGACGCCGGGGTAGTCCAGGCCGGCGGAGACCGAATGGGTCTCGGTGATCTGGCCGTCGTCGTCGCAGATCACGTAGGTGCGGTTGCCGTGCAGCACGCCGGGACGGCCGGCGGCGATCGAGGCGGCGTGGCGGCCGCTGGCGATGCCGTCGCCGGCGGCTTCGGCGCCGTAGATCTTCACCCCCGGATCGTTGAGGAAGGCATGGAACAGGCCGATCGCGTTGCTGCCGCCGCCGACGCAGGCGCTGATCGCGTCCGGCAGGCGGCCGTAGTCCTCGAGCATCTGCACGCGCGCCTCGCGGCCGACGATGGCGTTGAAGTCGCGCACCATGCGCGGATACGGATCCGGGCCGGCGACGGTGCCGATGATGTAGAAGGTGTCGCGCACGTTGGTCACCCAGTCGCGCATCGCCTCGTTCAGCGCGTCCTTGAGCGTGGCCGAGCCCGAGGTCACCGGCACCACCGTGGCGCCGAGCAGCTTCATCCGGTAGACGTTGATCTTCTGCCGCTCGATGTCGGTGGCGCCCATGTACACCACGCACTCCAGGCCCAGCCGCGCGGCCACCGTGGCGCTGGCCACGCCGTGCTGGCCGGCGCCGGTCTCGGCGATGATGCGGGTCTTGCCCATGCGGCTGGCCAGAAGCGCCTGGCCGATGGTGTTGTTGATCTTGTGCGCGCCGGTGTGGTTCAGGTCCTCGCGCTTGAGCAGGATCTGCGCGCCGCCGACCTCGCGGCTGAGCCGCTCGGCGTGGTAGATCGGGCTGGGCCGGCCGACGTAGTGCTTCAGGTCCTTGTCGTACTCGGCGATGAAGGCCGGGTCCTGGCGCGCGGCGTCGTAGGCCGCCGCCAGTTCCTGCAGCGGCCCGATCAGGGTCTCGGCGACGAAGCGGCCGCCGTAGCGGCCGAAATGGCCGCTGGCGTCGGGATAGGCGTGGAAGTCGCTGATGGGGACGGAGGACATGGCGATCGCAGGCAGCAGGACAGGCCTGCACTTTAGCGCACGCGTGTTCGCGCAAAAACCGATAAAGTCTGAGCACATCCGTCAGGAAATCTCACATGTCCAGCCTGCGCCGCCTGCCCTCGCTGAACGCGCTGCGCGCGTTCGAGGCCGCCGCGCGCCTGCGCAGCGTCGGCGGCGCGGCGGCCGAACTGCACGTCACCCACGGCGCGGTCAGCCGCCAGATCCGGCTGCTGGAGGAGGAACTGGGGCTGGCGCTGCTGCAGCGCGAAGGCCGCGGCATCCGCCCGACCGCGGCCGGCGAACGGCTGCGCGAGGCGGCCGGCGGCGCCTTCGGCCAGTTGCAGGATGCGGTGGCGGAACTGCGCCGCCCGGCGCGCGCCAGCGCCCTGGTGCTGGGCTGCCCGGGCAGCATCCTGGCGCGCTGGATGATTCCGCGGCTGCAGGCGCTGCAGCGCGACCTGCCCGACCTGACCCTGCACCTGTCCGCGCACGAAGGCGACTTCGGCGCCGACCTGGACGGCCTGGACGCCGCGCTGCTGCTGGGCCAGGCGCCGTGGCCGGACGGTTGGCAGGTGCACGTGCTGGCGCCGGAACGGATCGGCCCGGTGCTCAGCCCTGCCCTGCCGCAGGCGCAGGCGCTGGCGGCAAGTTCGCCGGCGGCGCTGCTGCGGCAGCCGCTGCTGCACACCGCCTCGCGCCCGCAGGCATGGCCGGCCTGGGCGCAGGCGCATGGCGTGGACCCGGCCGCGCTGCGCTACGGCACCGGCTTCGAACACCTGTACTACCTGCTCGAAGCCGCGCTCGCCGGCATCGGCGTGGCGATCGCGCCGCAGCCGCTGGTCGCCGACGACCTGGCCAGCGGGCGCCTGCTGGCGCCGTGGGGGTTCGCCGGGACCGGCGGGCAATGGGCGCTGTGCGCGCCGGGCGGGCGCGAGGACCCGCGCATCGCCGCGCTGGCGGCGTGGCTGCGCCTGCAGTTGCGTTGAAGCGACGCATCTCGCGCGGCGGCCGTACGCGAGCCGAGAGCGTTGTCCGATGGCGTCGCTTGCACGGGCGTCGCTTGCAGGAACGCCCTGCGCAAGCTCGTCGCTACGGCACCCGCGACGGAAGCACATCGGCGACGTCGCTTCCTTCCGAAGCGCGCCGATCGCCAATCGCCAAGCCCGCGGCGATCGCTGACGCTCAGCAGCCGGTGGACAGCTCGTGGCAGTCGGCGCGGCGCACTTCCTCGACGAACTTGCGCATCTTGTGGCCGTCCTTGATCCCCGGCTGGCTCTCGATGCCGCTGGAGACGTCCACGCCCCACGGCAGGGTGGCGATGATCGCGTCGAACACGTTGTCGGCGGTGACGCCGCCGGCGAGCAGGAACGGCCGGTGCAGGCCGGTCGGCAGGCGGGTCCAGTCGAAGGTCTTGCCCGAGCCGCCGCTCTCGCCCGGGGCATGGCTGTCGAACAGGAAGCCGGACGCGTTGGGGTACTGCAGCTGCAGGGTGCGGGCGTTGACGTCGGCGCCGCCCATCGGCACCGCTTTCAGGTACGGCAGGTTGAAGCCGCGGCAGAAGCCGTCGTCCTCGTCGCCGTGGAACTGCAGCAGGGTCGGCCGCACCGTGCGCAGCACCTCGCGCACTTCGTCCTTGGGGTTGTCGCGGAACAGCGCGACCACGTCCACCATCGGCGAGGCGGCCTGGCGCATCGCGCGGGCCTCGGCCGGGGCGACCCGCCGCGGGCTGCCGTGCGCGAAGATGAACCCCACCGAATCCACACCAAGTTCGCCCGCCAGGCGGATGTCGCCAGCGCGGGTCATGCCACAAAACTTGATGCGGGTGCGATACAGGGTGCGATTCATAGGGTGACCTCGGCCGGTAACTTCCAGATGTCGGGATAGAGGGGACCGACGAAGACCAATCCCTGCGGCGGCGCGGTCGGGCCTGCGACGCTACGGTCGCGCCCTGCAAGCAGTTCGCCGATCCAGGAAACCGGCTTGTCGCCCGTTCCTACCATGATTAAGGACCCTACGATATTGCGCACCATGTGATGAAGGAATGCATTGGCCTGGACCTGGACCTCGACCACCTCGCCGACCCGGGTCACCGCGATCGACTGCAGTTCGCGGCGGGCGTGCAGCGCCTGGCACTGGATGCTGCGGAACGCGCTGAAGTCCTGTTCGCCCAGCAGCGCCTGCGCCGCGGCATGCATCGCCTCGGCCTGCAGCGGCCGCCGTTCCCAGCTCAGCGTCTGCCGGTACAGCGCCGGGCGCACCTGGCGGTTGAGCAGGCGGTAGCGGTAGCGCCGCGCGCGCGCGGAGAAGCGCGCATGGAAATCGTCCGCGGCCGGCACGCACCAGCGCACGCACACCGACGCCGGCAGCCGCGCGGTGGCGCCGAGCATCCAGCCGCGCGGCGCGCGCGGCGCATCGCAATCGAAATGCACGACCTGGCATTCGCCGTGCACGCCGGCGTCGGTGCGCCCGGCGCAGACCACGCTCACCGGCGCATCGGCCACCGACGACAGCGCCGCCTGCAACGCGGCCTGCACGCTCGGCCCGCCCGATTCGCCGAGCTGCTGCCAGCCCTGGAACTCGCTGCCGTCGTATTCCACGCCAAGCGCGTAACGCATGCCGGCCTACTCCGCGATGCCGTGCGACGCGGGCACGCGCGGCCAGCGCCGGGCGGCGTGGTGCGCGCGAACCTGCTGCGGCGCGCATCGCAGAGTGGCGGCGCGGGCCGGCCGCGGCGACGGCAGCGTCAAACAGGCGCCGCCGGCAGCGCGTGCGCGGCCGGCCACGGCCTGGTGGCGATATGCCGCCGGCCAGTGAGCCGCGTTGCGTGCCGCCGCCAGCGCACCGTCGAGGATGTGTTCGCGCATCGTCGCATTCCCTGTCGAGGCAGGACGGCGGCGGCGCACCCGCCGCGCGCCGCCTGCGCACATCAGCCCAGGCGTCCCAGCAGTTGCAGGGCTTCGGCGCGTGCCGCCGGATCGCCGCCGGCCGCCACTTCGGTCAGCAGGGTGCGCGCGGTCTCGTTGTCGCCCAGGTCCATGTAGGCCACCGCCAGCTCCAGGCGTTCGCGGCCCATCGGCGCATAGGTCGGCGCCGGTTCGACGCTGGGCTCGGCCGCGGCCGGCGCTTCTTCCTGGTGCCAGGTCGGTTCGAGGCGTTCCGCCGCCGCGGGCGCGATGGCGGACGCCGGCGCCAGCGGCGGTTGCCGCCAGGGTTCGTCGGGGTCGGCCGGCGGCGCCTGCGGCGCAGGCGCGGCAGCGAAGGCGGACTGCGCTGCGACGTGCGGACGCTCCACGGCCGGCTCGGCGGTCGCATCCGCCGCATCCTCGGGACGCTGCACATGCGCGGCCAGCTCGCGCTCGAACGCCTGGTCCTGGTAGGCCCGCTCCTCGTCCAGGTCGTCTTCGGCCACGTCGTGCGCGTGTTCGTCCAGCGGCGGCAGGTCCGGCGCGTCCACGTCGCGATGCGCGACCACCGGCACCGCCGCGGCCAGTTCCGCCGCGTCGTAGCCATGCCGCGGCAGCGGCGGCAGCGGCGAGGGCTTGCGCCGGCGCGACAGCAGCAGCGCGCCAACGCCCAGCACCAGCAGCGCCAGCCCGCCCCACAGCCACAGCGGCCAGCCGCCGTCGGACGTTGCCGCTGGCGCCGGTTGCGCCTGGGCCTGGGTCTGCCCGGCCTGGGCCAGGCGCTTCTGCGCCGCGGCCAGGTCGCTGTCCTTCAGCGCGATCAGTTGCTGCTGCTGGGCCTTGAGCTTTTCCAGCTGCTCGACCCGCGAACGCAGTTCCTGGACCTCGGCATCGCGTGCCGCGAGGTCTTCGCGCGCCTGCTGCAATTGTTGAGTCGCCACCATGTCTCCCTCGTCGCCGGCACCGGTGCCGGACTTGGTTCCTGCCTTGTTCTGCTGCGCCGGCACCGCCGGTGCGATTTCCAGGCGCGCGCCGGGCGCCGCGGCCGCCGCGGAGGCGGCCGGTTTGGCCGCGACGGTCGGCGCAGCGGCGTCGGCCTGTTGCGCCTGCGCCGGTTGCGGCACCGGCGCGCGTGCCTGGCGCCACTGTGCGGCCTGCTCGCGGACGATGGCCGTGGCGGCCGCCGCATCGATGTCGGCCAGTTCCTCCTGGCGCGGCGTGCGCAGCACCGCGCCCTGCTTGAGCAGGTTGACGTTGCCGCGGATGAACGCATCCGGGTTGGCGCGCAGCAGCGCAACCATGGTCTGGTCCAGCGAGTGGCCGCTGCCGCGCGCCAGTTGCCCGGCGATCTGCGACAGGGTCTGCCCGCGCTGCACCGGCGCCAGCGCATCGCCGGCCGCGGCGACCGGTGCCGGCGCGCTGCGCACTGGCGCCGTGGGTGCGGCCGGCAGCGCCGGTGGCGGCGTCGGCGTGCTCGCGGCGGGCGCCGGCACCTGCGCCGGCAGCGGTTCGCTGCGCACGATGCGGTCGGACGGCACCGCGGCGGCGGGCGCATCGATCGCCGGCGCGTCGATCGCCGCGGCGGTGTTGGGCGCGTCGACCAGCGCCGAGTATTCGCGGATCAACCGGCCCTGGCCCCAATCGACTTCGATCAGGAAGCTCAGCGACGGCACCTCGACCGGCATCCGGCTGCTGACGCGGATCACCGCGCGGCCCTGGTTGGTCTGGGCGAAGCGGAACTGCAGGTCGCCGACCAGGCCGTCCGGGCGCTGCAGCCCGACCCGGGCGAAGGTCGCCGGCGACGCCAGCGCCACGCGCGCGTTCTCCAGTTCGCCCGGCTCGTTGGAAATCACCGGGATCTCGGCCAGGAACGGCTCGCCGGGCTTGGACAGCACGCGGATGTCGCCCAGCCCCAGCGCCAGCGCGGCCTGGCTGCAGGCCAGCAACAGCACTGCGCATGCGGCGCGCCAGCCGCGGCCCAGGCCGGACGCGATGGAAACGCGGTCGCCGCCTTGGCGGCGGCGATGGAAGAAGCGTGGTTGTAGGCGCATCACGCCCCTGCCCTTGGTGTCATGGCGTGCAATATAGCCGTTGCCCCTGGAATTGTGGCATTCGGCGACGCCGCCGGGCGACGGGGCTTGCGCAGCGTCATGCCGCTCTCCCCTTCTCCCCTGGGAGAAGGGGCCCGAAAGACGGATGAGGGTACGGCCGGTGCCGCGCAGTCGAATGCCGCGAGGGCTTCGTTCGTACCCTCACCCCTCTCCCGAGGGGTGAGGGGAATCACGACTTCGTACGATTGTTGCGATGCGACTGGGTTGCGTCGAGTGCGCAGCGCCGCTCCCCTCTCCCCTCGGGAGACGGTGCCCCAAGGGCGGATGAGGGCACGGCCGGTGCGCGGCAATCGAATGCCGCGAGGGCTTCGCCCCGTACCCTCACCCCTGCCCCTCTCCCGGAAGGAGAGGGGCATCATGGGCGCGGAGGAGAGACCCGTGCTCAGCCTTCCTGGGCGACCAGTTCGGCCAGCTGCACCGCATTGAGCGCGGCGCCCTTGCGGATGTTGTCGGAGACGATCCACAGGTTGAGGCCGCGCGGATGCGAGATGTCCTCGCGGATGCGGCCGACGTAGACCGCGTCGTTGCCGGAGGCGTGGGTGACCGGGGTCGGGTAGCCGCCGGGCTTGCGCTCGTCCACCACTTCCACGCCGGGCGCGGCGGACAGCAGCGCGCGCGCCTGTTCGGCGCTGACCTTGCGCGTGGTCTCGATCGCCACCGCCTCGGAGTGGCCGTAGAACACCGGCACGCGCACCGCGGTCGGGTTCACCTGGATGCTGTCGTCGCCGAGGATCTTGCGCGTCTCCCAGACCAGCTTCATCTCTTCCTTGGTGAAGCCGTTCTCGAGGAAATCGTCGATCTGCGGGATCAGGTTGAAGGCGATCTGCACCGGGAAGCGCTGCGGGTCGATCTCCTGGAAGTTGAGCAGCTGGCCGGTCTGCTTGCCCAATTCTTCCAGCGCCGACCGCCCGCCGCCGGACACCGACTGGTAGGTGGCCACGTTGATGCGCTCGATGTTGTATTCGCGGTGCAGGGGCGCCAGCGCCACCAGCATCTGCATGGTCGAGCAGTTGGGATTGGCGATGATGCCGCGCGGACGCTGCTTCAGCGCGTCCGGGTTCACTTCCGACACCACCAGCGGCACGTCGTCGTCGTAGCGGAACGCGGAGGAATTGTCGATCACCACCGCGCCGGCGGCGGCGAACTTCGGCGCGTATTCCTTGGAGATACCGCCGCCGGCGGAGAACAGCGCGATGTCCACGCCGGTCGGGTCGAAGGTGGCCAGGTCGAGCACGGTGACCTTCTGGCCCTTGAACTCGACCTGCCCGCCGGCCGAGCGCTCGGAGGCCAGCGGGTACAGGGTGGCGATGGGGAAATCGCGTTCGGCGAGGATGGCCAGCATGGTTTCGCCGACGGCACCGGTGGCGCCGACGACGGCGACGTTGAAACGACGGGGTTCGTTGCTCATGGGAGATTGTTCGATCGGGTAGGAGAAAGGGGGGAACAGCCGCAGTGCCAGCTGGATTCGGGGAACCTCCCGAGCGCGCCGCTCAGGTCGCCGGAGGTTCCCTATCGTTTTTTGCCGGCGATGATGCCGCCGCCGTTGCCGGCCGCGATCGCGTCCAGGTTCAATGCGTTCGGCGGACGCCCGGCGTCTGCGCCGATGCCCAGCGCGGCGAGCAGGTTGTCCACCGCCAGCGCCACCATCGCGCGCCGGGTCGCGGCGCTGGCGCTGCCGATGTGCGGGGTCAGCACCACGTTGCGCAGCGCCAGCAGTTCCGGGCGCACCGCCGGCTCGCCTTCGTACACGTCCAGCCCGGCCGCGGCCAGGCGCCCGTGCGCGAGCGCGTCGGCCAGCGCCAGTTCGTCGATCAGGCCGCCGCGGGCGATGTTCACCACCGTGGCGCTCGGCTTCATCTGCGCCAGCGCGGCGGCATCCAGGATGTGGTGCGACTGCGCCGAATACGGCAGCACCAGCAGCAGGTGATCGGCGCGCGCCAGCAGTTCGTCGAAGCCGACGTACCCGGCGGCGTGCGCGCGCTCCACCTCGGCCGGCAGGCGGCTGCGGTTGTGGTACAGCACGCGCATCGAGAAGCCGGCGGCGCGCCGCGCGATGGCCTGGCCGATGCGGCCCATGCCGAGGATGCCCAGGGTGCTGCCGTGCACGTCGGCACCGAGCATGGTCTGGAACGACCACTGCCGCCATTGCCCCTCGCGCAGCCAGCGCTCGGATTCGGTGATGCGCCGCGCGGCGGCCATCAGCAGCGCGAAGCCGAGGTCGGCGGTGGTCTCGGTGAGCACGTCGGGGGTGTTGCTGGCGACGATGCCGGCCGCGCTGAGCGCGTCCAGATCCAGGTTGTTGTAGCCGACGCCGACGTTGGCGATGGCGCGCAGCCGCGGCGCGCTCGCGATCTCGGCCGCGCCGATGCGCTCGTTGAGGGTCACCAGCGCACCGTCCAGCGGCGCCAGCGCGGCGGCCAGTTGCGCTGGCGAATACCTGGTCACGTCGGCGGTGGTGGTCAGCGCGCAATGCTCGCCGAGCCGTGCGACGACATCGTCGAACAGCGGCTGGCTGACCCACACCCGGGGCCGCGACTCAGCCATCGCCACCGCCGGGAATGCGCGGGGTCACGCTGCCGACGTCGCCGCACTGCGCGCGGTGGCGCAGCGCCTGGTCCATCAGCACCAGCGCCATCATCGCCTCGGCGATCGGGGTGGCGCGGATGCCCACGCACGGATCGTGGCGGCCGGTGGTGATCACGTCCACCGCCTGCCCGTCCACGTCCACAGTGGCGCCGGGCAGGCGCAGGCTGGAGGTGGGCTTGAACGCCAGCGAGGCGACGACCGGCTGGCCGGTGGCGATGCCGCCGAGCACGCCGCCGGCGTGGTTGGACTGGAAGCCGTCCGGCGCGATCAGGTCGCGGTGCTCGGTGCCCTTCTGGGCGACCGCGGCGAAGCCGTCGCCGATCTCCACGCCCTTGACCGCGTTGATGCTCATCAGCGCCGCGGCCAGTTCGCCGTCGAGCTTGCCGTAGATCGGCTCGCCCCAGCCCGGCGGCACGCCGTCGGCGACCACGGTCACCTTGGCGCCGATCGAATCGCCGGACTTGCGCAGCGCGTCCATGTAGCGTTCCAGTTCCGGCACCTGCGCCGCGTGCGGCCAGAAGAACGGGTTGTCCTCCACCGCGTCCCAGTCGAAGCCCTGCGGCAGCAGCGGCCCGAGCTGGGACAGGTAGCCGCGCACGCGCACGCCGTAGCGCTGCGCCAGCCACTTCTTGGCGATCACGCCGGCGGCCACGCGCATGGTGGTCTCGCGCGCCGAGGAACGGCCGCCGCCGCGCGGGTCGCGGATGCCGTACTTCTGCCAGTAGCTGTAGTCGGCATGGCCCGGGCGGAACTGGCGGGCGATGTCGGTGTAGTCCTTGCTGCGCTGGTCGGTGTTGCGGATCAGCAGGCCGATCGGGGTGCCGGTGGTGCGGCCTTCGTAGACGCCGGACAGGATCTCGATGGCGTCGGCCTCGCGCCGCGCCGAGGTGTGGCGGCTCTTGCCGGTGGCGCGACGCTGCAGGTCGTGGGCGAACTCGCTGGCGTCCAGTTCCAGCCCCGGCGGGCAGCCGTCGACCACGCAGCCGATCGCCGGCCCGTGCGATTCGCCGAAGGTGGTGACGGTCAGCAGGGTGCCGAAGCTGTTCGCGCTCATGGCCGCCGGCTCACCGGCCCGCGGCCAGGTCGGCGATGCGCGCGTGGTGCGCGACCAGTTCGCTGGCTTCCACCGCGAAGATGCCCATCTGCCCGACCTTGAACTCGACCCAGGCGAAATCCACTTCCGGCAGCAGTTGCACCAGCGCGCGCTCGGATTCGCCGACTTCGCAGATCAGCAGGCCGTCCTCGCTGAGGTGGTCCGGCGCGTCGCGCAGGATCTTCAGCGCCAGGTCCAGGCCGTCGTCGCCGGCGCGCAGGCCCAGTTCCGGCTCGTGCGCGTACTCGGGCGGCAGCGCGTCGGTCTCGGCGTGGGTGACGTAGGGCGGATTGGTGACGATCAGTTCGTAGCGGCGCCCGCCCAGCCCGGCGAACAGGTCGGACTTGACCAGTTCGACGTTGTCGGCCAGCAGCCGCGCCTTGTTCTCGGCGGCCAGCGCCAGCGCATCGTCGCTGATGTCGACCGCGTCCACCTGCCAGTTCGGGTTGTAGTGCCCCATCGCGATGGCGATGCAGCCCGAGCCGGTGCACAGGTCCAGCGCGCGGCTGACCTCGCGCCCGGCCAGCCACGGCTCGAACCCGGCTTCGATCAGCTCGGCGATCGGCGAGCGCGGCACCAGCGCGCGCGCGTCGCTCTTGAAGCTGAGCCCGGCGAACCAGGCCTCGCCGGTCAGGTAGGCGGCGGGGATGCGCTCGGCGATGCGGCGCTCGAACAGCGCCAGCACCTGCGCCTTTTCCGGCGTGGTGACGCGGGCGCTGCCGTAGGCCGGGCCCAGGTCGTGCGGCAGGTGCAGCGCGTGCAGCACCAGCTGGGTGGCTTCGTCCAGGGCGTTGTCGTAGCTGTGGCCGAAGCTCAGCCCGGCGGCGTTGAAACGGCTGGTGCCGTAGCGGATCAGGTCGATGATCGTGTGGAGTTCGGCGGCCGCGTCGGCAGTCATGGCAACAGGCAAGGCAATTCGGCCCCCGATTATAGAGGCCCGACCGCTATCATGAGCGTTCGTTGCACGGGAAATCAGTATGTTCAACCGCAACTTCGGCATCGTTCTGGTGGTCGCGCTGGCCGCCGGCCTGGGCTTGCTGCTGGCCCAGAAGTATTTCGGCGGCAGCGCCGCCCCGGCCTGGCCGGAGACGCGCGCGGTGCGCCTGTACCCGCAGCCGCGCACCCTGCCCGACTTCCACCTGCGCCAGTCCGACGGCACGCCGCTGGTCCCGGGCGAGCTGAAAGGCCACTGGACGCTGGTGTTCCTGGGCTTCACCGCCTGCCCGGACGTGTGCCCGACCACCCTGGCCGACCTGGCCCGGGCGCAGAAGCAGTGGCAGCCGATCCCGGAGACGCTGCGCCCGCGGGTGCTGTTCGTGTCGGTCGATCCGCAGCGCGACACCCCGTCGCGGCTGGGCGACTACGCCCACGCCTTCCACAAGGACACGATCGCCGCCACCGCCGACGTGCCGGAGCTGGAGCGCTTCGCCACCGCGCTGGGCTTCGTGTTCCAGAAGGTGCCCGGCAAGCATTTCCAGGAAAACCCCAACGACTACAGCATGGACCACTCCGCCGCGATCGCCGTGCTCGACCCGCAGGGCCGCCAGACCGGGCTGATCCGCCCGCCGTTCGATCCGGCCGCGATCGCCGCCGACCTGCAGGCGCTGACCGAGGCGACCGCGCCATGAGCCTGGTGACCTCGCTGACCTACGTGCTGCCGCACCGGCTGCTGTCCTCGCTGGCGCGGCGCCTGGCGTATTCGTCGCGGCCGGGCCTGAAGCAATGGCTGATCGACACCGTGGTGCGCCGCTTCGGGGTGAACCTGGCCGAGGCCGCCGAACCCGACCCGCGCGCCTACCCGACCTTCAATGCGTTCTTCACCCGTGCGCTGAAGCCCGGCGCGCGCGTGGCCGACGCCGACCCGCAGGCGCTGCTGATGCCGGCCGACGGGCGCATCAGCCAGCTCGGCCCGATCCGGGACGGGCGCATCTTCCAGGCCAAGGGCCAGTCGTTCACCGCCGCCGAGCTGCTCGGCGACGAGGCGGCCGCCGCGCCGTTCGCCAACGGCCTGTACGCCACCGTGTACCTGTCCCCGCGCGACTACCACCGCGTGCACATGCCCTGGACCGGCACCCTGCGCGAGACCGTGCACGTGCCGGGCCGCCTGTTCAGCGTCGGCCCCGACGCGGTGCGCGCGGTACCGCGGCTGTTCGCGCGCAACGAGCGGCTGGTCTGCCATTTCGACACCGACTTCGGGCCGATGGCCTCGGTGATGGTCGGCGCGCTGCTGGTCTCCGGCGTGGAGACGGTGTGGAACGGCGTGGAGATCCCGCGCTATGGCGACCGCATCACCCGCAAGGACTGGCGCGGCAAGGGCATCACCTTGCAGCGGTTCGAGGAGATGGCGCGCTTCAACTACGGCTCCACCGTGATCGTGCTGCTGCCTCCGGGCGTGGCCGCCTTCGATCCGGCGCTGGCCGCAGAATCGCCGGTGCGATTGGGTCAGGCGCTGGCGCGGTTGCTGCACTGACGCGCGGCGGCGCGCCAAGCCAGCCGCGCCCTCGGGCCACTGCGGCGCGGCGCGCTTCGACTACGGCTCCACCGTGATCGTGCCGTTGCCGCCGGGCGTGGCCGCCTTCGACGCCGGCCTGGCCGCGAAAACGCAGGTGCGGCTCGGCCAGGCCCTGGCGCGGCGGCTGCAAGGCCGAGGCACGGCGGCATCGGCCAAGCATTTCGGACGGCGCGGCGCTTTCTGCAGCAGGGGCTTCAGCCCGACCAGGCGTTACCGGCAATGCCGGCCGGACTGAAGCGCTGCGCTTTGCGGGAGGGACTTCAGTCCCGACGCAGTGCCGCCGGTCCCGCACCGGAACCAGGCCCCGGTGCGCCACAGGCAAAACGCGCGTCGCCGCCGCGTTCCAGCGCCCCGCAAGCCGTCACTTGTCGCAGCCCGTCATCTTCAGCGACTGCCCCGGCTTCAGTGCATACCCCGGCGCACGCAGGCCATTGGCCTTGGCCAGCTGCTTGATGTCGCAGCTGTAGCGGTCGGCGATCCGGCCCAACGTGTCGCCCTTGGCCACACGGTAGCTGCGCACCTGCCTGGGCTTGGGCTTGACCGGCGCCGGGCGCCCGGTGGCGACCGTGGTCGGCACGCCGGCCACCGGGGTCACGTCGCCCACCGCCACGTTGCCGGTGGGGTCGGCCACCGCCGGGCCGTTGCTGCGGATCGCGGCGTTGACGTCGGCGGTGATCAGCGCGCGCGCCAGGTCGGCGCGCGGGCCGCTGACGCAGTTGCGGTTGTACAGGCCGACGATCTTGGTGGTGGCGTTGAGGGTGACCCCGGCCGGGATCCAGCCGTCCGGCTCGTAGCGCGGGTTGAGGTTGCGCAGCGCGCGCATGTAGCCGTCGCGGGTGCCGTCGCTGCCCAGGCAGATGGTCAGTTCGTAGATCGTGGTCGACTTGGCCAGGCGCAGCGTCGCCGGCTGCGCGGTGATCTTCGGGAACGCCACGCCGTACTGCTGCGGGTGCAGGAAGATCCACGCCGCGGCGATCACCATCGGCACGTAGTCCTTGGTCTCGGCCGGGAACTGGTTGTACACCGAGGCGTCCCAGAAGCTGCGCCCCTGCATCTGGTTGAACACGCGCGCGGCGCGGCCCTCGCCGCCGTTGTAGCCGGCCAGCGACAGCTCGATGCTGCGGTTGAGCTCGGCCATGCGCTCGTTGATGTACACCGCGCTGGCCTCGGCGGCGCTGCGCGCGTCGTAGCGGGTATCGAAGCCGGTGCCGTCCGGGCCCAGCCCGAAGCGGCGCCCGGTGGCCGGCATGAACTGCATCAGCCCGGCGGCGCCGACCCGCGAATTGGCGTGCACGCGGCCGTTGGATTCCTTGGCCATGATGCCGAACAGCAGCGCCTCCGGCAGCCCGCGCTTCTCCCACTCCGGCCACATGACCGCGCGCAGGTTCTGGTAGTTCTCGTAGCTGTTCATCAGCGACGGGCGCATGTCGGTGAGCCAGCGGCGGATGCCGGCCTGCACCGCCGGGTTGTATTCGACCATCGCGTCGAAGGCATGGCGCTGGTCGTTGAGCAGGCTGGCCGCGCGCGCGGCCTCCGGCACGTCGGCGGCCAGCGGGCTGATGTGGTCCGGGTCGGCCTGCAGCGGCGCGGCGCCGTCGTCGACCGCATCGGCGTCGGTGGCCTCGCCCTGCGCGTCGGCCTTCGCCTTGAGCAGGCGCTTGTAGGCGCTCAGGTAGGTGCCGACCTGGCAGCCGCGCTGCTTGATGCAGGCGTCGACCACGTCCTCGATGTCCTCCAGCGCCGCGTCGCTTTCCTGGGTGCCCTTGGGGTCGCTGTTGCCGACCAGCACCATCGCGTCGTTGTAGCGCTTCTCGGCCGCGGCCAGGCGCTGGTCGAGCACGGCGATGGCGGCCTTGTCGCGGGTGGAGACGCGTTCGGCGTGGGCGGCGGGAGCGGCGCAGGCCAGCGCCAGGGCAGCCACGGCGGGCCATCCATGGGGGATACGGAACGAAAGGGGCATGATCGGACGCGACGACGGAAAGGCCGCAGGGTAGCCGCCGCTGTCACATCGCGGCAAGGTCGGGCCATCGCCGGCCCCGTGCCGGCACGGCCTGCGTTCATCGCTGCGGCCGGGCGAATCCCGGCCCGCGGCCATCCGCCCGGCGAGCGGGCGCCGGCGCGAACGCCTAGAATCCGCCCACCTCACCGCGGAGCTGTTCATGGACCCGATCCTGCTGGGCAAAGGCGTGACCGACGACATCGCGGTGCTGCTGCAGCCGCGCCTGGGCAATCGCCACGGGCTGGTCGCCGGCGCCACCGGCACCGGCAAGACCGTGACCCTGATGACCCTGGCCGAAGGCTACTCGCGGATCGGCGTGCCGGTGTTCATGGCCGACGTGAAGGGCGACGTGGCCGGGCTGGCGGTGGCCGGCGACGGCAGCGAGAAAGTGCTGCAGCGCGCCAAGGACATCGGCGTGGCCGACTATGCCCCGGCCGCCAACCCGGTGGTGTTCTGGGACCTGTACGGCCAGCTCGGGCACCCGGTGCGCACCACCGTCAGCGAGATGGGGCCGACCCTGCTGGCGCGGATCCTGGAACTCAACGACACCCAGGCCGGGGTGCTCGACATCGTGTTCAAGCTGGCCGATGACCGCGGCCTGCTGCTGCTCGACCTGGACGACCTGCGCGCGCTGCTGGCGCTGGTGGTGGAGCAGCGCAAGGACATCTCCACCGAATACGGCCTGGTCAGCGCGCCCTCGGTGGCGGCGATCCAGCGCGCGCTGCTGCGCCTGGCGCAGGACGGCGGCGAAGGCTTCTTCGGCGAACCGGCGCTGGACCTGGCCGAGCTGATGCGGGTCGGCAGCGACGGCCGCGGCGTGATCGGCATCCTCGCCGCCGCGCAGCTGGTGCTCAAGCCGCGCCTGTACTCGACCTTCCTGCTGTGGCTGCTGTCGGAGCTGTTCGAGCGGCTGCCGGAAGTGGGCGACCTGGACAAGCCCAAGCTGGTGTTCGTGTTCGACGAGGCGCACCTGCTGTTCGACGATGCGCCGCCGGCGCTGGTGCAGCGCATCGAACAGGTGGTGCGGCTGATCCGCTCCAAGGGCGTGGGCGTGTACTTCTGCTCGCAGTTCCCCGACGACGTGCCCGACAACATCCTCGGCCAGCTCGGCAACCGCGTGCAGCACGCACTGCGCGCCTACACCCCGCGCGACCAGAAGGCGGTGCGCACCGCCGCCGAGACCTTCGTCGCCAATCCCAAGCTGGACGTGGCCAAGGCCATTTCCCAGCTCGGCACCGGCGAGGCCCTGGTCTCCACGCTGCAGGACAAGGGCGTGCCGTCGCCGGTGCAGCAGACCCTGATCGCGCCGCCGCGCTGCCGGATGGGCGCGATCTCCGATGCCGAGCGCGCGCAGGTGCGCGCCGCCAGCGTGGTCGGCAACCGCTACGACACCGCGGTCAACCGCGAATCGGCGGCGGAGCTGCTGGCGCGCCGGGTCGAGCAGGTCGCGGAGAAGACCGCCGCGCCGGCGGCGCGCACCCGCGAGCAGGACGACGCGCAGGACAGCGGCTTCGGCCAGGCGGTCAAGGACGCGGTGTTCGGCACCAAGCGCCGCCAGGGCATGCTGGAGACGATGGCCAAGCAGACCTCGCGCACCGTCGGCAACCGCATCGGCCAGCAGATCGTGCGCGGCATCTTCGGCAGCATCTTCGGCGGCAAGCGCTGAGCCCCCCACCAAAGGGCACATGGATGAGCAAGGACACGATACGCATCATGCTGCTATGCCTGGCCGCAAGCACAGCGACGGCCAACGCCCGGCAGGCCGACCCGGCCGACGGGTGGCCGCTGCAGCGGCAGCACCTGCTCGCCGGTCACTATGCCGGCAAACTGCAGTCCTACATGCGCAATTGCCAGACCGTTCGCGCCGAGCTGTGGTTGCAGATGCAGCCGCAGCGCGAAAAAAGCCGCCGCTACACGCTGAAGACGACCTGCATCGCGGGCGCCGCGCAGCACGCTCCGCCCAGGACAATCAGCGGATCCTGGTGGATGGACCGGGTGGGCGACAGCTGCCTGACGCTCAGCTTCGAAGATCCCGGCGACCCGCAGATCGGCCCCAGTCTCTACGGATTCCGCATCGAACAGGATCCACCGTCCGGCAGCCGTCCCCGCGCCGCCGGCCAAGTGCTGGTCCAGGATGGGCACAACTGCCATAGCGGCAGCCCGCCGGAGCAACGCGACAAGCGGCTGCGGCGCGTTCGCTGACGCACGCATTCGCGCCGGCGCGAGCGCCGCGGGCAACGGCGCCAGCAGTGGCGAACGCGCAGGCCGGCATGCGGGACCCGCCCCCCGCTCGCCAGCCCCTGCGCTGCCGATTGCGCGCGCGCCCGGCCCGCCGCACAATCGGCGCACATCGAACGCAGGGGGCGTCATGGAAGACCGTCGTCGTGCCGGCGCAAGCCGCGCGCACCGCACCACACCCGTCCCTTTCTGGGCGCGCACCCGCGCCATCGCGCTGTATCCGCTGCGCGGCAGTGCCTTGTTCGCGCTGATCGCGCTGACCCTGTGCAGCCTGCTGGGCATGCTGCCGGGCATCGGCTGGATCCTCGGCCTCGTCGCCACGCTGGCGACCTACAAGTACGCCTTCGAGATCCTGCGGCACACCGCCGATGGGTACATGGACGCGCCCGAGCGCGGCTTCGACATCGGCGACGGGGTGGTGCTGCGGCTGCTGGCGCTGATGATCGTGCTCGGCGCGGCGGTGATCGCGGCCTTGCTGCTGGCCGGCCCGGTCGCCGCCCTGCTGGTGCTGCTGGCGGTGGTGCTGCTGCAGCCCGGCTTCCTGATCTCGCTGGCGATGGATGGCAGCCTGCGCCGCGCGCTGAACCCGGCGGTGTCGGTCGGCCTGGCGCTGCGCATCGGCTGGCCGTACCTGGCCGCGTTCGGCCTGCTGTTCGTGATCCAGGCCAGTGCGCTGACCGCCGCCGGCTGGCTGCAGCGCTACCTGCCGCCGCTGGCCAGCGATCTGGCGGTCACCGTGGTCACGATCTGGGGCCTGTTCGCCGCCTTCCACCTGATGGGCTACCTGGTCTACCAGTACCACGAGGTGCTGGGCTACGAACCGGCCGCCGGCAACGACGCGGCGTATCGCCGCCACGACCCGGACCAGCGCGTGCTCGACGAAGCCGAGCAGTTCGTGCGCGACGGCCATGCGGCCGAGGCGCTGCAGCTGCTGCGCGGCGAAGTGCGCTCGCGTGCGGTCAGCCTGGCCGTGCACGAGCTGTACCAGCGCCTGCTGCGCAACGGCGGGCGCGCCGACGACCTGCGCGACCACACCCGCCAGTACATCGGCCGCCTGCTGCAGGAAAAGCAGGAGCGGCGCGCGCTGGCGCTGCTGCGCGAGGCGCTGGACGCCGATCCCGGCTTCGTCCCGCTGCTGCCGGAGCAGGCCAGCTTGCTGGCCGAACGCGCGCAACTGGCCGGGCAGTTCAAGCTGTCGCTCGACGGCCTGCTCGCGGCGCTGCGCGCCTGGCCGAAGGCGGCCGAGTTCGGCAACTGGTCGCTGAGCGCGGCGCTGCTGCTCGCCGAGCGCTTCGGCGAGGACGCGCAGGCGCGCGTGCTGCTGCAGGACGCGCTCGCGCGTTGCGAGGACGAAACGCAGCGCGTCAAGCTGGAAGCGGCGCTGAAGCCGCTGGCCATCGCGCCGGTCTAGACGCTGGCGGCACGGGCGGGCCGGCCATGGCGCCGTGCCTGCCGCTCACGCATTGGCGAGCAGGAACCGCGCCTTGTCCGCCTGCGGAAGATCCGGGTAGCGCTCGATCACCGCGAGCAGCAGGCGCTGCCATTCGGAAGCGGCCTGCCGCTCGCCATGGCCCAGCGCGAGCCGGAACCAGTGCTGCGCCTGCTCGGCGCGCGGCACCGTCGCGGCCTCCTGCGCCAGCAGCGCTTCGGCATCGTGCAAGCGGCCCAGCGTCAGCCAGCGATCGAACAACAGCGTGCGCGTCGCCGCGTCCACGGTGATGGCGCCGGCCGCGCAGTCGCCCAGCAGCGCCACCTGCGCCTGCGCTTCCTGCGCCGTGGCCGCCGGCAGGCGCAGCAGTTCGATCGCGCGGGCCTGCGCGGCGCGCGCGTCGCCGGCATTGCGCGCCACCCGGTAGCGCGCCTGCGCCACGTCGAAGCGGCGCGGCTGCTCGGCGGCGAGTTCGTCGAGCAGCAACGCGGCCTCGCGGTTCTCCAGCCGCCCCAGATGCCGTTGCGCCCGTTCCCAGCGGTCGTCGGCGGCGAGCGCCGTTTCGTCGCGCATGAAGTCTTCGCGGGTCTGCCGGGTCGCCACCAGCACCGCGCCGAGCAGCGCGCCGACCACCAGGCCGCCGGCATGCGCATCGAAGCCGATCCCGGCATCGCCGTTGGCCAGCAGGTTGTACAGCTCCCAGCCCAGCCACACCGGCAACAAGGCGATCGCCGGGCCGCGCACGTAGTCGAACACCACCGCGATCCAGTAGAAGAAGCGCACCGGCCGCCGCCCCCAGACCACGCAGAACGCCCCCATCAGCGCGGCGATGGCGCCGGACGCGCCCAGCCCGCCACCCGCCTCGCCCCAGCGCCACCACAGGCTGACCGCGCTCGCGCCAAACCCGCCGAGCAGGTAGACCAGCAGGAACCGCCAGCGGCCGATCGCCCCTTCCAGCAAGGTGCCGAGCACGACCAGGAACAGCATGTTGCCGAACAGGTGCAGCGCATCGCCGTGCAGGAACGTCGCCGACAGCATCCGCGCCGGCGACCATTCGGAGCTGCGCTGCAGATGGCGCAGGGTGAACACGCGATCCAGCAGCGCATCGTAGCGGGCGCGCAGCGGCGCCCAGGCCTGCCGCGCGGCAGGGTCCTCGAACGCCTCGCCGCTGCGCAGCGCCCGCACGAAGCGCACGTCGTTGACGCTGGCCTGGCCGACGAACGCCGCCTGTTGCGCCGTCGGCACGCGCTCGAGCTGGGCCAGCGCGTCCGTGCGCCCGCTGCGCTGCAGGTAGTGCGCATACGCCGGCGCTTCGTGGGCGCCGAGCCCGGAATCGAGGTAGTAGCGTTGCGCCTGTTGCAGCGGCACCGCGTCCTGGCGCTGCCAGCCGAAATAGACCGCCGCGTTGAGCAGCACCAGCAGCAGCGTGACCAGCGGAAAATTCTCCCGCGACAGCGGCTTGTGCAACGGCAGGATCAGCATCGAACAACGTCCCTGTGGATGGCCGCGCCAGCTTCGGCCATCGCCCGCCAGTGCGCAAGCCGGGCGCACGCGCTAGCATCGCCACCCCGCTCCACCGCAGTACCGAACCCGATGAGCCGCTGGCGCCCCCCTGCCGAGAAGAGCACCGCCCTGATCACCGCCGAAGGCCACGCCCGGCTCAAGGCCGAGCTGGACGAGCTGTGGCGCGTGCGCCGCCCGGAGGTGGTCAAGGCGCTGGCCGCCGCCGCGGCCGAGGGCGACCGTTCGGAGAACGCCGAGTACACCTACCGCAAGAAGCAGCTGGGCGAGATCGACCGCCGCGTGCGCTACCTGAGCAAGCGCCTGGAGGCGCTGCGCGTGGTCGACACCGCGCCGTCCGATCCGCAGGCGGTGTTCTTCGGCGCCGTGGTCGAACTGGAGGATGCCGACAGCGGCGAACTGCTGCGCTACCGCATCGTCGGCCCGGACGAGACCGACGCCGGCCGCGGCTGGATCAGCATCGACTCGCCGCTGGCGCGGGCGCTGCTGAAGAAGCGCATCGACGACGAGGTCGAGGCGCAGCTGCCCGGCGGCCGCCACAGCTTCGTCGTGGTGTCGGTGGACTACGCGGCGCGCTGAGCGCCTCGCACCCGCATGAAGGCGCGCCGGCGCGGCCGGCGGCTTCGCTCACAGTACCCGCAGGTCCAACGCGCGTGGCTGCGACGCCGCACCTGCCGGCAGGGCCTCGCCGAACAGGTCGTGCTCGTCGCTGTCGGTGATCTCCACGTCGACCAGGTCGCCCGGCCGCAGGCCCAGTTCGGCGCCGTTCTGGACATGCACCAGGCCGTCGATCTCCGGCGCATCGGCCTTCGAGCGCGCCACCGCGATGCCGTCCTCGAGCAGGTCGACCAGGCATTGCTGCACGCTGCCGATCCTGGCTTCCAGGCGCGCGGCGGAGATGTCGGCCTGCCTGGCCATGAAGCGCGCCAACCGTTCCTGCTTGACCGCCTCCGGCACCGGATCGGGCAGCGCGTTGGCGCTGGCGCCCTCCACCGGCGAGTAGGCGAACGCGCCGACGCGGTCGAGCTGGGCGGCGTCGAGGAATTCCAGCAGCTGTTCGAACTCGGCCTCGGTCTCGCCGGGGAAGCCGACGATGAAGGTCGAGCGCAGGGTGATGTCCGGGCACAGCGCGCGCCAGCGCTGCACCCGCTCCAGGGTCCGCTCCACCGCGCCCGGGCGCTTCATCAGCCGCAGGATGCGCGGGCTGGCGTGCTGGAACGGGATGTCCAGGTACGGCAGCAGCTTGCCTTCGGCCATCAGCGGGATCACCTCGTCCACGTGCGGATACGGATACACGTAGTGCAGCCGCGTCCACACACCCAGCTCCGACAAACCCTCGCACAGCGCCTTCATCCGCGTCTGGTAGCCGCGGCCGCGCCATTGCCGCTCGGCGTACTTGATATCCACGCCGTAGGCCGAGGTGTCCTGCGACACCACCAGCAGCTCGCGCACGCCGCCGGCGACCAGGCGCTCGGCCTCGCGCAGCACCTCGTCGACCGGGCGCGAATCCAGGTCGCCGCGCATCGAGGGAATGATGCAGAAGCTGCAGCGGTGGTTGCATCCTTCGGAGATCTTCAGATACGCGTAGTGGCGCGGGGTCAGCTTGACCCCGATGCCGTCCTCGTCGCGCACGCCGTGGCGCCCGCGCGGCAGCAGGTCCACGAACGGGTCGTGGCGCGGCGGCAGCGCCGCATGCACCGCCTCCATCACGCTCTGGTAGTCCTGCGGCCCGGACACCGCCAGCACGTCCGGGTAGGCCGCGCGGATCTGCTCGGAGCGCTTGCCCAGGCAGCCGGTGACGATGACCTTGCCGTTCTCGGCCATGGCCTCGCCGATCGCCTCCATCGATTCGGCCACCGCCGAGTCGATGAAGCCGCAGGTATTGACCACCACCACGTCGGCCGCATCGTAGCTGGGCACGATCGCATAGCCCTCCACGCGCAACTGGGTGAGGATGCGTTCGGAGTCGACCAGCGCCTTGGGGCAGCCGAGGCTGACGAAGCCGACTTTGGGGTTCGCGAGGGACATGGGGCCTGGGTCCAAGGGGCCTGGGAGAAAAACCGCGCGGATTATAGCCAGCCGCGCCGCGATGCGCCGGGCGAGCGGGCCGTCCCCGCGCTCGGCGCGACCGGTCCGGATCGTGTTAACCGGCCTTCGCGGCCAGCGTGGATAATCGGCGCCTCTCTTTCCGCTGCAGGAACCGACCATGGGCCACTGGACTACCCTCGATACCGCGCACGGCCAGGTCTCCGCCTGGCATGTCCTGCCGCAAGGCGCCCCGCGCGGCGGCCTGGTGATCATCCAGGAGATCTTCGGCGTCAACGCCTACGTCCGCGAGGTCGCCGAGCGCTACGCGGCGCAGGGCTACGAAGTGCTCGCTCCGGGCCTGTTCGACCTGGTGGAGAAGGACATCCAGCTCGAATACGACCAGGACGGCGTGCGCAAGGGCCTGGAGCTGGTCGGCGCGCTCGGCTTCGACAAGGCGCTGGACGTGGTGCAGGCCGCGGCGCAGGCGCTGGCGCCGGCCGGCAAGGTCGGCACCGTCGGCTACTGCTGGGGCGGCAGCGTCGCGCTGCTGGCGGCGCTGCGCCTGGGCCTGCCGTCGGTGAGCTACTACGGCGGGCGCAACACCCAGTTCCTCGACGAGACGCCGAAGGCGCCGGTGCTGTTCCACTTCGGCGCCAACGACAGCAGCATCCCGCCCGAGGCGATCCAGCAGCACCGCGAGAAGCTGCCGCAGATGCAGACCTTCGTGTACCCGGCCGGCCACGGCTTCGACCGCCATGTCGATCCCAACCACCACGATGCCGACAGCGCCAACAGCGCGCGCCAGCGCAGCCTCGCCTTCCTCGCCGAACACCTGCGCTGAGCCGCCGCCGATGCCCGATTTCGTCCTCGATCCGCGGCTGCAGGCCGACAGCGCGTTCGTCGCCGACGGCCCGCTGTCGCAGGTGCGACTGATGGACGACGCGCGCTTCCCCTGGCTGCTGCTGGTACCGCGCGTGGCCGACGCCAGCGAATGGATCGACCTGGACGGCGCCCAACAGCGCCTGCTGCTGGCCGAGATCAACCAGCTCTCGCAGTTGCTGCGCGCCGAGCCGGGGGTGCACAAGCTCAACCTCGGCGCGCTGGGCAACATCGTGCGCCAGCTGCACGTGCATCTGGTCGGGCGTCACGAAGGCGATGCGGCCTGGCCCGGGCCGGTCTGGGGCAGCGGCCCGGCGCAGCGGCTGGACGCCGACGACCTGCAGGCCCGTGTTGCGGCATGGCGGCAACGGCTACGATAGGCGCCCTTTTTGCGGAAGCCGCGTCTCCATGAAATCCAATGTGATCGCCGCCATCGTGCTGATCGTGATCGGCCTGGTGTTCCTGGCCAACAACCTCGGCTGGACCAACCTCAGCCTGGGCCGGCTGATCGCCACCTGGTGGCCGGCGATCCTGGTCGCGGTCGGCGTGGGCATGCTGTTCGGGCGCGGCAAGTAGGGGCCGGGATTGGTGATTCGGGATCGGGGATTCGATCCAGCGGTCCATATCCCGGCTGCTTGAGCCATGCGACCGGCCTCGGGCCGGTCGCATGGCTGGCGCAGGTCGGCGCGGTCGCGCCGCCTCAGCGGCGGACGTTGACCACCTGGGTGCCGGCGATCAGGTCGTGCAGGCAGCGCTTGTCCCGGCGGAAGATGAACAGCGCATCGATCAGCGCGTAGAAGTTGCCCACCACCGGCACCAGCGACAGCAACTGGGTCGGCAGGTAGCGCAGCACGAGCAGCCGCCACAGCGGCGGCTGTACGCCGTCCAGATCGACGATGCGGATCCACAGCAGCTTCTTGCCCCAGGTCTGACCGGTCTTGGCCAGCGGATAGCCCTGCACCACCACGAACATCACGAACGCCAGCGCCACGTAGCCGGCCATGGTCAGGAACGAAATCGCCTCGCCGCCGCGCGCCGCGTCCATGACCTTGCCGAAATAGCCGGTGACCGCGGCCACCGGCAGGAAGGTCGCCAGCGAGATCACGCCGTCGATCAGCGATGCGCCCAGGCGCTCGCCGCGGCCGGCCAGCACGTCGGCACCGTCCGGCGCCAACGGCACCGACGGCAGTGGCGCTTCCGGCGCCTGGTAGGGATTGGGATCGTTCATTGCGCGCTCCTTGCTTGTGGGGTTGGAAAAAGACTCAGGTTCTGGGCAGGGTGACGCCGGTCTGGCCCTGGTACTTGCCGCCGCGGTCCTTGTAGCTGGTCTCGCAGACGTCGTCGGCATCGGACTGGAAGAACAGCATCTGCGCCACGCCCTCGTTGGCGTAGATGCGCGCCGGCAGCGGCGTGGTGTTGCTGAACTCCAGGGTGACGTGGCCTTCCCACTCCGGCTCCAGCGGGGTGACGTTGACGATGATGCCGCAGCGCGCGTAGGTGCTCTTGCCCAGGCACACCACCAGGGTGTCGCGCGGGATGCGGAAGAACTCCACCGTGCGCGCCAACGCGAAGCTGTTGGGCGGGATGATGCACTCGTCGGCCTCGATGTCGACGAAGCTCTTGGGATCGAAGCGCTTGGGGTCGACGATGGTCGAGTTGATGTTGGTGAACACCTTGAACTCGCGCGAGCAGCGCACGTCGTAGCCGTAGCTGGAGGTGCCGTAGCTGACGATGCGTTCGCCGTTGGCCTGCTTCACCTGGCCCGGCTCGTACGGCGAGATCATGCCGTGTTGCTCGGACATGCGGCGGATCCAGCGGTCGCTCTTGATGCTCATGCGTATTCCTGATGCCTGTGGCGGCAGGCCGGAAACCCTGCCCGCCGGGAGCGCGGCCGACGCCGGAGCGGGCCGCAGTGACCGGCGATTCTAGCCGGTCGCGACGCGTTCGCGGCAGCTGTGGCGCCGCTCAGAGCAGCGAGGCGGAAATCGGGATCGATGCCCGCGGCCGCTTGCGCAGCTCCTCGGTCAGGCGCTGCGCGGTGGCCAGATAGGCCTGCGCGGCGGCCGACTCCGGGGCCGCGGCCACGATCGGAGTACCGGCGTCGCCCTGCTCGCGGATCGCGATCGCCAGCGGCAGCGAGCCCAGCAGCGGCACGCCGTACTGCTGCGCCATGCGCTGGCCGCCGCCCTCGCCGAACAGGTGCTCGACGTGCCCGCACTGCGTGCAGGTATGCACCGCCATGTTCTCGACGATGCCCAGCACCGGCACCTCGACCTTCTCGAACATCTTCAGCGCCTTCTTCGCATCCAGCGTGGCGATGTCCTGCGGCGTGGTGACGATCACCGCGCCGGCCACCGGGATCTTCTGCGCCAGGGTCAGCTGGATGTCGCCGGTGCCCGGCGGCAGGTCGATCAGCAGGTAGTCCAGGTCGTCCCACAGCGTATCGGTGAACAGCTGGGTCAGCGCCGAGGTCGCCATCGGCCCGCGCCAGATCATCGGCGTGTCCTGGTCCACCAGCAGCCCGATCGACATCGCCTCGATGCCGAACGCACGCATCGGCTCGATCGACTTGTTGTCGGGACTGTCCGGGCGCCCGCTCAGGCCCAGCATGGCCGGCACGCTGGGACCATAGACATCGGCATCCAGCACCCCGACCCGCGCGCCCTGGCGCTGCAGCGCCAGCGCCAGGTTGACCGCGGTGGTGGACTTGCCCACGCCGCCCTTGCCGGAACCGATGGCGATGACATTGCGGATCCGCGGCAGCGGCGACAGGTTGGGCTGGACGGCATGGGCGGGGATGCGGGGACGGTCGGTCATCGGAAAACTCGCAGGGAACCGCAGCGCACGGGCATACGGCGGAAATGAGGATGGCAGCGGCGAGCGCCGTGTTGGGGCAACGGGCGTCGCAGCGGGTCGAATGGAGGGACATGACTATACAAGTGCAGCGCGCTGCCCACGCCGGTGCGCGTCCGGGCCAGGCCGCTGGCCGCGGTCGCGCCAGCGCAGTTCTGGCCGGGCCGCGGCCAACCGCGGCCTCGGCAGTGCGTCGGCAACCCGGCGGCGGATGCCCCGAGGAGGGCAAGGACCGCAGCGTCAGCAGGCGATCGCGGCAACGCGCCCGCCGCCGAACGACCGCTCCCCATTATGGCGAAACCCGCTCACCAGATTGGTGCAGGGGGTGGCCTTCGGCAATGCCTGCCTCGATCGCGGGAATGCCCGGCTTAACGACGTTCCGAGCGGCCCCGGCACTAGCACAAGTCGCTATTCAGTGACATGGCCCATGTAACGCCCTGAAATGGTGCAAAGCAGCGTCAGCGGCGCCGCCAAGCGCACGTAACGTCATGTTTGACGGGCGTTTGCAGCCAAATCGCGGCAGATTCAATCCGTAGACGAAAAAGGTGACAGATCTGTACAAACGGCGTTAAGTTCATGTTACGTTTGGGTTGCTCGCACGGATGCGAATCCAATTTCAAGGCGATCGCGGCACGAGGCCCCTCGCCTTTTCATTCTGGTTTTTCGGGGATAGACAGAGATGACTGCTCGTCAGACACGTAGTTTCAAGCACAGCCGCCTGAGCGCGGCCCTGGTCACCGCGATGGTCGTGCCGGCCGCGTTCAGCGCCTTCGCGCAGGACAGCACCGACACCAAGGCGACCGACCTGGAGCGGGTCACCGTCACCGGCTCGCTGATCCCGCAGAGCGAGATCGAGACCGCCACGCCGGTCACCACCATCACCGCCGAAGACATCAAGGCCCGCGGCTTCAACTCGGTGGCCGACGTGCTGCAGAAGAGCTCGTTCGCGACCGGCGCCGTCCAGGGCGGACAGACCTCCGGCTCCTTCACCCAGGGCGCGAAGACGGTCAGCCTGTTCGGCCTGTCGCCGGGCTACGTGAAGTACCTGATCGACGGCCGGCCGATGTCGAACTACCCGGCGCTGTACAACGGCAGCGACACCTTCAACAACATCAGCGGCATTCCGATCGACCTGGTCGACCGCATCGAGATCCTGCCGGGCGGCCAGTCGTCGCTGTACGGCTCCGACGCGATCGCCGGCGTCATCAACGTCATTCTCAAGAAGAAGATGGACGGCGCGGTGTTCAGCATCCGCGGCGGCGGCTACTCCGAAGGCGGCGGCAGCAACTTCCGCGCGACCTTCGCCGACGGCTGGACCTCGGCCGACGGCCGCACCAGCGTGCTCGGCGGCGTGCAGTACGAAGAGAAGGACCCGATCTGGGCCTACGACCGCGGCCTGACCAGGCAGTACAACACGCAGGGCTACACCGCGCCGCTGATCAGCCGCGACTTCCTGGTGTACAGCCCGTTCACCAGCTACAAGTTCCTGGACCCGGCCAACTGCGGCAACATCTCCGGCCTGTTCGGCGGCACCATGGAACTGCAACGGCGTCCGGGCTTCGGCGACGAGTACTACTGCGGCTCCAAGTACACCCCGGGCTACCGCACCCTGGACAACGGCCAGAAGTCGCTGCAGGCGTACGTGCACGGCACCTTCGACCTCAACGACAACGTGCAGCTGTACGGCGACGTGCTCTACAGCAAGGACCAGGTCAAGTACAACTCCGGCGGCAACTATCTGTGGTGGGGTACCAACGCCGACTTCGGCTACTACTATGACCCGAACCTGGACGACCTGGTCAACCTGCAGCGCTCGTTCGCGCCTGAGGAAGTCGGCCCGAACGGCTTCAACGACACGATGAGCCGCGACACCAGCGAGTCGGTGCGCGTGACTTTCGGCGCGCAGGGCACGCTCGGCCAGTCGAGCTGGGACTACGACGCCGGCGTCACCTACACCCAGTACGAACTGGAAGAGCGCAACTTCGTCCGCTTCAAGGACCCGATCGACCAGTTCTTCATCAACAAGGTGCTGGGACCGCAGCAGGGCCTGGATCCGTACTACGACGCCTATCCGGTCTTCACCCCCGACTACGCGGCGTTCTACTCGCCGATCACGCCGGAGGAATTCGCCAGCTTCACCGGCCATGCCACCAACAAGAGCAAGACCTCCGACGGCATGCTGCGCCTGCAGCTGACCAATGCCAAGCTGTTCGCTCTGCCCGGCGGCGACGCGGGCCTGGCCGTGGTGGGCGAGTACGGCAAGCAGAAGTGGAACTACGATCCGGCGCCGGAGATCCTCAACGGCGAGGTGTGGGGCCTGACCTCGGTGGCCGGCGGCGGCGACCGCGACCGCTACGCGCTGACCTCGGAACTGCGCATGCCGGTGTTCGACCCGCTGACCATCACCCTGGCCGGCCGCTACGACGCGTTCAAGGCCAGCGGCACCACCGTCGACAAGCCGACCTACAGCGTCGCGCTGGAATACCGTCCGTTCCAGTCGCTGCTGCTGCGCGGCAAGTACGGCACCGCGTTCCGCGCGCCGACGCTGTCCGACCAGTACCAGGGCGAGAGCGGCTACTACAACACGGTGATCGACTACTACCAGTGCGCGCAGCGCGGCTTTCTGCCGGGCAATACCGACACCTGCCCGGCCGCCTACTCCAGCCGCCAGTTCTTCGGCACCCAGTCCGGCAACCTCGGCCTGAAGCCGATCAACGCCGACGTGTGGAGCGCAGGCGTGGTGTGGTCTCCGCTCGATCGCATGGCGCTGACCTTCGACTACCTCAACTGGGACATCAGCGATGAAGTCACCCAGCAGAGCGCCAATGCGCTGAGCCTGCAGGACTACCGTTGCCGCGCCGGCATCGACGACATCAATTCGGCGCTGTGCACCAGCGCGATGGCGCAGGTCACCCGCAACGCGGCCGGCCAGATCACGGAGATCTACACCCCGAAGATCAACGTGTCCAACCAGAAGCTGGAGATGGCCGTGGCCTCGTTCCGCTACGGCTACGACTTCGGGCGCTGGGGCGATCTCAGCATGATCGCCAGCTACACCCAGAAGATCAGCCACGAGTACACGCAGTACGCGGGCGACGAGCCGGTCGACCTGCTCAACGATCCGTACTGGAGCGTGGACCCGAAGCGCAAGGCGGACGCCTCGTTGACCTGGGAGATCGGCGACTTCTCGACCACCTGGTACGCCAGCTGGTTCGACAAGACCCCGAACTACGCGGCCACGATCAGCGAGGCGGGCTATGCCGCGCCCCGCGCCGGCAAGCTGCCCTCGCACATCACCCACAACGCTAGCATCACCTACACGGCGTTCGAGGGCATGGAGCTGTCGCTGATGGTGAACAACGTGTTCAACAAGATGCCGCCCTTCGACGCGTCCTACCCGGGCAGCTCGAGCTCGCCGTACAACTCGTACAACTTCGACGTGTACGGCCGCGCGTACTACCTGGAAATGCGCTACGCGTTCGGCAAGTAATCAAGCGTCAAGCGACACCAAGGCCCACCCGCAAGGGTGGGCTTTTTTTTGCGCGGCCGCCGGCCGCGGGACATGTACGCCATCTTCGGTGAGGACGCATCGTCCACAGGAACGTCCCGAGGCCGTGCGCCCGCGATGGCGCGGCGTTCGCCTTCGACCCGTTACCGTTTCAGCGGCCGTCGCGCCCCTGCACCCGCAGCGACTGGGTATCGAGCAACTGCTTCAGCTCGGCAAGGTCCTCGCCGTAGCGCCGCCAACGCCCCATGTAGGCGCGCGTCATCGAGGTGCGTACCTGGACCACGCTGGCGGTGGCCACCGGCGCCTGGTTCTGCTCGAAACGCAGGCAAGCCTCGTCCCACGGCAATCCGCAGAACTCCAGCAGGCGGCGCGTGGTCGCTTCCTGCTCCAGCACCAGGTCCTCGTAGTCGATTTCCAGGAAGCGTTGCGGGAACAGCGCGCGCCAGTGCGCCATCAGCCGCTCGAACATCAGGTAGTAGCGGCCGACGTCCATCAGGTCGAACGAGTAGTCGTAGTACGGCGAGGACAATGCGAACAGCTGGCGGAAGTTGCTCAAACAGGTATCCATCGGATCGCGGTGCAGGCAGACGATGCGCGCGTTCGGCAAGGCACGCGCGATGTGCCCCACGTACAGGAAGTTGTGCGGCAGCTTGTCCACGAAGCGCGGCTTGGCGGCAGTGCCTGGACGGGTGGACTCGACGTAGGCGCGGCCCAGTTCGCGCCAATCCAGCCCTTGCAACCGGGTCAGCGTGTCCACATCGAGAATCGCCGGCGACGGCGTTCGCACCATGCGCTTGAGCACCACCGAGAAGTTCTGCAGTTCGCCGGCCGAATGCACCTGCGGATGGCTGGACAGGATCCGGTCGACCAGGGTGGTTCCGCTGCGCGGCATGCCGACCACGAAGATCGGCTCTTCGCTGTCGAAGCCCGGCGCCGGCGCGTCGCCGGCATGGAACGTCCGGTGCAAGGCATCGAACAACTGTTGGTCGCGGCTGGACGTGTAGCCGCGCGCGCGTTTCTGCACCGCCTTGCCCTGCACATAGCCACGGAATGCCGCATGGTAATCGCCGATGTCCTCGTGCTCCTTGGCCAGCGCCAGGTTGAGGTGCAGCACGGCTTCCGGCACGTCGCCGGCCGAGGCCAGCACGCGCTGCAGCAGGGCCAGGTTGTTCTCCTCCGCGGTCCATTTGCGCAGCTGCGACAGCGACAGGTACACCTTCCAGTAGCGCGGCTCCAGGGCCAGGCAGGCCCGGTATTCCTGCTCGGCCTCCTGCAGGCGCCCGGAGAACAGCAGCGAGGTGCCGAGGTTGTAGCGGAAGCTGGCCTGCTGCGGTGCGAGTTGCACCGCCTGGGTGAACGCGCCCAGCGCGGCGACGTGCTCGTTGACCTGGGTATAGACGACGCCCAACGTGTCCAGCGTGTGCGCGTCGGTCGGATGCAACGCCATCGCCTGGTCGGCGAAGCGATGCGCCTCCTGCATGAAGCGCCCCATCGCCAGCACCTTGGCCAACTGCGTCGCATAGTCCGCGCGCTCGGGATTCAGCGTCGTCGCCTGGTACAGGTGCGCCGCCGCAGGTTGCATCTGCTTCAACTCCAAGGCCGCCACGCCGGCCACGAAATGCACGCCAGCGTGTTGCGGCAACGATCGCAACAGGTGTTGCGCGAGTCGCTGCGCCTGACCCCAGTCGCGCTGGTTGAGCGCGGCGACGGCCTGGTTGTAGAGCTGAACCTGTTCGGTCATGGAGGAGCCTGGTGTCTTTGGGAGCCGGTGATGACGCGAGAACGCCACGGTTCGACGGCCGGCCGGCCATTATGCCCGGCGAGCGCGGCGGCGACCTTGGAACGGATGCCCTGCTCCAGGTCGGCATCCGGTCCGAGCGGCGAGGCATGGCCGTGACTGCACCGGCGCCACGGCGGCGCCGATGAAGCGAAGACAACGGGGCCACCAAGGCGACCGGACTGCCGCCGCCGTGCTCAGCGGCGGCCATCGCCCAGCAGCGCCATCGCCGCATTGTGCCCGGGCGCGCCGGTCACGCCGCCGCCCGGATGGGTGCCGGAGCCGCACAGGTACAGCCCGGGAATCGCGCCGCGGTAGTTGGCCTGGCCGAGCATCGGGCGGGCGCTGAACAACTGGTTGAGGCTCAGCGCGCCATGGAAGATGTCGCCGCCGACCAGACCGAAGCTGCGCTCCAGGTCCAGCGGGGTCAGCGCCTGCCGGCCCAGCACCGAGGCGGCGAAACCCGGCGCGTAGCGTTCGACGGTGGCGATCATCAGGTCGGCGACTTCGTCGCGGTGCGCGTCCCAGCTGCGCCCGTCCGGCAGCTGCGGCGCCACGTGCTGGCAGAACAGGCTGGCCACGTGCTGGCCGGGCGGCGCCAGCGACCCGTCCAGCGTGCTGGGGATCAGCAGTTCGACGATCGGCTCGCGCGACCAGCCGTGCTCGCGCGCGTCGCGATAGGCGCGATCCATGTAGTCCAGGCTCGGCGCCAGGATGATGCCGGCGGTGAGGTGGTCGCCCTGCCCCGGCAGCGCGCGGAACTGCGGCAGCCGCGACAGCGCCACGTTCATCCGGAACGTGCCCGAGCCGCAGCGCCAGTGCGCCATGCGTTCGCGGGTGGCGGCCGGCACGTGCGCCGGGTCGAGCAGGCGCTCGTACAGCAGCTTGGGATTGACGTTGGCGACGACGCGGCGCGCATGCAGCCGCTCGCCGTGTTCGGTGACCACGCCGACCGCGCGCCCGTCCTCGACCAGGATCTCGCGCACGCCGGCGTCGGTGCGGATCTGCGCGCCGGCCGCGATCGCCGCCCTGGCCATCGCCTGGGTGATCGCGCCCATGCCGCCGAGCGCATGGCCCCAGGCGCCCTTGACCCCATTGCTCTCGCCGAACACGTGGTGCAGCAGCACGTACGCCGAGCCCGGCGTGTACGGGCTGGCGTAGTTGCCGACGATGCCGTCGAAGCCGAACAAGGCCTTGACCGGGTCGCTCTCGAACCAGCGTTCCAGGTATTCGGCGGCGGAGATCGTGAACAGGTCCAGCAGTTCCTGGCGCAGGCCGGGACCGAGCGCATGCAGGCGGCGGCCGAGGCGGCCGGCGCGCAGCAGTTCCGGCAGCGCCTGCGTCCAGCCGCCGTCGGTGACGTTCGGCGGCGGCTGCAGCGCCAGCGCGCGCAGCACGTCGGCGATGCGTTCCAGGTGCGCCTCGTAGGCCGGCAGGCGCTCGGCGTCGCGGGCGGAGAAGGTCGCCACCTGCGCCTGGGTGATGCCGGCGCCGGCGAGCAGGTAGCGGTCGTCGGGCAGCGGCACGAAGTTGTTGCAGCGGCGCGGCACGATGCGCAGGCCGTGCGCGGCCAGGTCGAGGTCGGCGATCACCTTCGGTTGCAGCAACGACACCGTGTAGGCGGCCACCGAATTGCGGAAGCCGGGATGGAATTCCTCGGTGACCGCGGCGCCGCCGACCACGCCGCGCCGCTCCAGCACCGTGACCTTCCAGCCGGCACGCGCCAGGTAGGCGGCGCAGACCAGGCCGTTGTGGCCGGCGCCGACGATCAGGGCATCGCAGGACGGTTCGCGCTTCATCGCGGGAATCATATCGAGTAGCGCGATGGCCCGCGCGCGGCGCGGCGGCGGCGGCCGGCCCTGCGCCGGCCGACCGCGCCACCCAGCCCATGACCTTCGACACCCCTGAAACCCCGGGCAGCGGCGTACAGTCTCGCCACGGCCTCCGGGCCATTTCCGTATCCACGCTGGCTTGGAGCTTCCTTGTGACCTTTCGCAATCCCCAGATGTTGCTGTTGACCCTGGCCGTGAGCGCCGCGCTGAGCGGCTGCAACAAGCCCGACGCGGCCGCCCCCGCCGCCGACACCGCCAAGACCGAGGCCGCCGCACCGGCCGCCGCCGCCGCGGCGCCGACCGAGCTCAAGCTCGACGCCAGCAAGCTGCCGGCCTACAACGCGTTCAATGCCAACGACCTGGACCCGGCCAAGGACGCCTGCGGCGACTTCGCCGGCTACGTCAACGGCAAGTGGCTGGCCGCCAACGAAATCCCCAAGGACCGCAGCAGCTGGGGCGCGTTCTCGATCCTGGACGAGCGCTCGGTCGCCGTGCAGCACCAACTGGCCGAGCAGGCCGCCGCTGCGGCCAACGCGCAGGGCGTGGACAAGATCGTCGGCGATTTCTGGGCCTCGGGCATGGACGAAGCCAAGGTCAACGCGCAGGGCATCGAACCGCTGAAGGCCGACCTGGCCGCGATCGACGGCCTCAAGGACGGCCCGGCGGTGGCCGAGTACCTGCGCCAGAGCGCGGCCAAGGGCGAGAACGGCCTGTTCGGCTTCGGCGCCGAGGCCGACTTCAAGAACTCGTCGATGAACATGGCCTACGCGATGCAGGCCGGCCTGGGCCTGCCGGACCGCGGCTACTATTTCGACGCCGACAAGAAGGACAAGCTCAAGGCCTACCAGGCGCACGTGGCCAAGGTGCTGGAGCTGTCCGGCGTGCCGGCCGCCGATGCGGCCAAGCAGGCGCAGGACGTGGTGGCGCTGGAAACGCGCCTGGCCAAGGTCTCCAAGTCCAGCGAAGAGATGTCGCGCGACGCCGAGCTGGCCTACAACCCGGTCACCCCGGCCGAGGCCGACAAGCTGACCCCGAACTTCCCGTGGACCAAGTTCTTCGAATCGCAGGGCGTGGCGGTGCCGGAGAAGTTCTCGCTGGCGATCCCGGCGTTCCACCAGGAAGTGAGCAAGGCGCTGGGCGACGCCGATCCGTCGGTGTGGCGCGCCTACCTGCGCTTCCACACCGTCGACAGCGCTTCGCCGTACCTGAGCGATGCGTTCGCGCAGGAGAACTTCGCCTTCTACGGCAAGGAACTCAACGGCCAGGCCGAGATGAAGCCGCGCTGGAAGCGCGTGCTCGGCAGCATCGAGGACGGCGCCGGCGAGGCGATGGGCCAGATGTACGTCAAGGTCGCCTTCTCGCCCGACGCCAAGGCCAAGATGCAGCAGCTGGTCGACAACCTGCGCCAGGCGCTGAAGGCCCGCATCGAGAACCTGAGCTGGATGAGCGACGAAACCAAGGCCAAGGCGATCGCCAAGTGGGAGACGTTCACCCCGAAGATCGGCTACCCGGACAAGTGGCGCGACTACAGCGGCCTGAGCACCCAGCGCGACAGCTACCTGGACAACGTGCGCGCCGCCACCGCGTTCAACTACAAGTACAACCTGAGCAAGATCGGCAAGCCGGTGGACAAGACCGAATGGGGCATGACCCCGCAGACGGTCAACGCCTACTACAATCCGCTGCAGAACGAGATCGTGTTCCCGGCCGCGATCCTGCAGCCGCCGTTCTTCGATCCCAGCGCCGACGAGGCGTTCAACTACGGCGGTATCGGCGCGGTGATCGGCCACGAGATGACCCACGGCTACGACGACCAGGGCGCGCGCTTCGGGCCCAGCGGCAACTTCGAGAACTGGTGGACGCCGACCGACGCCAAGAACTTCGCCGCGCTCACCGGCAAGCTGGTCAAGCAGTTCGACGAGTACAAGGTGAACGGCAAGCCGGTCAACGGCAAGCTGACCCTGGGCGAGAACATCGCCGACCTGGGCGGCCTGTCCACCGCCTACGACGCGATGAAGAAGGCCACCGAGGGCAAGGACGACCCGAAGGTCGGCGGCATGACCCGCGACCAGAACTTCTTCCTCAACTGGGCCACCGTGTGGCGCACCAAGTACACCCCGCAGAATGCGATGGTGCGCCTGACCACCGACCCGCACGCCCCGGCGCAGTTCCGCGCGATGGGCGCGCCGTCGAACCTGCCGGCCTTCGCCGCCGCGTTCCAGTGCAAGGCCGGTTCGCCGATGGTCCGCGCCGGCGACCGGCAGGTCGTGATCTGGTAAGCGCAGCGCCCCGGCGCAACACGAAAAGGCCCGGCATGTCCGGGCCTTTTCTTTGTGCGCAGCGTGCGCTGCGGTGCGATGCCTGCATCCGGCCAGGTGCCGGGCCCGCGCTGCGGGGGCGCTGTCGCAAGGGCAACAGCCAGCGGGCGCAACGGATCGACGACCCGAGCGACACCCCGGCCCACCCATCTGAACCGGTTAGGGACCAACCGCGCCGCGCGCGGACACAGCTGCGGGTCGCGGCTTGTTAAACTCCGCCGACTTTAATCCTGACCGGATTCGCTCCCGATGCTCAATGCCCGTCCGCTTGCCCTCGCCGTCGCCCTCGGCCTGATCGCCCTGGCGTCCACCGCCGATGCCGCGCCCAAGAAGAAGCGCGCCGCCGCCAAGGCGCCCGTCGTCAGCGCCGCCTGCACCGATTTCTACGACTACGCCAACGCCGACTGGCTGAAGAGCAACCCGCTGCCGCAGACCGGCGCGGTGACCGCGCTGGGCCAGTTGTCCGCGCGCGCGCAGCAACAGCAGCGCGACCTGCTCGACGCGTCGATGAAGACGCCGCAGAACGACGTGCAGAAGGCGCTGGGCGATTTCTGGGCCAGCGGCCTGGACGAGGCGGCGGTGGAGAAGGACGGGTCCAACCCGATCGCGCCGCTGCTCAGCCGCATCGACGCGATCAAGAAGGCCAAGGACGTCCCGGCCTCGATCGCCGCGCTGCACCAGGTCGGCATCCCGGTGGCGTTCAACTTCGGCGCCGACGTCGACCTCAAGGCGCTGGACCGCCACATCGGCTACTTCATGCAGGGCGGCATGGGCCTGCCCGACCCGGCCTTCTACACCCGCACCGACGCCGACACCGTGGCGCTGATGGGCCGCTACCGCGCCTACGTCAAGCAGATCCTGACCCTGACCGGCACCCCGGCGGCCAAGCTCGAGGCCGACGCGCAGTCGGTGCTGCAGATCGAGACCGCGCTGGCGCGCAGCGCCAAGTCGCTGGCCGGCATCAACAACCCGTTCAACAACTACGCGCCGATCTCCACCAAGGACCTGAACAAGCAGTACCGCAACCTGCAGCTGGACGCGTTCCTGAAGGCGCAGGGCGTCAACGACGACCTGGTGTCGCTGGCCGACCCGGAGATGTTCAAGCAGCTCGACGGCATGATCACCAGCATCAAGCCGGACCAGTGGAAGGCCTACCTGCGCTGGCGCGTCGGCGATGCGATGGCGCCGTACCTGTCCAAGAGCTTCCGCGACGCCAGCTTCGAGTTCCGCGGCCGCGTGCTGGAAGGCCAGGCCCTGCCGCCGCAGCGCTGGACGCAGGTGCTGGATGCGATCAACGTCGCCGCCGGCCCGATGCTGGGCCGCGAGTATGTCGGCCGCTATCTCAGCGCCGACGCCCGCCGCCAGGCCGAAAGCATCGCCGACCAGGTCCGCAACACCCAGATCGCGGCGGTCAAGCGCAGCACCTGGCTGAGCGACCCGGCGCGCGCCGAAGCGCAGGCCAAGCTGGCCGCGCTGAAGATCGAAGTCGGTGCGCCGCGCCGCGACCTGGACTACAGCGTGCAGCCGATGGGCCGCGGCAGCTTCGGCGGCAACATGCTGATCGCCTCCACCTGGCGCCACCGCGAGGAAATGAAGCGCATCGGCAAGGGCAACGCCGACCGCCGCTGGGACGTGCTGCCGCAGCAGCCGGCGCTGACCTACGACCTGGCCCAGAACCGCCTGATCGTCACCGCCGCGGTGCTGCAGCCGCCGGTGTTCGTCGCCGGCGGCGACGCGGCCGCGCTGTACGGCGGCTACGGCGCGCTGGTCGCGCACGAACTGATCGGCGCGATCGACAGCAAGGGCAGCCTGGTCGACGCCAAGGGCGAGCTGCGCAGCTGGTGGACCCCGGAAGACAAGAGCGCGTGGAACGCACTCAGCGCGCGCGCCGCGGCGCAGTACGGCGCCTACGACTTCCCCGGGGTGAAGGGCGCCAAGGTCAACGGCCAGCTGACCCAGGAAGAGGACCTGACCGACATCGGCAGCGTCGAACTGGCCTGGCAGGCCTACGCCGCCGCCCAGCCCGCCGCCGGCGACGCCGGCAAGCAGGCGTTCTACAAGGCCTGGGCCGGCCTGTGGGCGCAGCAGCTGTCGCCGAACGAAGCGGTGCAGCGCGTCACCGCCGACGTGCACGCACCGGGCCGCTGGCGCGCCAACGGCCCGCTGGCCAACCTGCCCTCCTTCGCCGCCACCTTCACCTGCAAGGCCGGCCAGCCGATGGTCCGCAGCGAGGCCGAGCAGCTGCGCCTCTGGCCGTAACTGCGGTTCGATCGGCGATGTACGCAGGACGGCGCGGGCAACCGCGCCGTCTTGCGTTGTGGCGATGACGATCGACAAGGCGGCGTCGCGGGCGTTCGCTGCCCGACCGAACGGGGCGGTCGGCACGACGCGCACGTGCTGCAGCGGCGCGGCGACCCGGCAACGCATCCCCCATGCATTGCCTGGTTGCCTTCGAGCAGGCGCTCGAACAGCTGCAGGCGGCGCGATTCGCCAACCCTCGAAATACGCCGAGCGCACGCCACAGGGCGCCGCCGCCGAAGCACAGAGCGGCTGCGTGCTATGTGGCTATTTCGGAGCGCCGTCCATCAACGCGTGCACACGTCGACTCGCCACGGCGATGTGCCCACCGACGCAGGCAGGCGCCGCTAGCGCACGATCCGCGGCCGCGGCGGCTTGCGCTTGCCGAACGGCGGCTGCCCGCGCCAGTAGCGGATCAGCAGCCAGCCGAACAGCATGCCGCCCAGGTGCGCGAAATGCGCCACGCCCGGCTGCCAGCCGGTGAAGCCCATGATCAGCTCCAGCGCGCCGAACACGATCACGAAGGTGCGCGCCTTCATCGGGATCGGCGGGAACAGCAGCATCACCCGCTGGTTCGGGAACAGCATGCCGAACGCCAGCAACAGGCCGAACACGCCGCCGGAGGCGCCCAGGGTCGGATACGGCTCGCCGCCGTTGCTGACCGTCCACCAGCCCACCAGCAACTGGCACAGGCCGGCGCCGGCCACGCACACCAGGTAGTAGGTCAGGAAGCGCTTGTTGCCCCAGGTCTGCTCCAGCGGGCCGCCGAACATGTACAGCGCCAGCATGTTGAACAGCAGGTGCGAAAAGCCGCCGTGCAGGAAGCCGTAGGTCAGCAGCTGCCAGATCTGGAAGTTCTGTCCCGGCGAGAACGCATCGAACGCGCCGATCGGCCACAGCATGAACGGTGCGAACGTCTCGTTGCCCAGCAGCATCTGCAGCAGGAACAACACCACATTGCCGATCAGCAAGGCTTGGGTAACGGGCGGAAGTCTGGGGAACATGGTCGTGTCCGTGGCAACTGCCGACCATCATAGCGGCTCGCTATTGCGGCCCCCATAACGCGGCGTCGAGGTCGCGCGCCGGCGTTGGGGCGCGCTTCACCCGCCCGCCCTGTACCGCCACGCCTTCGGCGCGCAGCCGCTGGCACTGTTCGCGGAAGCCGCGCGACCCTTCCGGGAAGGCGATGCGCCCGTCGCTGCGCAGCACGCGGTGCCAGGGCAGCGCCGGATCCTCGTTGCCGCCGAGCACGCGCGCGACCAGCCGCGCGCGGCCCGGCAACCCGGCCAGCATCGCGACCTCGCCGTAGCCGCGCACCTGGCCGGGCGGGATCGCACGGATCGTCGCCAGGATCTTCGCCTGGGCCGCGGCCGACGCCTCGGCGGCGGCCGGCGCGGGATGGCGCCCGCTCATGCCGCCACCGCCCGTGCCGGCCGCGACACCATCAGCACCCCGCCCAGCACCAGCAGCGTGCCGGCGATCTGCCACGGCCCCATCGCCTCGCCCAGCAGCAGCACGCTGAGCACGATGGTCGAGACCGGGCCGAGCATGCCAATCTGCGACGCCAGGCCCGAGCCGATCCGCCGCACCGCCAGCATCGTCGCCAGCACCGGCACCGCGGTGCAGGCGGTACCGTTGAGCAGCGACAGCCAGTACACCTGGTGCGGCAGCGCCAGCGCCTGCAGCGGCCGCAGCAGCAGGAACTGGGCGATGCACAGCACGCAGGCGACCAGGCTGGCATAGGCGGTCAGCCGCACCGCGCCGATCCGCGCCACCATCTGCCCGCTGCCGACCAGGTACAGCGCGTAGGCCAGCGCGCTGCCGAACACCAGCAGGCTGCCCCAGGCGGTGCGTGCGCCGCCGACCTGCAGGTCGTGGCCGAAGGCGAGCAGCACGCCGAGATAGCTCAGCGCCAGCGCCCACAGCTGGCGGCGCTGCGGCCGGCGGCGGAACGCCAGCACCCCGATCAGCAGCACCAGGGTCGGGGTCAGATACAGGATCAACCGCTCCAGCGTGGCGGTGATGTAGGCCAGGCCGAGGAAATCCAGATAGCTGGCCAGGTAGTAGCCGAGCACGCCGAGCGCGCCGATGCGCCAGCGGTCCCCAGGCTGCAGCGGCGCCGCGCGGCGCGCGGCCCACAGCGCCATCGCCGCGAAACACGGCAGCGCCACCAGCATGCGCAGCGCCAGCAGGGTCACCGCGTCCACGCCATAGCGATAGCCGAGCTTGACGATGATCGCCTTGCCGGAAAACGCGATCGCGCCGCCGGCGGCGAGCAACACCCCGCCCAGGTCGGCGTGCGCCGTCGGCAACGCAGCGGAAGTCGGGCGCCCGGACGCATTCATCGCGGACCGGCGCCGAGGCGGAAACGGACATCGGGCATGCGCCCATTCTACGGCCGCCGCGCGCCATGCCCAGCGTTGCCGGCGGTGCGGCGCGCAGGATCGGTGCGAACGCCGCGCGTCGACGCGATCACGGCTGCGCGCGATGCGACGACGAAGAGGACTGCAACGAGTACTGCCTCGCGCCCGCTGCGGTGTTGGGCAGCGTAGCGCCGCGCTGCCCGTCGCCTCAACGCATCAGCGTCACTTCCTCGGCCGAGGTCGGATGGATCGCCACCGTGTCCTCCAGCTGGCGCTTGGTCACGCCCAGCTTCAGCGCCACCGCGAAACCCTGCAGGATCTCGTCGGCGCCGTCGCCGAGCAGGTGGAAGCCGACCACCCGCTCCTCCTCGCCGACGCAGACCAGCTTGAACAGGCTGCGCTGCGGCGAATCGGCCAGCGCATGCAGCATCGGCCGGAAATTGCTGCGGTACACCGTCACCGCTTCGCCGTAGCGCTCCCGCGCCTGCTCCTCGCCGAGCCCGACCTGGCCCAGCGGCGGATGCGAGAACACCACGCTGGGCACGTTCTCGTAGTCCAGCCGCGCCTGCGGCCGGTCGCCGAACAGGCGCTCCATCAGCTTGCGCCCGGCGGCGATCGCCACCGGGGTCAGGCCGACCTTGCCGGCCACGTCGCCGATCGCGTACAGCCCCGGCACGTCGGTGTTCTGGTAATCGTCGACCAGCACTTCGTGCTTGTCGCCCAGCCGCACGCCCAGCGCTTCCAGGCCGATGCCCCGGCTGTTCGGGCGCCGCCCGATCGCGAAGAACGCCTGGTCGACCGCCTCGCCCGCCGTTCCGTCCGCGTCGTACAGCTGCAGACCCTGCGCGCCGCGCCGCAAGGCGCTGGCGCGATAGCCGAAATGCAGGCGCACGCCCTGATGGCGCAGGTTCTCGCCGAGTTGCCGCGCCAGCTCCGCATCGAAGCGCTCCAGCAGGCGGTCGCCCTGCACGTACAGTTCGACGCGGCTGCCCAGCGCCTGCAGCAGGCCGGCCAGTTCCACCGCGATATAGCCGCCGCCGACGATCGCCACCCGCGCCGGCGCCTCGCACAGGTTGAAGAAATCGTCCGACACCAGGCCCAGTTCGGCGCCCTCGATCGACGGCCGCAGCGCGTGCGCGCCGGTGGCGATCACCACGTGGCGGGCGCTGACCCGCACGCCGTCGCCGCACTCGACCGTGTGCGCGTCCAGCAACCGGCCGCGCTGCGGGATCAGCACCACGCCGTCGGCGTCCAGGCGCCGCCGGTAGCTGCCATGGATGTTGCCGATGTAGCCCTGGCGATGCGCCACCAGTTCCGGCCACGACAAGGTGGAATCGGGAATGGAGAAGCCGATGCCGCGCGCCAGATCGATGCGCCCGACCAGATCGGCGGCCAGCCACATCACCTTCTTCGGCACGCAGCCGACGTTGACGCAGGTGCCGCCGAGCGCGTCCGGTTCCAGGATCGCCACGCGCGCACCGAGACCGGCGGCGCGGAACGCGGCGGCCAGGCCGCCGGAACCGCCGCCGAGCACCAGCAGGTCGTAGTCGTAGAGCGCCGCGCTCACCGGCAACGCTCCACGCATTGCGGCGCGGGGTCGGTCGCGGGCGTGGGCCCGCCTGTCAGATCGGCCATCGTGTTGTGTCCTGTCGCGCTGTTGATGCTGATTTCCGAGCATGCCATGGCCGGCGGCACGCCACATGTGAGGACGTCGCGGCGAGCGCCAAGCACGCTCGCGCGGCTGCGGGACTCGTGACGCGTGCAAGCGCCGGGCGCGGCCAAGCAACCCAAGCGCACCGTTGCCGACGCTTTGCGCGTGGCCGAGGGAAAAACCGTGGTCACCGGACCTCAGGCGCGTCGCGACGCCGCAGCGGTTGCCAGCGCAGGTAGCTCGCCGAACGCCACAGCCATTCCATCGGGCCGAAGCGGAAATGCCGCAGCCACAGCTGCGACAACACCACCTGCAGCGCGAACAGCGCGAACGCGAACGGGATCTGCCAGGCGCGCGGCAGGCGTTCGAAATACCCCAGGCCGTAGCCGTAGAAGAGCGTGGTGCACACCAGCGACTGCAGCAGGTAGTTGCTCAGCGCCATGCGCCCGGCCGGCGCCAGCCAGCGCAGCGCCGGGGTGAGGCGCACGATCCAGGCCGCGTAGCCCAGCGCCATCATGCCGCTGGCCACCGTGGACAGCGCGAACGCGGCGGCCAGGCGCAGGTCCAGCCGCGCCGGATCCATCCACGGCTCCAGCCGGAAGCTCAGCAGCATCAGCGCCAGGCCCAGCGGCAGCACGCCCCAGCGCAGCGCCGCCAGCAGCCGCGGACGCCGTTGCGGCTGCGTCGCCAGGCCGCTGCGCACGCACCAGGCGCCGAGCAGGAACATGCCGAAGATGGCGGGCGCATTGAACACCAGCAGGCCCAGCGCATCGACCAGGTCGCGCAGCCGCTGCGCGGTGGCCGCGGCGTAGCTGCCATGGCCGAACACCTGGCGCTGCTCGGCCAGCGCCGTCGCCGCGCGCTGCGCCTGCTCGGCCATGTCCTGCCGCCACTGCACCGCGGCGTGCGGATCGGCCTGCGCCGCCGAGCCGACCGCGCCGGCCAGCAGCGACAGCAGCGGCGCGCACAGGTACACCGCCAGCGCCATCCACGGCAGCCAGCGCGTCGGCGCCTCGCGGAAGGCGAGCAGCATGAACGCCAGCAGCGCATAGCTGACCAGGATGTCCCCGGACCACAGCAGCGTCGCATGCAGCACGCCGATCAGCAGCAGCGCCGCGCTGCGGCGCACGAAGAAGCCGCCGAACGCGCGCCGCGCCGCCTCGGCGCGCTGCGCCATCACCGCAAAGCCCATGCCGAACAGCAACGCGAACAAGGTGTAGAACTTGCCCTGCACCAGCAGGTAGACCGCCGCGTCGGCGACGCGGTCGGCGCCGCGCAGCAGCGGATTCAGCCCGGTCATCGCTTCGTCGAGCGGCCCGACGAAGCCCTCGATGTTCATCAGCAGGATGCCGAGCAGCGCGAAGCCGCGCAGCACGTCCAGCGTGGCGATGCGCTCGGCGGGCGCGACGGGCTGCAGCACGGGGGCGGAGGAAGCCAAGGGATGGCACCGGGCGGAGGACCGGCGATCCGTCGCCGCGGCGCGCGTGCGCCCAGGCGCATGCGCGAAGAACTCTGGGCGGAGCGCGAGCGGCGCGACGCCGCCCGGCGAAGCCGCGCGGGCAACGACCGCGACGCAGCGCCCGCCCACGCGGCAGCGACGGACCCCGCAGGCGGGATCCGCGCCGCGCTCACTCAGTGGTGGTGGCCGCCATCGCCATGCACGTGGCCGTGCTCGATCTCTTCGGCGGTGGCTTCACGCACGTCGATGATCTCCACGTCGAAGTGCAGGTCCTTGCCCGCCATCGGGTGGTTGAGGTCGACGTCGACCACGCTCATGCCGACCTTCTGCACGGTCACCGCGCGCGGGCCGAAGTTGGTCTGCAGCACCACCTGGCTGCCCGGCTGCAGCTTGGTCGCGCCGAAATGCTTCTTCGGCACACGCTGGGTCAGGCCCTCGCGGTATTCGCCGTAGGCGTCGGCGGCGGCCACGTCGACGCCGAAGCTCGCACCGGCTTCCTGGTCCAGCATCGCGTTCTCCAGGCCCGGGATGATGTTGCCGTGGCCGACCAGGATCACCAGCGGATCGCGGTCCTTGGACGTTTCGATCGGCGCCTGGCCGGCTTCCGAGACGGTGTAGTGGAAACGGACGACGCGGTCTTTTTCGATCTTCATGTGCAACTACTCTGCGCTGTGGCTGCCGGGGCAGACGGTGTGGACGGCTTGTCGGCCGACGGGAGCGCCGCCATCATGGCGGCCATCTGAGGTCGCGCATTATCCGGGCTCCATGCACAACACGCCAGTTTCACCGTCCGTGCGCCGCCTGCCTCTCTGGGCCGCCCTGATCTGCATGGCCGTGCTGGCCGCCTGCGGCCGCCAGGAGGTGCGCCCGTCGCGTCCGCCGCCGGCGGTGCGCAGCTGGCCGCAGGTGGTGCCGGCCGACCCGGCCGCGGCCAACGCGGTGCTGATGCGCGCGCTGGGCCTGGTCGGCACGCCCTACCGCTATGGCGGCAACACCCCCGAGTCCGGCTTCGACTGCAGCGGCCTGGTCGCCTACGTCTACCGCGACATGCTCGACCTGCGGCTGCCGCGCACCTCGCGCGAACTGGCCGCGGTGCAGGGCCCCCGGATCGATCCGCAGCGGCTGAGCGCCGGCGACCTGGTGTTCTTCGGCAGCGCCGGCAACGTCAGCCACGTCGGCATCTATGTCGGCGAGGGCCGCTTCGTGCACGCCCCGAGCAGCGGCGGAACGGTCCGCCTGGACTATCTGGACGGGTCGTATTGGCGCGACCACTACACCGGCGCCAAGCGGGTTTTGCACTGAAGTGTGGTTTCGCTCACATTCATAATTACGAAATATTAACGTTATTTGAACTTCCTCTTGCTGTCTACAGGGCATGATCGCCCATCGTTTGAATTTGTGATCGAAGCGTGACGACCGAAGCCAAGACCTCTCCAGGCAAGACCACCGTCCCCCGCCGGGCCGCCTTCCGCCTCATCTGCACCGCCTCGCTCTGCCTCTCGGCCGTTCCGGCCCTGGCCCAGTCGGCTCCCGCCGACACCGTGATCCCCGAAGCCATCGCGGCCGCCGCGCCGGCGCCGGTGACCGCCACCAGCACCGCTCCCGCTGCAGCGCAGCCCGCGACCGCCAAGCCGGCCACCGCCGCGCAGGCGCAGGCCCCGGCCCGCAGCAAGGCCGATGCCGCCGCGACCGCCACCCTGGCCGCCCTGCTCCCGCACCTGGCCGCCAACGACACCATTCCGCTGATGGACCGCTCGGCGATGTTCGCCGGCGACATCAGCCGCCTGCTGGCCAACTACGACGTGTCCCAGGCCCCGCTGCGCGAAGGCGTGGTGCCGGGCGGCGACAAGGTCCAGTCGGTGCTCAAGCGCGCCATGGCCCTGCTCGGCACGCCCTACCGCTGGGGCGGCGAGGACACCGAAGGCTTCGATTGCAGCGGCCTGGTCGGCTACGTGTTCCGCACCGCGCTGGGCATCGAGCTGCCGCGCGTGTCGCGCGAGATGGCGCGCGAGGCCAATGCCGAACTGATCAAGGACCGCGACGCGCTGGCGCCGGGCGACCTGGTGTTCTTCGGCCGCAAGGGCCGCGTCGACCACGTCGGCCTGTACGTCGGCGAAGGCCGCTTCCTGCACGCGCCGAGCCGCGGCAAGGACGTGCGCGTGGATACGCTGGCCAGCGGCTACTGGAGCGCCAAGTTCCTGCAGGCGCGGCGCGTGGCGATGTAAGGGCCGCGGCGCACGCCGGGCACAACGAAAGGCCGCTGGGAACAGCGGCCTTTTTCGTTGCCGCGGGTCGCGCAGGCCCGTGCGGCAGATACAGGCACAGGCCATGTGCGCAGGAACACGACGGGGAACGCAACCGCGCCGGCGGCCACGGCCGGCGCGAGCCTCAGGCCTGGTAGTGGGAAATGGTGTCCTCGATCCCCTTGCTCAGCTCCATCACCTTCAGCGCGTACTCGGCCAGGCGATGGTCCTCCGGCGTGTCCGGCTGCCACGACGGCACCGGCGTCGGCTTGCCCTCCACCCCATCCAGGGCCACGAACACGATGATGCAGTGGGTGCACAGCCGCGAATCGCCGCCCATCGGGTCGCGCGCGCGCACGTCGATCGCGAAATGCATGCTGGTGCTGCCGGTGTAGACCAGCTTGGCGCTGACCGTGACCATGTCGCTGATCCGGATCGGCGAGACGAAGCGGATCCCGCCGACCGCCACGGTCACGCTGTAGTGTCCGCTCCAGCCCACCGCGGCGGCGTAACCGACCTGGTCGATCCACTTCATCACCACCCCGCCGTGGACCTTGCCGCCGTAGTTGACGTCGATCGGTTCGGCCAGGAATCGGAAGGTCAGTTCGCGTTGCGTGCCGCTCATCTGTGCTCCAGTGCACGGGAAGGAAGCGCGAGTCTGCCACGGCGGCGGCCAGGCGGTCGGTCCGCGCATCGGCCGTGGTCATGCGGGGTCCAGCGGCGGCCACCGCCGCAAGCGGCATGCGACGGCGGCGACTCAGCCGGCGCGCGCCTGCCGCCGCACCACCCGGGCCATGCCGACCGAGGCCGGCGCGGTCTCGACGAAGCCGAACTGCGCGTACAGATGGCGCGCGTCGCCGTCGGCGATCAGCGACACGTAGGCGCCCTCGGCTGCGTGCGCGCTCAGCCAGTCGTGCAGCGCGGCCATGATCCGCCGGCCCAGGCCGCGCCGCTGGTGCGCCGGCTCGACCGCGATGTCGACGATCTGGAAGAAGCAGCCGCCGTCGCCGACGATCCGCCCCATGCCCACCGCGCGCCCCTGGTGGCGCACGGTCACCGCGAAACAGCTGTTGGGCAGGCCGCGCACCGCGGCCTCCTGCGACTTGGGCGACAGGCCGGCGGCCACCCGCAGCCGCCGGTAATCCTCCACCGACGGCACTTCGGCCTCGACGACGTAACCGTCGTCGTCGGCGCGGACGTTCATGCGCGGCGGTCGGCGCCGTCGCCGAGCGGGTCTTCGAGGCCGACGTTGCTCGAGGCCGTGTCGTAGACCGCCTTGTCCAGCAACCCGGTCTCCTTGGCCACCAGCACCGGCACCAGCATCTGCCCGGTGACGTTGGTCATGGTGCGCATCATGTCCAGGATGCGGTCGATGGCATACAGATACCCGATCACTTCCAGCGGCAGGTTGGCCGCGCTCAGCACCACCGTGGCCATCACCACCGCGGTGCCGGGCACGCCGGCGGTGCCGAAGCTGCCCAGCACCGAGGCGATCAGCACCACGAAGTACTGGTTGGCGGTCAGCGGCACCCCGGTGTACTGGGCGATGAACACCGCGCACAGCGCCGGGAAGATCGCGCCGCAGCCGTCCATCTTGATGCTGGCGCCCAGCGGCACCGCGAATGCGGCGTAGTCCTTGTTCACGCCCAGGTTGTGGGTGATCGAGCGCAGCGCCACCGGCATCGCGGCGAAGCTGGAGGAACTGACGAAGGCCACCTGCATGCCCGGCGCGGCGCCGCGGAAGAACTTCCACGGGTTCAGCCCGTGCGCCAACAGCAGGCCGCTGTACACCACCAGGATGTGGATCGCGCAGGCCAGGTACAGCGCCAGCACGAAGTTGCCGAACGGCAACAGCTTCTCGAAGCCATAGCTGCCGACCAGCGAGGCGATCAGGCCGAAGGTGCCGAGCGGGGTCATCTCCAGCACGAAGCGGGTGACCTGGATCATGATCTCGCTCATCTGCGCGGTCAGCTGCCGCGCCTGCGCCACGCGCTCGCCGAGCTTGACCATCGCAAAACCGAGCAGGCCGGCGAAGAAGATCACCGGCAGGATCGAGCCGCGCCCGGCGGCCAGCACTGTCTCGCCGGCGGCATTGGTCCTGGTGCCGATGCCGGTCAGCGCGTAGAACGGGTTGGACGGCACCACGTCCAGCAACACCTGGATCGGGCTGGGCACGTCGCGCGGTTTCCATGCGCTGTCCACGCTCAGGCCGAAGTGGCCGGCGCCGGGCTGCAGCAGCGTGCCCACCGCCAGGCCGACGCCGACCGCCAGCGCGGCGGTCAGCACGAACCACAGGAAGGTGCGCCCGCCCAGCTTGGCCACCGACTGCTGGCCGTGCAGCGAGGAGATCGCGTTGATCACCGCGAAGAACACCAGCGGCACCGCGATCATCTTGATCAGGGTCACGTACAGGTCGCCCAGCGGCCCGAACCAGGTGTCCGCCGCCGGCCCCAGCGCCCAACCGGCCAGCGCGCCGAGCCCGAAGCCGGCCACCACGCGCTGCCAGAACGGAATGCGCAACCAGGCGCTCACCATTTTCATCGAGACGTCCACAAAAAACCCGAGGTCTCGCACCATAGCGCAAGCCGCCGCGGACGACGACGCCATGGCTGGAAAGGCGCGATGTCATCGGCGTGCATTGTCGCAGCCGGCATAATGCCCGGGACTTCGTGCCCAGGGCCCGCTCTTCGTATGCGCTACCTCGTTCCTGCCTTCGCCGCCGCCTCCACCCTGCTGCTGGCGGCCTGCGCCAGCGCGCCGCGCGCCCCGTCCGCCACGGCCGTCGCCCCGATCCAGGTGCCTGCCGTCGCCCATCCCGGCGGCGAGACCCCGGACTGGTGGTACCGCAGCGGCGCGGCCAAGGCCGCCAACAACGGCGCCATGCGCGGCAAGGCCAAGAACGTGATCCTGTTCCTCGGCGACGGCATGAGCCTGACCACGGTCGCCGCCGCGCGCATCCTCGACGGCCAGCGCAAGGGCGCCTCCGGCGAGGAGAACCAGCTGTCGTGGGAGGCGTTCCCGGCCACCGCGCTGAGCAAGACCTACAACACCGATTCGCAGACCCCGGACTCGGCCGGCACCATGACCTCGATCACCACCGGGGTGAAGACCCACATGGGCGCGATCGGCGTGGCCGCCGGCAAGCGCGAGGCCTGCGCCGACAGCCTCGGCAAGCAGCTGCTGACCTGGCTGGAACTGGCCGACAGCGCCGGCCTGAACACCGGCATCGTCACCACCACCCGGCTCACCCACGCCACCCCGGCGGCGACCTACGCGCACACCCCCGAACGCAACTGGGAAAGCGACACCGACCTGCCGGAGAAGGCGGTGGCCGAAGGCTGCCGCGACATCGCCCAGCAGATGGTCGGCGCGCGCTATGGCCGCGGCCCGCAGGTGATGCTGGCCGGCGGCCGCAGCCAGTTCACCACCGTCGAGCAGCGCGATCCGGAATACGACGACAAGGTCGGCCTGCGCCTGGACGGCCGCGACCTGGTCGGCGAATGGCGCCAGCGCCACCCGCAGGGCGCCTACGTGTGGAACCGCGGGCAGCTGGAAGCGGCGCAGGACGCGCCGGCGCTGCTCGGCCTGTTCGAACCGGACCACATGCAGTTCGACCACGACCGCGAGCAGAGCGCGGCCGGCGACCCGAGCCTGGCCGAGATGACCCGCGCCGCGATCCGCACCCTGTCGCGCGGCAAGGACGGCTACGTGCTGATGGTCGAAGGCGGCCGCATCGACCACGCCCACCATGCCGGCAACGCCTACCGCGCGCTGGACGAGACCATCGCCCTGTCGCAGGCGGTGCAGGCCGCAGTGGAGGCGACCTCGGCCGAGGACACGCTGATCGTGGTCACCGCCGACCACTCGCACACGCTGAACTTCGTCGGCTACCCGCAGCGCGGCAACCCGATCCTGGGCAAGGTGCGCGGCACCAGCGGCGAAGACGCCAACACCGGCGAACTGGCGCTGGACGGCAACGGCCAGCCCTACGCCACGCTCAGCTACGCCAACGGCCCCGGCTACACCGGCGCCAGCAACCAGCAGCCGGCCGGCATCAAGCAGTTCCCGCATGCGCCGAGCAGCTTCGAGCCGGTCAAGGGCCGCCCCGACCTGACCCACGTCGATACCGAGCAGCCGGACTTCATGCAGGAGGCGCTGGTGCCGACCAAGGCCGAGACCCACGGCGGCGACGACGTCGGCATCTGGGCGCGCGGCCCCGGCAGCGACGCGTTCCGCGGCAGCCTGGAAGAGAACGTGATCTACCACGTGATCGTGCAGGCCACGCCGAAGCTGCGCGGCCGCCTGTGCCAGGCCGGCACCTGCAACGGCGACGGCGTGCCGGTGCAATTGCCGAAGCCGGCCGCGTTCGTGACCGACGCCGCAGCGGCGAAATGACGGCGACACGGTGGCGGCGCGCGCTCGCGCGCTGCGCTTGGCTACTCGCGCTGGCGGCGCTGGCCATGGTGCCGTCCGCCTGGGCGCAGGCCGACGCGGCCTGCCGGCTGGCCGATCCGAACACCGACAGGGACGCCGTGCCCGGCTGCAGCGTCGGCGCCGACGGGCGCCTGGCGCTGTCGCCACAGGCCGTGCGGCGCCTGCGGTTCGACGCCGACGGCCTGTCCGTGCTGACCGTGCAGGACCGCTTCTACTACGTGCGCGCCGACGGCAGCAGCCTGCCGGTGATCCTCTGGGACAACGGGCCGGACTATTTCACCGAAGGCCTGACCCGCGGCATCGTCAACGGCCGCATCGGCTTCTACGACCAGCAACTGCGCGAAGTGATCCCGCCGGTCCACGACTTCGCCTGGCCGTTCGACAACGGCGTGGCCCGGGTCTGCGACGGCTGCCGTCGCGGCACGCCCGGGCTCGACGGGCATACGCCGATGCTGGGCGGGCGCTGGTACTACATCGACCGCAGCAACCGCGAAGTGCCCGAGCCGTCGCGCTGAGCGCGCCGCGGCCGCGGCGCGGGATTGGGGATTGGGATTGGGATTGGGGATTGGATGAAACGCGGCGCGCTGCCGCGTGCGATCAGTCCTCGTCCGCCGCGACGGCGCCGCCCTGCGGCGGATGGTCGCTTCCCCTACTGCCGCACATCCGCTTCGCCGCCGCGTCGCCAGCCTCTAAAGTGGTGCGATGAGCGACCGTTCCGATCCCGTCCCGCCTTGCACCGTGCGCGCCGCCCTGCCCGACCCGGCGCCGGCCGCGGTGCTGGTCGGCCTCAGCGGCGGGCTGGATTCCAGCGTGCTGCTGCATGCGCTGTCGCAACGGCCGCAATACCGCAGCGCCGGATTGCGTGCGCTGCACGTGCACCACGGCCTGCATGCCGATGCCGACGCCTGGGCCGAACACTGCGCCGCGGTCTGCGCCGCGCTGGCGATCCCGTTGCAGGTGCTGCGCGTGCAGGTGCCGCGCGACAGCGGCCTGGGCCTGGAGGCGGCGGCGCGGCAGGCGCGGCGCGCGGCCTTCGCCCAGGCGCTGGCCGCCGGCGAATGGCTGGCGCTGGCGCAGCACCGCGACGACCAGGCCGAGACCTTCCTGCTGCGCGCGCTGCGCGCCTCCGGCCCGGACGCGCTGGCGGCGATGCAAGGCCTGCGCCCGTTCGCCGACGGCATGCTGTGGCGGCCGCTACTGGCGCTGCCGCGCGGCGACCTGCACGCGTATGCGCTGCGGCATGCGCTGCGCTGGATCGAAGACCCGAGCAACGCCGACCCCGGCTTCGACCGCAACTTCCTGCGCCTGCACGTGCTGCCGCTGCTACGCCAGCGCTGGCCGCAGGCCGACGCGGCGCTGGCGCGCAGCGCGCAGCTGTGCGGCGAGGCCGGCGCGCTGCTGGACGATGGCGACCAGGCCGCGCTGGAGGCGGCGCGCGACGGTGCCGCGGCATCGCTGTCGCTGCCGCGGCTGCGCGCGCTGCCGGCGCCGCGGCGCGCGCGCGTGCTGCGGCGCTGGGTCGCGCAGGCGGGCCTGCCGCCGCTGCCGGCCGCCGGCCTGGCGGCGATCGAGCGCGACCTGCTGCATGCGCGTGCCGACGCCTCCGCGCAGTTCGCCTGGCACGGCGCGACGCTGCGCTGCTGGCGCGATGCGCTGTACGCCGAACGCGATCCGCCGCCGCTGCCGGCCGACTGGCATGCGCACTGGGACGGACGCGCGCCGCTGGCCCTGCCCGACGGCCGCCATCTGCGCCTGCTGGCCGATGCGCCGCTGGGATTCGACGCCCCGCTGCGGGTGCGGCTGCGCCAGGGCGGCGAACGCATCCTGCTGCCCGGGCGCGCGCACTCGCAGGCGCTCAAGCAGGTGCTGCAGGACCGCGCGGTGCCGCCGTGGCAGCGCGCGCGCTTGCCGCTGCTGTTCGACGCCGAGCGACTGCAGGCCGCCGGTGCGGACATCCTCGCCGCGCCGCTGCATGCCTGGCTGCAGGCGCACGGCGCGCGGCTGGCGCTGGACGCCGCCGCCACGCCATCGTCACCCGCCTCGCATTGACCCTGCCGCCGACGCCGCGCACACTTCCGCGATGCCCAAGAAGTCCCTAGACGATGCCTCCCCCATCGCCCGCTTCGAGCAGTCGCTCGAAGAGCTGGAAGTGCTGGTGGAGAAGATGGAAACCGGCGACCTGAGCCTGGAACAGTCGCTGAGCGCCTACGAACGCGGCGTCGGCCTGTACCGGCAGTGCCAGCAGGCGCTGGAACAGGCCGAACTGCGCGTGCGCCTGCTCAGCGACCCGGAGCAGCCGGACACCGCCGAGCCGTTCGATCCCGCCCCGCTCCATGGCGGCTGACGCCGCGTTCGCGCGCTGGCGCCAGCGCGTGGAGGCCGGCCTGGAGGCGCACCTGCCTGCCGCTGCGGCCGCGCCGCAGCGCCTGCACGCGGCGATGCGCCATGCCACGCTCGGCGGCGGCAAGCGCATGCGCCCGCTGCTGGTCTACGCCAGCGGCGCGCTGTTCGGGGCCGACGAGGCGCGGCTGGATGCGCCGGCGCTGGCGGTGGAACTGATCCATGCCTATTCCCTGGTCCACGACGACCTGCCGGCGATGGACGACGATGCGCTGCGCCGCGGCCAGCCCACCGTGCACGTCGCCTTCGACGAGGCCACCGCGATCCTGGCCGGCGACGCGCTGCAGAGCCTGGCCTTCGCGCTGCTGGCCGGCGCCGGCGATGCCGACGCCGCGCTGCGTGTGCGCTGGCTGCAGACCCTGGCCGACGCGGCGGGCGCGGCCGGCATGTGCGGCGGCCAGGCGCTGGACATCGACGCCACCGGCGCAGTGCAGCCGCTGGCCGCGCTGGAACGCATGCATGCCTTGAAGACCGGCGCGCTGATCCGCGCCAGCGTGCGCCTGGGCGCGCTCGGCGGCGGCGCCGACGCCGGCGCGCTGGCGCAGCTGGACGCCTTCGCCACCGCGCTGGGCCTGGCGTTCCAGGTGCGCGACGACATCCTCGACGTCGAGGCCAGTTCCGAACAGCTCGGCAAGACCGCCGGCAAGGACGCGGCGCAGGCCAAGTCCACCTACCCGGCGCTGCTCGGCATGGACGGCGCCAAGGCCAAGCTGGCCGAACTGGCGAGCGCGATGCGCGACGGCCTGCACGGCCATGGCGCGCGCGCCGACGCACTGGCCGCGCTGGCGCGGCTGGCGGTGGACCGCTCGCACTGACCCGTCCGATTCAGGCGCCGCTCCTGCAGGAGCGGCTTCAATCTGGCGATGGATCAGTCGCGACGCATCGTTCGGCTCAGCCGACGCTCCCTGCAGGAGCTGTAGGAGCGGCTTCAGCCGCGACGAACGAAACGGCGGGCATGTCAGGCTTCAACTGTCAGGACTCAAGCCCTTCCCGGCACACCCATCGCACCGGCCGCAGCGCCCTGCGAAGCGACTTCAGTCTGTCGATAGATCAGTCGCGACGCATCGTTCGGCTAAGCCGCCGCTCCCTGCAAGAACTGTAGGAGCGGCTTCAGCCGCGACGAACGAAGCGGCAGGCGTGTCAGGCCGCAGATCCTGTCGGCGCTCAAGCCCTCCACCGCACCCCATCGCACTGGCCTCAGTCCCTGTGGGAGCGACTTCAGTCGCGACGGGCTCTGCCGGTAACGCCTGTCGCGGCTGAAGCCGCTCCCGCAGGCTCCATGTGCAGCGATGAACGAAGGAACCCGCTAGCGCGGGCTCACCTCGACCAGCACCACGTCGTTGGCGCGCATCCGCACCTCCACCTGCGCGTTGCCGTCCTTGCCCACGCGCAGGGTGCGCGACTCCGGCGTGTCGGCGGTCAGGTCCTGCAGCTTGCGCAGCTGTTCGCTGCTCAACGTCTTCGGCGAACCCATGCGCAGATACGCGCTGTACGCGTCGTTGGCGTCGAACCCGGTGCGGCGGATCGCCAGCGCGTAGGTGCCCGGCGCCAGGCCGCGCAGCTGCAGGCGCAGCGGCGCGCTCGGCGCGGCCGGCAGCACCTGGGTGAAGTACGGGCGATTGCTCTTGTCCTGGCGCGGCGTGACGAAGTCCCAGGCCAGCAGCTTCAGCACGCCGCCGTCGTAGGTCGCATAGCTCTGCGCGTCGGCGCTGCGCAGCTGCCGCTCGCCCAGCGCGTTGAGGTACTTGTAGGCGAAGTACGCCGGCTTGCGGATGCCCTGCGGGTTGAGCAGGCCGAAGCCGCCCTGGAACGGCGCCGTCGGCGGGCCCGGCTCCTCGAACAGGTCGCTGTAGGTCCAGTAGCTCATGCCCTGCACCAGCCCTTCGGTCGCCTTGAGCTTGCTCAGGATGTAGGCGGCGCTGAGGTAGGCGTCATGCACCGGATCGCGCGGCGTGTAGCTGGTGCTCCACTCGGTGAAGTACAGCGGCAGCCCGGGCATCGCCGAGGCCTGGATCTGCTCGCGCACGCGGCGCACGTCGCCGATGATCGCGTCGGGCGACGGCGACAGCTTGGTGTCGCTCTCGCCCTTCTCGTCGAGGAAGCCGCCATCCACGCCATAGGTGTGGGTGGTGATGAAATCCAGCGGCGTGCCGGCGGCATGCGCATGGGCGATGAATTCCGGCACCCAGGCCGCGCCCGCCGTCGACGGCCCGCCGACCTTGAGCTGCGGGTCGATGCGCTTGATCGTCCTGGCCGTCGCGTCGTACAGGGCGAAATACGCCGGCTGGTCGGCGCCCTCCCAGAAGCCGGCCAGGTTCGGTTCGTTCCACACCTCGAAGTACCAGCGGCGCACTTCCTCTTCGCCGTAGCGCTGGCGCGCGTGGCGCACGAACGCCTCCACCAGCGCATTCCACTTGTCCAGCTGCGGATGCGAGGTGTTGCCCTTCCAGTAGAAGATCTGCTGGTCCGAACGCTTCATCGCCTCGGGAGTGAAGCCCAGTTCGACGAAGGGGCGGATGCCCATGCCGAGCATGCGGTCGTAGAGCTGGTCGATCCTGCTCCAGTCGTAGACCGGGCGCCCATCGACCTCGCGATAGGTGCCGAGCACGTCGTGGAAGATCGCGTGGAAGCGCAGGTAGCGGAACCCCAGTTCGTCCCGGGCGGTGCGCAGCTGCGCCAGGCTGTCCTCGCGCAGCAGCGTGCCCGGATAGTCCGACCCCACCGACAGGTCGTAGAAGCGGTCGCGCGGCGATGTCGGCCCCTGCACGTCCAGCGCGATGTCGCGCGCCGCAGGTTGCGCCGCGGCGACCGCGCCAAGCGACATCAATGCGGCAGCCAGCACCAGGCGCAGCGCTCCCATGACATCCCCTCTCCAAAGCGTGAACGCTCGACTCTAGCATCGGAATGCTCACCGGCAAATCTGCAGCGCACCGGCGAACGCGCGATCCATGGCGCCAAGCGCTCGCGCAATGCAGCGAATCGTCGCGGGTACCTGATGCCCGCAAACGTCGATGTGGGATCGAGCACCCGGTTCGCTGGACGAAATCGCAGACAACCCTGCAAACGCCGGTTGTGCGCCGATCGCCGGGCTAGTTTGCATACGCCCGCGCATGGGCAACCCTTTTTCGACGGAGAAAGCCCGCATGAAACACGCATCCCTGATCTCGGCGGCAATCGGCCTCAGCCTGGTCGGCGTCATGTCGGCGGCCACTGCGCAATCGCAGCTGTCGCGCAACGCCACCCCGCTGCAGGTCGAGTTGGCGCCGGTCGCCGACGCGGACGGCCAGTACCGCGGCCAGATCGCGGTGACGGTGCGCAACACCGGCGAGCGCGTCGCGCGCGTGCCCAAGTGGGAACTGCCGCTGGGCGAACTCGACGCCAGCCTGTTCGAGGTCGTGCGCGACGGCAGCAGCGTCGACTACGTCGGCCGCCTGGTCAAGCGCGCCGCACCGCGCGCCGAGGATTACGTGACCCTGCAGCCGGGCGAGGCGCGGCACGCGCAGATCGACCTGGCCAACGCCTACGACCTGTCGCGCAGCGGCACCTACACGATCAACCTCGACGCATCGCTGCAGTACGCCGCGTTCGCCGACGGCAGCAGGATGCAGCGCGCCGACGGCCAGCCGCAGACGGTGACCAGCGCGCCGCTGACGCTGTGGCTGGACGGCCGCGGCCGTGCGCTGCGCAACGAGCTGATGGCGGGGCCGCAGGCGGTGGTCAACGGCATCAACTATGCCTCGTGCAGCAGCAGCCAGATCAGCACCATCGGCAGCGCGGTGAACTCGGCGCGCACCTACTCGCAGAACGCCAAGACCTATCTCAACGGCGGCGGCACCGGCCCGCGCTACACCACCTGGTTCGGCGCCTACAATGCCAGCCGCTACAGCACCGCCACCTCCAACTTCGTCAACATCGACGCGGCGATCGACCAGAACAACGGCCAGGTCACCATCAACTGCGGCTGCAGCGACAGTTCCTACGCCTACGTCTACGCCAACCAGCCGTACCAGATCTACGTATGCAACGCGTTCTGGAGCGCGCCGCTGACCGGCACCGACTCCAAGGCCGGCACCCTGATCCACGAGATGAGCCACTTCACCGTGGTCGCCGGCACCTCCGACTACGCCTACGGCCAGAGCGCGGCCAAGAGCCTGGCCACCAGCAACCCGGCGCGCGCGGTGAAGAACGCCGACAGCCACGAGTACTTCGCCGAGAACACGCCGGCGCAGAACTGAGCCGGCGCGACATCCGGCGGTCCGCCCCAACGCTGCCGGCGTGCCGGCGGCGTTCGGACGTTGCCGCCAAGCGCGCCGGTCCATGCGGTGGCGGGCCTGGCCGCCATCGACGCAGGATGGCGGGCCCGGCTTGGGCCTCCGGCACGGATGCGTTCGGCATAAAAAAAGCCCGGCGGGCGCCGGGCTTTTTCGCGAAGCGGTGCCGCGCTTACTTGATCAGGCGCAGCGCGAACGGGTAGCGGTAGGCCACGCCTTCGTTGGCCTTGATCCCGGCGAGGATGCAGAACACCAGGTTCACCACCCACACCACCGGCATCAGCAGCCCGCCGATCACGATGATGCTGAGCACCACGCAGATCACGTAGCCGATGGCGACGGTGATCTGGAAGTTCAGCGCTTCCTTGGCCTGGTCGTTGAGGAACGACTTGGCCGGGTTGTCCTTGTTGATCAGCCAGATGATCAGCGGCACGATGAAGCCGGCGATGATGCCGGACAGATGGGTGATCAGTGCGACCGTGCGGTCTTCCTGCGGGCCGGTGGCCGGCGGCGGCGGCGGGGCGGTCACATTGTCGAATTCGCTCATCGGTATTCCCTTCCTATGGTGGTGAGTGGGCAAGGCTGGCGCGCCACTCTCGGCGGCTGGCGCAAGCCTGTCAAGCCGTGCGACGCGGACCGGCGCCGGCGCGGCCGCGCCGCCCGCGCCGGGAGGGCAACGCCCGGGGGGAACCGGCCGTCCTGCGCCGCCCAGGCACGCGTGCCTGCCGCCGCCCGCCTCCACCACCCGCCGCCAGGCCGATCCGCGCCGCCACAGCGCGTGACGGCGGCGCGCCGCGCAGGTTCAGGAGTTGCCGGCCACCGTCATCTTGCCGACCAGCACCGCGCCGATGTGCACGTGCGAGCGCACGTCGATGTCGCGGCCGACCGCCTCGATGCGCTGGAACATCTCGCGCAGGTTGCCGGCGATGGTCACCTCGTCCACTGGGTAGGCGATGGCGCCGTTCTCGATCCAGAAGCCGCCGGCGCCGCGCGAATAGTCGCCGGTGACCGGGTTGACGCCGTTGCCCATCAGTTCGGTGACCAGCAGGCCGCGCGGGATGCCGGCGGCGATCGACGCCAGGTCGTCGGCGTTGGCCGCCACCTGCAGGTTGTGCACGCCGCCGGCGTTGGCGGTGGTCTGCAGGCCGAGCTTGCGCGCCGAGTAGCTGCCCAGCACGTAGCGCTGCAGCACCCCGCCGGCGACCAGCGGCGCGGCGCGGGTGGCCACGCCCTCGCCGTCGAAGGCGGCCGAGCGCAGCCCGCGGCGCAGGTGCGGCAGTTCGTCGATCGCGAACCAGTCCGGGAACAGGCGGGTGCCGACGCTGTCGAGCAGGAAGCTGGCGCGGCGGTACAGCGCGCCGCCGGACACCGCGCCGAGCAGGTGCCCGACCAGCGAGCGCGCCATCTCCGGCGCGAACAGCACCGGCAGCTCGCCGGTCGGCAGCGAACGCGGCTGCAGCCGGGCGACGGTGCGTTCGGCGGCGCGGCGGCCGATCGCCGCCGGCTGTTCCAGGTCCTCGCGCGCCAGCGCGCTGCTGTACCAGCCGTCGCGCTGCATGCCGTCGCCGTGGCCGGCGATCAGCGCGCAGCCGATCGAATGGTGGGTGCTGCGCTCGCGGCCAAGGAAGCCGTGCGAGTTGGCGTATACCGACAGGCTCTCGCTGCTGCCGGCCGAGGCGCCGTCGGAATTGGCCACGCGCGGGTCGGCGTCGCGGCCGGCGGCCTCGCAGGCCAGCGCCAGTTCGATCGCCTCCTCGGCCTCCAGCGCCCACGGATGCCAACGGTCCAGCTCGGGCAGCTCGCGCGCCATCAGCGCCGCGTCGGCCAGCCCGGCGGCGACGTCGTCCTCGGTGTAGCGGGCGATCGCGCAGGCCTGGGCGACGGTCGCCTCGAGGCTGGATTCGTGCAGGTCGGCGGTGCTGGCGCTGCCCTTGCGCTGGCCGAAGTAGACGGTGACGCCGATGCCGCGGTCGCGGGTGGCCTCGACCGTTTCCACCGCGCCCAGGCGTACGTTGACGTCCAGCCCGCGGTCTTCGCTGCAGCTGACCTCGGCCTGGCTGGCGCCGAGCGCGCGCGCGCGCGCCAGCAGCCGCTCGGCGATGTCGGACAGGCGCTCCAGCCGTTCCAGGCTGTCGTCGCGGCGCAGTTCGGAGGTGATCGCGTTCAATGCTTTATCCTTGTTATGCGAGTCCCTTCGCAAGAGCCCGGCCATCCATGGCCGGACTTGGAATAATGCGATTCCTTCGCAAGAGCCCGGCCATCCATGGCCGGACTTTCTAATTTGATGTTTCAGACTGATCGAGTAGTAGGACCATGCGCGGACGCGACGAAGACACCGGTGAATTCCGCGGCGACAGCCGCAGCCAGCAGCGCCGCGCGGCGCTGGAAGTGCTGACCCTGGGCGAGAAGCTGGTGGCGCTGACCCCGGCACAGCTGGCCAAGCTGCCGGTGCCCGAGTCGCTGATCCCGCACATCGAGGAAACCAAGCGCATCACCTCGCACATCGCGCACAAGCGGCAGCTGGCGTTCCTGGCCAAGCAGATGCGCCGCGAGGACGACGCGACGCTGGACGCGATCCGCGAGGCGATGGACGTCAACAGCGACGGCGCGCGCCGCGAAGTGGCGGCGATCCACCGGGTCGAGGACTGGCGCGCGCGGCTGCTCGCCGACGGCGACAGCGCGCTGTCCGAGCTGCTGGACGAATACCCCGAGGCCGACCGCCAGCGGCTGCGCCAGCTGATCCGCAACGCCAAGGAAGAGCGGCTGAAGAACAAACCGCCGCATGCCTATCGCGAGCTGTTCCGGGAGCTGCGTGAGCTGGTGCTGGGTGACTTGGGACGCGGGGCCGGGGACGCGGGACTCGAAGAAGCGGACGCCGAAGACGACGATATGGACACCGACGACGACGCGCGCGGCTGAGCCGCGACGCCGGCCCCGCACGGTCGCGCGCCCGCGACCGCCCCGGCACGCCAGGCGGCGACGCCGGGCACGCGCATCGGCATCGCCACAGCGACGGCGCGCGGCTTTGCCGAATCCCGAATCCCGATTCCCCACTCCCGGCTCCTACGCCGTCCCGCCCACCGTCAGCCCGTCGATCAGCAGCGACGGCTGGCCGACGCCGACCGGCACGCTCTGGCCGTCCTTGCCGCACACGCCCACGCCTTCGTCCAGCGCCAGGTCGTGGCCGATCATGCGTACCTTCTGCATGGTCTCCGGGCCGTTGCCGATCAGCGTGGCGCCCTTCACCGGCGCGGTGACCTTGCCGTCCTCGATCAGGTAGGCCTCGGTGGCCGAGAACACGTACTTGCCGCTGGTGATGTCGACCTGGCCGCCGCCGAAATTGACCGCGTACAGGCCCTTCTTCACCGAGCGGATCATCTCCTGCGGGTCGTGCTGGCCGGCCAGCATATAGGTGTTGGTCATGCGCGGCATCGGCAGGTGCGCGAACGACTCGCGGCGGCCGTTGCCGGTCGGCGCCACGCCCATCAGCCGCGCGTTCAGCGAATCCTGCATGTAGCCCACCAGCACGCCGTCCTCGATCAGCGTGGTGCAGTTGCTCGGCGTGCCCTCGTCGTCGACGTTGAGCGAGCCGCGGCGGCCGGCAAGCGTGCCGTCGTCGACGATGGTCACCCCCGGCGAGGCCACGCGCTGGCCGACGCGGCCGGCATAGACGCTGGTGCCCTTGCGCGCGAAGTCGCCTTCCAGGCCGTGGCCGACCGCCTCGTGCAGCAGCACCCCGGGCCAGCCGGAGCCCAGCACCACCGGCATCACCCCGGCCGGCGCCGGCACCGCCTCCAGGTTCACCAGCGCCTGGCGCAGCGCTTCCCTGGCGAAGGCTTCGGGGCGGCCATCGGCGAACAGCACCTCGTAGCCGTAGCGGCCGCCGCCGCCGGAGTAGCCGGATTCGCGGCGCCCGTTCTGCTCGACGATCACCTGCACGTTCAGCCGCACCAGCGGGCGCACGTCGGCGGCGAGCACGCCGTCGCTGCGCGCCACCAGCACCGTGTCCACGCCGCCGGACAGGCCGACCATCACCTGCTGCACGCGCGGGTCGGCGGCACGCAGGAACTGGTCCAGGCGCCGCAGCATCTCGACCTTGAGGTCGTTGCCCATGCCGTCCACCGGGTCCAGCGCCGGGTACAGCGCGCGCCCGCCGCCGCGCAGCAGCGATTGCGCCGGCTGCGCGCCGCCGTCGCGGGAAATGGCCCGCGCCGACTGCGCCGCGGCCAGCAGCGCGTCGCGGTGGATGTCGTCGGAATAGGCGAAGCCGGTCTTCTCGCCGGAGATCGCGCGCACGCCCACGCCCTGCTCGATGGAATGCGCACCGTCCTTGACGATGCCGTCCTCCACGCTCCAGCTCTCGCGGCGGGCATGCTGGAAATACAGGTCGCCGAAGTCGATGCCGGGGCCGAGCAGCGTGCCGAAGGCGCGCTCCAGGCTGGTGGCGTCGAGGCCGGCGGGAAGCAACAGGCGGGTTTCGGCGAGGCTCAGGGCGTTTTCGGTCATGGGCTCAACATGGGGGACGGGAGCGCTCAGCGCAAGCGCGGCCGGCGCGGGATGCGCGCCGATTCAGGGACTGCGGGACGCCGCCGGCGGTGTCGGCGGCGCCGGCGCACGCGGGGCGTCGCGCTCGATCACCTCCACCTTCGGATCCTTCCACGGGCCGGTGACGCGGTAGGTGCGCGCGCCGATCGTGCCCAGCGGCTTGCCCAGCACCGCGTTGGCGGCGGCGCCGACTGCCGCGCCGACCGGGCCGCCGGCGACCGCGCCGACCACGGTCAGCAGGTTGCCGGACTTGGGATTGACGTCGATGGTCTGGTCGAACTGCTGCGCGCGCAGGTCGGCCTGCCCGCGCACCTTGATCTCCGCGGCGGGGCCGTCGATCAGCATCGATTCGCTGCGCGCCACGCCGTTGCCGAACTGCACCTGGCCGTCGATGCGGTTGAAGGCGAAGCCCTTGGAGAAGAAGTCGCGGAAGTCGAACATCAGCCGGCGCGGCAGCTGCGCCACGCTCAGCAGGCCGAGCACGCGCCCGGCGCCGGGGTTCAGTTCCAGCAGCTGGCCGTTGCGCGCGGCCACGTCGAGCTGGCCCTGCAAGGTGGCCAGCTGGAACCCGGCCGGGTCGCCCGGCCAGGCCGCGCGCAGGTTCAGCGTGCCTTCGCCGCCGCGCAGCTGGCCGCCGAAATCCAGGCTCTGCATCAGCTCGCCCAGGTCCTGGCTGTCCACGCTGGCGATGAGCTGGGTGCGCGCGCTGGCGGCCTTGCCGCGCCAGTCGCCGCTGATGTCGATCTTCTGCTTGTCCGAGCGCAGGTGCAGCTGGTCCACGCGCATGCCGTCGATCAGCTTGCGGGTCCGCAGCGAGGCCGCGCCGAGCTGCATCGTGCCCAGGCGCAGGTCGTCCACGTCCAGCGCCAGCGCCGGGATCGTGGCCGGGTCGATCGTGCTGGTCAGCGGCCGCACCGCCGCGGCCACGGGCGCGGCTGCCGCCGTCGGGTCGGGCGTCGCGCTGGGCGCAGGAGTCGCGGTCGCCGCCGGAGCCGCGGCCGCCGCGCCCGGCGCCGCGCGCCAGTGCACCCGCGCCAGGCGGCCGCCGAGCACGCCGCCGGGCTTGTTCGGCACGCTCAGTTCGCCGGCCAGCGCCGGCCCGTCCAGCTGCACGGCCACGGTATCGGCCTGCGGCTGCAGGCGCAGGCGGGTGGCGTCGAACACGCCGCCCAGCAGCAGCAGATGGTCGGCGAGCACGTCGATCTGGCGCAGCGGCATCGGGTCGGCGGCGCCCGGCGTGGCCGGCGCGTTCGGGTCCGGGCCGCTGACCAGGCCGATCCAGTCGATCGCGTTCAGCGAGGCGGTGCGCCCGCTCACGGTCAGGCCGTGGCCGGGCGGGTCCCCGGCCACGCGGTCGCTGCCCATCACCACCTTGACCCCGGTCTTGCCGTCCTGGCTGCGCGCGACCAGCGCCATCAGCTTGCCGAAGGCGACCTCGATGCGCCCGGTGCCGACCGGCAGCGGCACGTTGACCGAGGTCGCCAGCGGCGCCGCGGCGCCCTTGTCCATCGGCGCCGGCAGCAGCAACTGGGTGCCGACCAGGTCCGAATGCAGCTGCAGCCGGGTCGGCGGCTGCACCCCGCCGTCGGCGGTCTTGGGCAGGCCCACGCCGATGTTCCAGCGCGAGCGGCCCTGCACGTAGGGCTTGAGCCAGGCCATCTCCGGCGCCCGGTCGAGCAGTTCGTCCGCGTCCACCGACGCGCTCAACGCCGCCTCGAAGGCCTGCTGCGGATCGCTGACGCCGTCGCCGGCGCGCAGCGCCAGTTCGCCGGGGTGGCCCTCGTGCAGCACCGCCAGCTGCGGCGCCTCGAACCCGGTGTCGCGGTAGTCGGCGCGACCGCGCATGTCGTCGAACGCCACGTCCCAGCGGCGGTCGGCGATGTGCGCGCCGAGCAGCTCGACCGTGCCGCGCAGGTGATGGCCGCCCACGTCGCGGCGCAACGGCTGCAGCAGGTCGAAGCTGACGTCGGCCGGGCCGGAGGCGCTGAGCGCATCCAGGGTCTCGCCGTAGCGCCGGCGCAGCGGGCTCTGCCGCAGCATCGCCAGCAGCTTGCCGGTGTCGGCGCGGCTGCTGGCCAGCACGCTGAGCTGGCCCTGCTTGTAGTCCGGCAGCACCGCCGACAGCCGGTCCACCGCCACCCCGCCCAGTTCGCCGCGGCCATGCACCTCGAAGCCGTTGCCGATGAAGGCGACATCGGCGTCCACCTTCTCCACCGCCGGCCATTCGCGCTGGAAGCGGATCCTGGCATCGTCCAGCCGCGCGGTGGCCTCGAAGCGGCCGTTGTGGTCGACGAACGGCCACTGGTCGAGGTCGCCGGACACCAGCGCGCGGCCGCCGCGCAGGCGCCCGCCCTGCAGCGCGGCGTCCAGCCAGTCGGTGGCCGCCTTGCTCATCTTCGAATGCACCCAGAACTTCTTCGCCGCCGTCACCGGCGCGTCCTGCAGGTCGGCGGCCAGGTCGATCCACGGCCGCGAGCCGTCGGCCTGGAAACGCACCCCGCCGCGGACGTCGGCGCCGTAGTCGGTGCCCTGCACGCGCAGCGCCGGGGTCGCCACGCGCACGTCGTCGCCGTCGCGGAACGCCACGATGCGCCCGGCCAGCCGCACCTCGTGGACCACGCCGAAGCCGCTGGGCCAGTCGAAGCGCACCGGGCTGGCGGCGTCCAGCACCAGCTCCCCGCCCTGCGCGTCGCCATCGAAGCGGCCGCGCAGGCCGCTCACCCCGGGCGACTGCCCGACCGGCGCGAACGCCAGTTCGGTCAGCCGGCCCTGCGCGTACAGCGGCCCGCCGGCCGTGCCGGTCAGCGCCACCCGGGTCAGCTGCAGCCGCGGCCTGGCCGCGTGCAGCCAGGCACGCAGGGTCGGCGACAGGCCGTCGCTGAGCGCGGCCACCGCCAGCAGCGGCGCCGCGTCCAGGCGCTCGCCGAGCAGCGCGAAGCGGCGCCCGCCGGCCACGGTCAGCCCGTCCAGGCGCTGCGTCGGCTGGCCGGCCTGGCCGATCTGCAGCCGCGGCGCATCCAGCCGCCAGCCACCGTCGATCTGCCGCCAGCGCGCGGTGGCGCGCAGCGTGGTGAACGCGGTCTGCGGCCGCGCGCCGCCGGCGGCCAGCGGGGCGCCGCTCAGGCGCAGGTCGCGCAAGGTGGCCTCGACGCTGACCCCGACGATCCGGTGCCGCTGCAGCTGCGCCCAGCCCTGCACCGAGCCGGCGCCGCCTTCGACGCGGATCCCGGCGGCATGCAGCAGCCCCGACCAGCCGTCCAGTTCGGCCGGACGCGCGGCCACATAGGCCTGGCCGTCGCCGCGCCGACGGTCCATGTCCAGCACCGCGGTCAGCGGCGCCTGCTTCAGGTCGATCCAGGCCTGCGCGCCCACGCGCAGGCGCTCGCCGTCCACGCGCAGGCGCAGGTCGATCTTCGGCAGCTGCGCGTCCAGGCCCAGTTCCGGCGCGTGCAACGCCAGGCGGCCGTCGATGACCTGCAACTCGCCCAGGCCCTGCAGGGCGTCCAGCGGATCGCCGCCGTGCGCGGCCGGCAGCCCCTGCACCGACCAGGTGCCGTCGGCGCCGCGCAGCAGGGTCAGCGCCAGCCCGCGCAGGCGCAGCTCGGTGAACGAGCGGCCCGGCAGCAGGCCGGCGTACATCGACACCAGCACCTCGGCCTGGCCGATGCGCACCCCGTCGCCGGCGCCGATGCGCAGGCCGTCCAGGCGCAGCAGCGGCCCGCGCCGGGTCCAGGCGGTCTCGACCCGGTCGAACTGGATCGGCCGCCCGGCGCGCTCGCTGAGCCAGGCCTGGATCCGCTGCGGATGCCGCTCCACGAACGGCAGCGCCTGGCTCAGCGCCCCCACCAGCAACGCCACGCACACCAGCCCGACCGCCACCGCATAGAACGCGAAACGGCGGGCCAGGCGCAGGCGGCGGCGCAGGGGGGTGGGCATTAGGGGCCGGGAATGGGGATTGGGGAGTGGGGATTCGCGAAAGCCGCGGCGATGCGCGCGGACAGTGGACGGTTGCGATCGTGCCGCTCAACCAATCCCCACTCCCCAATCCCGAATCCCGGCCTCACAACAACACCACGTCGAACTGCTCCTGCAGGTACTGCTCGTCGGCCTGGAAGCGGATGGTCTTGCCGAGGAATTCCTCCAGTTCGGCCACCGCCGAGGATTCCTCGTCGGTGATCCGCGCCACCACCTTGGTCGAGGCGATCACCAGCAAGCGCGCCGCGTCGAACTGGCGCACGGCGCGGGTGATCTCGCGGAAGATCTCGTAGGTGACGGTCTCGGCGGTCTTGATCGAGCCGCGCCCGCTGCACTCCGGGCAGGGCTCGGACAGCTGCCGCTCCAGGCTTTCGACGGTGCGCTTGCGGGTCATCTCCACCAGGCCCAGCGGCGAGAACTCGTACACCGTGGTCTTGGCGTGGTCGCGCGACAGGGCCTTCTCCAGCGTGCGCAGCACCTGGCGGCGATGCTCGGCGTCGTCCATGTCGATGAAGTCGATGATGATGATGCCGCCCAGGTTGCGCAGCCGCAGCTGCCGCGCCACCGCCTGCGCCGCCTCCAGGTTGGTGCGGAACACCGTCTCCTCGAGGTTGCGCTGGCCCAGGAACGAGCCGGTGTTGACGTCGATGGTGGTCATCGCCTCGGTCTGGTCGATCACCAGGTAGCCGCCGGACTTCAGCGGCACCTGCTTGTCCAGCGCGCGCGCGATCTCGTCCTCCACGCCGTACAGGTCGAAGATCGGGCGGTCGCCGGTGTACAGCTCCAGGCGCTCGGCCAGCACCGGCATGTACTTGGCGACGAACGCCTGCAGGCGCTCGAAGGTCTCGTGCGAATCGACCTTGACCTTCTCCACGTCCTTGCGGATCAGATCGCGCACCGCGCGCAGCGGCAGGCTCAGGTCCTCGTAGATGATGCTGGCCGGCGCGCCCTCGCGCCCGCGCCGCTCGACCACGTTCCACACCCGCGACAGGTAGGCGATGTCCTCGGCCAGCGCCTCGGCCGGCTGGCCCTCGGCGTTGGTGCGGATGATGTAGCCGAAGCCGCCGTGGCTGGCGGCCAGGTCGGCGACCAGGGTCTTCAGGCGCAGCCGCTCGGCCTCGTCCTCGATCCGCGCCGACACCCCGATCACCCGCGACTGCGGCAGCAGCACCAGGTAGCGCGAGGGGATGCTGATCTGCGTGGTCAGCCGCGCGCCCTTGCTGCCGATCGGATCCTTGACCACCTGCACCACGATGTCCTGGCCGTCGCGCAGCAGCTCCACGATCGGCACCGCCGAGGACACCGGCAACGGCGGCGCCTCCTCGGTATCGCCGTTGGCCACCGGCGCCGGCCGCACCACGTCGTTGGCGTGCAGGAACGCCGCGCGCTCCAGCCCGACCTCGACGAACGCCGCCTGCATGCCCGGCATCACCCGCTGCACCCGGCCCTTGTAGATGTTGCCCACCACCCCGCGGCGCCAGCCGCGCTCGATGTGCAGTTCCTGCAGCATGCCGTTCTCGATGACGGCCACCCGGGTCTCGCGTGGTGTGACGTTGACCAGGATCTCTTGCGACATCAAAGCACTCCGAAGGCGCGCAGCAGGTGGGAAGTTTGATGCAGAGGCAGGCCCATCACCCCGGAATAGCTGCCGTCCAGGCGGCTGACGAAGCGCTCGGCGCCGCCCTGGATCGCATAGGCGCCGGCCCGGCCCATCGGCTCGCCGCTGGCCACGTAGTCGGCGATGTCCTGCGCCGACAGGACCGCGAAACTGACCTCGGTCGGTACCAGCACGACCTCCTCGCGCGCCGCGCCGACCAGCGCCACCGCGGTCATCGCCTGGTGGGTGCGCCCGGACAGCGCGGCGAGCATCGCCGCCGCGGCGTCGGCGTCGGCCGGCTTGCCGAACACGCGATCGTCCAGCACCACTTCGGTGTCGGCGCCGAGCACCACCGCGTCGGCCGCGCCGCCGAGCTGCGCCAGCCCGGCGCGGGCCTTGTCCAGCGCCACGCGGCGCACGTAGGCGGGCGCCGATTCGCCGGCCGCGCGCTCTTCCGGCACCTCCAGATCGAGGATCCGGAACGGCACGCCCAGGCGCGTCAGCAGGTCGTTTCTGCGGGGGGAACGGGAAGCGAGATACAGCATGGCGGAAGGATAACCCGCCGGGCCTGACTGAACGATCGCTAATTCCGGCACCATGCGCACAACCCCGGCGCGCATCACGACGCGTTCATCGTCGCGGCAACACCCTCGCCCCCACTCTTCAAGGAGAACCCCGATGCGTCCATTGTCCGTCCGTCCGCTGCTGCTGGCCCTGACCCTCGCCCTAGGAGGCACGATGACCGCCCATGCCCAGACCGCCGCGCCGGCCTACGCCGTGCCCGCCGACGGCACCCTGCTCAACATCGCCGCCCAGGCCGAGGCCAAGCATGCGCCGGACGTGGCCACGCTGTCGGCCGGGGTGGTCACCCAGGCCGTCGACAGCGCCGCGGCGATGCGCCAGAACGCCGAGCAGATGACCAAGGTGCTGGCCGCGGTGCGCGCCGCCGGCATCGCCGACAAGGACGTGCAGACCAGCGGCATCAGCCTCAGCCCGCAGTACAAGTACGCCGAGAACCAGGCGCCGCAGATCATCGGCTACCAGGCCAGCAATTCGGTCAACCTGAAGGTGCGCGACATCGCCAAGCTCGGCAAGGTGCTCGACGCGCTGGCCGCGCAGGGCGCCAACCAGATCAACGGCCCCACCTTCGAGATCGACGATCCGGAACCGCTGTACGACCAGGCCCGGGTCGATGCGCTGAAGAAGGCGCAGGCCCGCGCGCAGACCTACGCCAAGTCGCTGGGCCTGCGCGTGCGCCGCATCGTCAGCATTTCCGAAGGCGGCGGCGGTGGCGTGCGCCCGGTGCCGATGATGCGCGCGATGGCGATGAAGGCGGAGATGGACACCCCGGTGGCCGCCGGCGAAAGCAGCGTGTCGGTCAACCTGGACGTAGTGTTCGAACTGGGCAAGTAAGCCCTGCCGCACCAGCGGTACCGACGACGGCGCCTGCGGGCGCCGTCGTCGTTCCTGCGCCAGGCACGGCGCCGGAACCATGGCGCATCGCGGAGCCTGCGCGCTGCTGCGGAACGCCGGCCCGACCGCCATGGACGGTGTCCGGACGGCGATGCCCCGATGCGGCGCTTGCCAAGTCCAGGGCGACAGGCTCAATGTCGGAAGCGCCGGCGGGTGCCGCCTTGACCCCGTCCGCCGCGCTGGCGCGTTTGGTCGTACCGCAAGTCCACAAGACGCACATCATCATGGAGGTGGATCATGGTTCGCACGCAACTCCCCGCTCCCTCGTTCGGCATCGACCTGTCCCGCATCCTGGCGCTCAGCGCCGCGATCGGCCTGCACCTGCTGGCCCTGCTGCTGTTGCTGATCCCGCTCTCGCACGTGGCGCCGCCGCAGGAACCGGCGAAGGCCGAGCCGCGCTGGCAGCAACCGGTGGTGGTGCCGGTCACCCCCGCACCGCCGATCCCCACCGTGCCGACCGAAAGGAAGCCGGTCGCCACCCAGCCACGGGTCCCGACCGCCACGCCGGTCCCGACGCCGGTACAGGCGCCGCTGGTCGATGCCAGCCCGGCGCCGCTCCCGGCGGCCGCCGCCGACCCCGCGCCGGCGGCGGTGGCCGAGCCCAGCGTGCCGCCCGGCCCGGCCAATGCGCCGGTCGCCGGCATGCAGTTGCAGTACCTGCGCGCGCCGGCCCCGCCCTACCCGCGCGACGCGTTGCGCGAGGGCCTGCAGGGCAGCGTGCTGCTGCGCGTGCTGGTCGGCGTCGACGGCCAACCGCTGGAGGTCAGCATCGCCAAGAGCAGTGGCCACCGGATCCTCGACCAGGCCGCGCGCGAGCAGGTGCTGAAACGCTGGAAATTCCATGCTGCATTGCAGCAGGGGGTCCCGGTTCAGGCGTACGGGCTGGTGCCGGTGGATTTTTCGCTCGACCATTGAATGCTGGGCCGGCCCCGGCGCAGAAGCGCGCGCCGGGGCCGCTTTAATTCAAAATTCACAATTCATTCACCTTAAATACACCTAGATGGCACTCAGCCGACCCTCACGTGTCGGCGCTTTTAGCAAAATTAGAAATCAAAACTTGCGCTTCCAGTTAGGAGAGAGACTGTGAACACCCCGAACCAACGGCGTGCAACCCGCCGCCATATCCTTTGCGCGTCCGTCGCTGGCGTCCTCGCCACCGCTGCCGCCGTCCCCGCCGCGTTCGCGCAGGAGGCGGCCACCAACCTCGACCGCATCACCGTCACCGGCTCCAACATCCCGCGCACCAACACCGAGACCCCATCCCCGGTCCAGGTGGTCACGCGCCAGGAAATCGATCGCACCGGCAAGTCGACGGTCGCCGAATACCTGCAGACGCTGACCTCCGACGGCGCCGGCTCCATTCCCAAGAGCTTCGGCAACGGCTTCGCCGGCGGCGGCGCCGGCATCTCGCTGCGCGGCCTGGGCGCCGGTTCCACGCTGGTGCTGTTGAACGGCCGCCGCATGGCCACCTACGGCCTGGCCGACGACGGCCAGAAGGTCTTCACCGACCTGAGCACCATCCCGCTGGACGCGGTCGAGCGGATCGACATCCTGAAGGACGGCGCCTCGGCCATCTACGGCTCCGACGCGATCGCCGGCGTGGTCAACATCATCCTGCGCAGCGACTTCGAAGGCGCCATCCTGCGCGGCTCCTACGGCATGTCCGGCGACAGCGACGGCGACACCCGCAAGGCGACCCTGACCGCCGGTACCGGCAACCTCGCCAACGATGGCTGGAATGCGTTCTTCAGCCTGGACGTGGGCAAGTCCGACGCGATCAAGATCAGCGACCGCAAGGACCGCAAGTGGATCGGCACCGGCGACATCCGTCGCTACGGCTACGGCAACGATGCCCAGTTCCTGGGCGGCGCGTTCCTCAGCGGCGGCACCCGTGGCGGCGTCGGCCCGAACGGCTCGGTGTTCGACGACACCGGCCACTTGGTCGCCCTGCCCGGCTGCGCCGGCGTGACCACCATCCCCGGCCAGAACGACACCACCGCGCAGGACCAAGGCTGCCTGTGGGATCCGGCGCAGCAGTACCGCGACCTGAGCCCGGAAGAGAAGTATGTCAACGTGTTCGCCCGTGCCAGCTTCGCCTTCGGCGAGGGCGGCGAGATCTACACCGAACTCGGCTACTCGAAGAAGGAGACCGTGTTCTCCAATACCCCTTCCGCCGTGTCCGGTGGCTGGGGCTTTCCCGGCGGCCCGGTCAACACCAACAGCGGCGACCGCGCCACCGTGCTCTACGACGGCCATCCCGACAATCCCTTGCCCTACGCCGCACGCCTGCGCTACAGCGCCTGGGACGTGGGCCCGCGCGTGACCGACAACACCAACGAGTTCAACCGCTTCCTGGTCGGGGTCAAGGGCAACTGGGGCGAGTGGAGCTACGACACCGCCTACCTGCATTCGGGTACCGACCTGGTCAACAAGCGCACCGGCTTCCTGCGCAACAGCGCGGTGCAGTGCGTGCTGGGCAACCCGGCCTGCGCGGCCGGTACCTGGCGCATCGGCGACAACGCCGGCCTGAACTCGCAGGCGCTGTACGACTTCATCTCGCCGACCATCAGTGCGACCGCCAAGTCCAGCCTCGACATGTTCAACTTCACCGTCTCGCGCAGCCTGGCCGACCTGCAGGGCGGCCCGCTGGGCCTGGCGATGGGTACCGAATGGCGCAAGACCAGCAACAGCCTGACTCCGCAGACCTTCACCGACATCGGCGACATCATCGGCCTGGGCTACTCGGCCTACGACGGCACCCAGAACGTCTACGCCGGCTACGCCGAACTGTCGGCGCCGGTGCTGGAGCAGCTGGAACTGTCGGCGGCGGTGCGCTACGACAAGTACGAGAGCGGCGACAGCAAGGCCACGCCGAAGCTGGGCGTGAAGTGGACCCCGGCCGACTGGATCGCCCTGCGCGCCAGCTACGCCGAAGGCTTCCGTGCGCCGAACCCGGCCGAGAATGGCGATGGTGGCCTGTCCGCGTTCTCCAATGCATCCGATCCGGTGCGTTGCGCGATCGATCCGACCGAGTGCGGCGCGCGGTCGGTGGCGATCATCACCCGTCCGAACGCGGCGCTGAAGCCGGAAGAGTCCAAGAGCTACTCGGTGGGCTTCGTGCTGCAGCCGACCTCCACCACTTCGCTGACCGTGGATGCGTGGCAGATCAAGCGCACCAACGAGATCGCCCAGGGCAGCACCGAGGCCGCGATCGCCGCCGGCAACGTCCTGCGCGACAGCAACGACATCGGCGGCGTGGCCAACAGCGGCAGCATCCTGGCGGTCAACACCGCGTACGTGAACGCCAATTCCTCGCGCGTGCGCGGCGTCGATACCGACATTCGCCAGACCTTCGAGGTCGGGCCGGGCCAGCTGGAAATGGACCTGCAGTGGAGCCACCTGCTCAAGTTCGAGCGCACCGAAGCCGGCGATACGGTCGACTACGTCGGCACCCACGGCAACTGCGACGTGACCAACTGCATCGGCACCCCGCAGGACCGCGTCAACTTCGGCACCACCTGGAAGCAGGGCAACTGGAGCGTCAGCGGCGTCGTCAACTACATCTCCAGCATCGAGAACAAGGACCGTCGCGGCGGCGACTACCTGGCGTTCTACGCGGACGGCAGCCCGGTGGAGAAGATCGCCTCGTTCACCACCTTCGACCTGTCCGGCCGTTGGAACATCACCGATGCGTTCGAACTCAACGCCTCGGTGCAGAACGTGTTCGACCGGATCGCTCCGCTGGATCCGACCACCTACGGCGGCGTCAACTACAACCCGCTGCACTTCAGCGGCGCGGTCGGCCGCTACTTCACGGTGGGCGCGAAGTACACGTTCAACTGATCGAACGCGTCGCGCTGTACACGAAGCCCGGGCGCAAGCCCGGGCTTTTTTGTGCGTGTCGATGCCGATGGCATAGCGCGCGACATGGTGCCGCATGCGACCGCTGTCGGCTTACCTGCTCGGCTTCACGGCACGTCGAAAACCTCGCATCCGGAATCCGCGCGAATAACGCATCGCCGGTGCGCGCCTTTTTCTGTCGCGGCTGAAGCCGCTCCTAGAGGCGACTCACGCATTTTGTAGGAGCGGCTTCAGCCGCGACAGGACGGCGAAGCGGTTGCGATGCCAAGGCACCCATGGAAACGCGACATCGATGCCGGCAAGCCCGTCTCCGCCAAATCGCCTTACGACGTTCGGGATCCGGAAAACCTCAAATCCGAGAAACTGCACGGCGGGCATGGCACGCCCTCAAGCACTCAAGCACTCAAACACTCAAGCGCGATGGTAGGGATGGTTGGCCAGCATCGCCGCGGCGCGGTACAGCTGCTCGGCGACCACCAGGCGCACCAGCATGTGCGGCAGGGTCAGCGGCCCCAGCGACCAGGATTCGCTGGCCACGGCCAGCACTTCCGGCGAATGGCCTTCGGGGCCGCCGATCAGCAGCGCCAGGTCGCGCCCCTGCCCGCGCCAGTGCTCCATGCGCTGCGCCAGCTGCTCGGAACTGTGCGCCTTGCCGGGCACGTCCAGCGCCACCACCAGCGCATTCTTCGGCAGCGCCGCCAGCACGCGGCGGCCTTCGTCCTCGATCGCGCGCTGCGCGTCGCGGCCCTTGCCGCGCAGCCCGGGTTCGATCTCGACCAGTTCCAGCGGCAGCCAGTGCGACAGGCGCTTGCGGTATTCGGCGAAGCCCTGCGCGACCCAGGCGGGCGCGCGTTCGCCGGTGGCGATGAGTCGGCATTTCATCCGCCCATGATAGCCGCGGCGCCGATGGCGGCGCGGCGGACGCGCGCCGTGCATGGGCGCATGGCGGTGCCCGCCTCGCCTGGCCGACAACACCGGCGCCGGCACCGGCTTCACGCATGGAGCCGCGCCGGGAAATTGTCTACCGCGGTGTCACCCACGCGTTAGACGGCCTGCCTAGGGTCGGGACCACCTCAGCCAGCAGGAGCCGCATGATGCACGTCTTCGACCCCGCCCGCCGACACGTCCTCAAGAGCAGCGCCGCCGCGATGGCGATGGGCGCCATCGGCAGCCTGGGCGCCTTGCAGTCGCGCCAGGCGCATGCCGCCACCGCCGCGCAGCTGTCGCCGGTGCCCAGCCGCTACGGCCCGCTCGCTCCCGTCGCCGACGACAGCACCGGTCTGCCGCTGCTGCAGCTGCCGCGCGGCTTCAGCTATCGCTCCTTCGCCTGGAGCGGCGACCGCATGGACGATGGTCAGCCCTGCCCCGATCGCCACGACGGCATGGCGGTGGTCGCGGTGCGCCGCGCGCGCGGCGGCGGTCGCGACGACCGCCACGGCCACGGCCACGATCGCGGCCTGGAATACGTGCTGATCCGCAACCACGAACGCGGCGCCACCGCGCCGATCCGGGCGCCGGCGATGTACGACACCGGCATCGTCGCCGACGGCCAGCCCGCCGGCGGCGGCACCACCACGCTGAGCTTCCGCAACGGCCGCTGGGACCGCCTGGAGCCGAGCCTGGGCGGCACCCTGGTCAACTGTGCCGGCGGCCCGACGCCGTGGGGCACCTGGCTGAGCTGCGAGGAGATCAAGAGCGATGCGCTGTCCAGCAGCGGCCGCAAGCACGGCTACGTGTTCGAGGTGGACCCGGACAGCGAACGCACCAGCGGCCGCCCGCTGCAGGGCCTGGGCCGCTTCAGCCACGAGGCGGTGGCGGTGGACCCGCGCACCGGCATCGTCTACCTGACCGAGGACGACCGCAACAAGGCCGGGCTGTACCGCTTCGTCCCCAACGACCGCCGCGGCCGCTACGGTTCGCTGGAGAACGGCGGCCGCCTGCAGGCGGCGCGGGTCAAGGGCCGGCGCAACGCCGACCTCACCGTGGCCGCGGTCGGGCAAACCTACGACCTGGAGTGGGTCGACATCCCCGAGCCGGACCTGGACAGCATCGTCGCGCCGAGCGGCTTCGCCGACATCGGCGCCGGCGAGACTCTGAGCGGGCCGTTCGCGCAGGCCTGGAGCGAGGGTGCGCTGCGGATGAGCCGCGGCGAAGGCATCTGGTACAGCTACGGCAAGATGTTCATCGTCGACACCAGCACCGGCACCGACGCGCAGGGACGCAAGGGCCGCGGCAACGGCGCGGTCTGGGTGCTGGACCTGCTGCGCCAGCGGCTCGAGGCGCTGTTCGTCAGCGGCGACCAGTTGGCCGCGCACAACCCGGACAACGTCACCGTCAGCGCGCGCGGCGGCGTGGTGCTGTGCGAGGACGGCGGCGAGAGTCCGGACGAATACGGCCCCGGCTCGCGGCTGATCGGCCTGACCCGCGCCGGCGAATCGTTCTACCTGGCCAAGAACAACATCGCGCTGACCTCCACCCAGTTGGCCAATGCCGGCAAGACCGTCGCCGAGGGCGATTACCGCGACAGCGAGTTCTGCGGCGCGTGCTGGGATCCGCTGGCGCGCACGCTGTTCGTCAACATCCAGACCCCGGGCATCACCGTGGCGATCACCGGGCCTTGGGAGCGCGGGCCGCTGTAAACGGTCCGGTGCCCACGTCGCGGTCGCACGCGCGATCGCGGCCGCTGCACACGACGACGGCGCCGGCAAGGCGCCGCCGTCCTGGTCGTGCCGGCGGGCGGCGCGCGACGCGGCGCCGATCCGCCCGGCCGAGCACTCTGGCGGAGACACAACGCGGCGGGCAGGCAGCTGCGGCGCGGGTACTCGCAGCCGATACGTTGCAGGAGCGATCGAACCAGCTGATGCCGCGCGGCATTCGCGCACGTCTCGGTGCGCGATCGAGGGCGCGCCTAGTCGTCGCGCTGCGCGTCGTCCAGCATGGCCTGGAACAGCAGCGCTTCGCGCGTTTGCTCGGGCGGCTGCGCGTGCTGGCGCCGGAGCCAGTGGCGCAGGGACGGCTCCTGCCGCAGTGCGCGCAGATCCTCGGCCAGCTCGTCGATCTCGTCCTGCAGCGCGCGCTTGAGCTCGGCCATCGCCGCCTGCAGCCGCTCAGGCTTGAGCCGGCGCGTACCGAACACGGCGTAGTCGGCCTTGAACGCGGCATCGGTGCGGCGCAGCTCGTCCTGCGCCGCCTGCAACTGTTCGCCGAGCATGCGGTTGTAGCGGGCGATGCGGGGTTCGGCCATCGCCGCGAACGCGGCGGCGTCCAGCTGGCCGGCCTGCGCCTGCAGCTCAAGCAGGCCGAGCAGGTCGGCATCGGCGTAGGCCGCGTTGAGCCGCTGCATCAGCATGGTCTTGCGCTCGCGCTGCTGCGGGTCGGCCTCGCGGTCCGGATGCAGGGTCGCGGCCAGCCTGCGGTACAGCTCGCGCAGCGCAGCCTGCGGATCGAACGCCGGCGCGGGCGCCGACGCCGCGGCGCGCTGCGCCTTCTTCGCCTTGCGCGACGCGGCCGCGGCCTGGATCTGCCGGCGCCGCTGCTGCAGCCGCTCGAACAGCGCCTGCGGCGTGGCCAGGTACGGCAGCGCGTCGGCGTCCTCGCCGAAATGCGCGGCGATCATCGCCCGCAGCGCCGCGTCCGAGGCGGCGATGTACTGGTCGAACGGCACGTCCGCGTGGCGGTCGTAGAGCGGCTTGAGTTCGGGCAGGCCGGCATGCTCGATCAGCGGCGCGGCCAGCATGCAGATCTGCGCCGACAGCGCGGCGCGATCGGCCTTGCCCGGCTTGTGCGCCATGCACAGCGCATCCAGCGCCAGCACGCGCTCGGCGTGCAGCGCATCGCGCCGCTGCAACAGCGGCTGCACCTGTTCGTGGAAGCGCTGCTGCCAGCGCGGCAAGGCCTCGCGCCAGGCGGCGAGTTCGCCCCGGCAGCGTTCCAGTTGCAGCACCAGCGTGTCGAAGCGCAGGCCTTCGGCGCTGCGCAGCATGCTGCCGGCGGCCGGCAGCACGGCCGACAGCATCCGCTCCGGCATCGCATCCGCGACCGGCGCGTCATCGCGCCGGTGCGTGGGATCAGGCATCGCGCTCGGCGTCGTCCGCATCGCCCGGCGGCTGGTCGCCGACCGTCCACAGCCGCTCCAGCGCATAGAACTCGCGCACCCGCGGCAGCATCACGTGCACCACCACGTCGCCGAGATCGACCAGCACCCACTCGGCCTCGCGCTCGCCCTCCACGCCCAGCGGCATCACGTCCAGCTTCTTGGCGTACTTGATCACTTCGTCGGCGATCGACTTGACGTGGCGGGTGGAGGTGCCGGAGACGACGATCATGTAGTCGGTGACGCTGGACTTGCCGCGCACGTCGATTTCCACCACGTCCTTGGCCTTGAGTTCCTCGAGCGCGTTGCGGACGTGGGCCAGCAGCACCGGCAACGGCGGCGGCGGGTTGGGCAGTTGGGTCTTGATGACGTGGGCTTGTTGGCTGGACAAAGGTGCGAACTCGATGGAATGGGGCGAATTATAGGGAACTGCGCGAAGCCGCGTATTCAGCTGGCGCCGGCCGCGGCCGGCGCATACAGGCCGGCGGCGCGGATGTAGTCCGCGACCGGCGCCGGCACCAGTCCCGCCCAGTCGCCGCCGGCGGCGATGCGCGCGCGCACCTGGCTGGCCGATTCGGTGCGCAGCGGCTGCCGCAGGCACCACAGCCGGCCGCCCGGCGCGGCCGCCAGCGCCTGCGGCGAGGCCGCCCAGCGTCCCGCCACGGCCTGCGCCAGTTCGGCCGGCAGCGCGCGTTCCCAGCCGCTGCCGGCGCGGTCGGCCACGACCAGATGCGCCGCGTCGAGCAGGCTGCGCCAGTCGCGCCAGCTAGTGAACCCGACGAAGCTGTCGGCGCCGATCAGCAGCGCCAGTGGCGCGCCGGCGCCGAGTTCGGCGCGCAGTTCGCGCACCGTGTCGATGCTGTACGAGGCCACGCCCGGCTGCGCCAGCGCGCGCTGCAGTTCGTGCCGGTCCAGCAGCAGCCCCGGCTCGTCGGCGATCGCCAGCGCCAGCATCCGGCAGCGCTGCCGCGCATCGGCCCCGGGCGCGGCGCGATGCGGCGGATCGGCCGCCGGCATCAGCCGCACCGGCACCCCGAACGCATCGCGCGCGGCCCGCGCGATCGCCAGGTGGCCGTTGTGGATGGGGTCGAAGGTGCCGCCGTAGATCAGGTGGAGAGGCCGGGATTCGGGATTCGGGATTGGGGATCCGTCAGCAGCGCTGGCACCCGCCACCCTCGCAGCGCCGCCGTTGCCGATCCCCGATCCCCAATCCCGTATCCCGGCCGTCATACCACCAGCAACCGCACCGCCCGCGCCTCGGCGATCGCCAGCAGCAGACGCTCCAGCGCGACCCAGGCGTCGCCGTCGGCGCGGCCCTTGGCGATGCGGTCGATGCGCCCGGCCTCGGCGGCGAAGCGTTCCCAGCGGCGCGGTTCGGCATGCCGCTGCAGGGCGCGCTTGAACGGGGCCTGGCGCGACTCCCAGATGCCCTGCCCCTTCATCTCCGCGGCCAGGTTGCCGCCGGCGGCCTGGACCTTGGCCAGCGCCGCGGTGCGCAGCAGTTCCTTGATCAGGATCGGCAGCAGCGCCGCCACCGCTTCGCCCTCGGCGCGCAGGCCGGCGAGCATGCGCCCGACCACCGGCGCCTGCCCGGCCAGGGTGGCCTCGGCCAGGCGGAACACGTCGTAGCGCGCGGCGTCGGCGACCAGCGACTCCATCGCCGCCACGTCCAGGCTATGGCCGTCGGCCAGCAGCGCCAGCTTGTCGATCTCCTGCGCGGCCGCCAGCAGGTTGCCCTCGACCCGTTCGGCCAGGCGCTGCACCGCGCCGGCGTCGGCCCGCAGGCCCTTGCTGCGCAGGCGGCGCTCGATCCAGTCGCCCAGCTCGTGCGGCTTGATCGCCCAGGCCACCGCGATCACGCCGATGCGCCCGATCGCGTCGGCCCACTTGCCCTGGTGCGCCTTGCTCCACTCGTTGCAGGTGATCAGCAGCACCACGTCCGGCGGCGGGTCGGCGCAGAACGCGCCGAGCACCTCGGCGCCCTCCTTGCCGGGCTTGCCGCTGGACAGGCGCAGTTCGATCAGCCGGCGCGGGCTGAACAGGCTCGGCGCGTTGAAGCTGGAATACAGCTGGCTCCAGTCGAACTCGCGGCCGTCGGCGTCGAACACCTCACGCTCGCCGATGCCTTCGGCGCGCGCGCGGGCGCGCACCGCGTCGGCCGCCTCGAGCACGCGCAGGGTTTCCGGGCCGGCGATCAGGTAGACCGGGTGCAGCGGCTGCGAGGCCGGCTGGGTGGCGAGTTGTTCGGGACGCAGTTCCATGGCGGCAGCCTACGCCGAGTCGGCGCGGTTGGGAGCGGCGCTGCCGCCGCATCCGGGGATCGGGCGGGCGCGTCCGTCGCCGGCGGGCTGGCGATTGGAGGCGTGCGGCGCCGTGGCGCAGGAGCGCGCAGGCGTTGCGCCGCCGGCCCCGGGCGGCGGCATGACCCGGCCGGTCAAGGTTGCGGCGTGGTCGCCGGCGTGCCTTCGACCGGCGTGCCGGTGGCCGCAGGCGGCGCGGCGTTGACGTTCTTGCCGTCGCGCACTTCGGCGCGCACCACGCTGTCGATCCGGCGCAGCATCGAGGCCGACATCTCGCGGCGCAATTCGTCGGCGAGGATCTCGCGCTCGGTGGTGGTGCCGGTGGCGTCGGTCGGCGGCGACACGTAGTCGCGCGACAGCTCGATCACCTGCTGCGGCACCAGCACGCTGCCGTCGGCGCGGCGGAACACGAAGATCGCCGCGTAGCGCAGGCTGTATTCCTGCGCGCGGCCTTCGGCGTCGAGCGCGATCGGCAGGTCGCCCCAGCGCTCGGACAGCACTTCCAGGCGCGCCACGCCGGTGTTGACGTCCTTCGGCGCGATCTCCGCGCCGGCCGCGCGCAGGCCGCGCTCGAGCAACTTGACCAGCTCGCTGTACGGCGCCGAGGAGACCACCTTCACCGAGGGCGTGCCGGCCGGCAGGGTCAGCTTGTCGCGCAGGTGGAAGCCGCAGGCGGTCAGGGACGTCGCGAGGACGAGGGCGAGCAGGAGTCGGGTCATGGACACAGTCTGGAGGAGCCGGCTGGGCGCGGCAACAGGCGGCTAGCCTGCCGGATGCCGCGTGAACGAGGGTTGAGAAGCGCCGCGCCGCGCGCCGGACACGGCGCCGGGGCGCGGCGCGCGCCGGCGGCGACCGCGGCGCGCCGGCTCACGCCGCCACCAGGTTCACGATCTTGCCCGGCACGATGATGATCTTGCGGATGCTCAGGCCTTCCAGGAACTTGGCGGTGTTCGGCTCGGCCTGGGCCAGCGCCTCGATCTGTTCGCGCGGGGTGTCGGCGGCCACCTCGATGGTGCCGCGCAGCTTGCCGTTGACCTGCACCGCCAGGGTCAGCGCGTCGCGCACCAGCGCGGCCGGGTCCGGCTGCGGGAACGGCAGGTCTTCCAGCAGCGTCGGCGCATGGCCCAACGCCTGCCACAGCGCATGGCTGGCATGCGGGGTGATCGGGTTGAGCAGCAGCACCGCCGCTTCCAGCGCTTCCTGGCGCACCGCGCGGCCCTGCGCGCTGGCGTCGTCGAACCTGGCCAGCGCATTGGTCAGCTCCATCACCGCGGCGATGGCGGTGTTGAAGCTGTGGCGGCGGCCGTAGTCGTCGGCGACCTTGCCGATGGTCTCGTGGGTCTTGCGCCGGATCGCCTTGTGCTCGGCGCCGAGCGCGGCCGCATCCAGCGGCGGCGCGGCGCCGTCGGCGGCATGCCGGTGCACCTGCGCCCACAGCCGGCGCAGGAACCGCGCCATGCCGTCCACGCCGGCCTCGTTCCACTCCAGCGACTGCTCCGGCGGCGCGGCGAACATCGAGAACAGGCGCACCGTGTCGGCGCCGTACTTGCCGACCATCGCCTGCGGGTCCACGCCGTTGTTCTTGGACTTGGACATCTTCTCGGTGCCGCCGATCTGCACCGGCTCCCCGTCGGCCTTGTGCACCGCGCCGACCACGCGCGCCTTGTCGTCGCGCTGCACGTCCACGTCGGCGGGATTGATCCAGTCCTTGGAACCGTCCGGGTTGTGCCGGTAGAAGGTCTCGGCGATCACCATGCCCTGGGTCAGCAGGTTGGTCGCCGGCTCGTCGCTGTCGACCAGGCGCGCGTCGCGCAGCAGCTTGTGGAAGAAGCGGAAGTACATCAGGTGCAGGATCGCGTGCTCGATGCCGCCGATGTACTGGTCCACCGGCAGCCAGTAGTTGCCGCGCTTGTCGACCATGTCCTTGGCGCCGGGCGAGGTGTAGCGCGCGTAGTACCAGCTCGACTCCATGAAGGTGTCGAAGGTGTCGGTCTCGCGCTCGGCCGCCGCGCCGCACTGCGGGCAGGTGGTCTTGCGCCACTCCGGGTCGGTCTTCAGCGGCGAACCGGTGCCGCTCAGCGCCACGTTCTCCGGCAGCAGCACCGGCAACTGGTCTTCCGGCACCGGCACCGCGCCGCAGCTGGCGCAGTAGATCACCGGGATCGGGCAGCCCCAGTAGCGCTGGCGGCTGACGCCCCAGTCGCGCAGCCGGTAGTTGATGCGGCGCTGGCCCTGGCCCTTGCGCTCGAAGCGCTCGGCCAGCGCCTCGAACGCGCCGTAGTGGTCCAGCCCGTCGAACTCGGCCGAGTTGACCAGTTCCAGCTCGCGGGTCTTGTCGCCGTACCAGTCCTGCCAGCGGGTCGGATCGTAGGTGCGCTCGTCGTCGTTCTTCGGCGCCTTCAGCGCGATCACCTGGCGGATCGGCAGCGCGTACTTGGTGGCGAACTCGAAATCGCGCTGGTCGTGGCCGGGCACCGCCATCACCGCGCCGGTGCCGTAGCCCATCAGCACGAAGTTGGCGACCCACACCGGCACCCGCTCGCCGCTGACCGGATGCACCGCCACCAGGCCGGTGTCCATGCCGCGCTTTTCCTGGGTCTCCAGTTCCGCCTCCGACACTCCGCCCTGCTTCAGCTCGGCCAGCAACGCGGCCAGCTGCGGGTTGGACTTGGCCGCATGCAGCGCCAGCGGATGCTCGCTGGCGATGGAGACGAAGGTCACCCCCATCAGCGTGTCCGGGCGGGTGGTGAACACGCGCAGCGGATCCAGCGCCGCGCCGTCGGCGTCGCGCACCTCGAACTGGATCTCCAGCCCCTCGGAGCGGCCGATCCAGTTGCGCTGCATGGTCTTGACCGATTCCGGCCAGCCCGGCAGCTGGTCCAGGCCGTCCAGCAGTTCCTGCGCGTAATCGGTGATGCGCAGGAACCACTGCGGGATCTCGCGCTTCTCCACCAGCGCGCCGGAGCGCCAGCCGCGGCCGTCGATGACCTGCTCGTTGGCCAGCACGGTCTGGTCGACCGGGTCCCAGTTCACCACCGCGTTGCGGCGGTAGGCCAGGCCCTTGCGCATCAGCCGGGTGAACATGCGCTGCTCGTGCACGTAGTACTCGGGCCGGCAGGTGGCGAACTCGCGCGACCAGTCGATCGCGTAGCCCAGCGACTTGAGCTGGCTGCGCATGTGCTCGATGTTGGCGTAGGTCCACTTGGCCGGCGCGGTCTTGTTCTTGATCGCCGCGTTCTCGGCCGGCAGGCCGAACGCGTCCCAGCCCATCGGCTGCAGCACGTTCTTGCCGGTCATGCGCTGGTAGCGGCTGATCACGTCGCCGATCGTGTAGTTGCGCACGTGGCCCATGTGCAGCGCACCGGACGGGTACGGCAGCATCGACAGGCAGTAGAACTTCGGCTTGTCGGAGGTCTCGTTGACCTCGAAGGCGCGGGTGGCGTCCCAGAACTGCTGGGCGGACGATTCGACCTGCTGCGGGTCGTAGGCGGTGGGCTCGACGGCGGACATGGAGACGGGCAAGGGCCAGGCGGCAACAAAGCGGACAAGGGTACCGCAGCGCAGGAAGCGGCTCCAATCCCGGCGACGGGCGGCGCCGGCCGCACCTGCCCGAACGCGGCGCGCGCGGGCGCGCGCATGGCCGCCAGCGCGCCCGTGGCGGGCAAAACCCCGCAGGCCGCGGCGGGCGCCGTGGCGCGCCGGCCAATCCGGGGCGGCATGCGCCAGCGCCGGCAATGGACGCCGAGTGCGCAGCCGCGGGCCGCTTCAGCCGCGCCGCGGCGCCGCGTACGGGCCGGGCCGGCAGGCCAGCAGCGCCAGCCAGGCCCACCACAGCGCGAACACCAGCCGCTGCGCCACCGCCGCCGACAGCAGCGCGTCCAGCGCGAACGCGCCGAGCGCGGCCAGCACCGCCACCGCCAGCGCGGTCCGCGCCCAGCCGCGCGCGCCGGGCCGGCGCCAGGCGCCGGCCGCCAGCAGGCTCGCCGCCGCCGCCAGCGCCACCACCCATAGCAGCCAGGCGCTGGCATGCAGCCGGGTGGCGCGCGATTCCAGGTCGGCCGGGTCCAGCGGCAACAGGCCCATGCCGGCGAAGGCCAGCCCGGCCAGCAGCAGCACCTGCCCGCCGACGCGCAGCGCCCACGGCGCGCCGCGGCCGGCACGGCGCAGCAGGCGCAGCGCCAGCAGCGCGGCCAGCGCCCCGGGCAGCACGAACGCGAGCAGGTCGAACGCCCAGGCGTGCGGCATCCCGCGCGCGCCGAGCAAGGCCACCGGGTGCGACCACGGCAGGTAGCCCGGCAGCGCCAGCCCGAAGCCCAGCACCGCGGCCACCGCGGCCATCGCCAGCAACGGCCCTGCATAGCGCAGCGCCTGATCGTATCGGTTCGCCACCTCGTCTCCCGGCATCCGCGCCGCCACGCCACCGCGGCGCGCCAAGCGCCCATTGTCGCCGCTGCCGCCGCGGCTGGCACCTGCGGCGCGGGGCGGCCGTCCTTCCAGGGTGGCGCCTCGCGCCGCGGCGCATGCGGCGGCGCCGGTGGCGCCCTTGCGCCGCCGCCGGTCTGTCACCATAGAAGCCATCTTCTTCGCCTCCACGATGCCCCCATGTCCGACATGCCCCACGTTTTCGACGCCAAGACCGAGACCTTCGAAGCCGAGGTGCTGCAGAAATCGCTGCAGACCCCGGTGCTGGTGGATTTCTGGGCGCCCTGGTGCGGCCCGTGCAAGACCCTGAGCCCGATCCTGGAGAAGCTGGCCGCCGAGTACCACGGCGCGTTCGAGCTGGCCAAGGTCGACGTGGACCAGGAGCAACAGATCGCCGCCGCCTTCCAGATCCGGTCGGTGCCGACCGTGTTCCTGGTCAAGGACGGGCAACTGGTCGACGGCTTCCCCGGCGCCATGCCCGAAGGCCAGCTGCGCGAGTTCCTGAACCAGCACGGCATCGTGCCGCTGCCGGCGCCGGCCGCGGCGCAGGACGACGCCCCCGCCGCGCCGCTGGACCCGCAGGCCGAGGTGTCGCGCCTGCGCGAGGCGGTGGCGGCCGAGCCGGACAAGGACGAACTGAAGCTGGACCTGGCGCTGGCGCTGGTGAAGACCGGCGCCGCCGCCGAGGCCGAGACGCTGATCGACGCGTTGCCGGCCAACCTGGCCACCGACGAGCGCGCGGTGCGCGCGCGGGCGCGGCTGGGCTTCGTCGGCGCGCTGCAGTCGGCGCCGCCGGTGGAGACGCTGCAGGCGGCGATCGCGCAGGACCCGGCCGACCTCAAGGCGCGCCACCTGCTGGGCGTGCAGCGCCTGGTCGCCGGCGAGGACGAGGCGGCGCTGGAGCAGTTCCTGGAGATGCTGCGCCAGGACCGCAGTTTCGAGGACGGCCTGGCCAAGAAGTCGCTGATCGACGCGTTCCGGGTGATCGAGGACGAGGACCTGGTCGGGCGTTATCGGCGTAAGATGTCCGCGCTGCTATTCTGAGATTCAGGTCACGGACGGGATCGGGCGGCGATGATTCCGCGGTTCGGCCACCCGGTGGCCGGACGAGTCGTCCGGCTCCCTCCGCGACATCACGACCAGGGGGAAACCACAGGCCCGGCCCGTCCGGCGTCGCGTACCCGGTCCTTGCCAGGGCGAGACGTTGAGCAGCCACCACCGCACCCCCTTCCCGCGCCGCCTGCCGCTGCCCGCTTGGCGCCTTCTGGTCCTGTTGCTGCTGGCCTGCGCGGGCCTGGCGGCCGCGCCGCTGGCCGCGGCGCAGGACTGGGTCTACCGGGTCCGCCCCGGCGATACGCTGTGGCAGCTGCGCGACCTCTACCTCAAGCCCGGCCTGGACTGGCAGCGCCTGGGCCGGCACAACGGCGTGGCCGATCCCTATGCGCTGCCGCCGGGGCAGCCGTTGCGCTTCCCCATCGCCTGGCTGCGGGTGCAACCGGCCCCGGCGCGGGTGATCGCGCTGCGCGGCGCGGCCACCGTGCTCGGCATCGGCAATGCGACGGCGCCGGTGCAGGAGGGCATGCTGCTGCCGATCGGCACCACGTTGCAGACCGCGGCCGAGGCCAGCGTGACCGTGCAGTTCGCCGACGGCTCGCAGATGCAGATCCGCGAGAACAGCCGCGTGCGCTTCGACCAGCTGGCCCGCTACGGCGCCACCGGCATGGTCGATACGCGGGTGCGGCTGGAACAGGGCCGCGCCAGCAACGAGGTGGCCCCGGCCCAGGGCCCGGCCTCGCGCTACATCATCCAGACCCCGGCCGGCACCAGCAGCGTGCGCGGCACCCGCTTCCGTGCCGCCGCCGGCGGCGACGGCCAGCTGGCCGCCACCGAGGTGCTGCACGGCGTGGTGCAGGTCGCCAATCCGCACGGCCGGCAGCTGCTGCAGCCCGGCGAGGCCGCGCGCATGGCCGCCGACGGCTCGCCGCAGCCCGAGCGGCTGCTGCCCGCGCCGGTGCTCGACGAGCAGCGCAGCCGCCTGGACCGCGCACCGTACCTGCTGGCCTGGCAGCCGCTGCCGGGCGCGACCGCCTACCGGGTCGAAGCGGTGGACGCCGAGCGCCGCCAGGTGCTGCGCTTCGCGCGGCAGACCGCGCAGGCGCAGATCGCGCTGGACGATCTGCCGGCCGGCCGCCTGCTGGTGCTGGTGCGCGGCATCGCCGCCACCGGCGTGGAAGGCGAGGACGCCGAACGGGCGCTGCAGGTGTGGGCGACGCCATTGCCGCCGCTGACGCTGCAGCCCTTGCAACAGCAGCAGGTGCGCACGCCGCATCCGCGTTTCGAATGGACCCGCAGCGCCGACGCCAGCGCCACCGTGCTGCAGCTGGCCCGCGACGCGCAGTTCAACGACCTGCTGTTCGAACGCGCCACCGACGCCACCCGGCTGCGCGCGCCACTGCCGCTGCCGCCCGGCGACTACTACTGGCGCGTGGCCTCGCGCGATGCGCAGGGGCGCCAGGGCCCGTTCGGGCAGCCGCTGCTGCTGCGGATCAGCGACGCGCCGCCGGATCCGTCGCTGCAGCCGCCGGAAGCGGCCAAGGGCCAGCTGACCCTGCGCTGGCAGGCCGGCGAGCCGGGCCAGCGCTACCGGGTGCAGATCGCGCGCAAGCCGGACTTCGGCGCGCCGCTGCTGCTCGACCGCACCCTGGACACCCCGCAGATCTCGCTGCCGCGTCCGCGCGGCGGCACCTGGTACGTCCGCGTGCAGCAGGTCGACGACGACGGGTACGCGGCGCCGTTCTCGCCGACCCAGACGATCGCGCTGCCGTGCCGGGGCTGCTATCTGGGCGGCGGCGCCGGCGCGCTGCTGTTGTGGCTGCTGCTGTGAAGGCGCCCACGCCGCTGCGCTGGCTTGCGGCCACGGCGGCGGCACTGCTGGCCGCCGGTTTCAGCCTGTCCGACGGCCTGTGGCGGCTGGACAACACGTTCTACGACACGCTGGTGACGCACTGGCGCTACACGCCCGATTCCAGCGTGGTGCTGGTGATGATCGACGACCGCAGCCTGCAGGCGCTCGGGCAATGGCCGTGGCCGCGCAGCACCCACGCGCGGCTGCTGGACCGGCTGAGCGAGGCCGGCGTCAAGCGCGTGGCGCTGGACCTGGTGCTGAGCGAATCGGACCAGGCCGATCCGGACAACGACGCGCGGCTGGCCGCGGCGCTGCGCCGCAACGGCAACACCGTGCTGTCGGTGACCACCAGCAGCACCGATGCCGGCGAGATGCCGCAGGAACTGCTGCCGGTGCCGGTCATCGCCCGCGCCGCGGCCGGGCTGGCGCATACCGACATCGAGATCGACGCCGACGGCGTCTCGCGCGGCATCTACCTGCGCGCCGGCCTGGGCAGTGCGCACTGGCCGGCGCTGGGCGTGGCCCTGGCCGGGCTCGCCCCGCCATGGCCCGGCCTGGCGTCCGACCGTGCCGGACCGGCCGCGGACGCGATGCCGTACCGCTGGCATCGCGACAACTACGTCGGGATCCGCTACGCCGGACCGCCCGGCAGCTTCCCGCAGCTGTCCTACGTCGACGTGCTGGAAGGGCACGTGCCACCGCAGGCGCTGCGCGGCCGGCGCGTGATCGTCGGCGTCGGCGCCACCGGCCTGGGCCAGCGCTTCCTGACCCCGATGTCGCACGAGAACTGGATGAACGGCGCCGAGTACCAGGCCAACGTGGCCGCGATGCTGCTCGGCGGGCATGCGATCACGCCGTTGTCCAAACACCAGCAGATCGGCGCCTCGGCGCTGCTGGCCCTGCTCGCCGTGCTCGGCATGACCTATTCGGCCCGCCACCGGCGCTGGCCGTGGCTGGGGTTGCCGGTCATGCTGGCGCTGATCCTGGCCTGCAGCCTGCTGTGGACGCTGGCCAGCGGCCGCTGGTTCGCGCCGACCGCGTGCCTGGCGGCGGTGACCCTGGTATCGGCCTGCTGGCTGGGCCTGCGCATCGCGCACTGGCAGCGCCAGGCGCACCGCGACGGCCTCACCGGCCTGGCCAACCGCCACAGCTTCGAGCTCGCGTTCCGCCAGGAACTGGCGATGGCGCAGCGCAGCGGCAAGCCGCTGACCCTGATCGTCGTCGACGTCGACCACTTCAAGCGCTACAACGACGCCCTCGGCCACCACAGCGGCGACCGCGCGCTGACCCTGGTCGCCGCGGCGGTCGCACGCCACGCGCGGCGCGCGCACGACGTGGCCGCGCGCTTCGGCGGCGACGAATTCGCGATGATCCTGCCCGACACCGCGCTGGACGACGCGCGCCAGATCGCCGAAGCGCTGCTGGAGGACATCCGCCAGCTGACCGTGCCCGGACCGCAGGGCCCGGTGCCGATCACCGTCACCCTCGGCGTGCACAGCACCACGGTCGATGCGGACACCCGCGACCGCGACTTCTTCGCCCAGGCCGACGCGGCGCTGTACCGGGCCAAGACCGCCGGACGCGACGGCTATGCGTGCAGCGTGCCCGGCCAGGGCCTGGCGACGCGGTGACATCGCTGCGCGCTGCTAGGGCGCGCAGGCAGCGCAGAAACACGGGAGTGGATGGCGCGAGTGGTGCCCGCTGCCGTCGTCGCGCCAGTTGAAAACGCCACGCTGCGTAGCGCACCCCGCGCGGAATTCGGGCGGCCGTCCTCGCTGGCGCCTGCGGCCGGCCGCACCATACTCATGCGAATGGTAAGCTCGCCGCTTCGTCCGTCCCGCGATCCGCCATGAAAGCCTCCCTGTTCCGCCTGGGCCTGAACCTGTGGCCGCCGTTCCTGTTCGCCGGCATCCACCTGGCGGAACTGAGCGCCGACTACCGCTACGCGCGGGTCGAGCTGCGCATGCGGCCGTGGAACCGCAACTACGTCGGCACCCATTTCGGCGGCAGCCTGTTCGCCATGACCGATCCGTTCTGGATGCTGCTGGCGATGCAGAACCTGGGCGGCGCCTACTACGTCTGGGACAAGGCCGGCAGCATCGAGTTCGTGCGCCCGGGGCGCGGCACGGTGAGCGCGCAGTTCCGCCTGGACGAGGCGATGCTGGACGAAATGCGGACCGCCACCGCCGGCGGCGAGAAATACCTGCGCTGGTTCGACAACGAGATCCTCGACGCGCAGGGCGAGGTGGTGGCGCGCACGCGCAAGCAGCTGTACGTCAAGCGCAAGCCGGCGCGCTAGCGCCATCGCAAGGTCGCGATCGCGCCGGGCACGATCGCTGCACGCGCCCGCCGGCGCAGTTCCACGCACCATCGCGCTGCGCCAACACCGGCGGCGGTCCGATGTCCGCAGACCGTCCGGCTGCGCGCGTCGCGACTGAAGTCGCTCCCACAGACTCGCCCACAGGCTCGCGCAGCGCGCCCGGGGTGCGGCGCGGAGGGTGCCGATCCGTTGTGCGGACGGCTCGACGCAGCAGGAACGCGCGTCGATGCCGCCCCAATCGCACCTGCACGGCGTGCGCCATCCGTGCCGGCGGCGCAGCGGCCGGCGCAGCGCTCCACTACACTACGCCGATGTCGCCCGATACCCCCGCTCCGCACCCCCGCCCGTCCCTGCAACGGCTGTTCTTCACCGGCCTGCTGACCCTGCTGCCGATCTGGCTGACCTGGGTCGTGGTCAAGTTCGTGTTCGTGCTGCTGTCGGGCATCAGCAGCCCGTGGGTGGTGCCGCTGTCGGCGCGCATCGCCGCCTCGTTTCCGCGCGAGATGGGCTGGGTCACCGCGCTGTGGGTGCAGAACACCATCGCGCTGATCGCCACCCTGGCGGTGATCCTGCTGGTCGGCATCCTCAGCCGGCGCGTGGTCGGGCAGCGCCTGCTGCGCTGGTTCGAGGCGGTGATGCGCCGCATCCCGCTGGCCAGCGTGGTCTACGACAGCGCGCGCAAGCTGCTGGACATCCTGCAGACCCAGCCCGGCAGCACCCAGCGCGTGGTGCTGATCGACTTCCCGCACCGCGACATGAAGTCGGTGGGCCTGGTGACGCGGGTGATCAAGGAACAGGGCACCGGCCGCGAACTGGCCGCGGTGTACGTGCCGACCACGCCGAACCCGACTTCCGGCTACCTGGAGATCGTGCCGGTGGAGCTGCTGACCCCGACCGACTGGAGCGTGGACCAGGCGATGAGCTTCATCATCTCCGGCGGCGCGGTGGCGCCGGACAGCGTGCCGTTCACCCGCACCATGGACCGCTGAGGGAAGGACGATGCGCAACGGCACGCTGGACGATCGCGCCGTTCGCCTGTTCATCGGCCTGGCCGCGTTCTTCTGCGTCAACGCCGCGCTCGCCGAGTTCATCGGGGTCAAGATCTTCGCGCTGGAAGACACCCTGGGCATCGCGCCGCTGAACTGGAACCTGTTCGGCCAGGCCGGCTCGATGAACTTCACCGCCGGCACCCTGCTGTGGCCGCTGGTGTTCATCCTCACCGACACCATCAACGAGTTCTTCGGCCGCCGCGGGGTGCGCTTCATCTCCTGGCTGGCGGTGGCGCTGATCGGCTACGGCTTCCTGTTCGCGTTCGCCGCGATCGCGCTGGCGCCGGCCGGATTCTGGGTCGGCGCGGCGCAGGCGCAGGGCGTGCCGGACTACCAGGCCGCGTTCGCCGCGGTGTTCGGCCAGGGCCTGTGGACCATCGCCGGCTCGCTGGTCGCGTTCCTGGCCGGGCAGCTGATCGACGTGACGGTGTTCCACCGCATCCGCAACGCCACCGGCGAACGGCACGTGTGGCTGCGCGCCACCGGCTCCACCGCGGTGTCGCAGCTGATCGACAGCTTCGTGGTCATCTACATCGCCTTCGTGCTCGGCCCGCAGCACTGGTCGATCCCGCTGTTCCTGGCGGTGAGCACGCTCAACTACCTGTGCAAGATGCTGCTGGCGGTGCTGCTGATCCCGCTGCTGTACTTGATGCGGCGGCTGATCACCGACTACCTGAGTCCCGCGCGCGCCGCACAGCTGCGCGAGGAAGCGGCGGCCGACTGAGCCGCGCAGCGCCCGCGCAATGCGCGGATGCGCGGCCACGCCGCGGGCCATGTCCGCGCGCCGGCAGCGCCGCCGCGGCGCAACGCCGGCCCCGCCCCGCAGCGCCGGCGCGAACGCCGAAGACATCCGCCCGGCCTGCGTGCGCGCCGCGGCACGCCGGTCGCACAGGCATCGGCCGGGCTGCCCCGCACTGGATTTTTCCTGACCGCGCACGCGGCGGTGGGTGGCCTCCACGGTGCGGATCGGGCAAGCTCCCGGGCTCGCTTGTCGTTGGAGCCCGCAATGCCGCCCAGCTTTCCCCGCCTGCTGTCGCTCGCCATCGCCGCCGTCCTGAGCCTGTCGCTGGCCGCGCCGGCGGACGCGGCCAAGAAGAAGACCGCCAAACAGCAGACCTCGCAGACCCGCGCCAAGGCCAGCAAGGCCAGGAAGGCGCGACCGGCCGCCGCGCCGGTGGTGCGCAGCAAGGCCGAACAGCTCAACCGCCTGTACGACGACTACTGGGAAGCCTCGCTGAGGCTGAACCCGCTGCAGGCCACGTTCCAGGGCGACAGCCGCTACAACGACCAGTTGCCGAACTTCCTGTCGGCCGCGTTCCGCCAGCAGTCGCACGACTTCACCGTGCAGTGGCTGGGCAAGGCCGAGGCGATCGGCAAGGACGGGCTGAGCGGGCAGGACCTGCTCAGCTACGAGATCTTCGTCGGCGACGCGCGCAACGCGCTGGAAGCGGAGAAGTACCCGAGCTGGATGCAGCCGGTGAACCAGTTCTACAACGTCGGCAGCATCATGGTGATGCTCGGCTCCGGCACCGGCGCGCAGCCGTTCCGCACGGTCAAGGACTACGACAACTGGTCGCGGCGCGCGCTCGGCATTCCGGCCCTGTTCGACCAGGCCATCGCCAACATGCGCGAAGGCATGAAGGCCGGCGTGGTGCAGCCGCGCGCGCTGATGGAGAAGGTGCTGCCGCAGCTGGACGCGATCATCAAGCCCAGCGCCGAGGAAAGCCTGTTCTGGGGCCCGGTGCGCAACCTGCCGGCGGACATGCCCGAGGCCGAGAAGCAGCGCATCACCGCCGAATACAAGCGCATGATCGAATACCGGATCATGCCGGCCTACCGCGCGCTGCGCGGCTTCATCGCCACCGAGTACCTGCCGGCCACGCGCAGCACCGCCGGCGTCGGCGCGCTGCCGGGCGGCGCGGACTGGTACGCGTACAACGTGCGCCAGAGCACCACCACCGAGCTGAGCCCGGCGCAGATCCACCAGATCGGCCTGGACGAGGTCGCGCGCATCCAGGGGCAGATCCAGGCGGTGATGAAGCAGGTGAAGTTCCGCGGCTCGATGCCGAAGTTCTTCAAGTTCATGCAGACCGACAAGCGCTTCACCTTCAAGAGCGAGGACGAGCTGCTGAACTACTACCGCGGGCTGGAAGCGCGGGTGGACGCGGCGGTGCCGCGCATGTTCACGCTCAAGCCGAAGGCGGCGTTCGAGATCCGTCCGGTGGAACCGTACCGCGCGCAGTCGGCGGCCGGCGGCTCGTACATGCGCCCCAGCGAGGACGGCTCGCGCCCGGGCATCTTCTACGTCAACACCTACGACCTGCCGAGCCGCAAGACCTGGGACGCGGAAGACCTGTACCTGCACGAGGCCATTCCCGGCCACCACTTCCAGCTCGGCCTGCAGCAGGAACTGACCAACCTGCCCAAGTTCCGCCGCTTCGGCGGCGAGACCGCCTACATCGAAGGCTGGGGCCTGTACACCGAATCGCTGGGCAAGGAACTGGGCCTGTACCAGGACCCGTACAACTACTTCGGCTACCTGCAGAACGAGCTGTGGCGCGCGATCCGCCTGGTGGTGGACACCGGCCTGCACAGCAAGGGCTGGACCCGCGAGCAGGTGATCGACTACATGCTGGAGAATTCGGCCACCAGCCGCACCGATGCCGAGGCCGAAGCCGAGCGCTACATGGCCATCCCCGGGCAGGCGCTGTCCTACAAGATCGGCGAGATGAAGATCCTGCAACTGCGCGACTACGCGCGCGCGCAGCTCGGCGACACGTTCGACATCCGCGAGTTCCACGCCGAGATCCTGAAGGACGGCTCGGTGCCGCTGGACGTGCTGCAGGAAAAGATCGAGCGCTGGGTGGCGAGCAAGAAGCGCTGAGCGATCGCCCAGGCTGATCGTGCAGGAGGGGCTTGAGCCCGGCCCGGGCGTTGCCGGCAACGCCCGGACGGGCTGAACCGCGCGCGCAGGGCGTCGCGCATCGACACCGCCTGCAAAGCCGTGTCGATGCGGCGGCGGATCAGCCGCCCGGCGACGCGCCCAGCGCCAGCTGCCGCGCCACCTGCGCGATAGCCTGCGGCGTCGTGCGGCAGCAGCCGCCGATCAGGCGCGCGCCGGCCGCGCGCCATGCATCCAGATGCCCGACCAGGGCGCAGGCATCGGCGCCTGCACGTTGCCAGCGCTTGCCGGCGGCGTCGTAGCGTTCGCCGGAATTCGGATACACCAGCAGCGGCAACGCGGTCAGCGGCGCCAGGTGCTGCAGCGCCGCGGTGGCCAGCTCCGGCGCGACGCAATTGACGCCGAGCGCGGCGACCTGCGGATGGCCGTCGAGCAGGTCCGCCAACGCGCGCAACGGCGTACCGTCGCTCAGGTGCGCCGCATCGCGCAAGGTGCACGAGAACCAGGCGACGGTCTGCGGAAATTCCTCCAGCAGGTCCAGCAGCGCGGCGATCTCGGCCAGCGACGGCTGCGTCTCGCAGGCCAGCAGGTCCACGCCCGCCGCGACCAGCGCGGCGATGCGCGGGCGGTGGAAGTCCAGCATCTGCGCCCGCGGCAGCGCGTAGTCGCCGCGGTATTCCGAACCGTCGGCCAGGAACGCCCCATACGGCCCGACCGACCCGGCGACCAGCAGCGGGCCGGCATCGGCATGCGCGGCGCGATAGGCCTCGCGCGCCTCCAGCGCCAGCTGCGCGCTGCGGGCGATCAGCCGCTGCGATTGCGCCAGGTCCAGCCCGCGCGCGGCGAACCCGGACGGCGTGGCCTGGTAGCTGGCGGTGATCGCGCATTGCGCGCCGGCCTGGAAATAGTCCAGGTGCACCTGGCGGATCAGCTGCGGCTGCTCAAGCAGCACTTTCGCCGACCACAGCGCATCGCCGAGATCGCAGCCGCGCGCCTCCAGTTCGGTGGCCAGCGCGCCGTCGAGCACGATGCAGCGATCGTCGGCCAGCAGCGCGGCCAATGGGTTGTGCGGCATGGCCGCGTCCTCGCGGGCGAACGTGATGCCGCCATTGTGTCAGGCCACGCTGCGCGCGCCGCGTGGATGAGCGCGGCGACCGCACGCTCGAACTGCGCGCGTGGCGCATGCGCTTCGCCGCCGCACGACCGCCATGCCCGGCACGATTCAGGCGCGATCGCCGATCGCTGCGTTATGCTCGGTACATGGCTGTTTCCCATCCTTCCGCCGCGGAGCAACGCATGGCCTTGACCGCGTTGACGCCGATGCTGCGCAGCGCCGACCTGGCCGCCGCGCTGGCGTTCTACACCGACGTGCTGGATTTCCGCATCGACGGCGGCGGCGCGGACGCCGGCTGGGCGTCGCTGCGGCATGGCCCGCTGGCGCTGATGCTGGCCGCGCGCCAGGCGGCGGACGGCGCTGCCGATCCCGGCGTTTGCAGCTCGCTGTATTTCCGCACCGACGACGTGGACGGCTGCTGGCACCGCCTGCAGTCGCAGGCGCGCATCGCCTATCCGCTCGAGGACTTCGCCTACGGCATGCGCGAATTCGCGATCCACGATCCGGACGGGCACCTGCTGCAGTTCGGCCAGGCGCTGTGCCGATGAGCCTGACCCTGGGCGGCCTGCACCACGTGGCGATCATCGCCTCCGACTACGCGCGGTCCAAGGACTTCTACTGCCGCATCCTCGGCCTGCGCGTGGTCGCCGAGGCCTACCGCGCAGCGCGCGATTCCTGGAAGCTGGACCTGGGCCTGCCCGACGGCACCCAGGTCGAACTGTTCTCGTTCCCGGCGCCGCCGCCGCGGCCCAGCCGCCCGGAAGCCTGCGGCCTGCGCCACCTGGCCTTGCGCGTGGCCGACCTGGACGCGGCCGTCGCCCACCTGCAGGCGCACGGCGTGGTCACCGAGCCGATCCGCGTCGACGAGTACACCGGGCGCCGCTTCACCTTCTTCGCCGACCCCGACGACCTGCCGCTGGAACTGTACGAGAGCGGCTGAGGCGCGTTTCGACGCGAGGGCGCGCGCAGCACCTGCCCACCCCTGCAGCATTGGCGCACGGCGCATTGCTGAACCGCCTGCGGCCGGCGATTCCCAGCACCATACGCTTGGGTATACAGTCGGCTCCAGGTCGGCATCGCGCCGACCGCTCTGGACACACCCTGGGAGGGGACACATGCGCACCACCTTCAAGACCCTGCTGCTGGCCCTGCCGCTGAGCGTGGCCGCGTTCGTCGCGCAGGCCGCCGACACCTCGCCGGTCGGCCGCTGGAAGACCATCGACGACGAGACCGGCAAGCCCAAGTCGATCGTGCAGATCGAACAGGCCGGCAACGGCACGCTTAGCGGCAAGGTGATCGAGATCCTGCAATCGGACAAGGGCCCCAACCCGCTGTGCGACAAATGCGACGGCGCGCAGAAGGGCAAGCCGATCAAGGGCATGACGATCCTGTGGGGGCTCAAGCCGGACGGCACCGCCACCTGGAGCGGCGGCTCGGTGCTGGACCCGGCCAAGGGCAAGACCTACAAGGCCAAGGTCACCCTCAGCGATGGCGGCAAGAAGCTGCAGATGCGCGGCTACATCGGCATCGAAGCGCTGGGCCGGACGCAGACGTGGGTCAGGGAGTGAAGGGCCGGGATTCGGGAGTGGGGATTCGGGATTGGTAAGAAAGCGGGGCGCCTTCGGGCGCCCTTTTTTGCAGCGGCATGCAGCCCTTGCGGCCGACCGGAACGCCTCCGATCCCGAATCCCCCGCTCCCCGATCCCCGCTCCAAGACAATGCGATAATCGCGATCCCCCAGGATCGCCGTTCGCCATGACCCGCACCGCTCTCGTCACCACCGCCCTGCCCTATGCCAACGGTCCGCTGCACCTGGGGCACCTGGTCGGCTATATCCAGGCCGACATCTGGGTGCGCGCGCGGCGGTTGCGCGGCGACCGTACCTGGTTCGTCTGCGCCGACGATACGCACGGCACGCCGATCATGCTCGCCGCGGAAAAGGCCGGAGTCACCCCGGAGAACTTCATCGCCAACATCCAGGCCAGCCACGAGCGCGACTTCGCCGCGTTCGGCGTGGCCTTCGACCACTACGACTCGACCAACTCGGCCGCCAACCGCGCGCTGACCGAGGCGTTCTACGCGAAACTCGACGCCGGCGGCCACATTGCGCGGCGCTCGGTGGCGCAGTTCTACGATCCGGCCAAGGGCATGTTCCTGCCCGACCGCTACATCAAGGGCATCTGCCCGAACTGCGGCAGCGCCGACCAGTACGGCGACAACTGCGAGGTCTGCGGCGCCACCTACGCGCCGACCGAGCTGAAGGAACCCAGGTCGGTGATCTCCGGCGCCACGCCGGAGCTGCGCGATTCGGAGCACTTCTTCTTCGAGGTCGGCCGTTTCGACGGCTTCCTGCGGCAGTGGCTGGCCGGCGACGTGGCGCTGCCCGGGGTCAAGGCCAAGCTGATGGAGTGGCTGGACAGCGAGGGCGGGCTGCGCGCCTGGGACATCTCGCGCGACGCGCCGTACTTCGGCTTCGAGATCCCCGGCCAGCCGGGCAAGTACTTCTACGTGTGGCTGGACGCGCCGATCGGCTACCTGAGCAGCTTCCAGACCCTGTGCGCGAGCCTGGGCGAAGCGTTCGAGCCGCACCTGGCCGCCGGCACCGCCACCGAACTGCACCATTTCATCGGCAAGGACATCGTCAACTTCCACGGCCTGTTCTGGCCGGCGGTGCTGCACGGCACCGGCCACCGCGCGCCGACCCGGCTGCACGTCAACGGCTACCTGATGGTGGACGGCGCCAAGATGTCCAAGTCGCGCGGCACCTTCGTGATGGCGCGCACCTACCTGGACGTGGGCCTGGAGCCGGAAGCGCTGCGCTACTACTTCGCGGCCAAGTCCTCCGGCGGCGTGGACGACCTGGACCTGAACCTGGGCGACTTCGTGGCGCGGGTCAACGCCGACCTGGTCGGCAAGTTCGTCAACCTGGCCAGCCGCTGCGCCGGCTTCATCGACAAGCGCTTCGGCGGCCGGCTCGCCGACGCGCTGCCGGACCCGGCGCAGTACGCGCGCTTCGTCGCCGCGCTGGCGCCGATCCGCGAGGCCTACGAACGCAACGACGCGGCCAGCGCGATCCGCCAGACCATGGCCCTGGCCGACGAGGCCAACAAGTACATCGACGAGCACAAGCCGTGGGTGATCGCCAAGCAGGACGGCGCCGAGGCGCAGTTGCAGGCGGTGTGCACGCAAGGCCTGAACCTGTTCCGGGTGCTGGCCGGCGCGCTGAAGCCGGTGCTGCCGCGCACCAGCGCCGAGGCCGAGGCCTTCCTGTCCGCGCCGCTGACCGCCTGGGAAGACCTCGACGCACCGCTGCTGGCGCATACGATCCAGCCCTACACCCCGCTGTTCACCCGAATCGACCCGAAACTGATCGACGCCATGACCGACGCCTCCAAGGACACCCTCGCCCCCGCCCCCGCCGCCGCCAAGCCGGCACCGGCCAAGACCGAAGCGAAGGCCGCCGCTCCCGAATCCCCACTCCCCAATCCCGGCTTCATCGGCATCGACGATTTCGCCAAGCTCGACCTGCGCATCGGCAAGGTGCTGACCTGCGAATTCGTCGAGGGCTCGGACAAGCTGCTGCGCTTCGAACTGGACGCCGGCGAGCTGGGCAAGCGCCAGATCTTCTCCGGCATCCGCGGCAGCTATGCCGAGCCGGAAAAACTGGTCGGCCGCAACGTGGTGTTCATCGCCAACCTGGCGCCGCGCAAGATGCGCTTCGGCCTGAGCGAAGGCATGATCCTGTCGGCCGGCTTCGACGGCGGCGCGCTGGCGCTGCTCGACGCCGACGGCGGCGCGCAGCCGGGGATGCCGGTGCGGTGATGGCCGGGAGTGGGGAGTGGGGATTGGGGATTCGTTGAAGCGATTCCCCGGCACTGATCCACTCCGTGAACCCGCATTTGACCGGACGCTACGCCGACGGCGACTGCGGTCCGCACAAGGCGCGGCTGATCCGTACGCGCTACGATGTGGCGGCCTGCTCGCGCGTCTATGCCTACGGCGACAGCCGCGAGGACCGGCCGATGCTGGCACTGGCGCACGAGCGCTGGTACGGCGGCCGCCGCATCGCCTGACCCATGCCGCGCGGCGCGCCGCGCAGCCCAATCGCCCATGAAGCCCGCCCACGACCCGTTGCTCGAACGCCTCGATCGCCTGCTGCCGCAGACCCAGTGCGGGCAGTGCGGCTTCGACGGCTGCCGCCCGTATGCCGAGGCGATGGCGCGCGGCGCGGCGCAGGTGGACCGCTGCCCGCCTGGCGGCGATGCCGGCGCGCGCGCGCTGGCGCGGGTGCTCGGCACTGCGCCGCTGCCCTACGACCGCAGCCGCGGCACGCACAAGCCGCCGCAGGTGGCGTTCGTGATCGAGGCCGACTGCATCGGCTGCACCAAGTGCATCCAGGCCTGTCCGGTCGATGCCATCGTCGGCGGCGCCAAGCACATGCACACGGTGCTGGCGCCGCTGTGCACCGGCTGCGAGCTGTGCGTGCCGGCCTGCCCGGTGGACTGCATCGAACTGCGCTGAGCGCCGCCGCGCGCCGCATTCGGCGCGACGACCTCTGCAGGAGCGGCTCCTGTCCCCTATCCGGGATCAGCCCCGACGCTACGCAAAAGCGTCGGGGCCGAAGCCCCTCCTACAGGGAGCACAAAACGCACCGCACCCCGAATCCCTGCCCATCACACCGCCGCAGTCACCACGATCTCGATCTTCCACTCGGGATTGGCCAGCTTGGCCTGCACCGTGGCGCGTGCCGGGGTGCTGCCCGGACAGACCCATTCTTCCCAGACCTTGTTCATTTCCGCGAACTCGGCCAGGTCGGTCATGTAGATCTCCGCGCGCAGCACCTTGCTCTTGTCGCTGGCCGCGCGCGCCAGCAGCGCGTCGATCGCCGCCAGCACCTGGCGGGTCTGCCCGGCGATGTCCGCGCCGGTGTCGTCGGCGATCTGCCCGGCCAGGTAGGCCACGCCGTTGTGCACGGTCATTTCCGACATGCGCGGGCCGGTATCGAAACGCTGGATCATGAGGCGATGTCCTGAAGAGGGGAAACGCGGCCATTGTCGCGCGATTGCGCCGCCGCTGCAGGCCGCCACAACCGGTACGCCACCGGCAGCAGCCAGGCCAGGATCAGCACGATCGCCAGCTTCTGGGTCAGCCCGCGCGGCGGCGCCCGCCACAGCACGTGCACCCACAGGGCGACGAAGGCCGCCAGCGCCAGCGCGAACGCTGCGCCGGCGCTGCCGCGCCAGTGCGGTTGCCGGCGCAGCCAGGCGCTCTGCAGCAGCATCGCCGCGGTCACGCACAGGAATGCGGTCTGCGCGAACAGGCCGTGCAGCAGCGGCGCCAGCAACGGGGCGCGCTGCGGCAGGTAGCTGTCGCCGATCGCCACCCCGCACAGGCCCAGCGCGGCCACCACGAACAGCAGCGTCGGCGCGGCGCTGCGCGCCTGCGGCGGAGCCTGCGCATACAGGCCGGCGGCCAGCGCGACGATGCCCGCCGCCAGCAGCACGTAGACCACGCGCAGCAGCAGCCCGCCGGGACCGTGCAGGTACAGGCTCAGCGTCGCCTGCTGCCAGTGCAGGTCCGCGCGCAGCAGTTGCAGCGCCAGCGCGGTGCCGAGGAACAGCAGGCACAGCAGCGTGGCGAGGGCGCCGGCGCGGCGCGGCCAGCGCAGCGGCGCGGGGGCAAGGTCCATCGGCGACGGCATGGGCATGGCTCCGGATCGGATCGGGGACGCGATGCGCGGCGTCTCCGCGCCGGCACCCTCGGCGCACACCGACGCGGTGCCGACGTGCGATTCCACTATGATGCGCGACGCCGGCCGCCGGCACAGCCCCAGGCAACCGACATCGCGATGGACCAGCCCCCTGCCCGCTCCAGGCTCGCCACCGTGACGGCCCACGCTCTTCGCAGCGCGCACCTGCGCAACGCCGCCGGCCTGCGCGCGCTGCCGCCCTTCTTCTTCGCTTACGCTCGCCCGCAATGACCGACGCCGCACCTTCCGTTCCCTCCTCCGCCCCCGGCTGGCGCCGTGCGCTGCCGGTGCTGGCCAGCCTGGCGATCCTGGCGCTGGCGTTGCGCGCGCTGGCCACCGAGTTCAGCACCCACGGCTATGCCGCGATCCGCCATGCGTTCAACCAGCTCGGCGTCGGCCAGATCGCGCTGACCCTGCTGCTGGGCCTGAGCAGCTACGCCTGCCTGATCGGCTTCGACGCGGTCGGCCTGCACCGCAGCGGGCGCAAGCTGCATCCGATGCGGATCAGCATCACCGCGTTCCTGGCGCACGCGGTCGGCCAGACCCTGGGCTTCGCCGCGCTCACCGGCGGCGCGGTGCGCCTGCGCGGCTACGGCCGGGTCGGGCTGAGCCTGGCCGAGATCGGCCAGGTGGTGCTGATGAGCACGCTCGGCTTCGTGTTCGGCGCCTGGCTGCTGCTGGCGCTGGCGCTGACCCTGGAACCGGCCTCGGCGGCGCTGGCGCTGCCGCTCGCCGCGCCGGCGGTGCGCGCGATCGGCATCGCGCTGCTGGCCGGCTTCGGCCTGATGCTGCTGCTGGCCGGGCGCGAGGGCCGCACGCTGCGCTGGCGCAGCCACGAACTGTGGCTGCCGGACCGGCGCACCACGCTCGGCGTGACCGCGCTGAGCGTGGTCGAACTGGGCCTGGCCAGCGCCGCGTTCTACGTGCTGCTGCCGAACGAGTCGGGCATCGAGTTCGTCGGCTTCGTCGGCCTGTACCTGGTCGCGGTGGTGGCCGGGCTGATGTCGACCGTGCCGGCCGGGCTGGGCGTGTTCGAATGGAGCCTGCTCAAGCTGCTGCCCGGCGTGGCGCCGGCGGCGGTGCTGGCGGCGGCGCTGATCTACCGCATCACCTACTACGTGGTGCCGCTGCTGCTGTCGGTGCTGATGGCCGCGGCCAGCGGCCTGCGCCGGCCGCTGGCGGTCAGCGCCGGCGGAGTGCGCGTGGCCTGGGGCACGTTGCGCCCGTGGCTGCCGCAGATCATCGCGATGGCGGTGTTCGCGGTCGGCGCGGCGCTGGTCATCGACGGCACCCTGCCGACGCCGAAGCGGCGCCTGGGCATGGCGCCGCTGTCGATCGTGGAGACCTCGCACCTGCTGGCCAGCCTCGGCGGCGTGGTGCTGCTGCTGATCGGCCAGGGCCTGCAGCGGCGCAGCCATGCGGCATGGGCGCTGGCGATCGGCATCTGCGTGCTGCTGCCGCTGCCGGCCTGGCTGCGCGGCGGCCACGCCTCGGTGGCGCTGTCCTCGCTGGTGGTGGCTGCCGGGCTGTGGGGGGCGCGCCGCGAGTTCTACCGCCAGGGCGCGCTGCTCGACGAGGCCTGGTCGTGGCCGTGGATCCGCAACCTGGGCCTGGTGCTGATCGCCACGGTGTGGCTGCTGTTCTTCGTCTACAGCCACGTCGAATACCAGAACGAGCTGTGGTGGCAGTTCGCCACCTCGGCCAACGCGCCGCGCGCGCTGCGCGCGGTGCTGCTGGTCAGCGTGGCGGTGGTGGTGTTCGGCATGGCGCGGCTGCTGCACAGCACGCGTTCGCCGCTGCCGCCGGCCGACGCGGCGCAGCTGGACGCGCTGGCGCCGGTGCTGGCCACCGCCACCGACACCCAGGCCTGCCTGGTGCTGACCGGCGACAAGGCGCTGCTGCCGGCCGAGGACGGCCAGGGCTTCGTGATGATGCAGCGCTACGGCGGTTCGCTGGTGGCGATGGGCGATCCGGTGGGGCCGGCGGAGACCGCGCGGGCACTGATCTGGCGCTTCCGCGAGGAAGCCGACCGGCTGGGCCTGCGCCCGGTGTTCTACCAGGTCGGCGAGCAGCACTGGCAGACCTACCTGGACCTGGGCCTGACCCTGGTCAAGCTTGGCGAGGAAGCGATGGTGTCGCTGGAAGGCTTCCACCTGGAAGGGCGCGAACGCGCCGACCTGCGCCAGGCCTGGAACCGCGGCAAGCGCAGCGGGCTGAGCTTCCGCATCGTGCCGCTGGAGGAGATCGACGCGCTGATGCCGGCGCTGGCCGAGGTCTCGCAGCAGTGGCTGGAGGAAAAGGCCGGCGAGGAGAAGGGGTTCTCGCTCGGCAGCTTCGACCCGGCCTATCTGCGCCGCTTCCCGATCGCGGTGGTCGAGGCCGAAGGCAGGATCGTCGCCTTCGCCAACCTGTGGCAGGCGCCGGCCGGGCACGAGCTGTCGGTGGACCTGATGCGGCACATCGCCGACGCGCCGAAGGGCACGATGGATTTCCTGTTCATCGAGCTGTTCCTGTGGGGCCGCGACCAGGGCTACCAGCGCTTCTCGCTGGGCATGGCGCCGCTGTCGGGCCTGGCCCAGCACCGCCTGGCCGGGCGCTGGAACCGCTTCGGCAACCTGATCGTGCGCCACGGCGAGCGCTTCTACGGCTTCACTGGGCTGCGCCGCTTCAAGTCCAAGTTCGCCCCGACCTGGCGCACCCGCTACCTGGCCGCGCCCGGCGGCATGCATCTGCCGGCGGCGCTGCTGGACGTGACGCGGTTGATTTCGCTGGATCCGCGCAAGCCGGATTGAAGAAGCCGGGATTGGGGATTCGCAAATGCGCATTGCAGGAGGCTGAAACCCTATCTGCAGCAGGCATCGTACCGAACAGCGTGCCGGGGCATCCCCAATCCCGAATCCCGAATCCCGAATCCCGGCCCTAATCGACCCGCTGCAGGATCTGCTTGGCCAGCTCCGCGTAGTCGCCCTCGAAATGGTGGTCGCCGGGCAGCTTCACCAGTTGCGCGGCGCCGCGCGGCAGGTCCGGGCACAGGGCGTCGTCGTCGTCCTCGCCGTAGATGCACAGGGTCTGCGCGCCCGGCATCTTCGCCACTTCCGGCGCGATCGGCAGGCCGTCGTCGTCGGAGCTGATCCAGTTGGACACATGGAATTCGTAGTCGGCGGTCTTGCCCGGCGACAGCAGCGCGGTGGCCCGCACCTGCGCGCGCATCGGCGCCGGCAACTGGTTGTACGCCGCCGGCAGCACGTCGGCGCCCTGCGAGAAGCCGATCAGCACCACCCGCCCGCGCTGCCACAGGCGGCTGTAGTGGCGGTAGATCCGGTCCAGGTCGGTGGCGAAGCCCTGCGGCGTGCGCTCGCTCCAGAAGTAGCGCAGCGAATCCACGCCGACCACCGGGATGCCGGCCTGGGCCAGCGCGCCGGCGACCTGCTGGTCGAGCCCGGCCCAGCCGCCGTCGCCGGACACGAAGATCGCGAACACCTCGCCGTTGCCGCCGGCGGCGGTGCCCGCCGCGACCGGCACCTCGACCACCGGCAGCCCGGCCAGGTCGGCCGGCGTCGGCGGCAGGCTGACTCCCGGTTGCGCGCCCAGCGAACGCACCGCCGCGCGCAGCCCGGGCAGCGCATCGCCGCTGGCGCTGCGGCGGAACGGCCGCGCCTGCGGCACCTTCTGCACGAACGCATCGCTCTGCTGGCTGCAGCGCGTGGCCGGCGTGGCGGCGGCCGCCACCAGCCACGGCACCGGCAGCGCCGCCGGCTGCAGCGCGCGTGCCGGCGCGGTGATGCCGGCGCCGCAGATCTGGTCGTCCAGCACCTGCACCGGGCAGAAATCCTCGGTGACCATGCCGGCCAGCAGCTGCTTGGGCGCCTGCGCCGCGACCGCATAGGCCAGCGCCGCGCCGTCGCCATCGCCGACCAGCAGCGGCAGGTGGTAGGTGGGCATGTGGTAATAGGCCTGCACGTAGCGCGAGAAGTTCTCCACGTCGCCGGCGGAAAAGCCGCAGGTGCCGGGGATCTTGGCCAGCACCGCCTGCAGGTGCGCGCTGTCGATCACCGCGACCATCGCGCCGTCGTGGCGCAGGGCCTCGATCTGGCGCGCGCGCGCGGCCTCGCCGCGCTTGCCGCCGGCGAACCACAACACCACGCGCTGCGCATCGCCCTGCGGCAACAGTACCGGCACCTGCTCGAAGCGGCCGTGGCTGAGCTTTTCCGGGGCGGCGGCCGGCACCGCGGGCGCTGCGGGCGTCGCTGCGCCAGGCGCCGCCGAGGCGACAGCCGCTGCGGCCAGCCCGGCCAACGCACTTCCCCACATCCATCCGCCACGCATTCGCATCATCCGGCAATCCTGAAAAGGCGTGTAAAGATAATCCCGAACGGCAGCAGCGCGAAGCGCGGCGCGGACGCCGGTTCATGCGCGGTAGCTCAGCGCGTCGCCGCGCCTTGGCCGCGGCATGTCGCAGCGAGGCGGCGCGAGGCGACGAGGCCGCTGCAGCAGGCGCTCACGCGTCCGGCGCGGCCCCGGGATGGCGCAACCGCCACGCCGCCAGCGCCTGCCGATAGCGCTCCACGTCCTCGTTGTACAGGTCGTACACGCACAGCGGGCAGCCGCTGTTGCAGCAGTCGCCGGGCGCCGGCGGTTCGGGCGGCTGCGGGCGCGGGTCGGCCATGGCGGAATCGGAATCGGGATCGGACATCACGGTGTGCGGCAGAAGGCACGCCGGTGCGCGCGCAGGGATGCGATTGTAGAGCGCGCGGCCGGCGGGTTCAGCCGATCGCCTGGCGCAGGTTGGCGCGCGCCGGCGTGTCGTAGCGCGCATGGAACCAGTCGCTGAGGAAGATGCGCGGCTGCGCCAGCACCGTCTTCAGGAACGCGCGGCGCTTGCGCCGGTACAGCCAGCCCGGCACCACGCCGCGGTACTCCTCGGCGATGGCGCGATCGTAGGCGGCGAACGCGGCGGGATCGGCGCCGAGGATGGCCATGTCGCAATCCAGGAACAGCGCCGCTTCGGCATCCACCGCGGCGGCGGTCAGTTGTCCGTGGCGCGCGGTCAGTTCGATCAGCGCGGCCACGCGCGCCGCGTCCAGCCCGGCGTCGGGCAGCCATTGCGCGATCGCCGCCTGCGCCAGGCGCGCCGACTGCGCCTCGTTGTCGCCGCGCCCGGGCTGGTACACCGCGTCGTGGTACAGCACCGCCAGGTAGACCTCGCGCGGCTGCCGCCAACCCACCGCGGCGGCGACCTCGGCGTAGTGGCCCAGCACCGCCTGTACGTGGCCGAAGTGGTGGTAGGCGCGCGGCGGCGTGGCGTAGGCCGCCTGCAGCTGCGTCCATTGCGCGTCGGGCAGGCGCAGCGGCGCCTGTTCGCCCATCGGATCGCTCATGGGGCCGCTCCGTGTTCGTGCGCTGCGCGGGCCGGATCCGCGCGCAGCGGCCAGGTCGCTTCGTGCAGATGGCGGCCCTGCCCCTGCACGCTGCGGACCAGGCTCAGCGTGGCGGCCGTCCAGCGCAATTCGGGCACCGCCTGTGGCGGCAGTTCCCGATCGTCATAGGCCAGGGTCAGGTGCGGGACGTAGGTCGCATCGGCGCGCGTGGCCAGGCCCTGTTGGCCCAGTTGCCACTGCAGCGCGTGGCGCAATTCGCGCAGCGGCGTCGGCTCGGCGTCGCCAAGCATCACCAGCGGCCGCGCGCCGCGGCCGCGGCCGAAGCTGGCGACCCGGTCGAAACACAGTTCGAACGGTGCCGACGCCAACGCCTGCCCGGCGGCATGCGCCTGCTGCAACAGCCGCGGCGGCACGCCGGCGTACTCGCCGAGATAGTGCACGGTGACGTGCAGGCGTTCGGGCGGCAGCGCGCGTCCGCGCAGGCCTTGCTCGGCGCGCAGGCGCTCGCCCAGCGCGAACGCGCGCTGTGCGGTGGCCGGGTCCGGCAGCAATGCGAAGAACAGGCTCTCGCGCGGCGCCGATGCGGCGAAGCCCAGCGAGAACTGCGCGCCTGCGGAGGAAGCATCGTGGGCCATCGGCGTGAGTGCGGCGAAAGGCCGCGACGAGTCGGCAATGATCGGGCGGCCATGGTAGCAAGCGCGCAGCGGCCGGCGCATCGCAAGCGGCGCGATGGCCGCGGCGCAGAAACGCAGAAGGCCGACCGGACAATCCGGTCGGCCTTCGCTTCACTGCGGCGTCCACAGGATGCTCGCCACGGGCGACATCGCGCAGACTTGCTGCGATCGGCCGGACGCGCGGTCCGGCCGGCGGCTTACGCCGCGTTCTTCATCGCCAGCTTGCGGTTGCGCATCACGTCGTGGCAGGCGCGCACTTCCGGCAGCAGGCGAGTGGCCGCATCGCGCGCGGCGACCGGGGTGTCGCTGTCGGCGATGGTCTCGTTGAACGCCTTCATCAGGCGATCCTCGGACTCTTCCAGTTCGGCCACGTAGCCGTACTTGGTGTCGCCCAGCGCAGCGCGCACCTTGCCGTACATCTGCTGCATGCTGCCGACCATGGTGCCGTGCTCCTCGGGCTTGCCGCCGACCGCCTGGACCACGGCGCTCAGGCTGCTGACGATGTCCGACTTGACCCCGGCGATGCGCAGGAACAGCGCCGACAGTTCCGCGTCGCCGACCTTCTGCGCGGCTTCTTCGTAGAACTGCTTGCCGTCGCGGGAAATGGCGATGAGGTCGTTGAGGCTGTGCGTGGTCTTGCTCTGAATGCTCATGCTTGGACTCCTTCTGGATGGGCCGGCGAACTGGATGGGCCGGCGAACATCGCGCAACGGGCACGTCGGGTCGTGTTCCCTGGATGTCGCTCGGCCGGTATGAAGCGTCTTGCCGCGTTGCGTCGTGGGGGAATGCTGGACGGCGCGGCATAAAAGGCATGTGAGCCGAAACCGCGATGTCCTCACGCGATGCTGGCAGGCATGAACAGGCGTTCATCGCCGCAGTGGCGGGCATCAGGCCAACGATTTCGCCATGCTGTCCACACGCCTTGCGGCAGCCTGCTCCGGCGACGTCATCCACCACTGCCACGCGCTCGTCCGCAGCTGCCGTGGATGAATGCGCAGCGCCCATGGCGCAGGCCGCGCGCGCCAGCCCCAACCACGCCTTCCGGCACATCCGCCGCGCCGGCAAAGGACTATATTTGCGGCCACAGCCCTCTTCCGGGGCCGCTGCGAGGTGCGCCATGTTCGGTTGGACCGCATTCGCCCTGGTCGCCGCGACGGCGATCGCGCCACCGCCCGCGCCGCCCGCACCGGAGCAGATCATGCAGGTTCCGCCCGCGCTGCATGCGCTGGTGCAGCAGCGCGTCGATCCGCATGCCTCGCGCGAGCAGCGCCTGCAGCAGCTGGTGCGGCTGGCCTTCGATGCCGACGGGCTGGATCTGCAGTACGACGCCAAGGCCACCCACAGCGTGGCCGAGAGCTACGCCACCCGGCGCGTGAACTGCCTGTCGTTCACCCTGCTGTTCGTCGTGCTGGCGCGCGACGCCGGGCTGGATGCGCAGGTGCAGGAAGTGGGCCGCGTGCTGAGCTGGTACCAGGACGGCGATGCGTTGTACAACGCCGGCCACGTCAACGTCGGCGTGCGCATCGACGGGCGCCGCGGCAGCATCGACCTGGACCGCAGCGTGCTGATGGACCGGCGCGGCCCGCGGCCGATTTCCGACCGCCGCGCGCTGGCCCACTACTACAACAACCGCGGCGCCGAACTGATGGCCGACGGCGCGCTGCCCGCCGCGCAACAGCACCTGGCGATGGCGCTGCAGATGGACCGCGATTTCGCCGCCGCCTGGAACAACCTCGGCGTGCTGGCGCTGCGCCAGGGCGACACGCAGGCGGCCGCGCAGGACTACGCGACCGCGCTGGCGGTCGATCCCGGCCATGTCTCGACCCTGTCCAACGCCGCCAGCCTGTACCGGCGCCTGGGCGACAGCCGACGCGAGGCGGCGATGCTGGCACGGCTGCAGCGCGTGCAGCTGACCGACCCGTTCCACCAGTACCTGCTCGGCAACGAGGCCGAGCGGCGCCAGGACTACGCCGCGGCGATCGGCTACTACCGGCATGCGCTGCGCCTGTACGACGGCGCGCACCTGCTGTACTTCGCCCTGGCCCGCGCCTATCTGCTCAGCGGCGACCAGCGCCGCGCGCACCGGGCGATGCAGCAGGCGCTGGAACATGCCGACAGTGGCGCGCAGCCGCGCTACCAGACCAAGCTGGACGCGCTGCGGCGGCTGTCGCACAACACCCAGGCGCGGCGCTGAGCCACCCGGGCGGACCTCGCGGCGACGTGCGCTGCGCATCGGCGCCGCGCGGCGCGCTTCGCACGACCATGCCCCGCCGAAAAATCGGAGCGCGCTACCTAGCCACCGCCATGCGTTGCGCGCGGCGCGCGTCGTGGCGCGCCCACAGGTACACCAGCAGCCCGCCCAGCGCCGCCGCGGCGCCGACGTAGCCGGTCGAGGTCCAGCCCAGCCCGGCGCTGATCGCGATCCCGCCCATCCACGGACCCAGCGCGTTGGCCAGGTTGAACGCGGCGTGGTTGGAGGCCGCGGCCAGGGTCTGCGCCTCGCTGGCCACGTCCATCAGCCGGGTCTGCAGCACCGGCGCCAGCGCGCCCATGGTGCCCACCGCGACCACCGCCGGCAGCACCGCCCACGGCGACTGCGCGGCCAGCGGCCAGGCCAGCAGCACCGCCATCGACCACAGCAGCACCAGCGGCACCGCGCGGAACTGCAGCCGGTCGAACAGCCAGCCGCCGGCCAGATTGCCGAGCAGGCCGCCGAAGCCGAACGCGCCCATCGCCAACGGGATCCAGCGCTCGGAGACGCCGGTGACCTGGGTCAGGGTCGGCGCCAGGTAACTGAACACGCAGAACATGCCGGCGAAGCCGACCGAACCGATGCCCAGCGCCAGCCACACCTGCGGGCGGTTGAACGCGCGCAGTTCGCGCAGCGGCCGCTGCCGCGGCTCGTCCGGGTCGGCCGGCAGCAGCCGCAACACCAGCACCACGGTCAGCACCGCGATCACCGCGACCAGCGCATAGGCGTAGCGCCACTGCGCGACCTGCCCCAGCCAGGTCGCCAGCGGATTGCCGACCAGCACCGCCAGGTTCAACCCCAGCAGCACCCGGCTCACCGCCGCGCCGCGCTGGTCGGGGCGGCTGATCGACGCGGCGACCAGCGTGGCCACGCCGAAATAGGCGCCATGCGGCAGGCCGGCGATGAAGCGCACCAGCAGCATGCTGTGATAGTCCGGCGCCAGCGCGCTGGCCAGGTTGCCGACCGCGTAGAAGCCCATCAGCGCCAGCAGCAGCGTGCGCCGCGGCCAGCGCGCGCCGACGATCGCCAGCAACGGCGCGCCGACCACCACGCCCAGCGCATAGGCGCTGATCAGGTGCCCGACCTGCGGCTCGTCGATCGCCAGCCCGCGCGCGATGTACGGCATCAGGCCCATCGTGGAGAACTCGCTGGTGCCGATCGCGAAGCCGCCCATCGCCAGCGCGAACAGGATCAGCACGTAGCCGCGGCGCGACAGCGGCGTCGGATCGGTTCGGGAAATGGACATGCCCGGCTCCGGATACGGGGCGCCCCATTATTGTGCATCGCAACATCGAGCGAAAGGGGTGGGCCTGAACCGGAGGCCGAGCCCGAACGGGGCACGACGCGAGCATGGCACTCGCGATTCAGCCGGCGACACGCTTCGGTAGGCAACGGCACCGCCGCATGCGCCGCTGCGCCAGGGCGCGCTCGGATGCACGGCGCTACGGGCGATGGAAAACATCGTGACTGGCGCTCGGCTTGCGCCCACGGCGCCGTGCCATGGCTCCACACCGTGCGCGCGGCACTGGGCCGGCGCGCCAGGAAGACAGCGGAACTCAGCAGGGACTCACGGCAGCAGACCGGGCGCCAGCAGCGCCAGGCAGGCGTCCAGATGCGCCGCCACCGAACCGTCGGGCAGCGGCGCCGCCAGGCCGAGCGCCATCTGCCGCAGCGGTTCGGCCACTGCCATGGCCAGGATCAGCGTCGCCATGTCCGCCGGATCGCCGTTGCGCAGCAGGCCGCGCCGCTGCTGGCGCGCCAACCACTCCGCGAGCAAGCCGCGGCCACGCCCGATGCCGTTGGCCTGGTAGCTGTCCAGCAATTGCGGCTTGCCGGGAAATTCGGTGGTCAACAGGCGGAACAGCTTGACCGCCGACGCGGACAGCACCCGCTCGCAGATCGACTGCAGGATCCCGCGCAGCAGCGGCAGCAGTTCGTCGCGATGGCCGGCGTCGCGCTGCATCAATGGCGCGAAGCCATCGCTCCACTCGCGCACCGCCAGCCCGACCAGCGCCTCGCGGTTGGCGGCATGGCGATAGACCGTCTTCTTGGCCACGCCGGCCTGCGCCGCGACGGCTTCCATCGTGGTGGCCTCGTACCCCTGTTCGAGCAGCAGTTGCATTGCGTGGCGTAGCAGCGCCTGGCGGACCTCGGCCGGCGGTCGCGCAGGCCGGCCGCGTGGGCGCTTCTCGGGAACGGAGGTCTCTGTCATGGCAAGCGAAGGTGATGGCATCGGACGCATGGTAGCGCACCCGGATATTTGAGAAACGGATAACGTTTCTATATTATCCCTCCCCTCTTCCGCAGGAGTTCCACTGATGACCATTCCCCTCAAGGCTTCGCCCTGGTTGGACCACGACGCGCTGCTCGACCCGGCGCCGCTCCACCTGGAAACAGGCATCCAGCGCCGCGACGACGGCACCTTGCTGGTGGCCGTGCGCACCGACCTGCACGGCTGCAAGGGGCGCATGCTCGACTGGTGGTTCACGTTCTTCGAGACCACCCAACACATCAAGTGGTGGCACCCGGTCGACCATGTCGCGCACCACGGCTGGGACGGCCTCTGGCGCAAGGGCGAGAGCTATCACGGCGCCAGCATCAGCGCGGTGGAATCGCTGGCGGACATCCCGCCGGTGGCCGCCAGGCTGAAGTTCCACGATCCGCGCGAGATCTTCGATCGCCAGCGGCTGGAGCAGGCGCAGACCGAACACCGCGTGGCGGCGATCATCGCCGCCCGGGTAGGCTTCGGCGACCATGTGCAATGCGACGCCGACGGCGATCCCATCGACGGCGAAATGCTCCACGTCGCCCGCGACACGCCGTTCGGCTGCGTGCTGCGCAGCCGCTTCGTGCTCGGGCGCGCCAGCGACGATCCACACCGCGACGCCAGCGACGCGGTCGGCCTGGGCCTGCTGCGCCACTGCTACACCGAGTTCACCTTCCTCGCGCGGTTCCTGCCGTCGCTGTACTACGGCGAACACGCCAACGGGGAAACCGTACCGCTGCCCTGGTGACGTGGTATGCGCTGCCGCGCAACGGCTCGCCGATAGCGAGCGTGGCGTTGCGGGATGCCGGACTCCATCCGGACTGGCCATGGCGTCGTTTCGCCGCGCCGCGTCGCTGCGCGCCTCGACGGTGGCATGCCTCGTCGCCGGCGAGCCGGAGAACGCACTGTCTCGCCGGCGCGGCGAACTGGAGGGCATCCACGGCTTTGAGCCGCGCGCTGGCGCCCCCATGAAGAAGCGACGGACGCGCCGCGTCCGCTCCCCCCTCTTCAGACTTCTTCCATGACCTCGTCCGATATCTCCTTGTTTTCCCCGTTGCGCCTGGGCGCGATCGAACTGGCCAACCGCATCGTGATGGCGCCGCTGACCCGCAACCGCGCCGAAGGCGAAGGCCGCATCCCCTCGCCGCTGGCCGCCGAGTACTACGGCCAGCGCGCCGGCGCCGGGCTGATCGTGGCCGAGGCCACCCAGATCAGCCCGATGGGCCAGGGCTACATGGACACGCCCGGGATCTACAGCGAGGCGCAGGTCGCCGCGTGGAAGCCGGTCACCGCCGAGGTGCACCGTCGCGGCGGCAAGATCGTGCTGCAGTTGTGGCACGTGGGCCGCATCTCCCACGTCAGCCTGCTGCCGGACGGCGCCGCGCCGGTGGCGCCGAGCGCGCTGCGCGCCGAGGCCAAGACCTACACCGCCGAAGGCTTCAGCGACGTCTCCGCGCCGCGCGCGCTGCGCCTGGACGAGATTCCCGGCCTGATCGCGGACTACCGCAACGCCGCCCGCAACGCCATCGCTGCGGGCTTCGACGGCGTCGAGGTGCATGCGGCCAATGGGTACCTGATCGACCAGTTCCTGCGCGACGGCAGCAACCACCGCGATGACGCCTACGGCGGCAGCATCGAGAACCGCACCCGCTTGCTGTTCGAAGTGGTGCAGGCGGTGGCGCAGGAAATCGGCGCCGAACGCACCGGCGTGCGGCTGTCGCCGGTGACCCCGGTCAACGATGCGCGCGACAGCGACCCGCAGCCGCTGTTCGAGCGCGCGGTCGAGCGCCTGGATGCGCTGGGCCTGGCCTTCGTGCACGTGATCGAAGGCACCACCGGCGGCCCGCGCGACGGCATCGCCTTCGACTACGCCGCGCTGCGCGCCAGGTTCCGCGGGCCGTGGCTGGTCAACAACGGCTACGACAAGGCCCTGGCCGAGCAGGCCGTCGCCTCCGGCCGCGCCGACGCGGTGGCGTTCGGACGCCCGTTCATCGCCAACCCGGACCTGGTGGAACGGCTGCGCCGCGACGCGCCACTCAACCCGGTGGATGCGGACACGCTCTACGGCGGCGGCGCCAAAGGCTACATCGACTACCCGACGCTGGACTGAGCACCGAGTCGGGCCGCGGCGGCAACGCGAATCGCGTGCCGCCGCCGGCGGGCGTCAGGGCGTCCCCGCCTGCGGCGGTGCGCCCGCGGTCAGATGCGCCTGCAGGAAGCCGGCCACGCCGCTCCACAGCGCGGCACGGTGATCGACATCGGCGAAACCGTGGCCCTCGCCGGCGAAGCTCAGCCCCACCGGCGGATTGCCGGCCATGTCCAGCATCCGCAGCATGCGCCGGGTGTGTTCGTAGTCCACGCGCCGGTCTTCCAGTCCGTGCGCCAGCATCACCGGCACCTTGATCGCGTCGTAGCGGTACAGCGGCGAGGTGTTGGTCATCCGTTCCTGTTGCGTGTTCGGATCGCCGAGCCAGCGCTCCAGGTCGGCGCGGCCTTTCGCATAGCTGCCCGCATCGCTGGCGGTATAGAACAGGATCCGGTCGGCGACCCCGGCGATCGACACCGCGCAGCGGAAGCGATCGGGCCAGCGCATCGCCATCACCAGCGCCGAATAGCCGCCGTAGCTGGCACCCAGCACGCACATGCGCTGCGCATCCAGCGGATAGCGCGCCAGCGCCTGCTCGATCGCCGCGTCGATGTCGTCCTCGATCAGCGTGCCGAACCCGTCGCGCCCGGCTTCGCGGAACGCGCGGCCATAGCCGTCGGAGCCGCGGAAATTGACCCGCAGCACCGCGTAGCCGAGCGAGGCCAGGAACTGCGTGTCCGGATCGAAGCCCAGCGCGTCGGCCACGCCGATCGGGCCGCCATGCGGGTACACCACCAGCGGCTTGCGCCCGCTGCCGGGCGGCAGGGTCAGGAACGCGTCCAGCGCCAGCCCGTCGCGACCCTTGAACTTGATCACCTCGCTGGGCGCGAACGCCGTGCGCTGCAGCCACGGCATGTCCTCGCCGATCGACACCGCGGCGCGCTTGTCCAAATCCAGGTGAAACAGCTGCGGCGGGCGGTCGGCGGCATCGGCCCACAGGACCATCTGCCGTCCGTCCGCGTTGCGCGCGGCGATCTGCACGTTGCGCCCTGGCAGCGCGGCGCTCAGCGCACGGTTGAGGCGTTCGTCGGCGCTCTCGAAATAGTGGCTGACCAGGCGCCCGCTCTCATAGTAGGTCACCCCGATCGGCGCGCGCCGCGGGCCCTGGATCAGGTCGACGACGTCGACCCCGGGCTGGCTGAACAGCGTGCGCACGATCTTGCGCGCGGCGACGTCGTAGGCCACCAGGTCGCGCTGGCCGCGCCCCTCGTCGGTCACCGCGTAGATCTCGCCCGCATCGAAGGACAGGCCCACCGGCTCGAAATCGCGCAGGTCGCTGAGCGTCATCACGTCGCGGTAGGTCGCCCCCAGGCCGTCGCGGTACATCAGCACGTAGTCGTCGTCGCGCCGCACCACCGCCAGGCGCAGCCGCCCGTTGCCGTCGGTCAGCCAGCCCACGTCGCGCTCCAGGCCGATGTTCAACCGCTCCTGGTAGCGCGGCCGCCAGCGGTCGATCGCCGCCTGGCTGGACACGTCCATCAGCTGCACGGCGTTGTCGCCGTTGCGCAGCGTGGTGGCGTACAGCACCGTGTCCGGCGTCTGCGGCAAGGCGGCCACGATGTAGCCGCCGTTGGGCAGGTTCAGCGGCATCCACTTGCGCGTGCCGTCGGCGGCGGTTTCCACGCGCATGCCGCGCACCACGTCCGGGCCGTTGGGCACGCGCACGCTGAACAGCAGCGTGTCGTTGCCGGCCCACAACAACTGCTTGATCGGCTCGACGCTGGTGGCCAGCAGGCGCTGCTCGTTGCTGGGCAGATCCAGCAGTTCGATCCGCCATTCGTCCTTGCGCTCGTGCAGTTGCAGCGCCAGCAGGTCGCCGCGCGGATTCAGCCGCAGCGCATTGATCAGACCGTCGCGGAACAGCGTGGCCGGCGCGATCGGCAACGCGCTCGCCGGCGGCGGCGCACGCAATGCCACCTTGGCGGCCGGCGTGGCGCCTGGGTGCTGCGCCAGCGCCTTGCGGTAGAACTGCGGGAACGGATCGGGATAGTGTCCCGAATAGGCCAGTTCGTAGCCGGACCACAACGCCGGATGGGTCTGCTGCAGCCAGTCCATCGCTGCCAGCGAACGGTTGACCATGCCCATGTCGGCACGGAACAACGACTCCGGACGGAACAGCAGGTCGCCCGGATAGGTGATGCGCCCGGCCTGGATGCGGAAACGGAACTCGTCGCTGTCGCGCAGGTTGTAGGCGAACTGCGGTACCAGCACCACCTTGCGCCAGGCGTAGTCGCCGACCGGCGCGATGTACAGCCGGTAGCTGATGCCCGGCTTGAGCCTGGACATGGTGCCGGCGCCGAAGAGCTTGCCGTCCTTGTTCAACTCCACGCCTTGGAGGTCGACAGCGGTGTCCACCGCGACCAGCACCAGGCCCTCGTCGGCCGCCAGCTGCGGCGTCTGCCCGGGTTTGACTTCCTGCATCCGCGCCCATGCCGGCAGCGCCAGCAGGCACAGCAACAACAACCCTGCCAGCCGGCGCCCCACGCGACCGCCGGCCGCGAGACCCTGCTTCTCCATGCGTCCCCCTGCTCCTGGTTGGGCGGCGCCCCCCGGCGCCCGTCCGCATCATAGCCGCGGCCGCCGCCGCCCGCAGCCCGGCACGCGCCAGGACCTAAAGGGTCAGCCGCTCGCCGAGAAAATCGATGAACACACGCAGTTTCGGCAGCATGTGCCGGCCCGACGGCCACAGCAGGTGGAAGGTGCCGATGGAATCGACGTGTTCGTCGAGGACCGTGCGCAAGCTGCCGGCCTCCAGTTCCGCGCGCACCGAGTGCTCGGGGAGGAAGGCGATGCCGCAGCCGCGCAGCGCCAGGCTCAGCCGCGTTTCGATGTTGTTGCAGACCATCGACACCGGCAGTTGCAGGCCGGCCGCCGCCGCGCCCAGCGGCCAGGCCTCCAGCCGCCCGCTGCTGCGGAAGCGGTAGTGCAGGCACTGGTGCGCGGCTAGGTCCGCCGGTTGCTGCGGCGTGCCGTAGCGCCGCAGGTAGCCCGGCGCGGCGACCAGGCAGCGCCGGAAGCTGCCCAGTCGCCGCGAGGCCAGCCGCGAATCGTTCGGCTCGGCGACGCGCAGCACCGCGTCGAAGCCTTCCTCGATCACGTCCACCAGGCGGTCGTCGAAATCCAGGTCCAGCTGGACCTGCGGATAGGCGCACATGAAATCGGCCAGCGCCGGCAGCAGCACGGTGTTGTTCATCGGCAGGCTGATCCGCAGCCGCCCTTTCGGCGTCCCGGCCAGGCTGCTCAATTCGCCGCGCGCCGCCTCGGCCTCGGCGAGGATGCGCCGGCAACGCACCAGGAACAGCTGGCCCTCGGCGGTCAGGGTCTGGCTGCGGGTGCTGCGATGGAACAGGCGCACCCCCAGCGACTGCTCCAGCCGCGCCACGCTCTTGGCCATCGCCGATGCCGACAGGCCCTGCGCCCGGCCGGCCTCGGCGAAGCCGCCGCTCTCCACCACCTGTACGAAGCCGCGCAGGCTGCCCAGACTGTCCATCGCATCGCCACCATTGCGGACATTGGCGTCCTCATAGCCAGGAACTCTACCCGTCTTTTTCCGCAATCGGCATGCAGCCATGCTGCGCCTTCCCCTCCACGAGTGCGCCAATGCCCATGTCCCCCTCCTCCTCCGAGCCCGCCGCGGCACTTTCGCCGCGACAGGCCGCGCCGCTCGATGCCGCGATCGATGCCGCGCTGCGCGAGCAGCGGCTGGTCGGCGCCGTGGTCCTGGTCGCGCACCGCGGCGCATGCCTCTATCGCCGCGCCGCCGGCTGGGCCGACCGCGAGGCGCAGCGGCCGATGCGCGAGGACACCCCGTTCCGCCTGGCCTCGGTCAGCAAGCTGGTGGTCGCGACGGCGGCGCTGGCGCTGGTGGCGCAGGGCCGGCTGGCGCTGGATGCGCCGATCGCGCGCTGGCTGCCGTGGTTCCGCCCCGCCCTGCCCGACGGCCGGGCGCCGGACATCAGCCTGCGCCAGCTGCTCAGCCACAGCGCCGGGCTCGGCTACCGCTTCCTGGAGCCGGCGGACGGCGCGCATGCGCGCGCCGGCGTCTCCGACGGCATGGACAACAGCGGCCTGAGCCTGGAGGACAACCTGCGCCGCCTCGCCCAGGTGCCGCTGCAGTACGCGCCCGGCACCGGCTGGGGCTATTCGCTGGCGATCGACGTGGCCGGCGCGGTGCTGCAGGCGGCCGGCGGGCAACCGCTGCCGGCGTTGGTGCGCGAGCTGGTCACCGCGCCGCTGGGGATGCACGCCACCGCCTTCCATGCCGAGGACGCCGCCAGCCTGGCCGTGCCCTACGTCAATGGCGACCCGGCGCCGCACCGGCTGGGCGAAGGCGAGGTGGCCGCGCCGTTCGCCGACGCTGCCGGCATCGTGTTCCATCCCTCGCGTGCGCTGGACCGCACCGCGTTCGCCTCCGCCGGCGCCGGCATGGTCGGCAACGCCGGCGACGTGCTGCGCCTGCTGGAAGCGCTGCGCGGCGGCGGCACGCCACTGCTGCCGGCCGCGCTGGTAGCCGAGATGGGCCGCGCGCAGGCCGGCGACTTCGGCCCGCCGGACGGGCCGGGCTGGGGCTACGGCCTGGGCTTTGCGGTGCTGCGCGATCCGGCGCCGACCGCGACCCCGGAGGCGCCGGGCACCTGGCGCTGGGGCGGCGCCTACGGGCACAACTGGTTCGTCGATCCGGCGCGGCAGCTGAGCGTGGTGGCGCTGACCAACACCCTGTACGAAGGCATGTCCGGCGCGTTCGTGGTCGACCTGCGCGACGCGGTCTACGCCAGCCTGCGCGAGGTGGCGGCATGAGCGGCGATTGCCTGGCGCCCTGCCCGGCCGCGTGCGCCGCGCCCGCGCCCACCGCGGCGCGGCGCCTGCCCTGGAGCGGATTGCTGGCGCTGGCCTGCGCCGGCTTCGTCACCATCCTCACCGAAGCGCTGCCGGCCGGCCTGTTGCCGGCGATGGCGGCAGGACTGGGCGTGGGCGAGGCGTGGATCGGCCAGTTGGTGACGGTCTACGCGCTCGGCTCGCTGCTGGCGGCGATCCCGCTCACCGCCGCCACCCGGCGCCAGCGGCGGCGGCCGTTGCTGCTGCTCGCCATCGCCGGCTTCGCGGTGGCCAACACGGTCACCGCGGTGTCCGCCAGCTATCCGTTGATCCTGGCCGCGCGCCTGCTCGCCGGAGTCAGCGCCGGGCTGCTGTGGGCGCTGCTGGCCGGCTACGCCAGCCGCATGGTGGCGCCGGCGCAGCAGGGCCGCGCGATCGCGGTGGCGATGCTCGGCACGCCGCTGGCGCTGGCGCTGGGCGTGCCCGCCGGCACCCTGCTCGGTCAGCTGTGGGGTTGGCGCTGGACGTTCGGCGCGATGTCGCTGCTGAGCCTGGGCCTGCTCGTCTGGGCGCGCGCGGCGCTGCCCGATTTCGCCGGCCAGGCGGCGACCTCCGCGCTGCCGCTGCGCCGCGTGCTGGGCCTGCGCGGCGTGGCCCAGGTGCTGGCGGTGATGCTGCTGTTCGTGCTCGCGCACAACCTGCTCTACACCTATGTGGCGCCGCTGCTGGCGCTGTCGAGCGCGGCGGCGGCGCTGGACCGCTACCTGCTGCTGTTCGGCGTGGCCTCGCTGCTGGGCATCGTCGTGGTCGGGGTGTGGATCGACCGCTGGATGCGGCCGCTGCTGCTGGCCAGCATCGGCCTGTTCGCGCTCGCCGCGCTGGCGATGGCGCTGTGGCCGCGTTCGCCGCCGCTGCTGGCGGTGGCGCTGGCGCTGTGGGGCGTGGCGTTCGGCGGCTGCGCCACGCTGTTCCAGACCGCGATCGCGCGCCGCGCCGGCGACGCCGCCGACCTGGCGCAGTCGCTGGTGGTCACCGGCTGGAACCTGGCGATCGCCGGCGGCGGCGTGCTCGGCGGCGCGCTGCTGCAGCACGCCGGCGCCGGCGCGTTGTCCTGGGTGGCGCTGGCGCTGCTGGTGCTGGCATGGGCGTTCGCGCAGCGTCGGCACGGCTGGGCGAACGCCGGCGAGTGAACGCGATCGCCACGAGCGGCGATTCGTGCCGTGGCGCCGAGCGCTTGCTGGACCACGGCCCCGGGCCTAGCGCTACGCCATGCGGCGCGTCAGCGCGGCGCGCCGCGAACGCGACGCGCCAGCGCCGACGCCGCGGCGGCTAGGCCTTGCGCAGGAAGCAGGTCTTCAGCACCAGGCCCTTGATCTTGTCCGAGTGGCCTTCGATGTGTTCGGCATCGTCCTCGACCAGGCGGATGCCGCGGATCACCGTGCCCTGCTTGAGCGGGATCGACGAACCCTTGACCTTCAGGTCCTTGATCACCACCACCGTGTCGCCGGCCTGCAGCACGTTGCCGTTGCTGTCGCGCACCACCGTCGCGGCGACGGCGGCAGTGTCCGCCGCGGCCGGCCATTCGTAGCCGCAATCGGCGCAGGTCCACATCGCCCCGTCGACGTAGGTGTTGAGCAGGGTGCATTGCGGACAGGCGGGTGCGGCGGACATGGCGTTCCTTGATACGGCGACGACGGGAGGGCGGCTATTGTAGCCGCCCGCTCCGCGCCGCCTCGCCTGCGACCCGGGCCGCTCCCGCACAGGAATCCGCATGTCCGCCGCTTCCGGCTCCCGCCTTGCGATCTATGCCGCGCTCGCCGGCAACCTGGCCATCGCCATCGCCAAGTTCGTCGCCGCCGCGCTGTCCGGTAGTTCGGCGATGCTCAGCGAAGGCGTGCATTCGCTGGTCGACACCGTCAACGAACTGTTGCTGCTGTACGGGCTGCGCCGCGCCGCGCGGCCCGCCGACGCCAGCCATCCGTTCGGCTACGGGCGCGAACTGTATTTCTGGAGTTTCATCGTCGCCCTGCTGGTGTTCGCGCTCGGCGCCGGGGTCTCGCTGTACCAGGGCATCGCCCATCTGCGCCATCCGGAGCCGGCCAGCAGCCATACGCTCAACTACGTGGTGCTCGGGCTGTCGATGCTGTTCGAAGGCGGTTCGTGGTGGGTCTCGCTGCGCGAGTTCCGCGCGCGCAAGGGCGCCATGGGCTACGTGCAGGCGTTTCGCGAGAGCAAGGATCCGAGCCTGTTCACCGTGCTGCTGGAAGACAGCGCCGCGCTGATCGGCCTGCTCATCGCCCTGCTCGGCCTGCTGGCCGCGCAGTGGCTGCAGATGCCGGAACTGGACGGCGTGGCGTCGATCGGCATCGCCGCGGTGCTGGCCTGCTCGGCGTTCCTGCTGGCGCGCGAGACCAAGGGCCTGCTGATCGGCGAGCCGGCCGCGCGGCCGTTGAGCGATGCGCTGCGCCGCATCGCCGGCGCCGATCCGGACGTGCGTGCGGTCAACGGCGTGCTGAGCGTGCAGATGGGACCGCAGCAGGTGGTCGCCGCGCTCAGCGCCGAATTCGAGGACCAGCGCAGCACTGCGCAGATCGAGGCCTGCATCGAGCGCATCGAGCGTGCCGCGCGCGCCGAACACCCGGAACTGCAATCGCTGTTCGTCAAGCCGCAGACGCCGGCGGCCTGGCAGGCGCGGCGCAATGCGCTGCGCGTGCCGCCGCCAGCCTGAACACGCGCGCGGCGCGCCGACTTGCGATCGGCCGCCGCTTTTCGTTAGGGTAGCCGGGTAGCACCTCTCATCGCGCTGTGACTGTGCCGGCGTATCCCACTTTACCTACTGAATGAGGTTTCCCATGGAGATCGCCAATGGTCTTGTCGCCACCATCCACTACACCCTGACCGACGACGCGGGCGAAGTGATCGACCAGTCCGCGCCGGACAATCCGCTGAGCTATCTGCACGGCGCCGGCAACATCGTGCCCGGCCTGGAAAACGCGCTGACCGGCAAGCGCCCCGGCGAACGCGTGCAGGTCGACGTGATCCCGGCCGAAGGCTACGGCCCGCGCCACGAGCAACTGCAGCAGCAGGTGCCGCGCGGTTCGTTCCCGGACGCGGCCGGGCTGGTGCCCGGCATGCAGTTCCAGGCGCAGACCGACCAGGGCCCGCTGCTGGTCACGGTCACCGAGGTCGGCCCCGAACTGGTCACCATCGACGGCAACCATCCGCTGGCCGGACAGGTGCTGCATTTCGCGGTGGAAGTGGCCGGCGTGCGCGAGGCCACCGAGCAGGAAAAGACCCAGGGCCACGCGGGCGCGGCGCTGTAACCGCCCCTGCCACCGGCTGGATCCGCACGAGGCCCGCCAGCGCGGGCCTCGTGCATTTTGGGACGGCAGCGGCGACTTCATCGCCGATGCGGCGCTGCCGCTGTGGCAGCGCCGGCGCGGCGCCGCCGGCTTGCGCCGCGCTGCGGCTTGCCGCACAGTGCGCGGCCCCCTGCCCGGCCCGCAGCCAGATGAGACTCGGCATCGATTTCGGCACCAGCAATTCCGCCGCCGCCGCGGTCGTCGACGGCCGCGTGGTGCCGATCGCCTTCGGCGACCAGCACCAGTTCCGCACCACGGTGTACTTCCCCGACGTGATGCGCGACCCGGCCGATTTCGAGCTGACCCCGGTGCTGGAGCGGCAGGTGGACGAGCTGATCGAGGCCGGCCGCCGCGATGCGGCCGCCGCCGGCCGCGAGCGCAGCCGCGACGAACTGCGCCGCGACGCGATCCGCGTGGTGCGCCGGCAATGGATGGAAGCGCAGATGCGCGAGCCGCGCAGTTCCGCGGCGCTGCTGCAGAACGCGGTGTACGGCGACGCGGCGCTGGATGCGTATTTCCTCGAAGGCGAAGGCAGCCTGGTGCAGAGCCCGAAATCGATGCTCGGCTACAACCTGCACCCGCGCGCCAGGCAGACCATCACCGGCATCGCCACCCACATCCTCGAACACATCCGCCTGACCGCCTCGCAGCAGCTCGGCCAGCAGGTGCGCAGCGCGCTGCTCGGGCGCCCGGTGCAGTTCCGCAGCTCGATCGGCGAGGCCGGCAACGCGCAGGCGCTGGAGATCCTGCACAGCGCCGCGCTCGCCGCCGGCTTCGACGACATCGCATTCCTGGAAGAACCCGCCGCCGCGGCGATGCACTACCACGCCAACAGCCGCGAGCGCCACGACGCGGTGGTGGTGGACATCGGCGGCGGCACCACCGACATCGCCCACGCCAGCGTCGGCGGCGACGGCGCGCCGGACGTGCACCGCGCCTGGGGCATCGCCCGCGGCGGCACCGACATCGACCTGGCGCTGAGCCTGACCGGCTACATGCCGCTGTTCGGCCGCGGCAGCACGCGCGTGCCGGCGCACCACTACGTCGAGGCGGCGATGGTGCAGGACACCACCCGCCAGCGCGATTTCCGCCAGCACCGCTACGACGAGGTGCCGCGCCCGTACGACACGCGCCTGCAGGCGCTGCAGGACACCGGCAACACCGCGCGCCTGTACCGCGCGGTGGAACGCAGCAAGATCGGCCTCAGCGACAGCGCGCAGCACGAGGAGGCGCTGGACTACATCGAGGCCGGGCTGCAGGTGCGCATCCACGCCGAACAGCTGACCCACGCCGCGCGCAGCTACCTGGACGCGCTCGGCGAACTGCTCGCGCAGGTCCGCAGCGACATCGGCCACGACCCGGCGGCGGTGTTCCTGACCGGCGGCATGTCGCGCGCCGGCTACATCCGGCAGGTGGTCGCCGCCGCGTTCGCGCAGGCGCGGCTGGTGCATGGCGATCCTTCGTTCGGCGTGGTCCAGGGCCTGGCCCTGGCCGCCGCGCAGCGCTGAACGACGCCGCGCGGCGCGGCGCACTGCACGGCCTGGCGCTTCGCACGCGCAGCCCTCACCCACGCTGCGGCCATGGCGCCGAGGCGATCGCGGCATGACCGCGTTTTCATGACCGCGTTTGTAGGAGCGGCTTCAGCCGCGACCGGGCATTCCCGGTAACGCCCGGTCGCGGCTGAAGCCGCTCCTACAAAAAGCAGCGAGCGACCGATCCGCTTGCGCCGATCGCAATGGTGGCCCGCATGCAGGCGTACTAACCGCTAGCGCAGCTGCCGTTCATACGCAAGAGGCGCGACTGGCGTAGTATGCGCGGTCACGCTTCAGCGTCACGTTGCTACACGCGTCTCGTCCGGCCGTTTCTGTCGCCCGACTCGCTCCTCTTCTCGCGCCAGCCTCCGTCCCGCTCCGGGCCGGATCCACCGGGAGCGCCTGTGTCCGGCTACGCCACCCAGATTCAAACGCTCAACCTGGGCGGCCAGGACTATCGCATCCGTTCGCTGCTCGACACCCAGCAGTTCTCCGATCCCGACGCGCTGGCCGAAGACGCCGGCATCTCTTCGGCGCAGTGGAGCCTGTTCGGCAACGTGTGGCCGGCCGGGCGCCTGCTCGCCGAAGCGATGGCGGTGTACGACGTCGCCGGCAAGCGCATTCTGGAGATCGGCTGCGGCCTCGGCCTGGCCAGCCTGGTGCTGCGCCACCGCGGCGCCGACATCGTCGCCAGCGACCGCCACCCGCTGACCGAGGTGTTCCTGGCCTACAACGCCGCGCTCAACGACATGCCCGCCGTGCCGTACCGCCGCCTGGACTGGGACCAGCCCAATCCCGACCTGGGCCGTTTCGACATGATCATCGGCAGCGACGTGCTGTACGAGCACCAGCATCCGACCATGCTCGCCGACCTGCTGGCGCGGCATGCGACGCCGAGCGCGGACGTGCTGATCGCCGATCCTGGCCGCGGCAACAGCGCCGCGCTGACCCGCGCGCTGGCCACGCAGGGCTACACGCTCAGCGAACAGCGCGAACTGCAGCTGAGTCCCGGCGATCTGCCGCCGCACCGCGGCCGCGTGCTGCGCTATCGGCGCGACGCCGCGCCGACCGGCGGCAACGCTTGAGCGCGCAACCCGCAACCCGCGCGCCGGCCGAGAAATCCGTCGCCTGCGATCGCTGCGACGCGATCTGCTGCCGCCTGACCGTGCTGCTGATGCCCGAGGACAAGGTGCCCGAGCACCTCACCGAGCACACCGAGCAGGGCCTGCACGTGATGGCGCGCGACGAGGACGGCTGGTGCGTGGCGGTGGACAGCAAGCGCATGTGCTGCTCGATCTACGAACAGCGCCCGGCGATCTGCCGCAAGTTCACGATGGCCGGCCCGTATTGCCGCGACATCCGCCGCATCCACAACGACCAGTTGGCGCGCGGCATTCCCCTGACGATGTACTGACTCCAGGAGATCCACCATGGCACGTCCCACCAGCAAGACCCCGCCCCCGACCGCCAAGACCGCCCGCAGCGGCGCCGGCGGCGACAAGGCGCAGAAAGGCCTCAGCCGCGAGCGCATCGAGGCCGACATGGCCGCGTTCCGCAAGGCCGGCGGCCGCGTCGAGGTGCTCGGCACCACCCGCGTGCTGAAGAAGGTCGACGAGGCCGAAGCCGGCTGAGTCCGCGCCGCGGGCACCGCCCGCCGCGATGTCGGCGCCGTCTTCACGGCGCCGGCCGATACTCTCACTACTTCCTGCGGCAGACGCACGGCATGCTCCTGCGATCCCTCACCGCCGAACTGGGCCAGCCGGCTTGCGGCCACTGCCGCGACGGCGAACTGCTCGACTTCGGCATCCGCATGGCGTTCCAGCCGATCGTCGATGCCGACGCGCGCGCGATCTACGCCTACGAGGCGCTGGTGCGCGGCGAGGACGGCAGCGGCGCGGCCGCGGTGCTGGCGCGGGTCCGCCCGCAGCAGCTGTACCGCTTCGACCAGACCTGCCGGGTGCAGGCGATCGCCACCGCCGCGCGCCTGGGGCTGCGCACCCGGCTATCGATCAACTTCATTCCCAACGCGGTCTACGAACCGGCGGCCTGCATCCGCCTGACCCTGCTTGCGGCCGAACGCTACGGCGTGCCGTCCGGCGCGCTGATCTTCGAGATGAGCGAGTCCGAACGCATCCGCGACCTGCCCAAGGTGGTGCGGATCCTGCACGACTACGCCCAGCGCGGGTTCCTGACCGCGATCGACGATTTCGGCGCCGGCTACTCCGGACTCACCCTGCTCGCCGAGTTCCAGCCGCACCTGCTCAAGCTGGACATGGCCCTGGTCCGCGGCATCGACGCCAGCGCGGCGCGGCGGAACATCGTCGCCGGCGTCGTCGGCATCGCCGCGGCCCTGGGCTGCAGGGTGCTCGCCGAAGGCGTGGAGACGCCGGCCGAATACCGCACGCTGCGCGCGCTGGGCATCGGCCTGTACCAGGGCTTCCTGTTCGCGATGCCGGCGCTGGAGGCGTTGCCGCAGATCCCCGACGAACGCTGGGACAGCGTGGAACAGGCCGCCTGCTGAGCCCGGTGCGGCAGCCGCGTGCGCGATGAAGCGGCGGCAATGACGGTCGGCTTCGCCGCGCCGGCGCACTTGCCCGGCGCGGCGACGATTGCGACCATCGCGCCTCCCCCGCACGCCGAAACCGCCGATGTCCTCGTTCCACGCCATGCTGCCGCCCTGGGTCCACCGCTGGCTCGATCTGATCGTGCCGGGCGCGCAGGTCGCGCTGATCGTGCTTGCCGCCTGGCTGCTGCGCACGCTGCTGCGGCGGCTGATCCGGCGCCTTGGCGAGCGCTACGCCTTGCCGCCGGAGCTGGTGATGATGGCGCGCCGCGGCAGCGGCTTCGTCATCTACACCGCCGCGCTGCTGTCGATCCTGGACCGGCTCGGCGTGTCCGGCACGGTGCTGTGGACCGCGTTCACCGGTTTCGCCGCCGTCGCCGCAGTGGCGTTCTTCGCGGCCTGGAGCGTGTTGTCCAACATCTTCTGCGCGCTGCTGATCTTCACCACCCGGCCGTTCCGCCTGCACGACCACATCGAACTGCTCGAGAACGGCGAAAAACCCGGGCTCAAGGGCCAGGTGATCGACATCAACCTGATCTACACCACGCTGCACGAGAACCGCGGCGACGAGCGCGACAGCGTGCTGCAGATTCCCAACAGCCTGTTCTTCCAGCGCAGCACGCGGCGCTGGCGCGGCCATCCGGTGCCGCCGGGGCTCGGCTAGGACCGGCGCGCGAGAAGCGCACGCCCTAACAAGACACTGATCGCGCCCACGCTATCGTGCCCGGTCCGTCCGCCGCCACCATGCGGCGCGCGCCCTCCCCTGTCGACAAGGTGCCCCATGGAACAACCCGTCCATCCGTTTGCCGAGCTGTTCGCCCAGTTGGGCCTGCCCGCGTCCGAAACCGAGATCCGCCAGTTCATTGCCCGCCATTCGCCGTTGCCGGACACCATGCGGCTGGAAGAGGCGCCGTTCTGGACCCCGGCGCAGGCGCAGCTGCTGCGCGAGGAACGCCTGGACGATGCCGACTGGGCGATGGTGGTCGACCAGCTCAACATCGCCCTGCACTCGCGGCCGGTGCCGCCGGTCAGCAGCGCCGCCAACGACGACTGAGCGCCGGGACGCGCCATCATCCCGGGGTAGGATCGCGCCACGATTGCGCGTGCACTAAGGCACGAGGGAAACGCGTAGGTCCGCGCGTCGTCACAGCGCCGCGCGCGCGCAGGAACGGCCTCGCGCGTCGGGCCGTCAGGCCCGTGCGACGTACCCGGCAACGGTCGTCCCGCCCTAGCGCAGCTGGCTGTCCTTGCTGCCGCGGCGGTTGTAGCCGCTGTGCTCGTGCTGCTCGCGGTCCTGCGCTTCCTGGCAGGCCACGCACAGGCGCACGCCGGGAACCGCCTTGCGTCGCGCCTCGGGAATCGGCGCATCGCAGTCCTCGCACCGGTGCAGGCTCGGGCCCTGCGGCAACTGGCTGCGCGCACGCTTGATCGCATCTTCGACGGTGGCGTCGATCTGGTCCTGCACCGCCCCGTCGTTTGCCCATCCGGTCGCCATCGGCGTCTCCGCTTATTGCCTGTCCTGGATGATGCGGCCGTTGCCGGCCGATGCAATGAAGGACGGCTTCACATTGCCGATGCGTTCAGGGCGCTGGGCCGGGATTCGGGATTCGGGATTCGGGATTCGGGATTGGCAATCGCGCCGCGCGGATGCCGGGAAACGCGTGCTCGCTTTGTGTTTCCGTCGCCACGACCGCAACTCCCGAATCCCCAATCCCGAATCCCGGCCCCACTAGGGGCCCGCCAGAAACGCCTGCAACCGGGGCACCACGAAATCCAGGAACACGCGCACGCGCTGCGGCAGGCGCGGGCCGCCGCGATAGAGCGCGTGGATCTCCTCGGTATCGCCCTCCACCGCCTCGCGCAGCACTTCCACCAGGCGGCCGGCGGCCAGATCGGCGCGCACGTGGTAGTCGCCCAGCCGCGCCAGGCCGATACCGGCCACGGCCATGCGCCGCACCGTTTCGCCGTTGTTGGCGAGCAGCGCGCCCTGCACCGTGCGATCGACGATGCGGCCGCTGTGCGCGAGCGGCCACACCGGCGCGGCGCGGCGGAAGTTGAAGCCCAGACAGCTGTGCCGCGACAGGTCGTCGATGCTGCGCGGCGTGCCGTGGCGCGCCAGATACGCCGGCGCGGCGACGATCTTGCGGCGCGCCACGCCGACCGATCGCGCCATCATGCTCGAATCCTGCAGGGCGCCGACCCGGAACGCGACGTCGGTGCGGTCCAGGTACAGATCGACCATCTCGTCGGACAGCGAAAGATCGACCACGATCTGCGGATGCGCCTGCCAGAACGCGGGCAGCACCGGCTCCAGGCCGAGGATGCCGAACGCCACCGACGCGTTGACCCGCACGCTGCCGCCGGCGCTGGCCGCGCCACGCCCCAGATCGCGCTCCACATCGTCGAGTTCGGCGAGCAGCGACAGGCTGCGCTCGTAGTAGACCTGGCCCTCGGCGGTCAGCGACAGACGCCGCGTCGACCGCTCCAGCAGGCGCACGCCCAGGCGGGTCTCGACCCGGCCGATCAGCTTGCTGACCGTGGACGGGGTCATGCGCAGCAGGCGCGCGGCGGCCGAAAAGCTGCCCGCTTCCACCACCCGCAGGAACACCTGCATTTCGCCAACCCGATTGTCCATTGCACCGACCTGTGAATCCGCTTCACAGATCATATGCGGGCGCGGCCGATTATCAAACGCGCCGCTGCGGCCTATCGTGGCCCGTAGCGAGCGGCGTGACGCGCACTGCCATGGCCGCCAGTGGTCGTCGGGCCGTCCCGACCGCTGCGCGCGGCACCCCGTCGCGTGCGCACCGCCCATCCCGCCCGACTGCGGCCCCGTCGCACTGCTCCCTCTCCCACTCACCGAAGGAAGACCCCATGGATCTGCAACTCGACGGCAAGACCGTCCTCGTCACCGGCGCGACCGCCGGCATCGGCCTGGCCATCGCCCGCACGCTCGCCGCCGAAGGCGCCGAGGTGATCATCTGCGGCCGCAACCAGGCCAACCTGGACGCCGCCGCCGGCACGATCGGCGGCAAGGTGCGCAGCGTGCTGGCCGATCCGGCGACCGCGCAGGGCGCCCAGGCGCTCGTCGCCGCGGTGCCACAGGTCGATGTGCTGGTCAACAACCTGGGCATCTACGAGTCCAAGGAATTCGGCGCGATCAGCGACGCGGACTGGATGCGCTTCTTCGAGATCAACGTGCTCAGCGGCGCGCGCCTGGCCCGGCACTACCTGCCCGGCATGCTGGCGCGCGACTGGGGCCGGATCATCTTCATCTCCAGCGAGAGCGCGGTGCTGGTCCCGCCCAACATGATCCACTACGGCATGACCAAGACCGCGCAGCTGGCGATCTCGCGCGGCCTGGCGGCCACGACCAAGGGCACCCGCGTCACCGTCAACGCGGTGCTGCCCGGCACCACGCGCTCGGCCGGCATCGAGGACTTCATGCGCAGCGTCGCCAGCGATCCGGACATGCCGCCGGCGGACATGGAGCGCGAGTATTTCGCCAAGGAACGCGGCAGCTCGCTGATCCAGCGCATGATCGAACCCGAAGAGGTCGCCAGCCTGGTCGCCTACGTGGCCAGCCCGCTGTCGGCGGCGACCAACGGCGCGGCGCTGCGCGTGGACGGCGGCATCACCCCGACCATCGTGTGAGGCGCGGCGCGCGCAGAGGCAACGGACCGGTCGCGCATCGGCACGGCGTACGCAGGCGCTGGCCGATGCGCTGCGTGCGGTCGTCGCGCACGTGTGTCCACGCGCACCGTGGCCCGCGCTTCGCGCACGCCGCGGTGACGGGCGCGGCGATGCCGCGGCTACCAGATCAGATCGTCCGGCACCTGGAAGCGGCTGTAGTACGCGTCGTCCTCGTCGCCGGCGGCCGGCGCGGCGCGGGTGGTGTCGAGCACGATCGCCGCAGGATCGCGGCTGGCCACTTTCTCCACCACCGCGCGCGGGATCGGCGCATAGCCGGCGTCCAGCCGCGCGATCACCACCGCACCGCTGATCAGCTGCGCGCGCAGCGCCGCATCCACCCGCAAGCGCTGGATCCTGCCGGCATCGGTGAAGTGGTAGTCGATCTCGCCATCGGCCTTGAGCTTGTGGCTGTCGATGAGTTGCCGCGCCTGTACGCGCTGCTCCTGCGCGCGCGCCTGCGCGTTGCGCTCGGCGGCCAGCGCGCGGTCGCGCTCCACCCGCTCCAGCCGCAGCCGCTCGCTCTCCAGCTGCTCGGCGCTGGGCGGCGGCGGCGCCTTGCCGTGGCGCGCCTTGGCCTGCTCGCGCGCGACCTGCGCCACCTGGTTCTTCTTCACCAGGCCGGCCTTGAGCAGCTGTTCCTGCAGGGGATTGCGCATCGGGAAAATCCGGTCGATCCAGGACGTTGGCCGGCATCATACCCGCTGCCGCCGCGGCCCGGCGTGGCCGCGCGAGGGCACCGCGGCGCGCTATCGTAGCGCCATGCAGGCGCTGAAATACCTCCTCGGCTATCCGCCCCACGTGCAGGACCAGGTCCGCGAGCTGATCGCGCGCGATCGCCTGGGCGAGTGGCTGCGCAAGCGCTACGACACGCCCAATCCGGTCCGCACCGACCGCCAGCTGTACGACTACGCGCTGGCGCTGAAGGAACGCCACATGCGCAGCTCCGAGCCGCTGCACAAGGTGGTCTACGACAACCGGCTGCAGGCGGTGAAGCACGCGCTCGGCACCCACACCAGCATCTCGCGCGTGCAGGGCAGCCGGCTCAAGGCCAGCCGCGAGATCCGCATCGCCGGCGTGTTCCGCGACGCGCCGGCGGCGTTCCTGCAGATGATCGTGGCGCACGAACTGGCGCACCTGAAGGAAAGCGCGCACAACAAGCCGTTCTACCAGCTGTGCGCGCACATCGCGCCGGACTACCACCAGCTGGAATTCGACCTGCGCCTGTACCTGACCCAGCTGGAACTCGCCGGCGCCGCCGACGCCTGAGCGCTGCCGCGCCCAGCGCGCATGGCGGGGCGGCGACGGCTGCACGTACACTGCCCTGCCCCGATCGCCGAGTTTTCGATGTCCGCTCCCACCCGCCTCGACAAATACGTGGCCGCCATGCTGCCGTGCTCGCGCAGCGAAGCGCAGCAGTACATCGAGGGCGGCTGGGTCAGCGTGGACGGCGTGGTGGTCGAGGAACCGCAGGCCGCGGTGACCACGCAGCAGGTGACCCTGGCCGCCGACGCGCAACTGGGCGCGGCCGAGCCGGCCACCTTGCTGCTGCACAAGCCGGCCGGGCTGGACCTGGATGCCGCCCTGGCGCTGGCCAGGCCGCACACGCGCAGCGCGCTGGATACGGCGGACGTGCGCGTGCTCAAACGCCACTTCCTGCGCCTGAATGCGCCGCTGCCGCTGGAAGAGGCCGCCAGCGGCCTGCTGGTGCTGAGCCAGGACGGCCGCGTGCTGCGCCGCCTGACCGAGGACGCGACCTCGATCGAACAGGAATTCGTGGTCGAGGTACGCGGCGAACTGCGGCCCTACGGCATGCTGCGGCTCGCGCACGGCCTGATCTATCGCCAGCGCAGCCTGCCGCCGTGCAAGGTGAGCTGGCAGAACGAGGACCGCCTGCGCTTCGCGATCAAGCACGTGCAGCCGGGCCAGTTGCAGTCCATGTGCGCCGACGTCGGGCTGGAAGTGCTCAGCCTGCGGCGCCTGCGCGTGGGCCGCATCCCGCTGGGCAAGCTGGCGCCGGGCGAATGGCGTTATCTGCCGGGCGGCGAGCGTTTTTAGCGGTCACGGTCAGGGTCAGGCGTGATGCGCCAGCGCAGCGCGCGCGCATTCGCGCCGTCCCGCACAACCGAGCCTGGCAGCGCGAGGTCCCCCTGTCTTGCGGCCTATTGCGCGGCTCGCCGACGGCGGCAGACACTCGCCGCGGGCACAAGGGGACCTACATGTTCGCAACGATTCTGGCAGCGGCACTGGCCTTGGCGCCGACCGATGCTGCCGTGGCGCAAGCCGACCTGCAGTTCGCCGCCGCGCGCATCGCCGCCGATCATCCGGGCCTGGCTCCCGGCGTGGATCCGGCGCTGGCCGCGCAGGCGCGGCAGGCGGCGAGCGCGGCGCAGGCCAGGGCCAGGCGCATCGTCGATCGCGCCGGCTACGTCCAGGTCGTGCAGGCCTATGTCGCCTCGTTCGGCGACCCGCATGTCGCGATCGAACTGGCCTCGCCCGACGCCACGAGCGCGAGCGCGACGCAGCCCGCGCCCGCCAGCGCCGCGCAAGGCGCATTCGAACGCCTCACGCCAGCGGCCTGGAAACTGACCCTGCCGACCTTCTATGCCGGCGATCCCGGCTTCGAGACGACGATGAGCGCGATCGCCGCGGCGGCGGACGCATTGCGGCAGCACACGCCCGCCCTGCTGATCGTGGACCTGCGCGGCAACGGCGGTGGCGCCGCGGCGCCCGGCGATGCGGTGCTGGCCGCGATCTGGGGCGAGCAGGCGCTGCCCGCGCTCGATCGCCGCCGCGCCAAGGCCTCGCTGTGGCGGGTCTCCGACGGCGTGATCGACAATCTGCAGACGCGCCGCGCGCGGATCGCGACGCGCTATCCGCAGGAACTGCCCGACTTCGACCGATTGCTGGACGGCCTGCGCGCGGCGCAGCGCCAGGGAGAGGCGCTGTATCGCGATCCGCTGCCGAGCGCCGCCGCCGGCACCCCGCCGCACGGCGGACCGGCGCGCATCGTCGCGATCACCGACGGCGCCTGCATCAGCGCCTGCCTGGATTTCATGGACCGTCTGCTGGAAGGCCCCGGTGTCGAGCAGGTCGGCCAGCCGACCGGCGCCGACACGCTCTACACCGAAGTGGAAAGCGTGCCGCTGCCGAGCGGGCGCGCGACGTTGCTGCTGCCGATGCAGCGCCTGGAGGGGCGCCAGCGCGGCGCGATGCAGGCCTATGCGCCGCGCGTCCGCCTCGCCGACGACGCGGCCGTGAGCGCCTGGCTACACCGGGAAGTCGCCGCGCTGTCGCCCGCGAACGGCGCGCCCTAGCGCCTTGGCGCAATTGCGACCGGCCGATCGGCGATCCGACCGCGTCGAGCGCCTGGCCGCGACAGCGCTAAAGGCGTGTCGTCACTCCCGAGCAGGCGCTGTTGCGTGACATGCCTACGGCTGCGCCAACGCGCGCTCCACCGCCTGCTGCGCCAGCGGCGCCATCAGCGTGTAGCCGGCGGCGGTGGGATGCACGCCGTCGTAGGCCAGGGCCTTGTCCATGCCGCCTTGCCGGTTGCGCATCTTGCTGTGGTAATCCAGGTACACCGCGCCGTGGCTTTGCGCGTACTGCGCGATCCAGGCATTGAGCGCGCGGATCTTGTCCGCCGGCTGCAGCCCCGGCCGCCACGGATAGTCGCTGACCGGCAGCACCGAGGCCAGCACCACCTTGATGCGGTTGGCCTGCGCCAGTTCGACCATCGAGCGCAGGTTGTCCTCGATCATGCGCTGCGTGGACAGGCCGGTGTTGCCGGCCAGGTCGTTGGTGCCGGCCAGGATCACCACCGCCGCCGGCTTCAGGTCGATCACGTCCTGGCGGAAGCGCACCAGCATCTGCGCGGTGGTCTGCCCGGAAATGCCGCGGTTGACGTAGGGCTTGCCGGGGAAGAACGTCGAGCCCTGCATGCGCCCCCACGCGTCGGTGATCGAATCGCCGTAGAACACCACACGCCGCTCGCCCGCCGCCGGCGGCGCCAGCGCGGCGTTGTCGGCGCGGTAGCGCGCCAGTTGCGCCCAGTCCAGCAGCCGCTTCTGCAGCTCGGCCACGTCCTTGGCTTGCAGCGTGTCCGGCGCGCGCGTGTACAGCGCATCCACCTTGCCCTGCAGCGCGTCGGCGGCGGGCGCGGCGCTCTGCGCGAGCGCGGGCTGCACGATGCCCAGGCACAGCGACAGCATCGCGGCGATCGATGACGGTTTCACGGTCCACCTCCAGGTCGGGGAAACGCGCACCCTAATCCAAATCTCGCGCATGCGCGCGGGCCGCCCGGTTCGGCGTGATCCAGCGTACCTGCCGGCTCCGGCGACGCTCAGCTGCTGGCGATCGCCTGCCGCGGCAGCGTCGCCACGAACCGGGTGCCATGCTGCTGCGACGAGCTGACGTCGATGCGCCCGCCGTGCGCACGCACGATCCTGTCGACGATGTACAGCCCAAGGCCCAGGTTCGCGCCGGCCGCCTGCGGCGTACCGTCGGTCTGTGCGGTGGTGGTCAGCGGCTCGAACAACGAACCCAGCATTTCGTCGGGAATCGGCGGCCCATGGTTGTGCACGCTCACGCTGACCTCGTCCGCCAGCTCGCCGTTCAACACGATGCCGATGGAATGGTCGCGGCTGCCGTACTTCGATGCATTGGTCAGCAGGTTCGCCACCACCCGGCGCAGCCGCATCGTGTCCCAGCTGCCGTGCAGGTCGCCGCTGGCGGTCACCTGGACCGCCGGCGTGGGATAGATCGCGGCCATCTCGTCGACGACGTCGCGGGTCAACAGCTCCAGGCTGGCCGCTTCCGGCCGCACCGGCACCGCCACGCCCAGATTGTCGCCGGTGAATTCCATCAGGTCGTCGAGGATCGCCTTCATCTGCGCCGCGCTGCGCAACAGCATCTGCGCCTGCGGCGCGCGTTCGGGGCCCTGGCGCAGCATCAGTTCGGCGCAGCTCATCACCGTGGACAGCGGGCCGCGCAGGTCGTGGCCCAGGATGCCCATGAACAGGTGCCGGGTCTGCTCCATGTTCTCCATGAAGGCGCGCAGCGAGTCGGCCAGGATCTGATCCAGCGCCTCGTTGAAGCGGCTCATGTCCGGCAGGTCCTGCACTCCCGGCGTGTGCTCGGATTTGCCCCACAGGCGCATCACGCTGGCGCGCAGCGCGCGGAACTCGGACACCAGCTGCACCATGCCGAAGCCGTGCTTGACCCGCTGCCGGGCATGCAGGCTGGCCGCGCCCTCGGTCTCGAACGCCTCCGGCCCGGCATCCTGCGAACGCAGCCGCCGCTGCGCGGCGCTCATCGGCTCGCGCATGTCGGCGACGATCTCGGCCAGCAGCTGCGCGGCGTGATCGCGCAACTGGTAGGGGCTCATCGCTTCGCCCTGCTCGCCGCGGGTACGCGCGAACGCCACCCAGTCGCTGCACAGCGGCTCGATGTTCGCCTCGATGAAATCGGCCAGCTTCATGATTGCCTCTTGGCGCCGCGGCGGCCGTGCCCTGCCCGCCACACGCGACGATCCGCCGGATCGATGCGCCCCGTGCCGCCCTGGCATGTCGTCGACGCCACACAGCCTCCCCAGCAAAGCGTTGCCATTGCATATCCCCAGGCGCGTCAATGCGCCAGCTTAAACATTCCCGCGTCGATGCGTACATCCGTGTCATGCTGGCAGTGGCCGCAGGCCTGGCCATGCCTGGACGCCAGCCGCCCGGCTTGCACGGTGGCGCGCCTGTGCGAGGCGTGCCTGCAACGAGCATCGGTCCTGCCTGTCGGCACCGACGGCGGACCTTGCGTACGCTCCGGCGGCAGGCCCGTGCGCCCCCGGGCGAAAGCGCATGGTGCACAGGTCCGTCACCCAAGTGCCATGAGCTGCACCCGGTCACGCTCCTGCATGGACACCGAGACGCCGCGATCCCTGCATTCAGCCACTGCTCATGCGGCGCCGACCGCCCCCGCCGCACGCGCAGATCCGCCCGCCCTGCATGCTTGGACGAACGCATAAACCGTTGCCCGGCAAGGCACTGCAGCGGAATCCGTGCCACGTACGCCAAGGTATGCCTGCCCGGGCGATGCAGGCGCTTCCGGGCAGTTCGGCGTGCAGACGATTTGTTTTCGCTATCTGTGCGGGTTTTTCGCATGCCCTAACTTTTTTGTGCGTACATGACACGCGCCGATTTTCGTTTCTACCATTGCGCCGGAAGCAAGGGGGGATCCCTACTCCAAGTCCCGAAGGACACCGCATGAACAGGCATTACGCGCACCGGAAACTCTCTGTGCTGTGGCTGGCGTTGGTTCCCGGCTTGATGCTCGGCACATCGGCATCGGCACAGTCCGCAATCGCTCCCTCCATCCAAGACTCGAACGACACCGCAGCGCCCGCCAGTGACTTGAGCAATGGCGAAGGCGACGGCGCCAACAGCACCGCATCCGCGTACGGCAACGCCGGCAAGGGCGGCGCCGGCGCATGGTTCGGCGGCAGCGGCGGCGCGCCGTTCGCCACGCGCACCAGTTGGGAAAACGCCGGCGGCGGTTATCTCAACGCCCGCTTCGCACCCGCCGAGTGGCAGATCACTCCGTTCAACGCGGCGCGGCTGAAGACCGCCTGGACCTTCACCACGCAAGGCGACGTTTCCGCCACGCCGACCGTGCAGGGCAGCGCGCTGTACGTGCCCGACTGGGGCGGCCAGCTGTATCGCATCGACACCGCGCTGGGCAAGGCGGTGTGGCAGGTGAAGCTGTCCGACCTTACCGGCAACGCCAGCTCGCTGTCACGCAACAGCCCGGCGATCGCGCGCAACAGCGTGCTGGTCGGCGACCAGGCCAGCGGCACCGTGCTGGCGATCGACAAGAACACCGGCAAGCTGCTGTGGAAGACCGTGGTCGAAGCCAATGCGCAGGCGCGCATCACCGCCTCGCCAGTCGTGTATGGCGACCGCGTCTATGTCGGCGTGTCCTCCGGCGACTGGGGCGGACTGAGCCCGGGCTACAAATTCTCCTTCCGCGGCAGCGTGGCCGCGCTCGACCTGAAGACCGGCAAGCTGCTGTGGAGCTTCCGCACCGCGCCTGAAGGCTATTCCGGCGCGTCGGTATGGGGCACGCTGGCGATCGACCCGCGCCGGCAGCGCGTCTACGCCACCACCGGCAACAACTACTCGGTGCCGGCCGAAGTGGCCAGCTGCGTCAAGAACGCCAATGGCGACAAGAGCGCACAACTGGCCTGCCTGGCGCCCGACGACTACGTGGACTCGGTGCTGGCGCTGGACATGCGCAGCGGCAAGCCGGTGTGGACGCGCCGCCTGCAGGGCGCCGATGCCTGGTCGCTGTCGTGCCTGGTCGCGCCGACCGCCGGCATCTGCCAGGACCCGCAAGGGCCGGACTACGACTTCAGCGGCGGCGGCGCCAACCTGTTCACGGTGGTCCGCAACGGCAAGCCGCAGGCGCTGGTCGGCGCCGGCCAGAAGAGCGGCGTGTACTGGGCGCTGGACGCCGACAGCGGGCGCACCGTGTGGTCGACCCAGGTCGGCCCGGGCGGCACCGCCGGCGGCATCGAGTGGGGCTCGTCGGTCGATCCGCTCGCCTCGCGCGTTTACGTCGCCATCAACAACAGCAGCCACACCAGCTACACCCTCGCCCCCGGCAATACCGAAACCTGGAACGCCGGCTCGTGGGCGGCGCTGGACGCGGCCACCGGCAGGATCGTGTGGCAGGTGAAGGTGCCCGGCGTCGAACCGGTCCAGCCCAGCTTCGGTGCCGGCGGGCGCGGTCCGCTCGCCTCTTCGCCCGGGCTGGTCTACGCAGGCTCGATGTCCGGCGCGATGACGGTGCTCGATGCCCGGACCGGCGCCACGCTGTGGAGCTTCGATGCCGGCGGTTCGGTGGCGAGCGCGCCGGCCGTCGTGGACGGTGCGGTGTACTGGGGCGCAGGCTACAGCCGCTTCAATTTCGGCACCGGCGTGCACAAGCTCTACAAGTTCGTCCCGGCGACCCGCCGCAGCCCCTGATCGTACGATCCATCGCACCACGGCCTCTCCTGCGCAGGCAGGAGGGGCTTTTTTGTGCGCGCACGCCACCGCTGCGCCGGCTGTGCGATCGAGCCGGCGATGGCCGCCTCGCGCCACGGCTGGCGCCGTCGGCCGCGTGCGGTGCGGCGCCTTGACCCGGCACAGGCCTGCGACGGCAAGGCGACAAGCGTCTACGAAATCGGCCCCACGCGCGTGATGGCGCGCACGCAATCGCCGTGCCGGCGCCCGTAGCCTCGGCCCTGCGCCTTGGACGAGGCGCAACGGCATCCGGTCCCCTGCCGGATGGTCCAGTCGTCTTTCCAGCAGAAGGAAGATCCATGAATCGCAAGAACGCCCTGTATCTGGCCCTGCTCGCCGGCATCTCCGGCCTTTCCCCCATCGCCATGGCCGCCAATCCCCCCGCGGCCGAGATGGACTCCGCGCCGGTCGAAGCGCGCCCCGACGCCGCTGCGCTCGGCGGTGCCGAACTGCGCAGCCTCGCCACCGGCAGCGCGCATGCGCCGCGCCTGATCGAACTGGCCGCCCCCGACAGCGCCCAGGCGGCGAAGATGAGGCAAGTACGCGGCGAGCAGGTCAAGCACGGCCAGCCGCTGCAGATCGGTTTCTCCCGCGACATCGCCACCCCGGCGATCAACCTGCGCCGGCTGCGCTGGCAGAGCCTGCCCAGCGGCGCGCAGGTGACCAGCTTCGAGATCGTCTCCACCGGCGCGGCAGCGCTGCGCGCGGCATTGCAGCTCAGCGGCAGCGGCGCCCAGCCCGGCGACCCGAGCAAGGCCACGCTGCGCTTCGCCGGCGACGACGGCCGCGTGTTCGAGCAGAGCGGCGCCGACTTCGCCGGCAGCGCGCCGGGCTGGTCGGCGGCGGTATCCGGCGCGCGCCTGGTGGTGGAGATCGAGCTGCCGGCCGGCCAGTATCCGCAGGGCTTCGCGCTGAAGATTCCGCAGCTCTCGCACATGGACATCAATCCCGTCGCCAGCGAGGAAATGATGCGGCCGATGATCGGCGAGAGCGATTCGTGCGAGCGCGACATCGTCTGCCGCGCCAGCCCAACCAGCGGCTTCACTTCGGCCGCCAAGTCGGTGGCGCGCATGGTGTTCAGCACCAGCAGCGGCTCCTACCTGTGCACCGGCACCCTGCTCAACAACAGCAACTCGCCGAAGAAGTACCTGTTCTGGACCGCCGCGCACTGCATCAGCACCCAGACCGTGGCCAACACCCTGCAGACCTACTGGTTCTACGACGCCACCACCTGCAACGGCTCCACGGTCAGCTCGTCCTACACCACGCTCAGCGGCGGCGCCTACCTGCGCCATGCCAACACCACCCGCGACACCTCGCTGCTGGAACTGAAGACCGCCCCGCCCAGCGGCGCGTTCTACGCCGGCTGGAGCAGTTCGGCGATCGGTTCCACCGGCACCGCGATCGAGGGCATCCACCACCCCGCCGGCGACGTGAAGAAGTACTCGCTGGGCAGCGTCACCGGCCTGTCGACCTCGATCGACGGCAAGTCGCCGCTGTACCGGGTGGTGTGGAACACCGGCGTGACCGAAGGCGGCTCCTCCGGTTCGGGCCTGTTCACCGTCAACAGCAGCGGGGCCTACCAGCTGCGCGGCGGCCTGTACGGCGGCACCTCGTACTGCAGCGCGCCCAGCGATCCGGACTACTACTCGCGTTTCTCCGACGTGTATTCGACCATCCAGCCCTACCTGAGCCCGTAAGCGGCGCCCGGGAGGGCCGTACTCCCGGGCCGGAGCAGGCCACGCCGCGCGCGTGGCCTGCCCGCGGCCGGCCACTGCCCCGCCGCGCAACGGTTACACTGGGAGCCCCAACGCACATACGGCAGGCATCCACTTGGCAAAGCCCAACTACTCCTTCGAAAAACGTCAGCGCGAAATCGCCAAGAAGAAACAGCAGGACGAGAAGGACGCGCGCAAGCGCGAAGCGCGCGAGGCGGCCAAGGCCGCAGCGGACGCACAGGCGAAGACGCCCGACAGCGGCAACTGAGCCCGGCGGCAACGGCTCCGCGCCGGCATCTGCCGACGCGTGCCGGTCGCGCCATTGGCCGCGCCGACGTGGCGGCCTACTTGCAGTCGGACGCCCGGCAATCCGGCGCGTCACGCGAAAGAGCCGATGGACGTGCAGACCCGGCTCGGGCCAGGGGCTGTGCCCGGCTCCTTGCCTGGATCATTCCCGGACGCCTGCCCACAGCTGGCCGGTCGTCGAAGCCGATGGACGCGACAACGGTGCCGTTCTCGCCGCCTGGCCAAGCGCCAAGCGCCTGGCCGGACGCAGACCCCAAGCAGGCGCCTGCGCGCCGTCGGGATCCTGCAACGCTCAGCCGACCTTCTTGGCCAGCATGGTGCCGAGCAGGAACAGCACCAGGGCGATGGCGATACCGACCCAGAACAGGAACTTGGCAATGCCCATGGCCGCGCCCGCGGCGCCGGTGAAACCGAGCGCGCCGGCGATGAGTCCGATGATGGCGATGATGATGGCCCACTTGATCATGGTGCTGTCTTCCGGATGCGATGGAGGCGCGATGCGCCGAGCCGGCGCGCCGCCACGGCCGCGCCGTGCGACCGTGTTCCTGGATGCTAGCCAGCGCTCCATGCTCCGCACGTGAAGCGTCGCGCGTCGCCGTTTTCGCCGGTCGCGGCGCATCGATGAACGTGCCCATGAGCGGCGCAAGGCCTACACGCCCCGTCAACGCATCCATCACGGGTCGCGCGCGCGCGGCGCGGCACAGTGACCGCCGGCATTCACGCCCTATCGGAGATCCGCATGGCCAGCCCGCAGGAACTGGAAGAGAAATTCTGGAAGGCATTGAAATCCGACCGCACCGTCATGCTCGGCCTGGACGGCGTCGAGGACGGCCACGCGCGGCCGATGACCGCCCAATTCGAAGGCGACCGCGGCGGCCCGATCTGGTTCTTCACTTCCAAGGACAACGCACTGGTGCACAAGCTGACCGAGAGCCAGCGGGTGATCGCCGCATTCAGCGCCAAGGACCACGACCTGTTCGCCAGCATCAGCGGCACGCTCAGCGTGGACAACGACCAGGCAGTGATCGAACGCCTGTGGAACGGCTTCATCGATGCCTGGTACGAAGAGGGTAAGGACGATCCCAAGCTGGCGCTGCTGCGCCTGGATCCCGACCACGCGCAGATCTGGCTCAACGGCTCCAGCCTGGTGGCCGGCATCAAGGTGCTGTTCGGCATCGACCCCAAGCGCGACTACCAGGACAAGGTGGCGGACGTGCCGCTGCGCTGAGCGGCATCGGCACGACGCCGCTCTGGCGAACCGCTAGAACGGGCATCTTCAGCGCCACGGCGGCGGCTTCGGTGGCCGCCGCAATCATCTGAAACGCGCGACGCAAGAGGCGATTTGGTGACGGATCGCCTCCACAATCATTTTCCGTCGTTGCGCAGCGACATAGAGCGGCGCCCTCGGCGCTCTGTCTTGCACCGCGCACAGGAATGTCAGCGCAAATGTCTCTCCACCAGCGCGCCGCGAACGCGCGCATGAAGGTCGGCATCGGCTTTCATACCCGCAGAACCGTGCAACATCCTCTTGACGCAAGCCGGCCGCTCAAGGCGACGGCTGATTGGCCGTACGATGGCCGTAGCTGAGCACCCGCGTCAGCTTCCAGCCGTCCTGATCCTTGCGCCACACCATCACGAACTTGGCGATGCCTTCGCAACGCCCGCTGGCCAGCTCGCAGAAGCGGTGCTCGCCTTCCTCGATCGCACCGAAGTCCTTGATCGGGTAGACCCGCAGCGTGCCGTCCACCAACTCGCGGCGGACCTTGCCGCAGATCCACTTGCGCGTGTTGTCCACCACGGTCTTGCGGTCCCAGCTGGCGCCGCCGGTGTCGTGATAGAACTCCACGTCGGGCACGAACAGGTGTTCGAACGCCGCCATGTCGCAGCGGTTGTAGGCGCCGAACAGGCGCTGGTCCAGCGCGGCGACCGTGTCGAACAGCGGCCCCGTAGTGCCGTCCTCGGTCGGCGCCGCGGCCCGTGCCGTCGCAGCGCAAGCCACCAGCAGCAGTAGCGACCCCCATGCCTTCATCCGCGCATCCCCCACTTGTCGATGCGCAACTATGAGTCGCCCAGGCCGCGCCCGCAATGGCGCCAGCGCATGCCGCCGGCAGCGCGCTGAGTAGCGGCAAACGCAGACGTGGCAGCGGCTGCAGGCACCATCAACGCACGCGCCACAGCCGTCGCTGGCCGCTGCCGGCAGCTACATGTTGCGCCGGTACTCCCCGCCCACCGCGTACAGCGCGTGGCTGATCTGCCCCAGGCTATGGGTCTTCACCGCCTCCATCAGCGCGGCGAAGACGTTGCTGCGCGCGCGCGCGGCGCGTTGCAGGTAGCCGAGGCCGGCGTCGTCGCCGGGCGCTGGCGTGCCGGCTGCGCCGGCCTGCTGCGGCGGCGGCAGCACGATGCCGTTGCGGCGCCGCTGCCAGTCCTGCACGTTGGCGATCTGCTGCCCCTTCTCCCCCTCGGTGGAGCGGATCAGCTCGATCTGGGTCGCGGTCTCGCCAGCGTGCTGCTTGGGCAGGAAGGTGTTGACCCCGACCAGCGGCAGGCTGCCGTCGTGCTTCTTGTGCTCGTAGTACAGGCTCTCTTCCTGGATCTTGCCGCGCTGGTACATGGTGTCCATCGCGCCGAGCACGCCGCCGCGCTCGCTGATTGCCTCGAACTCCTTGTACACCGCCTCCTCCACCAGGTCGGTGAGCTGCTCGACGATGAAGCTGCCCTGCCACGGGTTCTCGCAGAAGTTCAGCCCGAGTTCCTTGTTGATGATCATCTGGATCGCCACCGCGCGGCGCACGCTCTCCTCGGTGGGCGTGGTGATCGCCTCGTCGTAGGCGTTGGTGTGCAGGCTGTTGCAGTTGTCGAACAGCGCGTACAGCGCCTGCAGCGTGGTACGGATGTCGTTGAACTGGATCTCCTGCGCATGCAGCGAGCGGCCGGAGGTCTGGATGTGGTACTTCATCATCTGGCTGCGCTCGTTGCCGCCGTAGCGCTCGCGCATCGCCCGCGCCCAGATGCGCCGCGCCACGCGGCCGATCACGGTGTACTCCGGGTCCATGCCGTTGCTGAAGAAGAAGCTCAGGTTCGGCGCGAAATCGTCGATGCGCATGCCGCGCGCCAGGTAGTACTCGACGATGGTGAAGCCGTTGCTCAGGGTGAAGGCGAGTTGGCTGATCGGGTTCGCCCCGGCCTCGGCGATGTGGTAGCCGGAGATCGACACCGAGTAGAAGTTGCGCACCTTGTGTTCGACGAAGTACTGCTGGATGTCGCCCATCATGCGCAGCGCGAACTCGGTGCTGAAGATGCAGGTGTTCTGCGCCTGGTCCTCCTTGAGGATGTCGGCCTGCACCGTGCCGCGCACGCTGGACAGCGTGTCCGCCTTGATCCGTGCATAGGTCTGCGCGTCGACCACCTGGTCGCCGCTGACCCCGAGCAGGGCCAGGCCCAGGCCGTCGTTGGTCGGCGGCAGCTCGCCGTGGTAGCGCGGGCGCTCCCTGCCCGCGAACAGCTGCGCCAGGGTCTGTTCGGCCTGCGCCCAGCGCTGCGCGTCGGCCTTGAGGTACTTCTCCACCTGCTGGTCGATGGCGGTGTTCATGAACATCGCCAGGATCATCGGCGCCGGGCCGTTGATGGTCATCGACACGCTGGTGGTCGGCGCGCACAGGTCGAAGCCGGAGTACAGCTTCTTCATGTCGTCCAGGGTCGGGATGTTGACCCCGGAATTGCCGACCTTGCCGTAGATGTCCGGGCGCGGCGCCGGGTCCTCGCCGTACAGGGTGACGCTGTCGAAGGCGGTGGACAGGCGCGCGGCCGGCTGGCCCACGCTGAGGTAATGGAAGCGGCGGTTGGTGCGCTCGGGCGTGCCTTCGCCGGCGAACATGCGGATCGGATCCTCGCCGGCGCGACGGTACGGGTACACGCCGCCGGTGTACGGATAGCTGCCGGGCAGGTTCTCCTTGCCGAGGAAGGTCAGCAGTTCGCCCCAGCTCTTGTAGCGCGGCGCGGCGATCTTGGGGATCGGCTGGTGGCTCAGCGATTGCCGGTAGTTCTCCACCCGGATCGCCTTGCCGCGCACTTCGTACTCGGTGACCGGGTCGGTGATCGACTTGAGCCGCTGCGGCCACTCGCGCAGCAGCTTCAGCGAGTCGCTGGACAGCGCCTGCACCGCATCGTTGTAGCGCTGGCGCAGCAGCAGCAAGGTCGCATCGACGGCGGCGCCTGCCGCCGCGGGCGCGGCCGCGGAAGGGGCGAGCTGCAGGTCCTCCATGGCATACAGATCCAACTGCTTGGGCAACTGCGGATCCTGCAGTTCGTGCAGCGACTGCCAGAACGATTGCGCGCGGTCGGCGGCCTCGGCCTGGCGTTCGATGCCGGCGTTGAGCGCGCGGCCCTGCTCGGCGATCTCGGCCAGGTAGCGCACGCGGGCGCCGGGAATCAGCACGGTGGCGCGCGGTTCCTTGAGCGTGGTGTCCAGTTCCGGCCGGAAGTCGCAGCGCAGCGCGTCGGCGCCCGCGGCCGCGTCCAGCCCCAGCTTGTCGCGCAGCAACCGGCACAGGTTGACGAACATCCAGCTGATGCCGGGATCGTTGAACTGGCTGGCGATGGTCGGATACACCGGCACCGCCTCGTCCTCCAGCTGGAACGCCACGCGGTTGCGGCGCCACTGCTTGCGCACGTCGCGCAGCGCGTCCTCGGCGCCGCGCCGGTCGTACTTGTTCAGCACCACCAGTTCGGCGAAGTCGAGCATGTCGATCTTCTCCAGCTGGCTCGGCGCGCCGTAGTCGCTGGTCATCACGTACACCGGGAAATCAACCAGGTCGACGATCTCCGAATCGCTCTGGCCGATGCCGGCGGTCTCCACGATCACCAGGTCGTAGCCGATGCCCTTCAGGAACGCGATGCAGTCCTTCAGCACCAGGTTGGTGGCCGCATGCTGGCGGCGCGTGGCCATCGAGCGCATGTACACGCGCGGGCTGCGCAAGGCGTTCATGCGGATGCGGTCGCCGAGCAGCGCGCCGCCGGTGCGGCGCCGGCTCGGGTCCACCGACACCACCGCGATGCGCATCTGCGGGAAGCCGGCCAGGAAGCGATTGAGCAGTTCGTCGGTGACCGAGGACTTGCCGGCGCCGCCGGTGCCGGTCAGGCCGAGTACCGGCGCTGCGCGCCTGGTGCGGGACTCGGGACCGGGGGCGCGGGACTCGGAAGTGCCCGGCAGGCCGGATTGCCACTGCTTGCGCAGCAGGGCCAGCTCGGATTCGGAGAACGCGCCGTCCTCGAGCGCCGAGAGCACCCTGCCGATGCCGATCTCGTCGTCGATGCCCGGAAGCGAGGCGCCGGCCTGTTCCGGGTCCCGCGTCCCCGGTGCCGCATCCCGCGCGCGCCCCGCGCGCTCCACCACATCCTCGATCATCTCCACCAGGCCCATCTTCATCCCGTCGTTGGGGTGGTAGATGCGCTCCACGCCGTAGGCCTGCAGTTCGGCGATCTCCTCGGGCGTGATGGTGCCGCCACCGCCGCCGAACACGCGCACGTGGCCGGCGCCGCGTTCGCGCAGCATGTCCACCATGTACTTGAAATACTCGACGTGGCCGCCCTGGTAGGACGACAGCGCGATCGCGTCGGCGTCCTCCTGCAGCGCCGCCCGTACCACGTCCTCGACGCTGCGGTTGTGGCCCAGATGGATCACCTCGGCGCCCTGCGCCTGGATCAGCCGGCGCATGATGTTGATCGCCGCGTCGTGGCCGTCGAACAGGCTGGCGGCGGTGACGAAGCGCAACGGGCTGGTATCCGCTTGCGGCAGCGGGACGCGGGATGCGGGAAGGCTCATCGGCAGGAGATCGGCAAAGAGAATGCCGTGATTCTAGGCGCGCGAGGTGACACGGGCAGGTTGCGCTGCAACATGCGGCGGCGTTCGCGGCGGCGACCAGGCGGCGCACAGACGCCACGCGGCTCGCCAGCTATCCGCCACATGAATGCGGCCGGGCGATGCGTCAACAGCGGCCGCATCTGCCGCGTTTGCGCTGGCGTCGGCATCCCGCCGATGTCGCTGGAGATTCCCATGTCGGTTCGTCCCTTGTTGTTGGCTTCCCTGCTCGGCAGCGCGCTCGCCGGCGGCCTGCTGGCCACGCCTGCGCAGGCGCGTTCGGTGGTGGAACTGTCGGTACAGACCGCGCCGCCGCCGCCGCGGTTCGAACGCGTGGTGGTGCGGCCGGGCCATGTCTGGGCGCCCGGCTACTGGCGCTGGAACGGCCGCCGCCATGTCTGGGTCGCCGGCCACTACGTGGTCGCGCGCCCGGGCTATGTCTACGTCGGCCCGCGCTGGGTGCATCGCGGCCCCGGCTACCGCTTCCACGACGGCTATTGGATGCATCGCTAGCCCCCGGCGTGGCGGCGCCCGGCCGCGGCTGCGGCGAGCGCGGCCACGATGCTGCGCGGCGACGTGACCGGGTTCGTCGCGCTTTGCGATAGTGCGCGCACCACGGCACCGGCCGGTTCTCGGGAGCACGCATGTCCAGGCATTCGCTGTCGCGTGCGCTCTTGCCGCGGTCGCCGGCCGCCGCCGCCGGAACGGGTGGGCTGAACCGTTGCGGCGCGGCCGGCACGCGCGGCCCGTCGTGCCGTCCCGGGATGCGTGTTCGCGGCCCGCTCCAGCGCCTGCGCGCCCGGAGGCCATAGCGATGCCGAAAGTACCGCCGGGAACCTACGTGATCGCCCTCACCGTGGTGGCGGTGGCGATCGCCAGCGTCGCCGCCTGGCGCGAGCGGCCCACCGACGCGGCCTCGCGCCGCGGGCTCGGCGAGGCCATCGGCCACACCGCCGATGCCGTTGCCGCCAGGCGCGCGGCACCCGTCGCGCCCGCCACAGCGCGCGCCAGCGACGCTACCCAGGCGCAAAGCGCACTGCGTTTCGACCGGCAAGGGCAGGTGGTGCCGGACCCGGCCTTGCGGCGCTACCTGGACCGCTTCCTGGCAACGCAGGAAGCACGGCCGCTGGCGACCCGGCGCCGGCAGCTGCAGCGCGAGCTTGCCGCGGCCATGCCGGCCGCACAGGCGCAGCAGGTGCTGGCCTGGTTCGATCGCTACGCCGCCTATCTGCAGGCCGCGGCCTCGGACCCGCCGCACGGCGCCGATCCGCATGCGCTGCGCGAACGCCTGCTCGGCGCGCAAGCGGCCAGCACCTTGTTCGCCGACGAGGCCACCGCACACTGAGCGCAACGCGCCTCGGCACCGACGTCCACCAGAACGTCGCACGACGGCACACCGTGCACCGCATCGCACATGAACCGGCGATGCGCATCGACATGAAGCGGGGCAAACGTCGCGCAGCGGATCGCAGCTGCCGAGAACGGCGCTACCTATACTCGCCGCGACCTCCCCCCTGCAAGGAACGCACGATGGACTACCAGATCCTCTGCGGCAGCGAGCGCAGCCCCCTGCCCGGTTGCGTCGATGCCGGCAAGTTCCCGGCCGCGCATCGCCTGCGCGTGCTGCTGGCGCTGCGCCAGCCTGCGCTGGACGCGGCCGCGGCCCGCCTGCTCGACGTTGCCGGCGACGACGTGCCCGCGCCGCTGTCGCGCGAGGCATTCGCTTCGCGCTTCGCCGCCGACGCCGAGGACCTGCGCGCAGTCGAGGCCTTCGCCGCGCAGCACGGCCTGTGCGTGGAGCAGACCCTGGCCCATGCCGGGGTGATGATCCTGGAAGGCAGCGTGCAGCAGTTCGACCGCGCGTTCCAGGTGGACCTGCGCGACTACCGCAACGACGACCTGCGCTACCGCGGGCGTACCGGCGCGGTGTCGGTGCCCGCCGCCCTGCACGGCGTGGTCAGCGCGGTGCTCGGCCTGGACGATCGGCCGCAGGCGCGCATGCTGCCGCACGCGCGGGCGCAGGACGTCACCGCCTCACCCGGCGCCGCGGCGCCGGTGGCCCGGTACACGCCGCCGCAGCTGGCCGAGCTGTACGGCTTTCCCGAGCACGACGGCACCGGTCAATGCATCGGCATCATCGCGCTGGGCGGCGGCTATGCGCGCGAGCAGCTGGCCGCCTACTTCGCCGAGCTGGGGCTGCCGATGCCGCAGATCGTCGACGTGCTGCTGGCCGGCGCGCGCAACCGGCCCAGCGGGCAGGCGCGCAAGGCCGACGTCGAGGTGCAGATGGACGTGCAGATCGCCGGCGCCATCGCACCGGGCGCCAAACTCTTGGTGTACTTCGCGCCCAATACCGACAACGGCTTTCTCGAGGCCATCGTCAGCGCCATCCACGATCGCGTGCATGCGCCCGACGTCATCGCGATCAGCTGGGGCTTCACCGAGACGCTGTGGACGGCGCAGTCGCGCGAGGCCTACAACCGTGCGCTGCAGGCCGCCGCGCTGCTGGGCGTCACCGTGTGCATCGCCTCCGGCGACGACGGCGCCAGCGACGGCCAGCCCGGCCTGAACGTGTGCTTCCCTGCGTCCAGCCCGTTCGTGCTGGCCTGCGGCGGCACCCGCCTGCAGGTCGACGCGCAGGCGGCGCACGAGCAGGCCTGGTCCGGCACCGGCGGCGGCCAGAGCCGGGTGTTCGCGCGGCCGCGCTGGCAGCAGGGCCTGGCGCTGCACGGCACGCAGGCGGCGGCGCAGCCGCTGAACATGCGCGGCGTGCCGGACGTGGCCGCCAACGCCGACGCCGAGACCGGCTACTACGTGCACATCGACGGGCGCCCGGCGGTCATGGGCGGCACCAGCGCCGCAGCGCCGCTGTGGGCGGCGCTGCTGGCGCGCATCTACGGCATGAACGGCGGCCGCCGCCTGTTCCTGCCGCCGCGGCTGTACGCGGTGGCCGATGCCTGCCGCGACATCGTCGGCGGCAGCAACGGCGGCTTCCGCGCAGGCCCCGGCTGGGATGCCTGCACCGGCCTGGGCGTGCCCGACGGCGGGCGCATCGCCGCCGCGCTGGGCGCCGGGCCGGGCGCGACGCCGGTAGCGGCGGCGAGCGCCAGCGGCTGAAACGGCGCCGCGCCGCCCTGGCCCAGCGTCGCAGATCACACCGAGATGCTTGCGCGGCGAGGGCCGGCACCCGCCTCCAGGGCGCTGCACGGCATGCAGGCAATTGCTTTAAAATGCGCCCATCGCGACGATCAGGACCCGTTCCGGAACCCGTCGCGTTTTTTGTTTTGCGCACCTCACTAGGACGTTCCTGGAACCAAGGTGTCCTACACCTGCAACGCCAGCGGAGCCCCCCATGCTTTTCGAAACGCTAGCCACCACCGGCCACGAACAGGTCGTCTTCTGCCACAACCGCGACGTGGGCCTGCAGGCGATCATCGCCATCCACAACACCGTGCTCGGCCCCGCCCTGGGCGGCGTGCGCATGCGCCCCTACCCCGACACCGAGGCCGCGCTGCACGACGCGCTGCGGCTCAGCCGCACGATGACCTACAAGAACGCGCTGGCCGGGCTGAACATCGGCGGCGGCAAGGCGGTGATCATCGGCGACCCGAAGGCCGACAAGTCCGAGGCGCTGTTCCGCGCGTTCGGCCGCTACGTGGATTCGCTGGGCGGGCGCTACATCACCGCCGAGGACGTGGGCACCGACGTCAACGACATGGAGCAGATCTACCTGGAGACCGAGTACGTCACCGGCGTGCACCAGGTGCATGGCGGCTCCGGCGACCCGGCACCGTTCACCGCCTACGGCGCGCTGCAGGCGCTGATGGCCTCGCTGCAGCGCAAGCTCGGCCACGAGGAGATCGGCAAGACCAGCATCGCCGTGCAGGGCCTGGGCCACATCGGCATGGAGCTGGTGAAACTGCTGAAGGAACGCGGCGCCAAGCTGTACGTCACCGACCTGGACCAGGCGCTGGTCGAGCGCGCGGTCGCCGAGTACGGCGCCGAGGCGGTCAAGCCGGACGAGATCTACGACGTGGCCGCCGACGTGCTGGCCCCATGCGCGCTGGAAAGCGCGATCGACGAAACGACGCTGCCGCGGCTGAAGGCCAAGATCATCTGCGGCACCGCCAACAACCAGCTGGCCAACGCCGCGGTCGGCGAGGAGCTGCACCGGCGCGGCATCCTCTACGCGCCGGACTACGCGGTCAACGCCGGCGGAGTGATGAACGTGTCGCTGGAGATCGACGGCTACAACCGCGAACGCGCGATGCGCTTGATCCGCAGCCTGTACCACAACCTCGGCAAGATCTTCGACCTGTCCGAGCGCGACAACATCCCGCCGCAGCAGGCCGCCGACCGCATCGCCGAAGCGCGCATGCACGCGATCGGCAAGCTCAAGCTGCCGCTGGGCCGCACCGCCCCGCGCTCGATGGGACATCTGCGCGGCGAATAGTCAAAGCGCGTACGCCGGCGCTGCGGCGAGCGAGCGCAGCGCCTGCCGATCCCGACCCCCAAGCGCGTCGGGACGGATAGGCTCAAGCGACGCGGGCCCGCCGCGGCCCACAAAACGACCCAACGTGCCAAACAGCGCCTTCCTGTAGGAGCGGCTTCAGCCGCGACGAACGAAGCCTCGATCTATGCGGCCCCAAGAAACCGCGTCGGGACTGAAGTCCCTCCCACAAAAACCGGCACCCCTTCGCCGAGGCCGAATGCCCCCTGTAGGAGCGGCTTCAGCCGCGACGAACGAAGCCCGATCTATGCGGCCCCAAGAAACCGCGTCGGGACTGAAGTCCCTCCCACAAAAGCCAGCGCAACCTCACCGAGACGAATGCCCCTGTAGGAGCGGCTTCAGCCGCGACGAACGAAGCTCCGATCTATGCGGCCCCAAGAAACCGCGTCGGGACTGAAGTCCCTCCTACAAAAACCGGCACCCCTTCGCCGAGACCGAATGCCCCTGTAGGAGCGGCTTCAGCCGCGACGAACGAAGCTCCGATCTATGCGGCCCCAAGAAACCGCGTCGGGACTGAAGTCCCTCCCACAAAAGCCAGCGCAACCTCACCGAGACGAATGCCCCTGTAGGAGCGGCTTCAGCCGCGACGAACGAAGCTCCGATCTATGCGGCCCCAAGAAACCGCGTCGGGACTGAAGTCCCTTCCACAAAAAGCCAGCGCAACCTCACCGAGACGAATGCCCCCTGTAGGAGCGGCTTCAGCCGCGACGAACGAAGACCCGATCTTCGCGGGCCGGGAAAGCGCATCGGGGCCGAAGTCCCCCCACAAAAACCCGGCACACCATCGCCGAGACCGAAGCCCTGTGGGAGCGACTTCAGTCGCGACGAGTGGAGAACCGAGCGTCCCATCCCCCAGCCATGTCGGCATCGATGCCCCGCCAAGAACCCGCGGCTGCAGCGGCCTGCATCAGAACCCCAGCCGATAGCGCAGCGACATCGCCCGGTCGTCGCCGCGCGGGCCGAAGCGCTGGTCGTAGCCCAGGCCCAGCGCGCTGCTTCCCCAGCGCCGGTCCAGGCTCAGCCCGAACAGCCCGCCCGAGCGCGCCGGCTGCAGGTCCAGCAGCGGCGCCCAGGCGTCCACGCCGACGAAGCTGGCCTGGCGCTGCAGTCCTTGCGCGGCCAGGGTCTGCTGCCATTCGCCGTAGCCCTGCAGCGACCAGCCATGCCAGCCGTACCCGGCGCGCAGCCCGGCCAGGGCCTGGCTGCGCGAGGAGGACGCGGCATCGGCCATCAGCCCGAAACCGTCGCCGCCCTGTTCGCGGAAGCCGTCGCTGTCGATGCGGCTGTAGTCGGCGCCGGCGTACGGGGTCAGCCACGCCCTGCCGCGGCCGATGCGGTAGCCGACCTCGACGCTGCCGGACAGGAAGCGCCCGTCGTAACGGCTGGACGCCGCGGCCACGCTGTCGCCGAGCAGCAGGCTGCGGTCGAGCTGGCGCCGGTACTGCCCGGTGCCCAGCTGCGCCAGCGCATAGGCGTTGCCGCTCACAGCACCGAGATAGGCCTGGCCTTGCACCTGCCGATCGCGGCTGTGGCCGAGACCGCCGTCGTCGCCACCGTCGGCGCGGGTCTCGCCGAAGGCGAAGCCGGCCACCGCATGCTCGCCCAGGCGCAGGTCCTGGCCCATCATCCAGCCGTCGAGCTGGAACCGGCTGCCGGCGAAGCTGCCCTGCCCGGTGTCGCCCAGGCGCTGGCTCCACGCGCCGATCGCGCGCGGTTGCGCAATCAGGCTGTCGAAGCGCCCGGACAGCGCGCGCCGCTGCAGGTCGATGGTGTCGAAGGTCATCGCCGTGGCCGCCGCATGCGCCTCGCCGGACAGGCTGCGCAGCGTCGCCGCCGCCACCGCCGCGCTCGGCGACTGCTGCACCGCCGCGGCCGCCTTCAGCACCGTCCCATCGACCGCCGCCGGATCCTGGCTCAGTTGCGTATCCAGTTGCGCGAACGCCGCATCCACGCGCGTGGCCGAGGCCAGCGTGGCGGCCGTGATGCTGCCGAAGCTCGCCGCCGTGGCGGTGACGCTGAGCGCCTGCACGGTGATCGAGGCGCTGGAACCGTCGTAGCTGAGCGACGAGGTCAGGAACACGTTGGACGGCGTGGTCACCGAGGCGAACGTGCCGCTCAACCCGCCGCCGGTCTCCAGCACCTTGTAGGCGGTGTTGTTGACCACGTAGTCGCGCTTGCCCAGCACGTACAGCGAGCCGCCCTGCAGCGTCGCGGTGCCGTTCACCGACAGCTTGTCGCCGACCAGCAATGCCAGCCGGCCGCTGCTCGCCTGCACGTAGTTGCCGCTCAGGCTCAACGTCGCCGCGCCGACCTGGAACGTGCCGGAGTTGTCGACGCTGCCGCGCAGCGGTCCGGTGCCGATGAAGGTGGCGCCGTTGCTGATGGCGACGTTGGAGCCCAGGCTGGCCGCGCTGAGCGTGCCGGCCTGCACCTGGGTGACGCCGCTGTAGCTGTTCTGGGTGCCGCTCAGGACCAGGGTCCCGCTGCCCTGCTTGACCAGGCCACCGCTGCCGGCGATGTCGTTGGACCAGGTCGAAGTGCCGCTGAAGGACACGCTGGCGTCGCCCCAGTCGAACCGCGCCGGTCCCCGCACCGCCTTGCCGACGTTGAGCAGGCCATAGCCGAAGGTGGCGTCCACGCCGGGCGCACCCAGGTCGGTGGCGGTGCCGAGCAGGGTCTGCCGCAGCAGGTCGTTGCTGAAGTACGGGAACGCCTGCCACACCAGCGCTGCCGCGCCGGACACCAGCGGCGCGGCGAACGAGGTGCCGCTGCCGTAGTAGTAGCCCGGGTTGGCGCTGGCGGTGGTCGCCTTGGGATCGACGAACACTTCCGTGCCCGGGGCGACCAGGCAGTAGTGCATGGCCACGCCGCAGGCGTTGGAGTACGACTCCAGCGTGCTGCCGGTGCTCGAATCCACCGCGGCCACCACCAGCCAGCCGCGCTCCAGGTCCGCCGCCGGATGGCTGCCGCCGGGACCGAGCTGGCTCGGCAGCGAGGCGATGTCCGACGGCGTGGCCTTGGATTCGTTGCCGGCCGCGAACACCACCAGACCGCCGTTGTTCAGCACGAACGGGCGGTATTCGGCGGCGATCGCGTTGGTCGCGCCCGGATCGGTCCAGTAGATGCCGCCCCAGGAATTGTTCATCACCTTGACCCCGGCGTTGATCAGGTCCTGGTGGATCGACGCCAGGCCCAGCGCGCCGCTGGTCTGGTTGCCCTCGCCGCTGCCGTCGTCGTCGGGCGAGGTGTCGTTGATGATGCGCGCCGACACGATCTGCGCGCCCGGGGCGATGCCGCCCGGCCACGCGCCCACCGCCCTGCCCGCGGCCAATTGCGCGACCGTGGTGCCGTGGCCGTCGACATCGTCGACGTTGACGTTGTTCTTGGCCGGATCGACGTAGGTCAGGTTGGACACCACGCGCCCGGCCAGCGCCGGGTGGTTGCGGTTCACGCCGGTGTCGACCACGCCGATGCGGAAGCCGCTGCCGTCGTAGCCGGCGTTGCGCGCGGCGAGCGTGTTGGTCAGCGCCAGGTGCGCGTCGAACGCCGGCTGCGGCGGTGGCGGCGAGGTCGGCGGCGAGGTGGGTGGGGAAGTCGGCGGCGGCGGCGGTGGAGGGGACGTCGGCGGTGGCGAGGTCGGCGGCGGATCGCTGCGGGTCAGCCCGCCACCGCCGCCACCGCCGCACGAGGTCAACGCCACCGCCAGTGCGGTCGCCAGCAGCGACCGGGCCATCAACTTCCGCATCATCTCTCTCCAGATATGCACGCCGGCCACTGCGGCAGGCAACGTTCCGTTAGCGGCCGCAAACGCGCGGCCTGAATCGTCCCCGAATCTACACCGGAAATCCGCCCTGCGGCGTTCGCCGGCCGGGCCGCGATTGGCAGACGCCGCGCCGAGGCAGATAATCGGGAACTCATCTTCGTAAGGGTTTGCCATGACCGAGATCGTCATCGCCGCGGCCAAGCGCACCGCCATCGGCGCCTTCCTGGGCCAGTTCAACGGCGTGCCCACGCCGGAACTCGGCGCCGCCGCGATCCGCGCCGCGCTGGAGCAGTCCGGCATCCCCGCCGCCGACGTGTCGGAAGTGATCATGGGCTGCGTGCTGCCGGCCAACCTCGGCCAGGCGCCGGCGCGCCAGGCCGCGCGCGCGGCCGGCGTGCCCGACGCCACCGGCGCCACCACCATCAACAAGGTCTGCGGATCGGGCATGAAGGCGATCATGCTCGGCCACGACCTGATCAAGGCCGGCTCGGCCAGCATCGTCGTCGCTGGCGGCATGGAGTCGATGAGCAACGCGCCGCACCTGCTGCCGAACTCGCGCACCGGCAACCGCTACGGCAACTTCCAGGCGGTCGACCACATGGCCTGGGACGGCCTGACCAACCCCGACGACGGCCAGGCCATGGGCGTGTTCGGCGAGGCCACCGCCGAGAAGTTCGGCTTCAGCCGCCAGGACCAGGACGCGTACGCGATCGAATCGGTGACCCGCGCCCAGGCCGCGCAGCGCGACGGCGCCTTCGACGCGGAGATCGTTCCGGTCCGCGTCGCCACCCGCAAGGGCGAGGCGGTGTTCGCCAGCGACGAGCAGCCGGGCAAGTCCGACGTCGCCAAGATCCCCACGCTCAAGCCGGCGTTCAAGAAGGACGGCACGGTCACCGCCGCCAGTTCCTCCAGCATCTCCGACGGCGCCGCCGCCACGGTGCTGCTCGGCGCCGACGACGCCGCGCGCCGCGGCATCGCGCCGCTGGCGCGGATCGTCGGCCACGCGACCTTCTCGCAGGCGCCGGAATGGTTCACCACCGCCCCGGTCGGCGCGATCCGCAAGCTGCTCGACCAGGTCGGCTGGAGCCAGGACCAGGTCGACCTGTTCGAGATCAACGAAGCGTTCGCCGTGGTGCCGATGGTGCCGATCAAGGAGTTGGGCCTGGACCACGCCAAGGTCAACGTCAACGGCGGCGCCTGCGCGCTCGGCCATCCCATCGGCGCCTCGGGCGCGCGGCTGGTCGTGACATTGGTGAACGCGTTGCGCACCCGCGGCGGCCGCCGCGGCATCGCGACCCTGTGCATCGGTGGCGGAGAGGCGACGGCTATCGCCATCGAATTGATTTAATTGGGATTAACCCCTGAAACACAAAAATGAATGCGCATGCGCTTGACAGCCGACTTTGGCTTGTCATCATGTTGAGGGCGCGCAATAGCGCGTTGCCTAACTAAACGACGAGGATAGACACATCATGAGCATCAACAAGCTGCTGATCGCAATGGCCCTGGGCCTGGCCCTGGCCGCATGCTCGAAGCAGGAGCAGGCGCAGGACGCCGCTGCTTCGGCTAACGAAGCCGCCACCGACGCGCAGGCTGCTGCCGACCAGGCTTCGGCCGCCGGTGCCGCCACCGCCGATTCCGCCCAGGCTGCTGCCGACACGGCCGCTACCGCCGCCAACACCGCTGCCGACGCTTCGCAGGCCGCTGCTGCTGCCCCGACCGACGCTGCTGCCGACAAGGCTGCCGACACCGCCAAGGCTGCGGACGACACCGCCGACAAGGCCAAGGACGCTGCCGAAGAAGCCAAGAAGTAATCACTTCTCGCTTCAGGCACGTCTGAGAAAGCCGCTGGTTCGCCAGCGGCTTTTTCTTTGTCTGCGATTTGCGCAAACGTGCCGACGGCCGGCTTGCGCGCTCCGGGCCTCGACCTTGCCGCGATATGGTCGATAGCCCGTCCGGCGGCGCCGCAGCGCCGCGGCCGTCCGCACAGCATCATCATCGGCTGGGCGTTGTTCCTGCTTCCCAGCGTGGCCGGGCGATGCCCATCGTGTTCAGCGTGGCGTTGGCGCTGGGCCTGCGGAGCTGTGACTTGCTGCGCTGGCGGCGTAGCTGAATGGGAGCCGGTGGTATTGCGCGGCATTGACGCCGGCTGCATGCACGCCCGCCTAGGCTGCGCCGCATCACCCAGCAACGGAGAACGCGCATGAACAAGACCCCGATCGTGGCAATGGCATTGCTGGGCACGCTGGCGCTCGCCGCGTGCCAGGGCCCGGAATCGCAGCAGGCGCAGCGCGACGCCAAGATCGCTGCCGAGCAGACTGGCGAAGCCGCCAAGGAAGCCGCCGACCAGGCCGCGCAGACCGGCCGCGAAGTCGCCGCCGACGCCCGCGACGCCGCGCATCGTGCCGCCAACTCCGAAGCCGTGCAGGATGCCTCGGCCGCCGCCAAGGAAGCGGCCGCCGACGCCAGCGAGGCCACCGCCAGCGCCGCGCAGAAGCTCGCCGACAAGGCCCGCGAGAACGCCAACCAGGATCCGCACAACGACAACCCCGAGAAGCACTGAGCCATCGCGCTAGTCGATCTTCCCGCCGCATCCGCGCAACATGCCGGATGCGGCGGGACCGCCAGCGCACCGCCGCCACGCTCTCCATGCACGACAGCCCTAGGCTCCGCCGGCTTCCACAAAGCACCTGACGACGCGCCGCAAGCGCCCACTGCGCGGCTTTCAGTCACGACCAGGCAGAACGATCGACCTGACGACTTCGACACCTCGCACTGATCCGCGCAAGGAACAAAAGCTGCGAGGCGCCGCGCCAACTCCCGCAATTCTTGTAGGAGCGACTTCAGTCGCGACCCAGCGAAGCAATGGGCTTGGTTGCAGCTTGCAGCTTGGACGAATGCCCAAAACGGACCAGAGCCCTTCCGCCATCCATCCACGGCGCGCAGCAAGCACCGCAGGAAACAGTTTCAATCGCGACCACGACGTGACCTACGGCCCGCTTTGTCTGCGCGAGCGCCTGGCCGCTTCCAGGCTGGTTACAATCCGCCAATGTCGACGTTCCACCGTGTGCGGATCAGAACCCGCCTAGCGCTGCTGTTCTCCGCCCTGGTCTTCGTGTCGATCGGTTTCGGCGTCTTTACCGGCGCGCAACGCTCGATCTCCGATGCCGCGCGCGTGGCGCATACCCACCAGGTGCTGCGCAGCATCGACGAAGTGCAATTGACCTTGCTGCAGGCCGAAACCGCGTTGCGCGGCTACGAGCTGACCGACAACCTGGCCTACCTGAGCAACTATCGCGACAGCGCCGAACGTGTCCCGCGGCACCTGACGCAGCTGCGCACGCTGGTCGCCGACAACCCGACGCAACTGGCGAACCTGCGCGTCCTGCAACGGCTGGTGCAGGCGCGGCTGACGCAGATGCAGCGGATGCTCGACGTCTATCAGCGCGACGGGCTGGAAGCGTTGCAACGCGCGATGGCGCCCAGCGTGTTCAAGGATTCCAGCACGATCCGCGATCACGTGCAGCAGATGATCGAACTGGAACAGCAGCTGCTGCAGAGCCGCGACCGTTCCAACCAGCGCAGCTCCGACCTGCTGCTGGCCCTGGCCCTGGCCGGCATCCCGTTCGGCCTGGGCAGCGTGTGCGTGGTCTACGCGTTGCTGTTCCGCGAGCTGCGCAACCGCGCGTCGGCCGAACAGGCCGCCTCGGTCGCCAACGAAAAACTCGGCGCCAGCATCGAGGAACTGCAGCGCACCAGCGCCGATCTCAATGCGCTCAGCCGCTACACCGGCCTGCTGCAGAGCTGCGTGGACCCCAAGGAAGCGCTGGCGGTGACCGCGCGCATGCTCGCCGCGCTGATGCCCGAGGCCGGCGGCAGCGTGTACCTGCTGCGCGCGTCCCGGGATCGCGCCGAGGCCATCGTCGCCTGGGGCCAGGCGCCGGTGCGCAGCGAATCGGTGGTGGCGCCGGAAGAATGCTGGGCGTTGCGCCGCGACAAGGCGCATTTCGTGCACGCGCTGCGCCACGATTCGGCCTGCGCGCATCTGCTCGACGACCCGCAGGCCCTCGGCGCCAGCAGCGCGTGCATTCCGCTGTCGGCGCAGGGCACGCAGCTGGGCTTCGTGTTCCTGGCCGGTCCCGGCCCGGGGCCGCTGCCGCGCATCGCCATCGCCGAGGCCGCGGCCGAGCAGCTGTCGCTGGCGCTGAGCAACCTGCGCCTGCGCGAATCGCTGCGCCTGCAGTCGATCCGCGACCCGCTCACCGGCCTGTTCAACCGCCGCTACCTGGAGGAGTCGCTGAACCACGAAATGGCGCGCTGCGCGCGCCGTTCGATGCCGCTGTCGCTGCTGATGCTGGACGTGGATCACTTCAAGCACTTCAACGACCTGCACGGCCACGGCGGCGGCGACAGCCTGCTGGCCGCGGTCGGACAGATGCTCACTTCGCGGCTGCGCGGCGAGGACATCGCCTGCCGCTACGGCGGCGAGGAATTCACCGTGATCCTTCCGGAAACGACGCCGGAGGCGGCGCTGGCGATCGCCGAGCAGATCCGCAGCGCCGCGCAGCAGCTGACCACCACGCTGGATGGCATGGCGCTGCCGGGCGTGACGGTCTCGATCGGGCTGGCCAGCTATTCGCGCGACGGCGTGGTCGCCACCACCCTGCTGCGCAAGGCCGATGCGGCGCTGTATCGCGCCAAGCGCAGCGGCCGCAACCAGGTGCAGCAGTTCGATCCGGCGCTGGACGGCATGGGCTGAACCGGCGGCCGCGATGCGCCAAGCACGCTTTAGAGATGACTGTCACAAAATATGCGCGGTAGAGCGGCGATAGTCCGGTCTCCCCCGACTGGAGACGTCCGCGCATGTCCATCTGGAAAGATCAGGGTACCCCACGCAAGGATGGCCTGCCGCTGCCCGGCACGCCCGCCGCCACCGCCAACGAACCGCGCCCTGCCGCCGATCCGGTGGTCGGCGAGCCCGCCGCCGCGGTCGCCGCGGCCGCTCCCCTTCCCGCGCGCGCCGCTGCACCGGCGGCCAAGGAGTCGCTGATCGCCGCCGACATCACCATCGAAGGCAAGATCGAAGGCACCGGCCACATCCGCATCGCCGGCAGGTTCAAGGGCGACGTCAACGTGCAGGGCGACCTGACCATCGAGACCGGCGCCAAGCTCAGCGGCGGCGTGCGCGCCAACAAGGTGACCATCGCCGGCGAACTGGAGGGCAACATCGAATCGGCGTCGCAGGTGGACCTGCTGGCGTCCGGCGCGCTGATCGGCGACGTCAAGGCCGGCTCGCTGACCGTGGCCGCGGGCTCGCGGATGCGCGGCCAGGCCGACTTCGGCTGGGAAGACGACAAGGGCCGCAAAGGCGGCAAGCCGACGGAGCCAGACGCCGGCGCATGAGCACGCCGCGTCCCGGCACCCCGGGGGCGACCCGGACCTGCCCGCACTGCAAGGCGACGATCCTGGAGAGCGCCAGCGTCTGCCCGGCCTGCAAGCACCACCTGCGCTTCGACTCAGCGGCGCTGCAGCAATCGGCGCCGACCGCGACGGTGCCGCTGCGCGTGCAGGGCACCATCCAGCATCCCGCCGACGGCACCGCGTGGGAGTACACGGTGGTGGTGACGATCCGCAACGGCCGCGGCGAGGAGATCAAGCGCCAGCTGGTCGGCGTCGGCGCGATGCTCGACGGCGAGGAGCGCAGCTTCACCCTGTCGGTGGAAGCGACCCAGGCCAAGGGTGGGGGCCGGCGTGGGACGAGGCATTGATGCTGGGATTGGGGATTGGGGACTCGGGACGAAGCGTGGTCCCTCTCCCACCGGGAGAGGGATTGGGGTGAGGGTCCGGGCGCGCAGCGCGCGCACTCGCTGCACTGGCTGACGTACCCTCATCCGCCCCTGCGGGGCACCTTCTCCCGAGGGGAGAACGAAAAGTGGCTGCCCTCTCGCGTCAAGAGGTTGTGCGCGGCATTGCCGCGGTCAAGGCAGCACACGCGCCAGCAGTGCTTCCACCGGCACGTCCGCCTCCAGCGTGCCGAACGCCAGTCCGTGCGCGCCGGCCAGGCGGCTGCGCACGAACGCGTCGGCCGCGGGGCTGGCGCTGCGCAGCAGCAGTGCGGCCTGCAGCGCCAGTGCGATGCGTTCGGTGATGCGCCGCGCGGCGTACTCGTCCACCTGCGCGTCGCCGGCCAGCGACATGCGCAACGCGTCCAGCGCCGCATCGTAGTGCGGGGTCGCGCCGGCCGCGGTTTCCAGCTCGGCCAGCAGCGCCGCCGCGCTGCGCGGTTCGCGCGCCAGCGCGCGCAGCACGTCCAGGCACTGGATGTTGCCGCTGCCCTCCCAGATCGAATTCAGCGGTGCCTGCCGGTACAGCCGCGGCAGGATCGATTCCTCCACGTAACCGGCGCCGCCCAGGCATTCCTGCGCTTCGTTGACGAAGGCCGGCGCGCGCTTGCACAGCCAGTACTTGCCCAGCGCGGTGGCGATGCGCGCGAACGCGGCCTCGGCCGGGTCGCGCTCGGCCGCGTCCACCGCGCGCGCCACGCGCAGCGCGAACGCGGTGGCGGCCTCGGATTCGAGTGCCAGGTCGGCGAGCACGTTGCGCATCAGCGGCTGTTCCACCAGCGGCTTGCCGAACGCGACGCGGTGCCGCGCATGGTGCAGCGCCTGCGCCAAGGCCATGCGCATCTGCGCGGCGGCGGCGAGCATGCAGTCCAGCCGGGTCAGCATCACCATGCCGATGATGCTGGCCACGCCGCGCCCTTCCTCGCCGATGCGCTGCGCCCAGGCGCCGGCGAATTCCACCTCGCTGGACGCGTTGGACCAGTCGCCGAGCTTGTCCTTCAGCCGCATCAGCCGCAGCGCGTTGAGCCTGCCGTCGGGCAGCCGCCGCGGCAGCAGGAAGCAGCTCAGCCCGCCCGGGGCCTGCGCCAGCACCAGGAAGCCGTCGGACATCGGCGCGGAGAAGAACCACTTGTGCCCGACCAGCGCGTAGGCATCGTCGCGGCCCAGCGGCGTGGCGACGGTGGCGTTGCTGCGCACGTCCGAGCCGCCCTGCTTCTCGGTCATGCCCATGCCCAGGGTGATACCGGCCTTGTCGGCGATCGGCACGTCGCGCGGATCGTAGTGCGGCGCGGCGGCCTTGTCCGCCCAGTCGCGCAGCGCCGGTGCCTGGCGCAGCACCGCAACCGCGGCATGGGTCATGGTCAGCGGGCAGCTGGTGCCGGCCTCGGCCTGGTGGTGCAGGTAGCTCAGCGCCGCCCGCGCCACGTGCGCACCCGGTTGCGGCGCGTGCCAGGACAGCCCGGCCACGCCGTGCGCCTTGGCCGCATCGAGCAACTGGTGATAGGCCGGATGGAACTCGACCGTGTCGATGCGCTGGCCGAAACGGTCGTGCGTGCGCAGCCGCGGCCGGTCGCGGTTGGCGTCGAAGCCGAGCCGGTACAGGGTGTCGCCGGCGAGCGCGCCGTAGGTGGCCAGCTGTGCGGCGAACGCGGTGCCGCCCTCGCGCGCCACCGCGGCGCGCAGCACCGCATCGTCGGCCCACAGGTCGCGCGGCTCGAACGGCGGCGGCTGGTTCTCGACCACGTGCGTGGCGAATGCGGGCAGGTCCGCTTGCATGCATCTGTCTCCCAGAAACGCGTGCCGCATTGTGGCCGATCCGTGCCTGCGCGGCGAACCGTTCGGCCTGGATTCTCATCTCCTGCACACCGCCTTGGACACAGTGGCAGGCATGCCAAAACCCGCTTCCCAGGACCTGATCGTGCTGCGCCCGGAAGGGCTGTACTGCCCCGCCGGCGACTTCCATATCGATCCCTGGCGCCCGGTGCCGCGCGCGGTCATCACCCATGGCCACGGCGACCACGCGCGCGCCGGCATGGGCGAATACCACTGCGCCGCGGCAGGCCTGCCGATCCTGCGCTGGCGGCTCGGCGAGCAGGCGTACCGCGCCTACGACTACGGCGAACGCTTCGCGCTGGGCGCCGCGCAGGTGTCGCTGCATCCGGCCGGGCACGTGCTCGGCTCGGCGCAGGTGCGCGTCGAGGTCGACGGCGAGGTGTGGGTGGCCTCCGGCGACTACAAGCGCCAGCCCGACCCGACCTGCGCGGCGTTCGAGGTGGTGCGCTGCGACACCTTCATCACCGAGGCCACCTTCGGCCTGCCGGTGTACCGCTGGCCGGACACCGCCGCGGTGGCGCGCGAGATCGTCGCCTGGCGCCGCGAGTGCGCCGCGCGTGGCGAGGCCGCGGTGCTGTTCTGCTACGCGCTGGGCAAGGCGCAGCGGGTGCTGGCCGAACTGCAGCCGTGGGACGACCAGCCGGCGCTGCTGCATGGCGCGGTCGCCGCCGGCGTGGCGGTGTACCGGCAGGCCGGGGTGGCGATGCTCGACACGCAGCCGGTCGCCGAACTGGACAAGCGCGCCGACTACGCCGGGCAACTGGTGCTGGCGCCGCCGTCGGCCGCGGGCAGCCCGTGGCTGCGCCGCTTCCGCCATGCGCAGCTCGGCTTCGCCTCCGGCTGGATGCGCCTGCGCGGCAACCGCCGCCGGCGCAACTACGACCGCGGCTTCGTGGTCTCCGACCATGCCGACTGGCCCGACCTGCTGCGCACCATCGCCGAGACCGGCGCGCAGCGGGTCATCGCCACGCACGGCAATACCGACGCGATCATCCGCGCGCTGAACGAGCGCGGCGTCGCCGCCGAGGCGTTCCGTACCGACTACGGTGCCGAGGAATGAAACACTTCGCCGCGCTGTACCGGCAGCTGGACCAGAGCACCGCGACGCTGGACAAGCGCGCCGCGCTGGTCGCGTACTTCGAGCAGGCGCCGCCGGCCGACGCGGCGTGGGCGATCTGGTTGCTGAGCGGCGGCAAGCTGCGGCGCATCGCCAACACCCGCGAACTGCGCGAGTGGATCGCGCAGGAAAGCGGCTTGCCCGGCTGGCTGGTCGACGACAGCTACGACCACGTTGGCGATCTCGCCGAAACCCTCACCCTGCTGCTGGACGATCCGGCCGAGACCTCCGATCCGGCGCCGCTGCGCGACTGGATCGAGGAACGCCTGCTGCCGGTGGCCGCGCAGGACGAGGCCGCGCGCCACGCCGCAGTGCTGGCCGGCTGGCGCAGCCTGGATTTCGACGAGCGCCTGCTGTTCAACAAGCTGCTGACCGGCGCGCTGCGCGTGGGCGTGTCGCAGCGGCTGGTGCAGCAGGCGCTGGCGGCGATGTCGGGGATCGACATCGCGCGCATCGCCCAGCGCATGCTCGGCGCGTGGTCGCCGACCCCGGCCGCGCTGGAGGACCTGCTCTCGCACGAGGTGCTGGCCAGCGACCGCCAGCAGCCCTACCCGTTCTTCCTGGCCTCGCCGCTGGAAAACGAGGTCGCCACGCTCGGCGCGATCGACGACTGGCAACTGGAATGGAAATGGGACGGCATCCGCCTGCAGCTGATCCGCCGCGACGGCGAGGTGGCGCTGTGGTCGCGCGGCGAGGAACGCCTGGACGGCCGCTTCCCGGAAATCGAGACGGCCGCGGCCACGCTGCCGCGCGATGCGGTGATCGACGGCGAACTGCTGGGCTGGCGCGAGGGCGACACCGCGCCGCTGCCGTTCACCGCGCTGCAGACCCGCATCCAGCGGCGCAAGCCCGGCGCCAAGACGCTGGCCGACACGCCGGCGCGGGTGCTCGCCTACGACCTGCTGGAACTGGACGGAGTCGACCTGCGCGAACAGCCGCTGGCGCAGCGCCGCGCGCAGCTGCAGGACTTGCTCGACGCGCACGCCGATCCGCGCATCGTGCTGTCGCCGCAGGTGCAGGCCGCGAGCTGGGAGGCGGCGGCGACGCTGCGCGAGGAGGCGCGCGAGCGCGGCGTGGAAGGGCTGATGCTCAAGCGCGCGTCCTCGCCCTACCAGTCCGGGCGCCGCCGCGGCGACTGGTGGAAGTGGAAGATCGAACCGCTGACCATCGACGCGGTGCTGCTGTACGCGCAGGCCGGCCACGGCCGCCGCAGCACGCTGTACACCGACTACACCTTCGGCCTGTGGGACGGCGAACAGCTGGTGCCGGTGGCCAAGGCGTATTCGGGCCTGGACGACAGCGAGATCCTGGCCCTGGACCGCTGGATCCGCGCGCACACCACCGAGCGCTTCGGTCCGGTGCGCGCGGTGACGCCGTACCACGTGTTCGAACTCGGCTTCGAGGCGGTGAACAAGAGCAGCCGGCACAAGTCGGGCATCGCGGTGCGCTTTCCGCGCATCCTGCGCTGGCGCCACGACAAGCCGTTCGCCGAGGCCGACCGGCTCGCCACGCTGCAGGCGCTGGCGCGATGACCCCGGCGCAGGCGCGCAAGCGCCCGGCCGACGCGCCGCTGTACGCCTGGTTCGCCGCGCAGGGATGGCGGCCGCTGCCGTTCCAGCGCGCGCTGTGGCGGCACTATCTGGACGGCGGTTCCGGACTGCTGCACACGCCCACCGGCAGCGGCAAGACCCTGGCCGCATTCGGCGGCCCGCTGCTGGAAGGCCTGCGCGACCAGGCCGCGCAGCAGGCCGCCGCGCGCAAAGCGCCGCGCCGCAGCAAGGCCGCCGCCAGCGCGAGCAAGTCGGCGCCGACCACGCGTGCGCGCCGGCAGGCGCAGCGCGACCTGAAGGTGCTGTGGATCACCCCGCTGCGCGCGCTCGCCGCCGACACCGTGCGCGCGCTGCGCGAACCGGCGCAGGCGCTGGGCCTGGACTGGCAGATCGGCGTGCGCACCGGCGACGCCAGCGCGCGCGACAAGCGCCTGGCGCGCAGCGGCAAGCTCGACGCGCTGGTGACCACGCCCGAATCGCTGGCGCTGCTGCTGTCCTATCCGGACACCGCGCCGCAGCTGGCGACGCTGCGCTGCGTGATCGTCGACGAATGGCACGAACTGCTCGGCAACAAGCGCGGCGTGCTGCTGCAGCTGTGCCTGGCGCGGCTGCGCGCCTGGGCGCCGGCGCTGCGCATCTGGGGCCTGTCGGCCACGCTCGGCAACCTGGACGAGGCGCGCGACGTGCTGCTGCCGCACGTGCCGGATGCGCCGATCGTGGCCGGGGTCAAGCCGCGCACGCTGACCCTGGAGACGCTGGCGCCGGCCAGCGGCGAGCGCTTCCCGTGGGCCGGCCACCTGGGCCTGGCGCAGTTGCCGCGGGTGCTGGAAAAACTGTTCGCGGTGCGCACCAGCCTGCTGTTCACCAACACCCGCGCGCAGGCCGAACTGTGGCACCAGGCGCTGGACTCGGTGTGGCCGGAAGACACGCAGACCCTGGCGCTGCACCACGGCTCGCTGGATCCGGCGCTGCGCAGCGCCGCCGAGCAGGGCCTGCGCGACGGCAGCCTGCGCTGCGTGGTCGCGACCTCCAGCCTGGACCTGGGCGTGGATTTCCCGGCGGTCGACCAGGTGCTGCAGATCGGCAGCCCGAAAGGCGTGGCGCGGCTGCTGCAGCGCGCCGGCCGCGCCAAGCACCGCCCCGGTGAGGCCGGCCACGTGCTGTGCGTGCCCACGCACGCGCTGGAGCTGGTCGAGTACGCCGCCGCGCGCCGCGCCATCGCCCACGGCCGCATCGAATCGCGCCCGTCGCCGCGGCTGTCGCTGGACGTGCTGGCGCAGCACTGCGTGAGCTGCGCGCTGGGCGGCGGGTTCCGCGCCGATGCGCTGCTGGCCGAAGTGCGCGGCACCGCCGCGTTCGCCGCGCTCGACGCGGCCACCTGGAATGCGGTGCTGGAGTTCATCGTGCAGGGCGGCCGCGCGCTGGCGCAGTATCCGGACTACCGCAAGGTGGTGCGCGACGACGACGGCGTGTACCGCGTGCACGACCGCCGCATCGCGCTGCGCCATCGCCTGTCGATCGGCACCATCACCAGCGACGGCAGCGTCGCGGTGCGCTTCCTGCGCGGCGGCCGGCTCGGCGCGGTGGAAGAGCAGTTCGTCGGCCGCCTGCGCCGCGGCGACCGCTTCCAGTTCGCCGGGCGCATGCTGGAGCTGGTGCGGCTGGAAGACATGACCGCCTACGTGCGCCTGGCCAAGGGCGGCGACGGCACCGTGCCGAAATGGATGGGCGGGCGCATGCCGCTGTCCTCGGCGCTGGCGCACGAAGTGGAGGCGGTGTTCGCCGAACCGCGCGGCGAGGAAGAACTGCGCGCCTTGGCGCCGCTGCTCGGCCTGCAGCGCGCGTTGTCGGCGTTGCCGTCGCCGCAGCGGCTGCTGGTGGAAAGCGTGCGCGCCCGCGACGGCCGCCACGTGTTCGTGTATCCGTTCGCCGGGCGCCAGGTGCACGAAGGCCTGGCCGCGCTGCTGGCGCTGCGCTGGGGCCGGCATCAACGCAACACCTTCAGCTTCGCCGCCAACGACTACGGTTTCGTGCTGTCGCCGGCGCAGGAAGTGGCGCCCGATGCGGCGCTGCTGCGCGCGCTGCTCAGCCCCGCGCAGCTGTTCGAGGACCTGCGCGAGAGCCTCAACCTGGGCGAACTGGCGCGGCGCCAGTTCCGCGAGATCGCGCGCGTGTCCGGCCTGCTGCCGCCCAGCCTGCCCGGCGGCACGCCGCGCAGCCTGCGCCAGCTGCAGGCCTCCAGCGGCCTGCTGTACGACGTGCTGAGCCGTTTCGATCCCGAACATCTGTTGCTGGCGCAGGCCGAACGCGAAGTGCTGCAGGGCGAGATGGAACTGACCCGGCTCGCCGCCACGCTGCACGACTGCGCCGCGCGCGAACTGGCGCTGCGCACGCCGCGCAGCCTGACCCCGCTGTCGTTCCCGCTGTGGGCCGAGAGCATCCGCGGCCAGCTCAGCACCGAGGACTGGAAGGCGCGGGTGATGCGCGCCGCCGCACAGCTGGAACAACGCCATGCCCGCTGAGCTGACCTGGACCCTGGCCGGCGAGCCGATGACCCTGCTCGGCGAGCGCGCGCTGTACTGGCCGGCGCGGCGGCGGCTGCTGATCGCCGACCTGCACCTGGGCAAGGCCGACGTGTTCCGCCGCGCGGGCATCGGCCTGCCCAGCGGCGGCACCGCGTTCGACCTGCAACGTCTTGCCGCGCTGGTGCAGGCGCAGGCCGCGCAGGAACTGTGGATCCTCGGCGACGTGCTGCACGGCGCCGCGCCCGCAGCGGCCTGGCAACGGCACTGGCACGACTGGCGCACGGCGCATCCGCAACTGCGCGTGGCCGCGATCTCGGGCAACCACGACCGCGCGCTGGCGAGTGCCGGACTGGACATCGCGTTGCTGGGCGAACAGGTGGAGGACGGCCCCTTCGTGCTGCGCCACGATCCGCTGCCGGGCGCGCATCTGCACGTGCTGTGCGGCCACCTGCATCCGCTGGCCAAGCTGCCGGACATGCGCCCGCGCTGGCCGGCGTTCTGGCTGCGCGAGCGGATGACGGTGCTGCCCGCGTTCTCGCACTTCACCGCCGGCGTGGTCCCGGTCCTGGAGACAGGCGAACGCCTGGTCGCCTGCGTCGAAGGCGAGCCGCTGGCGCTGCCGGTGGCCGCGCCGTAGCGGCAGGAGCCGGCCAAGCCATCCCGGCGAGTCGCGATTCCTGCAGGAGCGCTTCAGCCCCGACGCTCTACCGAACCAGGCATCGGGGTCGAAGCCATCTCGGGGAAAATCGCTGCGCCAGTCGCGCCGTCCCTTGCGGACATGCCCGCAAGCCTGCCGGATCGATCGCGCCGGTTGCCGAACCATCTCTTCGGACGAGGTCTGTGCAGGAAAAGCTTCAGACCGACCATTTTTATCGGCAAGGCGGTCGGGGCTGAAGCCCCTCCTACAGAAAGCGCCGGCACTGCGGCGCACGATTGCATCGAACGCTGGCGCTCAGTGCACCCGCTCGCTCCGCACCTGCTCCGGCGCGATCCGCGGCAGCGCCGCGGTATCGGCCAGCGCCTGCAAGAACGCGGGCTCCAGCGGCAGCTTGCCGAACCAGCCGTGCTGGGTGCCGCTGAGCACGCGCAGCATGTGCCCGCGGCCGCCGGGCATGCGCCCGGCCGGCAGCATGCCGATGTCGCGCACCCGCGCCACCAGGTCGCGCTCGGACTGGAACAGCGGCGTCAGCCAGCGGCTCCAGAACTGGTACACCGCCACGTGCGCATGGCGCTGCGCCTGGTAGCGCGCCAGCGCCGCGTCCAGGTCCGGCGCTTCGCGCAGGGCTTCGCTCAACACCCAGGCATCCATCAGCGCCATGTTGACGCCCTGCCCCAGCTGCGGGCTCATCGAATGCGCCGCGTCTCCGGCCAGCACCAGGCGGCCGCGGTACCAGCGCTGCTGCACCGCGTCGCGATAGCTGGCCCGCGCCAGCTGCGCCGGCGCGCACACCTGCGCCAGGCGCTCGCGCGCCTGCGGCCACAGCTGCGCGACCTCGTCCAGCCACGCCTCCATGCCGCGCGTCTGCCACGCGTCGAAATCGGCGGTGGGCAGGCTCCAGAAGAAACTCATGCGCGGCTCGGGATCGCCCGGGCGGGTGCCGACCGGCAGCAGGCCGATCATCTTGCGCGCGGCCACGTAGCGCTGGCGCAGTTCGTCGGCGAAGGCCCAGTCGCCGCGCGGCAGCAGGCACCACAGCGCGCCCCACGGATAGACCCGGTCCAGGCGTGTGCCCTGCACCTGCGCGCGCAGCGCCGAGGCCGAGCCGTCGCTGGCGATCACCAGGTCGAACGGGCCATGCCAGCGCCCGTGCTGGTCCTGCAGCCGGCGCAGGCCGTCGTCGATGGCGACGATGCGCGTGTCGCGCTGCAGCTCGGCGTAGCCGTCCCACGCCTGCGCCAGCAGCGCGAACAGCGCGCCGCGCTGCATGCCCAGGCCGAACAGGCGCGCGTCCAGGTCGCGGTAGCGCATGTCCATCACCGCGCGGCCGCACGGCGTCTCGCCGTACAGGCGCCGCACCGGCGCGCCGTGCGCCAGCGCCTGCTCGAGCAGGCCGATCCGCCACAGCACCTGCAGCCCGGTGGGCTGCAGCAGGAACCCGGCGCCGACCGGACCCGGCTGCGGCGCGCGTTCGAACACCTGCACCTGGTGGCCGTCGCGCGCCAGCAGCAGCGCCAGGGCCTGGCCCGCCGTGCCGTAGCCGACGATGCCGATCTGCATCCGTTGCCTCATCGCATCCACTGATTGCGGGCGACACCGCAGCGGTATCGCCATCCATAAAAAACCCCGCCGAAGCGGGGCTCAAAAACAGCTCAGCCGAGCAAGCGGTTTACTCGACAGGCGTAATATTGGAGGCCTGCGCGCCCTTCGGACCCTGGGTCACGTCGTAGCTGACACGCTGTCCTTCCTGCAGGCTGCGGAAGCCCTTGGAATTGATCGCGGAGAAGTGCGCGAATACATCGGCGCTGCCGTCTTCCGGTGAAATAAAGCCAAATCCCTTGGCGTCGTTGAACCACTTGACGGTACCGTTCGGCATGGTGATGCGAGACCTTTTGCAATGAATGGGTGGTGGTTGTGCGGCATCCCGCACCGGCGGAGTATGCAAAGCTTGCGCAGCGAAGACAATCACCCGCGCGCCAGTTCGCCGATCAGCTCCGGCAGGCCCGCCGAGGCCGCCTCCACGTTGGCCAGCACCTCGGCCAGGGTGATCTCCTGGGCGTCGCCGCAGCCGGCGGCCCAGTTCGCCACGATCGCCAGGCACACGTATTCCAGGCCCAGTTCGCGCGCCAGCCCGGCCTCGGGCATGCCGGTCATGCCGACCAGATCGCAGCCGTCGCGGCGCAGCCGCGCGATCTCCGCAATCGTTTCCAGCCGCGGCCCTTGCGTGGCGCCGTAGCAACCGCCGTCGACCACCGCGGCGCCGGTCACGCGCGCGGCGGCCAGCACCTTGCTGCGCAGCATCGGCGAATACGGGTGGCCGAAGTCCACGTGCAGCACCTCGCTGCCCGGCTCCTCGCTGAGCGTGGAGATGCGGCCCCAGGTGTAGTCGATCAGCTGGTCCGGGCAGGCCAGCACGCGCGGCCCGAAGCGCTCGCCGATGCCGCCGACGGTGTTGAGCGCGAGCACCCGGGTGGCGCCGATTTGCTGCAACGCCGCAAGGTTTGCGCGGTAATTGATCTTGTGCGGCGGCAGCGAATGGCCTTCGCCGTGGCGCGCCAGGAACGCGACCCGGTGGCCGAGCAGCGTGCCGATGCGCACCGGGCCGGACGGGCTGCCGTAGCGCGTGTCGACCTCGCGGGTCTCCACGTCGTCCAGTTGCGCGAGCTTGTAGACGCCGGTGCCGCCGATCACGGCCAGTGCGATGTTGTCCATGCGGATCCTCGATCAGAAAGTGCGCACGCGCCGCCACGACGGCCGGCGCGCGGGAAAGGCGACGCCCTGCGGCGCGCCCTACTCCTTCATCGCGTAGATCGCCGGCAGGTTGCGCAGGGCCTCGTTGACGTCCATGCCGAAGCCGAACACGTAGCGGTCGGGCACGTCCACGCCGGTGTAGTCGGCGCTGACCCCGGCCACGCAGCGGTCGTGGCGCTTGACCGTCAGCGCGGCGATGCGCACGTCGGTGGCGCCCTGCTCCAGGCACCACTGGCGCACTGCCTGCAGGGTCAGGCCCTCGTCGAGGATGTCGTCGAGCAGCAGCACGCGGCGCCCGTACAGCGCGGTGGCGGGGCGGTGCTTCCACACCAGCTCGCCGCCGACGGTCTCGCCGCGGTAGCGGGTGGCGTGCAGGTAGTCCAGCTGCAGGTCCTGGCCGCGCGCGCCCAGTTCCAGCGCCAACTGGCCGGCGAACGGCAATGCGCCGTGCATGATGGTCAGGTAGACCGGGATCTCGCCGCGGTAGTCGGCGGCGATGGCGTCGGCCATGCGTGCGATGGCCTGGTCGAGTTGCGGACGATCGACCAGCAGGTCGGCCTGGGCCAGGGCCTGGGCGATGGTGAGAGTGGACATCAGGCGGTTTTTCCGAAGGTTGCGAGCATGTGGGATTGGGTGCGGCCGTAGCGGGCGTCGGCGAGCAGGCCGTCCCAGCCGAGGGCGCCGCGGCCGAGCAGGCCGAGCAGCGCGGCGGTGTTGGGCGGGCGGTCGCGCACGGCCTGCAGCGACTCCTCCACCAGTTCGGGATGGCAGACCAGGACCACGTCGCAGCCGGCGTCCAGGTGCGCGGTCACCCGCGCGGCGACGCCGCCGGCGGCGAACGAGGCGGCCATGCCGATGTCGTCGGAGAACACCACGCCGCGGAAGCCCAGTTCCTGGCGCAGGATCTGCTGGATCCAGCGCGGCGAATAGCCGGCCGGCTCCGGCGCCACCTGCGGATACACCACGTGCGCCATCATCACCGCATCGGCGCCGGCGGCGATGCCGGCGGCGAACGGGACCAGGTCTTCCTGGCGCAGCGTCTGCAGCGGGCGCGGATCCTCGGCGTCGTCGACGTGGGTGTCTTCCAGCACCGTGCCGTGGCCGGGGAAGTGCTTGAGCGTGGCGGCCATGCCGACGCTGTGCATGCCGCGCACGTAGGCGGCGGTGAACGCGGCGACCACCTGCGGATCGTCGCTGAAGGCGCGATCGCCGATCGCGCGGTTGCCGCGCGCCAGGTCCACCACCGGCGCGAAGCTCAGGTCCACGCCGCTGGCGCGCACCTCGCTGGCCATCAGCCAGGCGTGCTGCTCGGCCAGCGCCAGCGCCGCCTCGCGGTCGCGCGCATACAGCGCGCCAAAGCCGTGCAGCGGCGGCAGCGCGCTGTAGCCGTCGCGGAAGCGCTGCACGCGGCCGCCTTCCTGGTCCACGCAGATCAGCTGCGGCCGCGGCGCCGCGGCGCGGATCGCCGCCGACAGCTCGGCGACCTGCGCGCGCGAGGCGAAATTGCGCTTGAACAGGACCACGCCGGCCACCGCGTCGTGCTGCAGCCAGTCGCGTTCCTGCGCGGTGAGTTCGGTACCGGCGACGCCGATCGCGAGCATGCGGGGGGTTCTCCTGCCAGCGCTGTTCAGCGCGCCTGGGCGGCATTGTCGCAGATGCCGGCGTCGGCGGCAGGTCCAGCGCGGCGCAGCGGCCTGGCATTGGCGGCGCGACGAGCGCCAGGGGCTGTCCAACGCGATGAAGCCGGGCAGGCTGCCGTGGCGCGGCCGCCTACACCGCGCAGCCGTCGGGCCCGCAGTCCTGCGCGGCGCCGGAGGCCGGCGGCAGCAGGCCGCGCAAGGCCGCGGCGAACGCTTCCGGCGGCTGCGCGCCCTGGATCGCGTGGCGGCCTTCGATGACGTAGGTCGGCACCGCGCGGATGCCCATCGCCTGCGCCTGCTGCAGCTGCGCCTGGATCTCGGCCAGGCCCTCGTCGCCGTCCAGCAGCGCCTGCACCCGCGCCGCGGACAGCCCGCCGGCGGCGCCTGCCGCCAGCAGCGTGCCGGTCTCGGCAAGATTGCGCCCCTCGGCGAAATGCGCGTGGAACAGCGCCTCGGCCACCGCGTCGACATCGCCCTCGCGCGCGGCCAGCCACAGCAGCCGGTGCGCCGGCAGCGTGGTCACCCGCACCTGGCCGCGGCCGAAATCGAACGGCAGCCCCTCGGCGCGCGCGGTGGCCTGGGTCTGCGCCAGGATCTGCTCGGTGCGCGCGGCGCCGCCGAACTTGGCCGCATACGCCTCGCGCAGCGGCACCGGCTCGGTCCCGGCATCGGGATCGAGCAGGTACGGATGCCAATGGATCTCCAGCGCCGGCGCCTCCGCGCCGAGCGCCGCGATGCCTTGCTGCAGCCGGCGCTTGCCGATCCAGCACCAGGGGCAGACCACGTCGGACCAGATGTCGATGCGCATGAGGCGGGGATTCGGGATTCGAGATTGGGGATTCGCAAAAGCATAAACCCGATCGCCGCACCTGACCCGCTTTTTGCGAATCCCCAATCCCTAATCCCGGCTCTCCGGCCACTGAGAGAACGGATGCGAGGCCAGCGCCAGGTTGTAGTAGCGCGCGTCGTCGGTGACTTCGGCGCCGATCCAGTCGGGCTTGGCGAACGGCTCGTCGGCGTGCTTCAGTTCGATCTCGGCGACCACCAGCCCGGCGTTGTCGCCGAGGAACTCGTCCACTTCCCACAGATGGCCCTGGTGCCGCACCAGATGCCGGCGCTTGTCGATCAGCCCGCCCACGCACAGCGCCAGCAGCGCCCGCGCATCGTCCAGCGGCAGCGGGTACTCGAACTCCTGCCGGGTATGCCCCAGCGCGCGCGACTTGAGGTTGAGGAACGCCTCCTCGCCCTGGATGCGCACCCGCACCGACGCCTTCTGCGCGCCGCTGTCCATCGCCGCCTGATCGTTGATGTAGCCCTGCGCCATCGGAACCACCGCATGCGCGGCCGCGCGCCAACCGTCGCCGGTGACCAGGAATTTGCGTTCGATCTCTATCGGCATGGGAATGGGGAATCGGGAAAGGAGAATGGGAAAAGCATAAGCCAGCGCGCTGGCCTCGCTGTTACGAATCCCTAATCCCCGATCCCCAATCCCGGCTTCTCGAACACGGCGATGCTCTCCACGTGCGCCGTATGCGGAAACATGTCCATCGCGCCGGCGGCCTTCAGCACGAAGCCGTGTTCGTTGACCAGGTAGCCGGCGTCGCGGGCCAGCGAGCCGGGGTGGCAGCTGACGTAGACGATGCGCTGGAAGCTGTCCAGCGGCAGCTGCCGCAGCACCTCGATCGCGCCGGAGCGCGGCGGGTCGAGCAGCAGCTTGTCGAAGCCCTGGCGCATCCACGGCGCCTGGCGCTGGTCCTGGGTCAGGTCGGCGGCGAAGAACTGCGCGTTGTCCAGGCCGTTGCGCTGCGCGTTCTCGCGCGCCCGCGCCACCAGCCCAGCGTCGCCTTCCACGCCGACCACCTCGCGCACCGTGCGCGCCAGCGGCAGGGTGAAGTTGCCCAGCCCGCAGAACAGGTCGAGCACGCGGTCGCCGGGCTGCGCGTCCAGCAGCGCCAATGCGTGCGCGATCATCTTCTGATTGAGCGAGGCGTTGACCTGAATGAAGTCCAGCGGCCGGAACGCCAGCTCCACGTCCCATTGCGGCAACCGGAACGACAGCGGCACCTCCTGCGGGTACAGCGGATGCACCGTGTCCACGCCGCCGGGCTGCAGGAAGATGGCGAAGTCGTGGGCCTGGGCGAAGACCACCAGCGCCGCCTGGTCGTGCGCGCTGAGCGGCTGCATGTGGCGGAAGGTCAGCGCCACCGCGGCGTCGCCGGCGATGAACTCGATCTGCGGGATGTCGCGCTTGCCGTCCAGGCTCTCGACTAGTTCGGCCAGCGCGCTCACCTTGAAGCCGATCTGCGGGATCACCGTGTGGCACACCGACAGGTCGGCGACGAAACGCGGGTCGAGCTCGCGGAAGCCGACCAGGGTCTTGTCCTTCTTCTCCACCCGGCGCACCGAGAAACGGCCCTTGCGCCGGTAGCCCCAGGGCTCCCCGGACAGCGCCGGCAACACAGTCTGCGCACTCACGTGGCCGATCCGCTCCAGGTTCTCGGTCAGCACCCGCTGCTTGGCCAGGATCTGCTGGTCCTCGGCCAGGTGCTGCAGCACGCAGCCGGCGCAGACCCCGAAGTGCGGGCAGCGCGGCGTCACCCGCTGCGGCGAGGCGGTCAGCACCTGCAGGGTGCGCGCCTCGTCGAAGTGGCGGTTGCGCGCGGTGGGTTCGGCGAGCACCGTCTCGCCCGGCAGCGCGCCGGCGACGAAGGCCACCTTGCCGCCCTCGCCTTCGGGGCGGGCGACGCCGCGGCCATCGTGGCTGAGGTCGGCGATGGCGGTCTGGAACGGGGTGCGGTCTAGGCGGTTTCTGGATCGGGCCACGTGGCGGCAGGCTGCGGGCAAAAAGGGCGGCCATTGTCGCAGATGCGCCCAGGGCTGCCGATGCGACCGGCGCACCGGGCCGCGCTGGGCGCGTGCGCTGACACCCGCCGCGCGCGCGTTCGAATTGACCCGCAAATGCGACCCGATCGCATCGCCATGGCCGCGCCGGCCCCACCGTCGCCGGGCACCGGCTTGCGGACGCGGCAACGGCGGCGCAAAGTGATGCGACGCATCGTCGCAGCCGCTAAGATGCGCCCAGGCCGCATGGAGGCATAAGGATGGCATCGACCCAGGACCCTGTGACGCGACTTTTGCTGGTCGAGGACGACCCGATCAGCCGCGCGTTTTTCCAAGTGACGCTGGAATCCCTGCCCGCGCAGGTCGATCTGGCCGACACCGTTTCCGCCGCACTGGCCAGCGCCCAGGCGCAGCAACACGACCTGTGGCTGATCGACGCCAACCTGCCCGACGGCAACGGCGCCGAACTGCTGCAGCGGCTGCAGCGGCAGCGCCCCGGCACCCCGGCGCTGGCGCATACCGCCGACGCCAGCGATTGGGTCCGCGAGCGCCTGCTCGGCGCCGGCTTCGCCGAAGTGCTGCTGAAACCGCTGAGCCCCGAACGCCTGCTGCAGGCCGTGCGCCGCCTGCTGGTGCGCGGCCGCGCCGGCCCCGCGCCGGGCGCGGCGGAGACGGCGGTGGACTGGGACGAGACCACCGCGCTGGTCGCGCTCAACGGCGAGCGCTCGCACCTGATCGCGCTGCGCGAACTGTTCCTGGCCGAATTGCCCGGCACCCGCGACGCGGTCGCCTCGGCGCTGCAGCTCAGCGACGAGCAGGCCGTGCGCAGCCACCTGCACCGGCTGCAGGCCAGCTGCGGCTTCGTCGGCGCCGCACGCCTGGCGCGCGCGGTGCGCCAGCTGCAGGGCGATCCGGCCTCGTCGCAGGCGCGCAACCAGTTCAGCGAGGCGGTGGCGGCGTTGCTGCATTGAGCCGGGATTGGGGAGTTGGGATTGGGGATTCGCAAAAGCGGGCGTCGGCGCATTCGCGGCACGCCCCGCCCCCCTGTAGGAGCGGCTTCAGCCGCGACACACGCCGCCCGTAAGCCGGCACGCCTCGAAAGCGGCCGGGACTGAAGCTCCTCCCAGCGTCATCCGTCCCGCCAAAGCGCGGTTCAATCGGCCTTCGGTGCCTGCGGGCCGGAGACTTCCGTCGATTCGGGCACCTCCGGCCTCTCCACGGCCTCCGCATCGCGGCGCTGGCGGGTCAGGTCCTGCAGCATCTCCCAGGACTTCAGGCCGCGCCCGCCGAGGTGGTGCAGCAGCACCACGCGCATGCCGCGGCGCAGGCCCGGCAGGTCTTCGGCCACCGGCATCTCGTCGGCGGCCAGCGCCAGCAGCGCGCGGCCGGTGGCCATGCCGCTGCGCTGGTCGTGGCCGCGGTCGCTGAGCAGGCGGCGCGGGCCGTGTTCGGCGTCCAGCACGTAGCGCGCGGCCGGGTCGATCGGCTCGCCGTCGCCGTCGTGGCGCAGGTCGAAGCCCACGCCCAGCGCGTCCAGCAGGTCGCGCTCGAAGCAGCGCAGGGTCCACGCCAGCGGCGCCTCCGCGCCCAGCCGCGCGCGCACCCGCGCGTAGGCCAAGTACAGGTCCGGCGCCGGGTCGTCGCGCGGCGCCAGGCGCAGGGTCAGTTCGTTGATGTAGAACCCGGCGAGCATGCCGTCGCCGCTCAGGCGCGGCGCCGTGTCCACCGCCTCGGCCGCACGCAGCTGGGCCAGCTCGCCGCGGCGCTGCGCGCTGAAGCGGATCGACTGCAGCGGCTGCAGCGCGGCGCGCAACGGCTGCTTCTTCGGCCCCTGCACGCCCCGCGCCAGCACGCCCAGGCGGCCGTACTGCGCGCTCAGCACCTCGACCAGCAGGCTGGTCTCGCGCCAGGGGCGCGCGTGCAGGACGAAGGCGGGTTCGTGTTCGATGAGCATGGACGCGTCGGACTCGGGACTCGGGACTCGGGACTCGGGACTCGGGACTCGGGACTCGGGACTCGGGACTCGGGACTCGGGACTCGGGACTCGGGACTCGGGACGGCAGGATGATGTGCCAGGGCAAACCGCCGTCAAGCGATTTGGCGCAAAAAAGTACCGCTCATTTCAGGAAGAGCGGTCGCCCCGAACGACTTGGCATGCCGCTTTTGTGGGAGGGGCTTCAGCCCCGACCCCTCAGCGGCAACGCGTCGGGGCTGAAGCCCCTCCCACGAAGGCAACACACCCGCGAAAATCCCGAATCCCGAATCCCGAATCCCGGCTACTCTCCGTAGCCGAACGCCTTCAGCGCCGCCTCGTCGTCCGACCAGCCCTCGCGCACGCGGACCCAGGTCTCCAGGAACACCTTGGCGCCGAACAGGCGCTCCATCTGCTGCCGGGCCTTGGCGCCGATGTCCTTCAGGCGGGTGCCGCCCTTGCCGATCACGATCGCCTTCTGGCCTTCGCGCTCGACCCAGATCACCGCGCCGATGCGCAGCAGCGCGCCGTCCTCGGCGAAGCGCTCGATCTCCACCGTGGTCGCGTACGGCAGTTCCTCGCCGAGCTGGCGCATCAGCTGCTCGCGCACCAGTTCGCCGGCCAGGAAGCGCTGGCTGCGGTCGGTGATCTCGTCCTCGCCGAACATCGCCGGGGCTTCCGGCACCAGCGCCAGCAGGTCGCGCACCAGCGCCTCCAGGCCCTTGCGCTTGAGCGCGGAGATCGGATGCACCGCGGCGAAGCTGCGGCCCTCGCTGACCTGCTGCAGGAACGGCAGCAGCGCGGTCTTGTCCTTGAGCCGGTCGACCTTGTTCACCACCAGCACCACCGGGATGCCCGAATCGCTGAGCACGTTGAACGCCAGCGTGTCCTCCTCGTCCCAGCGCCCGGCCTCGATCACCAGCAGGCCGGCGTCCACGCCCTCCAGCGAGCCGCGCGCGGCGCGGTTCATGACCCGGTTCATCGCGCGCTTCTGCTCGCGGTGCAGGCCGGGGGTGTCGACCAGCACCAGTTGCCCTTCCGGGAAGCTGGCGATGCCCAGCAGCCGGTGCCGGGTGGTCTGCGGCCGGTTGGAGACGATGCTGACCTTGGCGCCCACCAGGGCGTTGGTCAGGGTGGACTTGCCCACGTTGGGGCGGCCGATCACGGCCACGCTGCCGCTGCGGTAGGGGGGCGCTTGCTCGTTCACTTGCTCGAATCCAGTTGCTCGATGGCGGCGGCGGCGGCCTGTTGTTCGGCCAGCCGTCGCGAGGTGCCCTCGCCCTCGGTGACGAGGGCAGGCTCGGCGAGTACGCAGCGTACCCGGAATAGCTTGGCGTGGTCGTCGCCGGTTTCGCTGATCAGTTCGTAGGCCGGCAGGGACCGCTGGCGCGCCTGCAGCCATTCCTGCAGGCGGGTCTTGGCGTCCTTCTCGGCCTTGCCCACCGGCAGTGCGGCCAGCGCCGTCTCGAACCAGGGCAGGATCACCGCACGGCAGGCCTCGAACCCGGCGTCCAGGTAGATCGCCGCGACCACCGCCTCGACCGCGTCGGCCAGGATCGAATCGCGGCGATGCCCGCCGGACTTCATCTCGCCCGGCCCCAGGGTCAGCCGTTCGCCCAGCTCCAGCTGGCGGCCGATGCTGGCCAGCGAGGCCTCGCGCACCAGCTCGGCGCGGGCGCGGGTCAGCGCGCCCTCGTCGGCCTTGGGCCAGCGCCGGTACAGCGCCTCGGCGATCAGCTGGTTGACGATGCTGTCGCCGAGGAATTCCAGCCGCTCGTTGTGCGGCGCGCCGGCGCTGCGATGGGTCAGCGCCTGCGCCAGCAGCTGCGGGTCGGCGAAGCGGTGACCGATGCGGTCGCCGCGCAGGATCGTTTTACTCGCCACCGCGCGTCGTCAGGTCCTGGGTGATGTCGAACTTGCCGACCACGTCCAGGTTGGCGACCAGCGGCTTGCGCACCTCATAGGCCACGTGCATCTTCCAGCCCGAATCCATGCGTTCGAACTTGACGTCGTCCGGCGTCACGTTGTCGGAGTTGTTGATGTCCAGGCGGCGGAACAGCAGCATCTTCGCCTGCGCCGGATCCATGTCGGCGCTGCCCGGCTCGGCGGCCAGGCCCTTCATCGCCGAGCGCACCGCGTAGTATTCCATGTACATCGGGAACAGCTTCATGCCGATGTAGGCGAAGAATCCGACCACCGCCAGCACGATCACGAACGACGTCAACGTCATGCCACTTTGCTTGTGCTTCATCGCGTTTCCCCTCACGCCAGAAATCACTGGATGCCGGTCCCGATCCGCGAGGGATCGAAACTGCCGCTGCAGAACCACCCTTCGCAATTGAGCCAGACCAGGAACGCCTTGCCGCGCAGGTTCTCCTCGGGCAGGAAGTGGGTCTGGGTCCAGAAGCGGCTGTCCTCGCTATTGTCGCGATTATCGCCCATCACGAAATACTGCCCCGCCGGCACCACCCAATCGCCCTGGCCGGCCGGATTGTTGCGGTCCACCCACTCCAGTTCGGTGTGGGTGCGGCCCGGCAGGTATTCGGTGAGCAGGGTGGCGCCGGTCATCTCCGCGCCCTTGCCCTTGCCCACGTACTCGCCGCGGACCTGGTACTTCATCGGCGTGCCGTTGATGTACAGGGTATCGCCGTGGAAGCCGATGCGGTCGCCGGGCAGGCCGATGACGCGCTTGATCCAGTTCTCGTCCGGCTTGTGCGGCGGCTTGAACACCACCACGTCGCCGCGCTTGGGCTCGCCGGTCGGGATCACCTTCTGGTTGGTGATCGGCAGGCGGAAGCCGTAGGCGAACTTGTTGACCAGGATGAAATCGCCGACCAGCAGGTTGGGCATCATCGAGCTGGACGGGATCTTGTACGGCTCGGCGATGAAGCTGCGCAGGATCAGCACCACCGCCAGCACCGGGAAGAACGCCCGCGAGTAATCGACCAGCACCGGCTCGGTGTCCAGCAAGCCGGCGCGCGCGGCGCGGCGCTTGGCGAAGAACAGCTTGTCCAGCAACCAGATGATGCCGGTGGCGAAGGTCAGGACCACCAGCGCGATTTCAAACCATTTCATTCGTGTTCCTTCGGAACGGGATTCGGGATTGGGGATGAAGGGATTCGACAGAGCGGGACGTCGGACAGGCTTGCGCGCTTGCCAATCCCCAAACCCGAATCCCCAATCCCGGCTACTTGTCCATCTGCAGCACAGCCAGGAAGGCTTCCTGCGGGATCTCCACGCGGCCGACCTGCTTCATGCGCTTCTTGCCTTCCTTCTGCTTTTCCAGAAGCTTCTTCTTGCGCGACACGTCGCCACCATAACATTTGGCCAGCACGTTCTTGCGCATCGCCTTGACCGTGCTGCGCGAGATGATCTGCGAGCCGACCGCGGCCTGGATCGCCACGTCGAACATCTGCCGCGGGATCAGGTCCTTCATCTTCTCGCACAGCTCGCGGCCGCGCCGGTCGGCATGGCTGCGGTGCACGATGATCGACAGCGCATCGACCTTGTCGCCGTTGATCAGCGTGTCCACGCGCACGAACGGGCCGGCCTCGAAGCGCAGGAAGTGGTAGTCCAGCGAGGCGTAGCCGCGCGACACCGACTTGAGCTTGTCGAAGAAGTCCAGCACCACCTCGGCCATCGGCAGCTCGTAGCTGATCTGCACCTGGCTGCCCAGGTAGTTGATGCCGATCTGGCTGCCGCGTTTTTCCTCGCACAGGGTGATGATGTTGCCGACGTAGTCCGGCGGGGTGAGGATGTTGGCGCGGATGATCGGCTCGCGGATCTCCTCCACGTTGTTCAGCGGCGGCAGCTTGGACGGGTTGTCCATCGGGATCACGCTGCCGTCGGTCTTGAGCACCTCGTAGACCACGGTCGGCGCGGTCGAGATCAGGTTGAGGTTGTACTCGCGCTCCAGCCGCTCCTGCACGATCTCCATGTGCAGCATGCCGAGGAAGCCGCAGCGGAAGCCGAAGCCCATCGCCTCGGAACTCTCCGGCTCGAAGCGCAGCGCCGCGTCGTTGAGGCGCAGCTTGTCCAGCGCCTCGCGCAGGTCCGGGTAGTCCTCGGCGTCGACCGGGAACAGGCCGGCGAACACGCGCGGCTGCATTTCCTGGAAGCCGGGCAGCGCGTGCGGCGCCGGGTCGGCGGCCAGGGTCAGGGTGTCGCCGACCGGCGCGCCGTGCACGTCCTTGATCGAGGCGTTGATCCAGCCCACTTCGCCGGCGCCCAGCGCGGGCAGTTCCTTGCGCTTGGGGGTGAACACGCCGACCTTGTCGACCAGGTGGGTGCGGCCGGTGGACATCACCAGGATCTTGCTGCCCGGCTTGATCTCGCCCTGCATCACCCGTACCAGCGAGACCACGCCCAGGTAGTTGTCGAACCACGAGTCGATGATCAGCGCCTGCAGCTTGTCGGTGTCGCGCGGCTTGGGCGGCGGGATGCGATGCACGATCGCCTCCAGCACCAGGTCCACGTTGAGCCCGGTCTTGGCGCTGACCGCCACCGCGTCCTCGGCGTCGATGCCGATCACCGCCTCGATCTCGGCCTTGGCGCGGGCGATGTCGGCGGTGGGCAGGTCGATCTTGTTGAGCACCGGCACCACTTCCAGGCCCTGCTCCACCGCGGTGTAGCAGTTGGCCACCGACTGCGCTTCCACGCCCTGCGCGGCGTCGACCACCAGCAGCGCGCCCTCGCAGGCGGCCAGCGAGCGGCTGACCTCGTAGCTGAAGTCGACGTGGCCGGGGGTGTCGATGAAGTTCAGGTGGTAGACCTGCCCGTCCTTGGCCGTGTACGGCAGGGACACCGACTGGGCCTTGATGGTGATGCCGCGCTCGCGCTCGATCGGGTTGGAGTCGAGCACCTGCGCTTCCATCTCGCGCGCCTGCAGGCCGCCACAGAGCTGGATGATGCGATCGGCCAGGGTCGATTTGCCGTGGTCGACGTGGGCGATGATGGAGAAATTGCGGATGTTCCGCATCGAATCAGAGGACATGAGGTGGGCGGCGGCCAGGACCGTCGTCAGGATAACGGGCCATTATCGCATGCCCGGGGCGGAGCGGACGCCCGGCCCGGGCTGGCGCTCCGACGCGCCGGCATGGCCGCGCCGCCGGGCAGGAAAACCCAATGAAATCAAAGACGGCCAGCGAACCGGGTTCGCTGACCGTCGTGTGTGCGCGACTGGCTGGGCCGCTCAGTCGACGCTGATCGCGACGAACTGGCTGGCCGGGCTGCCCGGCGCGCGCACCAGCAGCATCACCACGTCGCCCTTCTTCGCCCCGGCGGTCAGTTTCTGGAACTGCGCCGCGCTGGACACCGGGGTGCGCCCGACCTGCAGCACGATCATGCCCGGGCGCAGCTGCGATTTGCTCGCCACCGCGCGGCTCACCTGCGCCACCTGCACGCCCTCGTCGGCGCGCAGCCCGAGCTTCTGCCGCACCGGCGCCGGGATCTCCTCCACGCTGATGCCCAGCGCGCTGCTCTCGGCGGCCTGCGGCGCGGGAGCGGCGCCGCCGCGGCCCGGCAGCTGCTGGCCCATGGCCACGCCGTCGTCGCTGAGCTCGCTCAGGGTCACGCTGATGTCGCGCGGCTTGCCGTCGCGGATCACGGTGACGCGCGCCTTGCTGCCCGGCGGCAGCATGCCCACCAGCGGCGGCAGGTCCTCGCGCGTGTTGATCTTCTGCCCGTTGAAGGCAACGATGAAGTCGCCCGGCTCGATCCCTGCCCTGGCCGCGCCGCTGCCCGGCTGCACGCCGTTGACCAGCGCGCCGCGGGTGTCGGCCAGGCCCAGGCCCTTGGCCTCCACGTCGCTGATGTTCGGCTGCATGGTCACCCCGAGCATGCCGCGGCTGACCTTGCCGGTCTTCTTGATCTGCTCGACCGCGCTCATCGCCAGGTCGATCGGGATCGCGAAGCTGATGCCCATGTAGCCGCCGGACGCGGAGAAGATCTGCGAGTTGATGCCGACCACCTCGCCGCGGGTGTTGAGCAGCGGGCCGCCGGAATTGCCCTGGTTGATCGCCACGTCGGTCTGGATGAACGGCACGTAGCGCTGGTCGGCGTACGGGTTGCTGCGCCCGGTGGCGCTGACGATGCCGGCGGTGACCGAGTGGTCCAGGCCGAACGGCGAGCCGATCGCCACCACCCACTGCCCGGGCTTGAGCGTGTTGGAATCGCCCACGCGCACGGTCGGCAGGTTCCTGCCGTCGATCTTCAGCAGGGCCACGTCGTACTGCTGGTCGCTGCCGACCACCTTGGCGGTGAACTCGCGGCGGTCGGTCAGCTTGACCTTGACCTCGCTGGCGCCGTCGACCACGTGGTGGTTGGTCAGCACGTAGCCGTCGGCCGAGATGATGAAGCCCGAGCCCATCGAGCGGCCGCCGGGAGTGCCGTCGTCGTCGTCCGGCCCCTGGCCCGGCCTGCCGGGCATGCCCGGTTGGCCGGGCATGCCATCCGGCCCGAAGAAGCGGCGGAAGAACTCGGGGATCTGCTCGTCGTCGGGCATGCCGCCGCCGCGCGCGGCCGCGGCCTTGCGGCTGATCGTGGTCTCGACGTTGACCACGCCCGGCCCGACCTGCTCGACCAGGTTGGTGAAATCGGGCAGGCCGGCGACCAGCTGCGGCGCGGGCGCCGCGCGCGCGGCCGGCGGCGCGGCGGCGGGCGCGGCCGACTCCGGCTGCTGCGCGCAGGCGGCCAGCGGCAAGGTCAGGGCCAACACGCCCAGCAGATGGTGGCGGATACGGTGAGTCATCGGACGCGAGCCTCCGGTTCGGGAAAGGGAAGGAAAACCGCGGCGGGGCCGCGGGCGCCGCGCGCCGGAGCGAAGCACGCGCTTCGGCCGGCGCCTGGCTTCAAGGTTGCTGCGGCGACGGCGACGCCGCCGCATCGGCCGGCAAGCGCGGCTCGAACGGGTAGAACGCCGCCGCTGCACCCTGGCGCGGGAAACTGGCGGTGAACTCGCCGCTGGACGCGGCCGGCGCCAGCGCCGAGCGCGGCCACGGCCGCGCCTGCAGCGGCGCCGCCTGGTGCGCGAACGGATCGCCGGCGCGCTGCTGCGCGACCACCGGCCCCGCCGCCGTGGCAGTGAGCGGCAACGCGGGCGTCGGCCGCGGCGGCAGGGCGGCGGCGATCGCGCGCGCCGGTTCGGCGGCACGCGCGGCGCTGCTGCGCGCGGCCTGCTGGGTGCGGGTCGCGCCGCGGCGGGCGGCGGCGTCCTGGCGCCGGTTCGCGGCGATGGCCACTGCCGGCGCCGCGGCGACCGCTGCGCCGAGGTCGCCCTGCGGGTCGGCCGGTGTCGGTGTTGGCGTCGGCACCTGCGCGACAGCCGCTGGTGCCGCAGGCGCACTCGGAGCAGAAGGAGCAGAAGTGCTGCTGGCGACCTGCGTGGCGGGCGCCGCCGGCGCCGCCTCGGGCAGGCGCTCGCGGGCCACGAACAAGGCGATGGCCGCGACCGAGGCCGCCAGCGCCGCGCTGCCGCCCCAGCGCCAGGAGCGGCGGTGGCCGGCCGCAGCGCCGTCGCGCGCCGCGTCGGCGTGCTGCGCCTCGGCCGCCACCGCCTGGCGCACGCGCGCAGCGAAATCGGCCGGCGCCGGCATGCACACGCGGCCGCGCAGGATGTCGCCGCACAGCTGCCAGCGTTCGTGGCAACCGGACAGTTCCTCGTCGTGCTGCAGCCGGCGCAGCACGAAGCGCGCTTCGTCGGCCGGCAGTTCGCCGTCGATCAGCGCGGACAGCTGCTGCCGGTGGTGCAGTTCGAACTTGTCCAGCAGCGGAGCGCCGGGAGCCGGCTCGGGCTGGGGAATGGGCTTGCTATCGGTCATACGCGGTGTCGCTCACGAGTGGCGCTGTCGGTATCCAGCAGGGGACGGAGTTCGGCGTCGATGGCTTCGCGCGCACGGAAGATGCGCGAGCGCACCGTGCCGATCGGGCAACCCATCTTCTGCGCGATGTCCTCGTAGCTCATCCCGTCCACCTCGCGCAGGGTGATGGCGGTACGCAATTCTTCCGGCAACGCATTCACCGCCTTCATCACCGTCTGTTCCAGCTCCTGGCGCATCAGTTCGCGCTCGGGCGTGTCGGTGTCGCGCAGGCGCGTGCCGCTGTCGAACTGCTCGGCGTCGAGCACGTCGACGTCGTCGGTGGGCGGCCTGCGGTTGTGCGCAACCAGGTAGTTCTTGGCGGTGTTCACGGCGATACGGTGCAACCATGTGGAGAACTGGGCGTCGCCGCGGAAATTCCCTATCGCGCGGTAGGCGCGGATGAAGGTGTCCTGGGCCACGTCCTGACATTCGCTCCAGTCGGCGATGTAGCGCCCGATCAGGCCGACGATCCGGTGCTGGTACTTGCGCACCAGCACATCGAACGCCGCGCTCTCGCCGCGCTGCACGCGCCGGACCAGTTCCAGGTCCAGCTCCTGAGGTGTTTCGACATCGGCCATAACGGGCCGCACTCCTGTCAGCCCAACCTACGTCGGACCATCTGACCGCCAATTCGGAAAAAAGTTCAGCGTCCTCAGCGGACCGCCGCCCCACGACGTTAACCCGCATTCCGTTAGGCTGGCGGCACGCCAGCGGTCGCCGGACCCGCGTCGCTCCCATGGATTGGGATTTGACGCAACGGAAACAACCTCTGGATGATAACGATCTTCTCCATACACAAGCGGATGGTCCTCCCCATGCTCTCAGGCTTCGATGGGCTCCGATTCAGTCACTGGCAAGCGGACATCCGCGACGACGGCGTCGTCGTGCTCAGCCTCGACCGCCAGGACGCGCCCGTCAACGCGCTGTCGCAGGACGTGCTGCTGGAGCTGGGCGACCTGCTCGAGCGCATCGCCATCGACCCGCCCAAGGGCGTGGTGATCCGCTCGGCCAAGGCCAACGGCTTCATCGCCGGCGCGGACCTGAAGGAATTCCAGGAATTCGACCGCCGCGGCACCGTCAACGACGCGATCCGCCGCGGCCAGGCCACCTTCCAGAAGCTGGCCGAACTGCCCTGCCCGACCGTGGCCGCGATCCACGGCTTCTGCATGGGCGGCGGCACCGAGATCGCGCTGGCCTGCCGCTACCGGGTCGCCTCCAGCGACGGCTCCACCCGCATCGGCCTGCCCGAGACCAAGCTCGGCATCTTCCCCGGCTGGGGCGGCAGCGCGCGGTTGCCGCGGCTGGTCGGCGCGCCGGCGGCGATGGACCTGATGCTGACCGGGCGCACCGTGTCGGCGTCGGCGGCGCGGGCCATGGGGCTGGTCGACAAGGTCGCCGCGCCGGCGGTGCTGGTCGATGCCGCGGTGGCGCTGGCCCTGACCGGCAGCGCGCGCCCGTTCAAGCAGCGCGCCACCGCCTGGGCCACCAACACCTGGCCGGCGCGCAAGCTGCTGGCGCCGCAGATGCGCAAGCAGGTGGCGCGCAGGGCGCGCAAGGAACACTACCCGGCGCCGTACGCGCTGATCGGCGTGTGGGAGCGCAGCGGCGGCGGCGGCATCCAGGCGCGGCTGGACGCCGAGCGCAAGGCGGTGGTCAAGCTGGCGAGCACGCCGACCGCGCGCAACCTGATCCGCATCTTCTTCCTCACCGAGCGGCTCAAGGCGCTGGGCGGGAAGGACCACGGCATCCGCCACGTGCACGTGGTCGGCGCCGGGGTGATGGGCGGCGACATCGCCGCCTGGTCGGCCTACAAGGGCTTCGAGGTGACCCTGCAGGACCGCGAGCAGCGCTTCATCGACGGCGCGCTGGGCCGCGCCGGCGAACTGTTCGCCAAGCGGGTCAAGGACGAGGGCAAGCGCCCGGCGGTGGCGGCGCGGCTGAAGGGCGACCTGGCTGGCGACGGCGTGCCGCTGGCGGACCTGGTGATCGAGGCGATCATCGAGAACCCGCAGGCCAAGCGCGAACTGTACGAATCGCTGGAGCCGCGGATGCAGCCCGATGCGCTGCTCAGCACCAACACCTCCTCGATCCCGCTGACCGAGCTGCGCGAGCACATCCAGCGCCCGGCGCAGTTCGCCGGCCTGCACTACTTCAATCCGGTGGCGCAGATGCCGCTGGTGGAGATCGTCTGCCACGACGGCCTGGCGCTGGACAACCAGAAGCGGCTGGCGGCGTTCTGCAAGGCGATCGACAAGCTGCCGGTGCCGGTCGCCGGCACGCCGGGCTTCCTGGTCAACCGCGTGCTGTTCCCGTACCTGCTGGAAGCGGCCACCGCCTATGCCGAGGGCATTCCCGGCCCGGTACTCGACAAGGCCGCGGTGAAGTTCGGCATGCCGATGGGGCCGATCGAATTGATCGACACGGTGGGCCTGGACGTGGCCGCCGGGGTCGGCGCGGAACTGGCGCCGTTCCTGGGCCTGCCGATTCCCGCGGCGCTGCAGACCGTGGAACCGGGCAAGCGCGGCAAGAAGGACGGCCAGGGCCTGTACGCGTGGGAGAACGGACGCGCGAAGAAGCCGGAAGTGGCCAAGGACTACCAGGCGCCGGCCGATCTGGAAGACCGTCTGATCCTGCCGCTGCTCAACGAGGCGGTGGCCTGCCTGCACGAGGGCGTGGTCGCCGATGCCGACCTGCTCGATGCCGGGGTGATCTTCGGCACCGGCTTCGCCCCGTTCCGCGGCGGTCCGATCCAGTACATCCGCACGGCCGGCGCCGATGCGCTGCTGGAGCGGCTGCGCGCACTGCAGGCGCGCTACGGCGAGCGCTTCGCGCCGCGCCCGGGCTGGGAATCGCCGGCGCTGCGCGAACCGGCGGCCTGAAGCCGGTCGGGTCGCCCGCACATTCGTCCTGTGCGCACCTGTAGGAGCGGCTTCAGCCGCGACAGCGGTTTTCCGACGCCGGAATCCGATCGGCTCCGGCGTCGCGGCTGAAGCCACTCCTGCAAGAGCCGCGTCTGCAGCCCCGATACGGGACGCGCGCCACACGCTTTGGCTTATGGATGCGAATGCCCGTGCGCGCCATGCGCATGGCGGTGCCGATGCCCATGGCCGTCGGGATGGTCGTGATCGTGCTGCGCATGATCGGCGTGCGCCCCCGCGCGCGCCGGCGTGCCGCACGGTTGCGCGCCGCAATGCCCGGCTTCCATCTGCAGGGTGACGTGGTCGATGTCGAAGCGTGCGTGCAGGCCGTCGCACAGCGTCGCGCGCAACGCATCTGCATCGATGCCGTCGGCGACCACCACGTGCGCGGTCATCGCCGGCGTGCTCGAGGCCAGCGCCCACACGTGCAGGTCGTGCACGTCCTCCACGCCGGGGACGCCGCGCAGGTAGCCGCGCACCGCGGCCATGTCCACGCCCTTGGGCACGCCTTCGAGCAGCACGTTGACCGCCTCGCGCAGCAGCACCCAGGTGCGCGGCAGCACCCACAGGCCGATCAGCACCGCCAGGATCGGGTCGATCACCTTCCAGCCGGTGAGGCGGATCGCCAGCGCGCCGGCGATCACCGCCACCGAGCCGAGCATGTCGCTCCACACTTCCAGGTAGGCGCCCTTCATGTTCAGGCTCTCGCCGCTGCCGGCCTTGAGCAGGCGCATCGAGGCCAGGTTGATCAGCAGGCCGAACGCGGCGATGCCGAGCATGCCGACCGTGGCCACTTCCTGCGGCTGGCGGAAACGCTGCACCGCCTCCCACAGGATGTAGGCGGCGACCACGAACAGCATGCCGCCGTTGAACAGCGCGCCCAGCGCTTCCAGCCGCGCGTAGCCGTAGGTGCGCTTGGCATCGGGCGGGCGCCGGCTCAGCCGCACCGCGATCAGCGCGATCATCAGCGCCAGGGTGTCGGTGGCCATGTGCGCAGCGTCGGACAGCAGCGCCAGGCTGTTGGTCAGGAACGCGCCGGCGATCTCCACCAGCAGGAACGTGGCGGTCAGCCCCAGCGCCCACCACAACGGCTTCTCGTGGCGGATTTCGGTCGGGGCGTGGCTGTGGTCGTGTCCCATGGAGGGCCTGGCGGGGCATGCGTAAGAGGTCCCGCCACCTTAGAACGGGGCCGCCGCGGAGACTATTACACCGCTGCCGGTCGCGAGTGCCGGGACGGCGCCGCGCAGATGCGGCCGTCGCATGCGCGATCGAAACCCGACGCGGCGTTGTGGCGCGATGCGACGTGCCGGTCCGGCAGCGGCGCATCCCGCACCCGGCGCGCGTCCTCGCGATTGCCGAGGCCGCGGCACGCCACTGCGCGCGTTCCCGGAAAGTCCCGTCCGCGATGCCGACGAACCGCACGCCGGCATGCATGGGCTCGCGTCACGGCAGCCACCACACCAGCAGCGCGCTGATGCCGGCCAGCGCCAGCAGCGACAGCGTGCCCGCGGCCAGCACGCGGCCGCCGGAGGCCAGCACCGAGCGCAGGTTCACCGACAGCCCCAGCGCCGCCATCGCGACCAGGGTCAGCCACGCGGACGCCTGCTGCGCCGCGGCCGCCAGCGCTGGCGGCAACAGGCCCGCCGAGCGCAGCAGCATCATGCCGACGAAGCCCAGCACGAACCACGGCAGCGCGCGGTGCCACGGCAACCGCGCCGCGCCCGGCCGTCCGGCGCGCAGGCCGAGCAGCAGCATCACCGGCCCCAGCATCAACACCCGCATCAGCTTGACCAGCGCGCCGACCTGCGCGCTGACTGCGCCCACCGGCAGCGTCGCCGCCAGCACCTGCGGCACCGCATACACGGTCATGCCGGCGAGGATGCCGTAATGGCGCTGGTCCAGGCCGAACAGCGGCACCGCCAGCGGCAGGGCCAACACCACCACGATGCCCAAGGCCGCAGTGAAGGCGATCGAGGCGGCCACTTCGTCCGAATCGGCCTCGATCACCGGCGCCGCCGCGACGATCGCCGAATTGCCGCAGATCGCATTGCCGCACGCCACCAGCGTGGCCAGGCGCGCCGGCAGGCCGAGCAGGCGGCCGATGCCGTAGCCGATGCCGATCGCCAGCAGCACGATCGCCGCGACCAGCCCCAGCAGCAGCCCGCCGGCCGCGCCGACCGTCCTGATGCTCACCGACGCACCGAGCAGCACGATCGCCACTTCCAGCGGCAGCTTGGCGGCGAACGCGATCCCGGCGTGGGCGCGCGCCGGCAACCGCACCGCCGTGCGCAGCAAGGTGCCGAGCACGATCGCCAGCACCAGCGCATCGAGCCATGGACGACCCAGCCAGCGCAGTTGCACCCGCTCCACCAGCATGGCCAGCGCCGCGACCGCCGTGGCCAACAGCGCGCCAGGCCACAGCGCCGTTCCGTTTCCTATCGCCCTGCCCATTGCCGCCACCGTGTCGAAGTGGCCGCAGGATGCGCCGGGCGATCCTGTCATTCCATCGCATAATGGTGGATAGTTCGTTCGGCTCAACCGAACGGTCTTTCCCGTGACCCTGGAACAACTCGCGCTGTTCGTCGCCGTCGCCGAACGCCAGCACCTGACCCTGGGCGCGCAGGCCGCGCACCGCACGCCGTCGGCGGCCAGCGCCGCGATCAAGGCGTTGGAAACCCGGTACGGCGTGGCTCTGTTCCACCGCGTGGGCCGCGGCATCGAACTGACCGCCGCCGGCGCCGCGTTCGCCGACGAGGCGCGGGCGATCCTGGCGCGCGCCCATGCCGCCGAACTGGCCCTGAGCGAATGGCGCGGCGTGCTGCGCGGCACGCTGGAGCTGCATGCCAGCCAGACCGTGGCCAGCTATTGGCTGCCGGCGCGGCTGATGGCCTTCCATGCGCGCTACGCGCAGATCGAGATCCGCCTCAGCGTCGGCAACACCGAAAGCGTGACGCGCGCGGTCGCCGAGGGCCGCGCGGAACTGGGCTTCGTCGAGGGCGGCGTGCGCGACCCGGCGCTGGCGCTGACCGCGCTGGCCCAGGACCGGCTGGTGGTGGTCGCCGCGCCCAGCCATCGCCTGGCCGGGCGCCGCCGGATCGCGCTGCCGGCGCTGGCGGCGTCCAGTTCGTGGATCATGCGCGAGCCCGGCTCCGGCACCCGCTCGGAGTTCGAAGCCGCGCTGCGCGCGGCGCGGGTCGCGCCGGACGCGCTGAGCGTCGCGCTGACATTGCCGTCGAACGAAGCGGTGCTGTCGGCGGTGCTGTCCGGGCACAGCGTGGCGGCGGTCTCGCAACTGGCGGCCGCGCCATGGCTGGAAAGCGGGCGCCTGCAGCGCGTGGGCGCGGCGCTGGGCACGCGCACCTTCCATGCCGTGCGCCACCGCGAGCGCGCGCTCGGCGCCGCCGCGGCGGCGCTGCTGGCCATCGATCGCGACGCGGCCGCGGCGATCGGCTGACCAGGCGCGGCCGCTGTGGCGGATGACGCCTCCGTGGGCTTCCTGCCCTGGATCGACATTGCCCCACGCCATGTCGTTTTACGGCGCGTGCGTATGCCGATCTGCCTGGTGCGCTGCTGCACCTAGAAGCCCGCCGTTCAGCGCACGCTTCTGCATCGCACCAGCCCCCATTTGCACGCCAATGCGGCGGCGCCATCCACTGCAGCGGCACGGGGGAAGCTACCGATATCTTTCAGCAGCAAGCTTCCCTTGAACGCCGCCGACGCGCATCGTTCCGGCCTAGCGATGCGAGCGATCGCCGGCTGCGCACCATGTCCGGGCTGAAGCCCTCTACAGTGTTTGCGTGAGGGGCATCTCAGGCCTCCTGCAACCCCGGCCTGCCGTGCTCGACGGCATAGCGCTTCCAGCTCTGCAGGGTGCCGTTCGGCCGCATCACCTGGTCCAGCGTCTTCATGTCGCCGATCCACGCGTCGCGGGTCACGTCGCACAGCACATAGCCGCGTTTGTCGGTGGTGGCCTTCAGGTGCGGGCTGTGCCGCAGCGTGCCTTCGGCCAGTGCGTCCACGCCCAGGCCGTCGGAACCGGAACTGATCGAGGTGGCGAGGAATTCGCTTGAGACGATCCCGGAATCGGCGTTGTCCTGCACCAGGTCGCTGGCGTAATGGCGGTGCGCGTCGCCGCAGGTGGTGACCACGTTGCCGAAGCCGACCCGCTGGATATGGTCGAGCAGGCGCCGGCGGCTGGCCAGGTAGCCGGACCACTGGTCGTCGGAGGACACCACCGCGCCGTTCTTCTCCTCCGCGTAGTTGCCCAGCGACACCTGGTGGGCGATGGCGTGCCAGCGCGGGGCCGCGTCGGCCAGCCCGTCGAACAGCCACCGTTCCTGCTTGGCGCCGACGATGCTGCGCGCCGGCGACGCCACCTGCGCGCGCTGCGCCATGTCGACCTGCTTGCTGCGGTACTGGCGGGTGTCGAGCAGGTGCAGGTCCATCAGGCTGCCGTAGCGCGCGCGCCGGTAGAGCTGCAGGTGCCCGTCGCGCGGGAACGAGGAGCGCCGCAGCGGCATGTTCTCGTAGTAGGCCTGGAACGCCTGCGCGCGCCGCAGCAGGAACACTTCGCTGGGCGTGCCGTCCTGGTCTTCGGCGCCGGCCCAGTTGTTGTCCACTTCGTGGTCGTCGAAGGTCACGAACCACGGTGCCGCCGCGTGCGCGGCCTGCAGGTCGGGATCGCTCTTGTATTGCGCGTAGCGGCGCCGGTAGTCGTCCAGCGTGTAGATCTCCGGGCCGACGTGGTTGCGCAGGTTGGTGAACGGGCGTCCGTTCATCTTGCGCACGCCCGGCTTGGTTTCGCCCTCGTAGATGTAGTCGCCGTAGTGGAAGACGAAGTCCAGCGGCTCCTCGGCGATGCGCCGCCATGCGGTGTAGTGGCCTTCCTCGTAGTGCTGGCAACCGGCGACCGCGAAGCGCACCCGCTCCACCCTGGCGTTCGCCGCGGGCAAGGTGCAGGTGCGGCCGACCGGGCTGGCGTGGCCGCCGATGTCGAAGCGGTACCAGTACGGCCGGCCCGGGGCCAGCCCGTCCAGTTCGACATGCACCGCATGGCCCAGCTCCGGATGGGCCAGCGACGTGCCGCGCCGCACCGGCTTGGCGAAGCCCTCGTCGGCGGCCACCTGCCATTGCACCACCATCGGCCGCGCCGGCACGCCGCCACCGAACACCAGCGGCTCGGTCGCCAGCCGCGTCCACAGCACCACGCCGTCCGGCGACGGATCGCCGGAGGCCACGCCGAGGGCAAACGGCGTGCTCGCGAAACGCGGCGACGCCAGCAGGTTGCGCGGGCTCAGGGCCTTGGCGTCGGTCTGCGCGGCCAGCACCGAAGCGGTGCCCATCCACGCGCCGAACGCGGAAAGGCCGGACAGGGCGAGGAAGCGCCTGCGATTGAATGTGGTCATGGCATCGCCTCAGTTGTAGATGAGGTGGAAGTAGAAGAAGCGGCCGTAGTCGTCGATCTCGGTACGGAAGCGGCCGTTCGGGCCGGTGCTGTAGGTCGGCTGCGTGTTGAACAGGTTCTTGGCTTCGTACTTCAGCGTCACGTGCCTGCCGATGCGGTGGCTGAAGGCCAGGTTGAAGGTCATGTACGGGTCGTAGTACGAGTCCAGCCACTGCGTGTCGCCGAAATCGACCAGCATGCGGCTGCGGTAGGTGCCGGACATGCGCAGCTGCGCGCCCTGCCACGGCATGCGCCAGATCACCGAGCCGTTCAACGACCAGTCCGGCTGGTACAGCAGGCGGTCGAGGCGGCGTTCGCTGCCGTCGCTGATCCGGTAGTCGGTGCGCCCCTCCAGCCGGGTGGCGTTGAAGTACATGTCGAAGCGCTGCTGGCCCCAGCGCAGGTTGCGGTTGGCGATGGCGAACTCCACGCCGCGCAGCGTGGACTCGTCGGTGTTCATCGGCTGGGTCACCCGGTAGCGGACGTCGCCGATGGTCTGGAAGGTGGTCAGGGTGTAGATGTCGTCCTTGATCACCTTGTCGAACAGCGCCACCGAGACCAGGCCGTTGTTGCCGTTGAAGTACAGGTCCCAGGCCAGGTCCAGGTTGGTGGCGCGGCGCGGCTCCAGGCCGGCGTTGCCCTGCTGGATGGTGCAGAAGTTGCCGCCCTGGCCGTCGTCGCCGCAGCTGGTGTTGGTGGCCTGGGCGATGTTGCTCGGCGTCGGCCGGCCCAGCGTGCGGCTGGCCGAGAAGCGCAGGCGCTGGTCGTCGCTGAGCTTGAAGGTGGCGTTCAACGACGGCAGCAGGTTGTCGTAGCCGCCGCCGGTCTTGCGCAAGGCGTCCGTATAGGTCGCGCCGCCGTCGTCGCTGAAGGGGCTGAACGCGTCGAAGCGGGTGTGGTCGTAGCGCAGGCCGCCGATCAGCAGCAGCCGTTCCCAGGCGTAGTGCGCCGAGACGTAGGCGTTGGCGATGTCCTCGACGTACTTGTAGTCGCTGGTGACGTTGGCGTTCGGGTAGGCGGCGTTGTTGTCGCCCAGCTTCGGCGCCAGCTGCTCGCTCCACTTGCGGTTGTCGATCAACGGAAAGCCCGGCACGGTACCCAGCAGGGTCGAGCCCGGGTACAGGTAGTCGTTGAGCGTCGCGTTGGTCTTGTAGTAGTCGAAATCGACGTCCTGCCAGATGTTCAGGTGCCGGTATTCGGCGCCGGCGGCGATACCGAAGCCGCGTGCATCGGCGCCGATGTTGTGGGTGAAGTCCACGCGCAGGTCGTCGATGGTCTCCTGCGCATCGCGCGGGGAGGTGTAGGCCTGCGCCGGGTTGAGCTTGAACGCCGAGGTGGTCAGCAGGCGGGGATCGGACACGCCGACCGCGTTCGGAAAACCGTGGGCGTCGTTGGCGTAGTCGACGAACAGGTTGCTCGGATAGGCGCGCACGCCCCAGTAGACCTGGGTGTTGTCGAAGGTCTCCTCGGTGTGGCCGGCGCGCAGGGTGAGCGTGGACAGCTCGCCCACGTCCCAGCTGAAACTGGCGATGGCGCCGCGGTTGCTGCGGTCCCAGCGGTCGTGCCGGTTCTTGATGTAGATGCTGTTGATCTGGGTGGTGCCGCCGTCCTCGGTCTGGTTGCGGATCGGGAACTTGGCGTTGGAGTACAGGTCGGTCTTGTTCATCGTCGAGTTCTCGTAGAACCGGTACGAGTACAGCAGCAGCGAGGCGTAGAACGGCTCGTCCGACGGCTTCCACTCCAGCTTGGCCGAGCCGCCGAAGTTGGTGATGTAGTTGGTGTAGGTGCCGGTGCTGAAGTTGCCCGGCGCGCGCAGGCCGTTCCAGCCGGCGGCCTCGCTGGGCTCGGTGGTGCCGTCGGTCAGGTACTTGCCGGCGTCGTTGTAGTAGTAGTTCGATTCCACCCAGCGCTTGATGCTGTTGCGCGAGCGCTGCTCGTAGCGCGCCACCGCCACGATGCCGAACTGCTGGTCGGCGCCGAACTGGTTGGAGAACACCGCCTTGGCGCTCTTGCCGAAGTGGCCCATGGTCTTGTGGTCGCCGCCGGCGCTGCGGCCGACGTCGGTTTCGGCGGTGGAGTAGATGCCGGCGAGGTCGGCGAACACGTACTTGCCCGAACGGTCGAACGCGCTGCGGCTGATGATGTCGATCACCCCGCCGATGGCGTCCGGCGCCTGCTCGGCGCTGAAGCTCTTGTAGATGTCGGTGCGGGTGCCGATGTCGCTGGGGATCAGCTGCAGGTTGTTCATGCGCTCGCCCGAGCCGCTGCTGCCCACGCTGGCGATGGCGATGCCGTCGATGGTGGTGTAGTTGAGGTTGGCCTGCACGCCGCGCACGGTCACGTAGCGCGGTTCGCCGGCGTCCTCCACGGCGCTCAGGCCCGGCGCGGCCATCAGGCTTTCGGCCAGCGTCTCGTCGCCGTAGCTGTCCATCTCGTCGTAGATCACCGAATCGCGGATCATCGGCGAGGTCTTCTTCTGCTCGATCACCTCGTGCGCGGCGATCACCTTCACCGCATCCAGGGTGGGCGCGACCCTTCCCTCCTCCTCGCGCGGCGGCGGCGGCGCGACCGGCTTGGGCGCGCTGCGTGCCGGGGCCGGATCGATGGCGATGACGTTGCCGTCCACCACCGCGTAGTGCAGGCCGGTACCGGCCAGCAGCGCGTCCAGCGCCTGCTTGACGGTCGCGCCGGCCGGCACCGCGCCGCCCATGCGCGCGGTGCCGCTCGGCGAGTACAGGAACTGCACCCCCGACTGCCGCGAGAGCTGTTCCAGCGCGCGGCTCAACGGCTGCGCGGCGATCGGCGCGGCGACCCGGGCCTCCAGGCCGTCCGGCGCCGCCGCGCGCGCCTGGGCGAGGAGACAAGGTGAGAGGGCGAGGACGATCGACAGGTAGAGCTGCTTCCGCATTGCGGTTCCTTGGAGGAGAGAGGACGGCGGGGGCCACGTCGCGGATCGACGGCGGCTTCTCCTTAAGAAAGAGCGGGAAAGCGCGGAAGTGGAGAACGCGGATTCGATGAATTTTTTTTGACAGCGCGCGGGCGCGGCGCGCTCAGCGGCTGGAGACGCGCACGGTGTCGCCATCGCGGCGCACCGCGAAGCGCGCATCGCGCTGCAGGAAGGCCTGCAGCGCCGCGACGCGGTGCGCGTCCAGGCTGCCGGACAGGCGTACCGATGCGGCCGCCGCGTCCTCGACCACCACCTGCACCGTGTTGTGGCGGTTGAACGCCGCCGCGACCTCGTCCAGGCGTTCGTCGAGGAAGGAGACCTTGCGCTGTTGCCAGTCCAGCAGCATCGACGCCGGCATGTCGAGCCGTTGCACCGCGCCGCTGCCGCGCTCCACCAGCACCACCCGGCCGGCGTCCAGCTGCGCCAGGCGCCGCGCATCCGCGCCGCCGCTCCAGACCTCCACTTCGCCGGACATCACCCCGATGCGGGTGCCCTGCAGCCGCCGCGACACGTCGAACACGGTGCCGATGTCGCGGATCTGCAGATCGTCGACCTGCACCTGGAAGGGGCGCCGGTCCGCGGCGATGTCGAAGGTGGCCTCGCCCTGCAGCAGCTCCACGCGCCGCGCCAGCCAGCCCATGCGCACGCGCACGACGCTGTCGGCGTTGAGGCGCAGCTGGCTGCCGTCGGCAAGCCGCACGTCGCGCAGTTGCCCGTGCCCGGCCGCCAGCACCAGCGCCTGCGGCTGCAGGTGCCACAGCGCCAGGCCCAACCCCAGCGCCATGCACGCCGCGGCGGCCGCCAGCGTCCAGCCACGGCGCGCGCGGCGCACGCGCGGCGCGGCCGCGCGCGGGGTGCCGGCGAACAGCGGCACCACCTTGGCCGGGGTGCCGCGCGCGGCCTGGCCGGCAGCCGCTGCATCCTGCTGCGCCATGCCCATCGCGGCGCCCACCTGCCGATGCAGGTGCAAGGCGCGCAGGTATTCGCGCACGTGCTCGGGCGAACGCTGCATCCAGTCCAGGAACGCCAGGCGCTGGGGCTCGCTCAGCGGCCCCTCGCGGTTGCGCATGAACCAGCGAGTCGCCTGCTCGGCCACGGTTCCTTCCATGGATGTCGGCTCCTGCCGGTTCATGCGTCCTCTCCCGCGCCCAACGCCTTCCGGCAGGCGTCCAGGCCCTTGCCGATGTGCTTGCGCACCATGTGCACGGACACGTCCAGCTGCGCACTGATCTGCGGGCACTCCAGGCCGTCGCGGTAATGCAGTTCCATCATGCGGCGGGTAGTCGGCGGCAGCCGCGCGATGGTGCTGCGGATGTCGCTCCAGCGCTGCCTGCGTTCGAATTCGCCCTCGACGTCCTCTTCGCTCTTCAGCACCTCGGCCAGCAGTTCCACATCCTCCAGCGGCGGCAGCGCTGAGCGCGCGCGCGCATGCTCGCGGGCCAGGTTGGCCGCCACGGTGAACAGATAGGCCTCGGGATTGGCGACCGCCTCGGCGTTCTCGCCGGTGCTGCGCAGCAGGCGCAGGTAGACCTCCTGCGCCAGGTCCTCGGCATCCTCGGTGGGCGAGCCACGGCGAAGGAAGAAGCCACGCAGCAGACGGCGCCGCAGCTCGTAGCTCTTCTCCCAGATCCTCACGCTGCTCACGACCGATCGACCGCACCACACTTGGAAACGTTCGATCTTCCCGCGACAAGATGACATCGCGGTTGCATCGCAGCGCTGCCGCACTGCGCTGCGTTGTAGTGTCGATCGCGTGTCGCGGCTCGGCGTCGATCGTCGGCGATGTCCTCGCTGAACTGCATCGAGCGCATCGGGCGCCTGTACGCGTCCGTTTCCATCCAACCGCACCCGTCCCCGACCGACCTGCAGGGCGGCGCCGCACGACACATGCACTACGGGCGCCGGGCGCTCCCGACTCCGCCCCTCCCGCGCAGGCGCCCAGGCGCACCATCGACGCCTCCGCCCATGCCGTGGTCGCGGCGCCATCTTGGGCGAAGTCGCTGACGCTTGACCCCGAAGCCGATCTCAACGCCGATCAAGCCTCTCCAAGCCGGCGAGGCTGCGTCGCCCGCATCGATGCACGACCACCCACCGCGCATGGCGGTGAGGGATCGCAAGCCGTCATCGCAAGCGCGAGAATGCGCCGATACCGGCGATCGCCAGCCGTTCGGCGGGCACCGCCGTTTCGGCGAACGATAGCCGCAGGTAGCGGATCTGGCGGACGTCGGGGAAATTCAGCCGCTGGGTCGAGAGCGCGTAGGCGATATTGGCCAGTTCGCCGGCGCCGGCCGGCTGCCAGTGTCGACCGTCTTCGCTGCTTTCGGCGCGATAGCCTTTCGGCGGCGCCGCGCCGTTCATCACCGCGCGCGACGGGGTGAGGCTGAAGCCGGCGACCTGACGCAGCGCGCCGAGGTCGATGGTCACCTGCGCGGGATGGCCAGGTTTGGGAGCGGGCACGACCCAGACCGTGCCGGCATCGTCGTCGAGCAACTTCTCCGCGCCCGGCGCACTGGCCTCGACGATTCGCCAGCCAGCGGCGGACAGCACGTCCGGCGCGTTCGCCACCGGCCGCGCGACCGGAACCGGCGCAACCGCGCGGAACAGCGCGAATTCGCTGATCGCCGGGCAGACCGGGGCCTCCAGCACGACCAAGCGCACCCGGCGCGCGGCGACCGGGCGATCCAGCCGCAGGATCCGCTGTGCCCCGATGCATTGCGCTTCGGCCAGCCGCCGCCATTGCCCATCGACCTCGGCTTCGATCGCGAAGCGGGTGACGCGCACGCCCAGCGGCAGGTATTCGCGCAGCCGGATCAGGTCGAAGCTGCGCATCGCCGACAGGTCCAGCGTCAGCGTCGGCGTGGTGACGTCGTCCGGCGTGGACCAGTAGCTGTCCGCCTGGCGGTCGAGCACGCGTGCCGGCTCGAACCCGGGACCGCGGGACGCGCTGGCGCTGGCCTTGGCGCCCTTGGCCAGATCGATGGCGAAGCTGGCGCGGATCGCGTCGCCGAAGCTCTGCAGCACCGCGACGTCGTGGTCGGCGATGCGGCCGCGTCGGTCGGGCGGAAGATTGAGGTTCATGTTGGTGCCGCGCGCGACCGAGGTGTCGAAGTAGCGCACCAGGTTCTCCGGGCTGCGCACCTTGCCGTCTTCGTCGGCATGGTAGAACCAGCCTGGGCGGATCGAGGTGTTGGTCTCGGCGGGCCACCACAGTGCCGCCCCGCGCACGCCGGCATTGCCGTTTTCCTGGGTATACGGGGCATTGGGCATGGTCGGCCAGCACGGATCGCCAGCGACGCCGTCCTCGTTGCCGACCCAGCGGATGTCGGCGCCGAGCGGGTCGAAGGTGCAGGCCAGCGGCTGGTGCTGGTGGACCAGTTCGATCATCCGCGGCCAGTCGTAGTAGGCGGGCGCATCGAGCTTGCGCGTCTCGCGCGCACCGCCATAGTAGCCGTCGCCGCCATTGGCGCCGTCGAACCAGAATTCGAACAGGTCGCCGTAGCCCGTGCACAGTTCGACGATCTGCTTGCGGAAATAGTCGAGATATCCGGGGCGACCGTACTCGGCGTGGTTGCGATCCCAGGGGGACAGGTAGATGCCGAAGGCCAGGCCAGCGCGCCGGCACGCCGCCGCCATTTCGCCGACGATGTCGCCCTTGCCGTTCTTGTAGGGCGAATTGCGAATGCAATGCTCGGTCAGGCGTGTCGGCCAGAGGCAGAACCCATCGTGGTGCTTGGCGGTAAAGATGAGCCCTTTCAGATTGCCGGCCTTGGCCGCGGCCACGATCTGATCGGCGGAGAAATCGCTGGGATCGAATTTGCGCGGATCTTCGTCGCCGTAGCCCCATTCCTTGTCGGTAAAGGTGTTCATCGCAAAATGCACGAAGGCGTATTGCTCCCACCGGTGCCACCGCAGCTGTCGCGCGCTGGGCACGGCGCCCCACGGCGCCGGCGCCCTGGGACGCGGTGCAGCCGCGATCTGAGCGGCGGATGCGCTGAAACCTGCGGCGACGGCCACAACACCCGTGGCAAGAAAGGTACGACGATCGATCATTAGCGCCTCCGACTCTGCACAAGGTCCGATCTTAGCTTTTCCGACGGCGGATGAGTCCGCCTTCGAAGCTACGGACGGTCGTGCAATGGGGAGAAGGTCAATCCGTGTGGCGATCCTTCGCCGCATGCTTGGGTAATGAACTGCGCGCTGTCGCCGATCCCGTTTCCATGGACACGTGCAGCTGACGCCCAGACGACTCGACCGTGCTTGCCATGGACTCGGCATTGCAGGTGCGGCGTACCGACCGGACATTCCTTGCCTCCCCGATTGACCTTCCTACATGTGTCCATGGAATCGGAGCGGCGCCCGGAGTTCCACCGTGGATCGCCAGGCGACGCATCGGGCCATGGAGCCAGGCTGAAGCCGCGCCACCCTGTCCTTTGCTGGCTGCACACGTCCATACTTGCCCACGGCCAGCCAACCTGAAATTCCTTAACCCATTGAATCAGATGCAAAATCGAGAAAAGACCCAAGCTCCTGGAAGCGCAGCGGAGCATACCCCGCTGATGAAGCAGTTCTTCGCCGCCAAGTCCGACTACCCGGACCTGCTGCTGTTCTTCCGCATGGGCGATTTCTACGAGCTGTTCTACGACGACGCGCGCAAGGCCGCGCGCCTGTTGGACATCACCCTGACCCAGCGCGGCAGCTCTGGCGGCGCGCCGATCCCGATGGCCGGGGTGCCGGTGCATGCCTACGAAGGCTACCTGGCGCGGCTGGTGGCGCTGGGCGAGTCGGTCGCGATCTGCGAGCAGATCGGCGATCCGGCGCTGGCCAAGGGCCTGGTCGAGCGCAAGGTGGTGCGCGTGGTCACCCCAGGCACGGTCACCGACGAGGCGCTGCTCGACGAGCGCCGCGACACCTTGCTGATGGCGATCGCGCGCAACAAGCACGGCTACGGCCTGGCCTGGGCCGACCTGGCCGGCGGCCGTTTTCTGGTCAATGAGGTCGACAGCGAGGACGCGCTGGAAGCCGAACTGGCGCGGCTGGAGCCGGCCGAACTGCTGGTCCCCGACGAGGACCAGTGGCCGGAGTTCCTGCGCGAGCGCCGCGGCGTGCGCCGCCGCGCGCCGTGGCTGTTCGACGCCGACAGCGGCCGCCGCCAGTTGTTGAATTTCTTCCAGTTGCACGACCTCACCGGTTTCGGCATCGACGACAAGCCGCGCGCCACCGCCGCCGCCGGCGCGCTGCTCGGCTACGTGGAGGAGACGCAGAAGCAGCGCCTGCCGCACCTGACCGCGATCGCGATGGAGACCGCCGCCGAGGCGATCGCGATGAACGCCGCCACCCGCCGCCACCTGGAGCTGGACACGAGGGTGGACGGCGACACCCGCAACACGCTGCTCGGCGTGCTCGACAGTACGGTCACGCCGATGGGCGGACGCCTGCTGCGGCGTTGGCTGCACCGGCCGCTGCGCCTGCGCGAGGTGCTGGTGCAGCGCCACCACGCGGTCGGCACGCTGATCGACCGCGGCGCCGATGCCGACCTGCGCGACGCGTTCCGCGCGCTCGGCGACATCGAGCGCATCCTCACCCGCGTGGCGCTGCGCTCGGCGCGCCCGCGCGATTTCTCCACGCTGCGCGACGGCCTGGGCCTGCTGCCGACGGTGCGCGCGATCCTGGCGCCGCTGGATTCGCCGCGGCTGGCGGCGCTGGCCGCCGAACTGGGCCAGCACGACGAGATCGCGCACCTGCTGGCCGCGGCGATCGCCGAACAGCCGCCGCTCAAGCTCAGCGACGGCGGCGTCATCGCCGCCGACTACGACGCCGAGCTGGACGAACTGCGCCGGCTCAGTACCCATGCCGACCAGTTCCTGATCGACCTGGAAGCGCGCGAACGCGCCAGCAGCGGCATCGCCACGCTGAAGGTCGGCTACAACCGCGTGCACGGCTACTACATCGAGATCAGCAAGGGCCAGGCCGACAGGGCGCCGGTGCACTACACGCGGCGGCAGACGCTGACCAACGCCGAGCGCTACATCACCGAGGAACTGAAGAACTTCGAGGACAAGGTGCTGTCGGCGCGCGAGCGCGCCCTGTCGCGCGAGAAGCTGCTGTACGAGGCCCTGCTGGACACGCTGGGCGAGCGCCTGGAACCGCTCAAGCGCGCCGCCGCCGCGCTCAGCGAACTGGACGTGCTGGCCGCTTTCGCCGAGCGCGCGCAGGCGCTGGACTGGGCGCAACCGGAACTGGACACCGCGCCGTGCCTGCGCATCGAGCGCGGCCGCCACCCGGTGGTGGAAGCGGTGCGCGAGCAACCGTTCGAACCCAACGACCTGGACCTGCATCCGGACCGGCGCATGCTGGTGATCACCGGCCCGAACATGGGCGGCAAGTCCACCTACATGCGCCAGAACGCGCTGATCGTGCTGCTGGCGCACATCGGCAGCTACGTGCCGGCCACCCGCGCGGTGATCGGCCCGATCGACCGCATCCTGACCCGCATCGGCGCCGGCGACGACCTGGCGCGCGGCCAGTCCACCTTCATGGTCGAGATGGCCGAGACCAGCTACATCCTGCACCATGCCAGCGCGCAGTCGCTGGTGCTGATGGACGAGATCGGCCGCGGCACCTCCACCTACGACGGCCTGGCCCTGGCCGACGCGGTGGCGCGCCACCTGGTGCACCACAACCGCTGCTACACCCTGTTCGCCACGCACTATTTCGAACTGACCGCGCTGGCCGACGAATCGGTCGAAGGCGGCGCCAGCGGCATCGCCAACGTGCACCTGGACGCGGTCGAGCACGGCGACAAGCTGGTGTTCATGCATGCGGTGAAGGACGGCCCGGCCAATCGCAGTTTCGGCCTGCAGGTGGCGGCGCTGGCCGGCCTGCCGAAGTCCACCGTCGCGCAGGCGCGGCGGCGGCTGGCGGAACTGGAGCAGCGCGGCGGCGAGAGCCACGCCTCGCAGATGGCGCCGCAGGCGCTGGACGCGCCGCAGCAGTTCGGGCTGTTCGCGGCCACGCCCTCGGCCGCGCAGGACGCGCTGGCGGCGCTGGACCCGGACGAGCTGACCCCCAAGCAGGCGCTGGAAGCGCTGTACCGGCTCAAGTCGCTGCTGTAGCGCGGCGTGCGGCTTTCGTCCCTCTCCCACCGGGAGAGGGCTGGGTGAGGGCCCGTGCGCTCAGCACGCACACCCGCTGCGCAAGCCCTCTCGCGCTAGGCGACGGCCGGCGCCACGCTCGCCGGCATGTCCGGATTGGGGTGCGCCGCGACCAGCGCATCGTCGAGCGCCTTGGCCCGCAATGCCGCCGGGCGCGCGATGTGGCGCTGGACGAAGGCGGCGAACGCCGGGCGCGGTTCGAGCACGCCGATGCGCAGGTAGAACCCGAGCACCCCCGTCGCGTACAGGTCGGCCGCGCTGAAGCGCTCGCCGACCAGGTGCTCGCGCCCCTCGATCGCCTGCTCCAGCGTGCGCAGCAGGTCGGCCTCGTTGCCGTAGCCGGCGCTGCGCGCCGGTGCCAGCGCCCCGGCTTCCTTGGCGGTGAGCAAGGCCTCGACCGGGCCGGCCAGGAACGCCAGCCAGCGATAGTAGTCGGCGCGCGCCGGCGAACCCGGCGGCGGCGCCAGTTGCCGCTCCGGCACCAGGTCGGCCAGGTAGGCGCAGATGGCCACGTTCTCGGTGACCACGGCGCTGCCGTGGGTCAGTGCCGGGACCTTGCCCATCGGGTTGATCGCCAGGTACTCCGGCGCCTTCATCGTGGTGCCGTAATCGAGGATGACGTCCGCGTACGGCAGGCCGATTTCCTCCAGCATCCAGCGGGCCAGGCGGCCGCGCGACAGCGGGTGGGTGTAGAGCACGATCTCGGTGGACATGGGCAGACTTCCGTGGTGGACAGCCTGCAGTCTGGGCGCGCCCTGCTGACAGCCGCTGTCAGCAGTCGGCGCGGTAACCGGTGGCGGCGCGCCAGCGCTTGATCAACAGATGCCGGCGCGAGGGATAGCGCTCGCCGTCGTCGGCCAGGGCCCGCACCCGGTCGGCGCGGAAATGGCGGAAATCGCCGCGCAGCTCGCACCACGCCGCGATCATCCCGTAGCCGCCGAGGAAGGCCATCGCGAAGGGCCAGATCCGCCGTTGCGAGGCCGTGCCGTCGGCATCGGCGTAGTCCATCCGCAGCACGTGCTCGAGCCGGATGCCGCGGCGCAGGACCGGCAGCCACGGCGCGAGCGGTTGCCTGACGTCGGCCGCGGGCACCAGCAGCCCGCTGGTCTCGATCGCCGCGCGCAGGTTGCCGGGCAGCGTCGCCGCGATCCGCGCCATCGCGCGTTGCGCCGCCTGCGCCAGTTCCGGGTCGGCCTGTTGCGCCACCCAGCGCGCGCCCAGCGTCAGCGCTTCCAGCTCGTCCTCGCTGAAGTTCAGCGCCGGCAGCAGGAAGCCCGGACGCAGCACGTAGCCGACGCCGGGATCGCCGAGGATGTCGGCGCCCTGCGCGCGCAGGGTCGCGATGTCGCGGTACAGCGTGCGCAGGCTGACGCCCAGCGCGGTGGCCAGCTGAGCGCCGGCCACCGGTCGGCGGCGCCCGCGCAGGGCATCGAGCAGGTGCAGCAGGCGGGTGGCGCGGATGGTCATCGCGACAGGATAGTGGTCTTTGCCCTGTACTGGCCGATGCCGGGGCAGGATCCTGCGCTCGCGCTGCGGGGCGCGCCGGACGAGCGCGCCGCCGGCCAGCGAACGATTCGCGACAGCACGCAGGCAACCGCCGCTGCCGGCCGGCTCATGCGCGGCGGTAGCCCACCCGAAACACGCGCCCCTATACTCGTGGCGCCGTCGCCTGCCGCATTGCCGGCGCGACGCAGGCCGGCGTGAACGATGGGATGAGCCGCGCGCGTGGACGCGCCCAGGACAAGGAAGAAAGGCAACGCATGTCGATACACCAGCATGTCGCGGCACCGCCACCGGCACGCCGAGCCACCGCGCCCGGGACAGCCGCCCGCAACATCCGGGCCGCCACCGCGCGCCGCGACGCCGCTCGTTCCAACCGCATCGACAGGCACTGAAGGAGCCTCGCGTGGAGATCTACCTGTTCGTGATCGGCGTCATCGTCGGTGCCTTGTTGCTGCATGTCTTCAAACACACCGGCTCGCCCGGTCCGCGCACGCCGCAATCCGCATCCGACCCGGAACCGGAGCCGCAGCAGGCCGCACCGGAGCCACCGACCGCGGAGACGCCGGCCCAGCATGTGCAGCGGTTGCGCCAGCAGGTGGAAGCGCTGGACGACCAGATCCAGAGCCCGGCCGACCTGTTGCGGATCCCGCAGTTCCAGCAAGGGGTGACACTGCTGGCCAGCCTGGAGTTCTCCGACCAGGCGGTGATCGAAGCGCTCGGCAGCCCGGGCTACGCGCTGCCGTCGATGGCCGCAGTGGCCCTGCCGCAGCGCCGCCACAGCGATCCGGACGCGGTGCTGGAACTGCTGCCGCATCTGGGTTCGTATCCGCTCAACTTCGTGCTCGATTACCTGCAGGCGCTGCCGGACGCCGATCATCTGCACCTGCTGCTGCGCCAGGCGCGCGACTGGTGGTGGGGCTTCGTGCCGTTCCGTCAGCGCCTGCGCGGCTATCTGCACTGGGCCGCGGGCAAGGCGCCAGCGGACCGCGCGGTGGAGTTCGACGGACTGGACGACGATGCGCTGGCCAAGCTGGCCGACACGCTCGGCCAGTTCAAGGAGCCGGTGCTGGAGCCGTTCCTGCAACGCTTGCAGGACGCGCGCCGCCAGCGCCGCGAGCAGCGCGTGCTGGGCGGTTTCGGCCGCGTCGTCGCCACGCTGCCGCCGCGCCTGCGACTGCGCCATCCCGCCCTGGACGCGGCGTTGCAGCGCGCGTACGAACAGCTGGTGGGCACGCCGCCGCAGCCGGTGCTGCTGGTCGGCGAACACGGCGTCGGCAAGAGCGTGCTGATCGACCTGCTCAGCGAACGCCTGCTGGCCGAAGGCTGGCGCGTGTTCGAGGCGTCGGCGGCGGAGATCCTCGCCGGGCAGAGCTACATCGGCGAGCTGGAAGGCCGCATCCGCGAAATGCTGGCGGTGCTGCATCGCGAACGCGCACTGTGGCGCGCACCGGATTTCTACGACCTGCTGCACAAGGGCTCGCACTCGCGCGATCCGCGCGGCATCCTCGATTTGGTGCTGCCGGCGCTGGAGCGCGGCGAACTGCGCCTGATCGGCGAGATCACGCCGCGGCAGCTCGCGCAGCTGCAGGTGGCGCGGCCGGCGACGCGCTCACGCTTCGAAGTGGTCGCGCTGGCGCCGGCCGCGCCCGCCGCGCTGGCGCAGATCGGCCAACAGTGGGCGCAGGCGCAGCGGCAGGCGCTGCAGGCGGAGGTGATCGACGCGCGTACTCTGGCCGAGGCCGAACGCATGGCTGCGCAGTATTTCCCCGAGCAGCACGAGCCGGGACGGCTGCTGCAGTTGCTGGACGAGACCTTGCAGGCCGCGACTGGCGCCCAGACCCCGCACCTGCCGCTCGACGACGATGCGTTGCTGCAGGCCGTGGCCAAACGCAGCGGCCTGCCGCTGGACGTGATCGACGATCGCCAGCGGCTGGAACTGGACGCGCTGCGCCGCTTCTTTCGCCAACGCGTGCTCGGCCAGGACGAGGCGGTGGAGACCCTGCTCGACCGCATCGCCATGCTCAAGGCCGGCCTGGTCGACAGCCATCGCCCGATCGGCGTGTTCCTGTTCGCCGGCCCCACCGGCACCGGCAAGACCGAACTGGCCAAGGCGCTGGGCGAACTGCTGTTCGGCAATGCCGAGCGCCTGCTGCGCCTGGACATGAGCGAATTCCAGGGCGAGGACGCGCTGGCGCGGCTCACCGGCGACGACAGCGCCGGCCAACGCACGCTGATCGCGCGGATCCGCGAACAGCCGTTCTCGGTGGTGCTGCTGGACGAGTTCGAGAAGGCCCATCCCAAGGTCTGGGACCTGTTCCTGCAGGTATTCGACGATGCGCGGCTGAGCGACCGCAACGGCAACACCGCCGACTTCCGCCACAGCATCATCATCCTCACCAGCAACGTCGGCGCCACCCTCGCCCGCGGCGCCGGCCCCGGCTTTGCCACCGTCGCCGGGGGCTATTCGCGCAACGCGGTGGAGAAGGCGGTGTACGAGACCTTCCGCCGCGAGTTCATCAACCGGCTCGACCGCGTGGTGCTGTTCAACCCGCTGGACCGCGCGCTGATGCGCGAGATCCTGCACAAGGAACTGGATCGCACGCTGACCCGGCGCGGCCTGCGCAACCGCGCCTGGGCGGTGGAATGGGAACCGTCGGCGATCGAATTCCTGCTCGACCGCGGCTTCACCCCGGATCTGGGCGCGCGCCCGCTGCGCCGGGCGATCGAACAGCATCTGCTGGCGCCGCTGGCGCGCAGCATCGTCGAACAGCGCGCGCCGGAGGGCGACCAGTTCCTGTTCGTGCGCGGCGCCGGCGATCGCCTCGACGTGCGCTTCATCGCCCCCGACGCGCCCGCGTCCACGCCCGCGCCGGGCATCGACGCCGATCCAGCGACGCCGGCAGACCTGCGCGACATCGTCTATGCACCCAGCGCCAGCGACGCGGTCCTGGCGCGCCTGGACACGGCCCTGCACACCCTGCACACGACCCATGCCGCGGACGCCTGGCGGCTGGCGCGCGAGGCGGACTTCGCGTGCATGGGCGAAGCCGATTTCTGGTCGCAGCCCGGCCGCTTCCAGGTGCTGGACCGGATCGAACGCCGCGACCGCATCGAAAGCGCATTGGACAGCGCGGTACGCATGCGCGCGCGGCTGCACGGCGCGCAGCGCGACGGCGAGTTCGTCGCCCGCCTGGCGCAACTGCTGTGGCTGCTGCAACTGGCCAGCGATGCGCTGCAGGAGCAACGCGCGCAGGACGCGCTGCTGGACCTGCGCATCGGCGCCAGCGAACTACACCGACATCCCGCCGACGCGCGGCAATGGTGGCAGCAGCTGCTGCAGATGTACTTGGCCTGGGCCGCGCAACGCAACATGCGCGTGGAAGTGCTGCAGCAGGATCCCGAGCAGGGGCGCGCCTGGCTGGCGATCGCCGGCTTCGGCGCGCTGGACCTGCTGCAGGCGGAGACCGGCCTGCACGTGCAGGAACAGGACGCCGACGAACCGGCCCTGCGGCGGCTCACGGCGCAGGTGCGGGTCGCACCGGACCTGCCCGGGCAGCCCCGTCGGGCACCGGTCGTCGACGACGAGCTGCGCGTGTGCCGGCGCTATCGCGTCGCTCCGGCACCGCTGGTACGCGACAGCGCGCGCGGTTGGCGCAGCGGCCGGCTGGAGCGCGTGCTGGGCGGCGATTTCGATGTGATGCCAAGCGCCTGAACCGCGGCGTCGCAGCTGCGCACGCCTCTCCCAGACTGCGCGACTGGCATGCCTCACGCTTGGCGCCGCCCGGGCTTTCGATTGCCATCCGCTATCGGACCGGTTCACTCAATCAATTTTATAAAGATCCGGGCGGCCGATAGTCTGCACCTACTGATCCCAGACCCAGCAGCCACACGCCAGCGTGACGTTCGCCTCGCATGTGCTGGCACCCACAGCCGCAACCGTTTCGACATCCAATCTCCATCCTGGCAACCGCCCGTCTCGGGTGTGCCCCTGCACACGTACGAAGGTCCAAACCGATGAACACCGAATCCAAATGCCCATTCCACAGCGCCGCCAGCAGCGGCACCACCAACAAGGACTGGTGGCCGCAGCAATTGCGCGTGGACCTGCTCAGCCAGCATTCGTCCAAGTCCAACCCGCTGGGCGAGTCCTTCGACTACGCCAAGGCCTTCAATGGGCTCGACCTGCAGGCGCTGAAGCAGGACCTGCGTGCGCTGATGACCGAGTCGCAGGACTGGTGGCCGGCCGACTTCGGCCACTACGGCCCGCTGTTCGTGCGCATGGCCTGGCATAGCGCCGGCACCTACCGCACCGGCGACGGCCGCGGCGGCGGCGGCCGCGGCCAGCAGCGCTTCGCCCCGCTCAACAGCTGGCCGGACAACGTCAGCCTGGACAAGGCGCGGCGCCTGCTGTGGCCGATCAAGCAGAAATACGGCCAGGCCATTTCCTGGGCCGACCTGCTGATCCTCACCGGCAACGTCGCGCTGGAATCGATGGGCTTCAAGACCTTTGGCTTCGCCGGCGGCCGCGCCGACACCTGGGAGCCGGACCAGGACGTGTACTGGGGCCGCGAGACCACCTGGCTGGGCGGCGACGTGCGCTATGCGCACGGCTCGGAAGGCGTCGAGAAGGCCGGCGGCGTGCTGGTGTCCGACGACGATGCCGACGGCGACGTGCACACCCGCGACCTGGAGAATCCGCTGGCCGCGGTGCAGATGGGCCTGATCTACGTCAATCCGGAAGGCCCGGACGGCAACCCCGATCCGCTGCTCGCCGCCAAGGACATCCGAGACACCTTCGCGCGCATGGCGATGAACGACGAAGAGACGGTCGCGCTGATCGCCGGCGGCCATACCTTCGGCAAGACCCACGGCGCCGGCCCGGCCGACCACGTCGGCGCCGAGCCGGAGGGCAGCGACCTGGAGGCGCAGGGCCTGGGCTGGCACAACAGCTTCGGCACCGGCAAGGGCGGCGACACCATCACCAGCGGCCTGGAAGTCACCTGGACCACCACCCCGGCGCAGTGGAGCCACGATTTCTTCGAGCACCTGTTCAAGTTCGATTGGGAACTGAGCAAGAGCCCGGCCGGCGCGCACCAGTGGGTGGCGAAGAACGCCGAAGCGCTGATCCCGGACGCGCACGATCCGTCGAAGAAGCGCCTGCCGACCATGCTGACCACCGACCTGGCGCTGCGCTTCGACCCGGCCTACGCCGCGATCTCGCGCCGCTTCCTCGAACACCCCGAGCAGTTCGCCGACGCCTTCGCCCGCGCCTGGTTCAAGCTGACCCACCGCGACATGGGCCCGCGCGCACGCTATCTCGGCCCGGAGGTTCCGGCCGAGGAACTGATCTGGCAGGACCCGATCCCGGCACTGGACCATCCGCTGGTCGATGCGCAGGACATCGCCGCGCTGAAGCAGACCATCCTCGACTCGGGCCTGAGCATCGCCCAACTGGTGTCCACCGCGTGGGCGTCGGCCTCCACCTTCCGCGGCTCGGACAAGCGCGGCGGCGCCAACGGCGCGCGCATCCGCCTGGCGCCGCAGAAGGACTGGGAGGTCAACCAGCCCGAACAGCTGGCGCAGGTGCTGGCCACGCTGGAAAAAATCCAGGCGCAGTTCAATGGCGCCCAGAGCGGCGGCAAGCGGATCTCGCTGGCTGACCTGATCGTGCTCGGCGGCGCCGCCGCGGTCGAGCAGGCCGCGCGCAACGCCGGGCAACCGCTGACCGTGCCGTTCGCGCCGGGGCGGATGGACGCCGCGCAGGAACAGACCGACGTCGAATCCTTCGCGGTGCTGGAGCCGGCGGCCGACGGGTTCCGCAACTACAGCAAGCGCCGCTACGCGGTGCCGGCCGAGGCGCTGCTGATCGACAAGGCGCAGCTGCTGACGCTGACCGCGCCGGAGATGACCGTGCTGGTCGGCGGCCTGCGCGTGCTCGGCGCCAATGCCGGGTCGTCGGCGCATGGCGTGTTCACCAAGCGCCGGGAGACGTTGAGCAACGACTTCTTCGTCAATCTGCTGGACATGCGCACCGCGTGGAGCGCGGCCTCGCCCGCGCGCGAGCTGTTCGAAGGCCGCGACCGCGCCACCGGCGCCCTGTTGTGGACCGCGACCCGCGCCGACCTGGTGTTCGGCTCCAACTCGATCCTGCGCGCGTTGGCCGAGGTCTATGCCGGTGCCGACGCGCAGCAGAAGTTCGTGCAGGACTTCGTCGCAGCCTGGACCAAGGTGATGGAACTGGATCGCTTCGACCTGGCGGCATGAGGCACGGCGCCGGCCCGGCGTGCTGGGACGGCCGCTGATCGTCGCGGCCCTCGCCGCGACGATCCGGGCCAGGCCGGCGGCTGTGATTCCGCGCCACACGACAGATGCGAAACGCCCTGGTTTGCCAGGGCGTTTGCGTGAGCGTCGTGACCTTGGCGTCGTGCCGATGGCGCCGATGCGAAGCCGGTTGGTGGTGTCGGGGGCCTCGGCCATCAGTCTCGATGCATCCTAGCCCGACGGCTTCCCCCTTGGTTCGTCGCGGCTGAAGCCGCTCCTACAGATACTTGCGACAGCAGGCTGGGTGCACTGCAGGAGGGGCTTCAGCCCCGACGCTTTCCGAAGCCATTAAGTCCACCACTTCGCTCGTCGCGGCTGAAGTCGCTCCCACAAGGGGCTTGCGGCGTGTTGTTTGTCGCGGCTAAAGCCGCTCCTACAGGACCTGCGGCGCGTAGGCTGGGGCACTGTAGGAGGGGCTTGAGCCCCGACGCTTTCCGAAGCCAGTAGGCCCACCACTTCGCTCGTCGCGGCTGAAGCCGCTCCCACAAGGGGCGTGCGGCGTGTTGTTTGTCGCGGCTAAAGCCGCTCCTACAGGACCTGCGCGCGTAGGCTGGGGCACTGCAGGAGGGGCTTCAGCCCCGACGCTTTCCGAAGCCATTAAGTCCACCACTTCGCTCGTCGCGACTGAAGTCGCTCCCACAAGGGGCGTGCGGCGTGTTGTTTGTCGCGGCTGAAGCCGCTCCTACAGGGCCTTGCGGCATGTTGGGCGGTGCACTGTGGGAGGGACTTCAGTCCCGACTGCATCCTGCCTCGACAAGTTCGCCGCTTCGCTCGTCGCGATTGGCATCGCTCCCACGAGGAGGCTGGCGTGGAAGCGCGTCCCGGCCTGCCTACAGCGCGTCCAGATCGCCCAGCGCGCGGATCAGGCGCCGCGCGCGCTTGTCCGGCTTGCCGTCGGGGGCCTGGTAGCCATTGCGTTCGGCGCTGCGCTGGGCGCGCTGCTGCGCGCGCCGCTCGCGCGAGGCCTCGCTCTCCTGGTACAGCGTCTGCGCGACGCTGGCCGGGCCGCGGTTGTCGCTGAGCGCCAGCACCTGCACCTCGAACACCTCTTCGCCGCGCTCCACGCGCAACTGCTCGCCCACGCGCACCGCGCGCGAGGATTTCGGGCGCTGCCCGGCCACGTCGACCTTGCCGGTCTCCACCGCCTGCTTGGCCAGGCTGCGGGTCTTGAAGAAACGTGCGGCCCACAGCCAGACGTCCAGCCTGACCACACTCGGTTGCGCTAGCGATTCATTCATCGTGCTTACGAAAAATCCACCTGTGACTGTTGGCTGTCCTGTCGCGCATCGGACCACTGCGGCGACGCCTGCGGCTGGCAACGCCGCTACCGTTGGCCGGCCGCCGGCGCGGAGCGAGATCGCGCGGCCATCTCGCCGACCAGGCATCCCGGGCGCTCGCCCGGCCGCAGGTCGGCATCGCGCGCCAGCGTGTGCCACCGGCCAGCGCCAGCGCGCTCCATCCGATCCGCTGCAGATGGCGGCGCGATGGCTGCATTGCAAGCTCCTGCGCCGGATCGTGCGCCAAGGCCCGCATGTTCGCCGCCAAGCCAGGAGCTGCATCCACAGCTCCAGCCAAAGCGCACTCCATCCGATCCGCTGTAGATCGCGGCGCAACGGATGCATTGCAGGTTTTTCCTGCGCCGGGTCGTGCGCCGAGACCTGCGCCCAGATCTGCACGTTCGCCGCCAACCCGGAAACCCGCATCGACACCACCAGTCTAAGCCGTTCGCAGCCGCACCACATCTGCCATGCGCCGCCTCCCCGGCTTCGCGCGCAGGTGCTAGTGTGCGCGGCTCCCCGTTCCCGTCCCCCGCAGGCACGCGATGGCCAAGTCCGCCGCTCTCACCGAAGGCCCGATCGGCCGGCAGCTGCTGCTGTTCTCGCTGCCGATCCTGGCCGGGAACATCGCGCAGTCGCTGAACGGGTCGGTCAATGCGATCTGGGTGGGCCGCTACCTCGGCGAGGCGGCGCTGACCGCGGCGGCCAACGCCAACAGCATCATGTTCTTCCTGATCGGCTCGGTCTTCGGCATCGGCATGGCCTCCACCATCCTGATCGGCCAGGCCATGGGCCGCGGCGACGTGGCGCAGGCGCGGCGGGTGATGGGCACCAGCGCGACCTTCTTCATCGGCATCTCGGTGCTGATCGCGGCCGGCGGCTGGTGGCTGGCGCGGCACCTGCTGGCGGCGATGGGCACGCCGGCCGCCTCGCTGCCGCTGGCCGAGGCCTACCTGCGGGTGATCTTCCTGGCGATGCCGCTGCTGTACGCGTTCGCGTTCCTGTCCGCGGCGCTGCGCGGCACCGGCGATTCGCGCACGCCGTTCCGCTTCCTGCTGCTGTCGGTGGCGCTGGACATCGGCTTCAATCCGCTGCTGCTGTTCGGGCTGGGGCCGTTCCCGAAGCTGGGCATCGCCGGCGCCGCCTGGGCCACGCTGATCGCGCAGGGCATCGCCCTGGCCGGGCTGCTGCTGTACCTGCGCCACACGCGCCACGTGCTGTGGCTGGGCCGCCAGGATGCGCGGCTGTTCCGCATCGATCCGACGATCCTGCGCGCGCTGGTGGTCAAGGGCGTGCCGATGGGCCTGCAGATGGTGCTGATCTCGCTGGCGATGATCGTGATGATGTCGATGGTCAACGGCTACGGCACCGACACCTCGGCCGCCTACGGCGCCGCGCTGCAGCTGTGGACCTACCTGCAGATGCCGGCGATGGCGATCGGCGCGGCGTGCTCGTCGATGGCCGCGCAGAACGTCGGCGCGCAACGCTGGGACCGGGTCGCGGCGACCGCGCGGCAGGGCGTGCTGTTCAACTTCCTGCTGACCGGCGCGCTGATCGCGCCGCTGATCCTGCTCGACCGCTGGACCCTGGCGCTGTTCCTGCCGCCGCACAGCGCCGCGCTGGAGATCGCGCGCCACCTCAACCATATCGCGGTGTGGTCGTTCCTGTTCTTCGGCGTGACCTTCGTGATCTCCGGCGTGGTCCGCGCCACCGGCGCGGTGATCCCGCCGCTGCTGATCCTGGCGCTGTCGCTGTGGGGCATCCGCGTGCCGTTCGCGCAGTTGCTGCAGCCGCACCTGGGCGCCGATGCGGTGTGGTGGAGCTTCCCGACCAGCGCGACCTGCGCGATGCTGATGTCGCTGGCCTATTACCGCTGGGGCAACTGGCGCAAGGCGCAGATGCTGGCCAAGCCGCGCCCGGAGGAAATGGCCCACCCCGCGGAAGTGCCGGCGCAGCCGCCCGCGCCGGTCGCGGACGTGCCGGTCGCGCAGGGGCGGGCGCGCTGAGCGCTGGTATTCGCGGTTCGGTCCAGGCGATAGCGCCTGTGGGCACTCCTTCAGGCGCGGCAGGCCTGCTCGGTAACGCCCGTGGCGACTGAAGTCGCTCCTGCATACAGCCTGCGGCAACTGCGCGAAAACACTCTCGCTTCGTCTCGGCCGAAGCGGCATCGAGGGAACGCGGTCAAGCTGACGCCGCCGAGGCTTGGCCGCACGGAGGGTCCGCGGCTGCGTTCGGTCGCGGTTGAAACCGCCCCTGCAGGAAGCTGACTGCGCACTGCAGGAAGGACTCCAGCCCCGACCGGAATCTCCAGTCCGCGCCATGCCCAACACACGCCGGCACATCGGACGCAACGGCGCGTCGCTCCGACATCGCAGTCATACCGCCCCACAAACGCAAACGGCCGCCCGAAGGCGGCCGTCGCGGCAGCGACCGGAGTCGCTGGGGTCTTACTCGGCCTTGGCGGCGGCCGCAGCGGCCTGGCGCGCGACCTTGGCCTGCGCAGCGGCGGCCAGATCTTCCTTGATGCGGGCGGCCTTGCCTTCCAGGCCACGCAGGTAGTACAGCTTGCCGGCGCGGACCTTGCCGCGGCGCTTCACTTCGACCGAGTCGATGATGGCGCTGTGGCTCTGGAACACGCGCTCCACGCCGAAGCCGTGGGAGATCTTGCGCACGGTGAACGAGGAGTTCAGGCCGGCGTTCTTGGTGCCGATCACCACGCCTTCGTAGGCCTGCACGCGCTCGCGGTTGCCTTCCTTCACCTTGACGTTGACGACGATGGTGTCGCCCTGGTTGAACTCCGGCAGCTTGCGCTGGATCTGGGCGGCTTCGAAGTCGGCCAGGATGGTCTTGTTGAGCTTGCTCATGGTGGGCACCGCTTGTGTCTGGTGAGGTGGTCCGGCAGTCGCCGCACGGCGATTGCGCGATATACGGATGGGCCAAGCACAGAAGGGCTTGACCGGAAAGCCGGGCATTTTAACCCAGTCGTGCCGCCGTGGCTAGGGCTTGGATGGATTTTCCTGCGCGGGCGCCGGATCGGCCTGCAGGCCCTGGCGGAATTCCTCCAGCAGCCGCCGGTCGGCCGCGCCCAGCGCTGCCTCGTCCAGCAGCTCCGGGCGCCGCAGCCAGGTCCGGCCCAACGCCTGCATGCGCCGCCAGCGCGCGATCGCGGCGTGGTTGCCGGAGCGCAGGATGGCCGGCACCTCGCCCAGCGCGTGTTCGCGCGGGTGGGTGTAGTGCGGGCAGTCGAGCAGGCCGTCCGGGCCTTCGAAGCTGTCCTGGGCGGCGGACTCGGCGTCGTTCAGCGCGCCCTCCTGCAGCCGGGTCACCGCGTCGACCAGCACTGCCGCGGCGAGCTCGCCGCCGGACAGCACGTAGTCGCCGATCGAGATCTCCTCGTCCACCGCGGCGGCGACGAAGCGTTCGTCCACGCCTTCGTAGCGGCCGCACAGCAGCACCAGCCGCGGCAGCGCCGCCAGCTGGCGCGCCTTGGCCTGGGTCAGCGGCGTGCCCTGCGGGCTCAGGTAGATCACCGGCGCCGGCTGCGGGTCGGCCTCACGCACCGCCTGCAGGCAGGCCTGCAGCGGCTCGATCATCATCACCATGCCGGGGCCACCGCCGAACGGGCGGTCGTCCACCTTGCGGTAGCCGCCGCTGGCGTAGTCGCGCGGGTTCCAGCCGTGCAGCGCCAGCAGCGCGCGCTCCTGCGCACGCCCGACCACGCCGAACGCGGCGCACTGGGCGACGAACTCGGGGAACAGGCTGATGACGTCGATGCGCATGAGGCCGGGAATGGAGAGTCGAAAATGGGGAATGGGAACAGCAAGAGCGAAAGCGGCCGCATGGCCGCCTCGCTCAGAACTCGGGGTCCCAATCGACGACGATCAGGTTGGCGTCGAAATCCACCGACTTGACGTAGTCCGGCTGCACGAACGGCAGCAGCCGCTCGCGGTCGCCGCGCACCACCAGCACGTCGTTGGCGCCGTTGGAGAACAGGTGCGAGACCTGCCCCAGCGCCACGCCCTCGACGGTGCGCACGTCCAGGCCTTCCAGGTCCACCCAGTAGTACTCGTCGGGCTTGGGCGGCGGCAGGGTGTCGCGCGCCACGTAGATCTCGGTGCCGCGCAGCGCCTCGACCGCGTCGCGATCGGTGACGTCGGGCAAGGTGACGACCAGATGCTTGCTGGATTCGCGCCCGCGCACGCCGCTGAGGGTGCTCTCGCTGCCGTCGGGCTTGCGCACGATCCAGGGCTGATAGCGAAAAATGGCGAGGCGCGGCTCGGTCCACGACTCGAGCTTGGCCTCGCCACGTACGCCGAAGGCGCCCAGGATCCTGCCCAGCAGGATGCGGCGCTGGCTGTCTTTCATGGGTGCAAAACCGAAGGGCCGCGCGTGGCGCGGCCCGCAGGATCAGGCCGCGGCGGCCTGGGCCTTGGTCGCTTCCTTGTACAGGTTGCGCACCTTGTCGGTCAGCTGCGCGCCATTGGAGACCCAATGGTCCACGCGCGGCAGGTCGAGCACGATGCGCGGCTCGGCGCCCTGCGCGACCGGGTTGTAGTAGCCCAGGCGCTCGATGTTGCGGCCGTCGCGCGCGCTGCGCACGTCGGTGACGATGATGTGGTAGAAGGGGCGCTTCTTGGCGCCGCCACGGGTAAGGCGAATCTTGACCATGGTGAGTTTTCCGGTGTTGCCCAGTCGCCAGGATGGCGCGGTAAGCCGGCGATTATAGCGGGCGCCCGGAACGCTGCCAAGTCGCCCCCCGATTCGTCAGATCGCTTGCCAGGGCTGGGTCTGCACGGCTTCGTTCAGCATCCGCAACAGCTCGTCGGCCGGCGCCAGCGGCCGCCCGTCGATGGCGGCGATGGCCTGCTGGCCGCGCGCATTGCAGGCGAACACCGCCCAGCCCCCCGCCAGCACGTCCTGCAGCTGCAGCGGCCGCACCTGTTGCGCCACGCCGAGCGCGGCCAGGCCGGCCTGCAGCAGCCGCTCCTGGGTGCCGCGCAGGGCCGGCGCCTGCGGCCACACCACGCCCTGCCCGTCCCACGCGCCCAGGTTCCAGATCGATCCCTCGGCGACCAGGCCCTGCGCGTCGACGAACAGCGCATCGTCGAAACCGGCCTGCAACGCGAGCCGACGCTGGTGGAACAGCGCGAAGGTGCCGGCGTGCTTGATCTGCGGCAGTTCGCGCTGGAACACCACGCTGCGCACCCGCAGCGGCGTGGCGTCGGCCTGTGCGGGCGCGGCCAGCGAGACCAGCAGCTGCGCCGCGCAGGCCGCATCCGCGCGGCGGAAATCGAAGTCCGGCGCGAACACGCTGGCGCGCAGCGACGCGTCGCCGCTGCCGAATGCGTGCAGCGCGGCGCGCAACTCGGCGCGGATCCGCTCGGCCGGCAGTTCGCTGCCGAACAGCGCGCGGGTGGCCGCATCGAGCCGCTGCAGATGCAGGTCGAACCCGCGCACCGCGCCGTTGCGCACCTGCATCGTGCTGAAGTGGCCGTAGTTGACCAGCGCCGGCGCGGCCAGCGCGGCCGCGCTCGCCGGGCGTCCGTTGCAGAACAGCTGCGCGCTCACAGCAGCGCCTGCGCCTGATCCCACCAGGTCTGCACCAGCGCCGCCGCCGGCTGCGCCGGCGCCATCCACGCCGATTGGCCGGCCCAGGCCTGCATCGCCGCCAGCCGGTCTTCGCGCGCGGCGGCCTGGCGCATCGGCGCGGTCAGCCCGCGCTGCACCGGGTAGGGGCGCGGTGGCGGCGCCGTCGGTTCGGCCGCGGCGCGCACGTAGTCGGTGGCCAGGCCACGGCCGAGACGGCCGGAGAAGGCACGGGTCAGCGCGGTCTGTTCCGGCTCGGCGTCTGCCAGCGCCTCGGCCCAGGCCGGCGCCAGCGCCGCCTCTGGGGTGCGCAGGAAGGCGGTGCCGATCTGTACCGCGCTAGCCCCCAGGGTCAGCGCCGCGGCGATGCCGCGGCCATCGGCGATGCCGCCGGCGGCGATCACCGGCACGTCGAGCCGGTCGGCCAGCCGCGGCAGCAGCGCGAACAGCCCGGTCAGCTGCTGCTCGGCACGCGCGGCATCGAACGCGCCGCGGTGGCCGCCGGCCTCCGCGCCCTGCGCGACCACCGCATCGGCACCGGCCGCCTGCGCCGCCAGCGCCTCGTCCAGGGTGGTGGCGCAGGCGAACCAGGCGATGCCGGCCTGCTTCAGCTGCGCGACGAAGGCGGGCGGAAACAGGCCCATGATCGACGAGGCCACCGCCGGGCGTGCGGCAAGCAGCGCGGCGCATTGCGCTTGGAAATCGGCCGGACCGGCGTCGCCGGCGGCCGCGTCCACCGGCGGCCCCCACTGCGCCAGAAAATCGCACATGGCGGCCTCCGCGGCGGCATCGCGCAGCGGCGGCGGGTCGGGCACCCACAGGTTGACCTGCGCCGGCCCGCTGCTGTCGCGCCGGAACGCATCCATCCAGGTGCCGATGTCGGCGGCCGACGACAGCACCGCGCCCATCGCGCCCATGCCGCCGGCCTGCGCGACCGCCACCGACAACGGCACCGGGCAGGCGCCGGCCATCGGCGCCAGCAGGATCGGCGTGCGCAGGCCGAAGTGCGCGCAGAACGCGGTCACGCGGTGGTGCAGGGAATCGTTCATGGCGTGGGAATGCCGCAGTCGCGGCGTGTCGGAGGATGCAGCGGATGATATCGCCGGCGTCCGCGCGGTGGTCGCCGTGCGAAAGGTGCGTGAGGGACGACGAAGGTCTCCGATCGAGAACGAGGCGGCGTGGCCACGATCTCTTCCGCCACTCCATTGCGTGGTGAGGCGCCTTCGTCCTTCCCTCACCTGGCTCGTCGATGCATGGTCGGGCGGCTTCGCGCCGTACCCTGGCCCAAGCCGCCATGAATGGCTGGGTGCTTCGTCCCACCCCTCTCCCGGGAGAGGGGCTTGAGAATGCGCCGGCTCCCTTTCCAAGGAGCCGTTGGGCGGGCTCAGCGGAACGGCAGGCCGCCGCGGCCGCCCATGCCGCCCATCATGCCCTTCATGCCGCGCATCAGGCCCTTCATGCCGCCGCCGGCCATCTTCGACATCATCTTTTCCATCTGCTGGTACTGCTTCATCAGCTTGTTGACGTCGGCCGGCTGGGTGCCGGAACCGCGGGCGATGCGGGCGCGGCGCGAACCGTTGAGCAGGGTCGGGTTGCGCCGCTCCTTCTTGGTCATCGAGCCGATGATGGCGATCATTCGCGGCACGTCCTTGTTGCCGGCGACCTGCTGCTTGAGGTGCTCGGGGATCTGGCCCATGCCCGGCAGCTTGTCCATCAGCCCGGAGATGCCGCCCATGTTCTGCATCTGCTCGAGCTGGTCGCGCATGTCGTTGAGGTCGAACTTCTTGCCCTTGGCGACCTTCTCGGCGAGCTTCTGCGCCTTGTCCTTGTCGACCTGGTGCTCGACCTGCTCGACCAGCGACAGCACGTCGCCCATGTCCAGGATGCGGCTGGCCAGGCGGTCGGGATGGAACACGTCCAGGCCGTCGGGCTTCTCGCCCACGCCGATGAACTTGATCGGCTTGCCGGTGATGTAGCGCACGCTCAGCGCCGCGCCGCCGCGGGCGTCGCCGTCGGTCTTGGTCAGCACCACGCCGGTCAGCGGCAGCGCTTCGCTGAACGCCTTGGCGGTGGTGGCCGCGTCCTGGCCGGTCATCGCGTCGACCACGAACAGGGTTTCGGCCGGGTTGATCGCGGCGTGCAGCGCCTTGATCTCGGTCATCATCGCTTCGTCGATGGCCAGGCGGCCGGCGGTGTCGACCAGCAGCACGTCGACGAAGGACTTGCGCGCATCGGCGATCGCGGCGCGGACGATGTCCACCGGCTGCTGCGAGGCCTCGGACGGGAAGAACAGCACCCCGACCTGCTCGGCCAGGGTCTTGAGCTGCTCGATCGCGGCCGGGCGGTAGACGTCGGCCGAGACCACCATCACCTTCTTCTTGCGCTTTTCCTTCAGGTGCTTGGCCAGCTTGCCGACCGTGGTGGTCTTGCCCGCGCCCTGCAGGCCGGCCATCAGCACGATCGCCGGCGCCGGCACGTTGAGGTTGAGGTCGCTGGCGGCCGAGCCCATCACCGTGGTCAGCTCGTCGCGCACGACCTTGATCAGCGCCTGGCCCGGGGTCAGGCTCTTGAGCACTTCCTGGCCGACCGCGCGCACCTTGATGCGCTCGATCAGGGCCTGCACCACCGGCAGCGCGACGTCGGCCTCGAGCAGCGCAATGCGCACTTCGCGGGTGGCTTCGCGGATGTTCTCCTCGGTCAGGCGGCCGCGCCCGCGCAGGCGCTGCATGGTGCCGGAGAGGCGTTGGGTGAGGGATTCGAACATGCGGGCGGGTCGCAGACGGGAAACGGCCGTCGATTATAGCCGCGCCTGCCCGCCAACCCCGAGACGGCCATGCCTTGGCCCTGGCGCCGCCGCGCTACCGGCAGGCGCCCGACCCGGCGCCCTGCCCGAGGGCGCTCAGCAGGGCCCAGGCGCACCACGCGCCGCGGCCGGCGCGCGGGCCGAGGACGCCCGCCCGCCGCCACGAGCCCAGGCCCGATATGCGAAACTGGCGCGATGCTCCTGATCCTCGTCGCGACCCTGCTGTACCTGACCGCCACCGGCCTGCTGGTCGGCTCGGTGGTGCGCGACCGGGTCGAGCGCAGCCGCGGCTGGCTGTGGGCGGCGCTGCCGGCGGTGGCGCTGCACGCGGGCTACCACGTGCAGGTGGCGCTGCATACCGCCGGCGGACCGGACATGCACTTCTTCGCCGCGCTGTCGCTGGTCAGCCTGGGCATGGCGCTGATGACGACGCTGGTCGGCGCCAGCGGCCGCATGGCGGCGCTGGGGGTGGTGGTGTTCCCGCTGTCGGCCGCGCTGCTGCTGGCCTACCACTCGCACGGCCACGAACCGGCGCCGATGCTGGACTGGCGGCTGCAGCTGCACGCGTGGATGGCGCTGCTGGCCTACGCCACGCTGGGCATCGCCGCGCTGCTGGCGGTGATGCTGTGGCTGCAGGAGCGCGCGCTGCGGCGCCGCGACTTCCATCCGTGGCTGCGCGCGCTGCCGCCGCTGACCGCGCTGGAGACGCTGCTGTTCCGCACCATCGTGGTCGGCTTCATCCTGCTGACCCTGACCCTGCTGACCGGGGTGCTGTTCGTGCAGGATTTCCTGGCGCAGCGGCTGGTGCACAAGACCGTGCTCAGCGTGCTGTCGTGGATCGTGTTCGGCGCGCTGCTGTTCGGCCGCTGGCGCTATGGCTGGCGCGGGATCAAGGCGGTGCACTGGACGCTGGCGGCGATGCTGTTGCTGCTGCTGGCGTTCTTCGGCAGCAAGTTCGTGATCGAACTGGTGCTCGGCCACCCGCAGTAGCGGCCGCGGGGCAGCCAGGGCGCCACGCTTCCCCTGCAGGAGCGGCTTTCAGCCGCGACAGGATGTCTCCGCAACCGAAATCCCCCTGCGCCGGCGCTGCGGCTGAAGCCGCTCCTACAGGAAGCGCGCGCACTGCCGGCAGCGCTGCATCACCCCTCAATCGGCCAGCGCAGCCTCGACCGCGTCCCAATCGGCATTCGCGCCGACGTCGGCGAAGCGGTACTCGATGCGGTGCCGGTAGACCTGGCCGGGACGCAGGATCGTGTCGGGGAAGCCCGGCTGGTTCGGTGCGTCCGGGTAGCCCTGCGGCTCCAGGCACACGCCGCGGCCGAGCTGCGGATGCTGGCGATCCAGGCCCTGCCCTTCGTACAGCTGCAGCGCGGGCGCGGTGCTGGCGATGCGCATGGCCACGCCGCTGTGCGGCGAATACAGCACGGCGCTGCAGTCGCGCGTGTCGGCCAGCACCAGGCAGTGGTCGTAGCCGCTGCTCAGGCGCAGCTGCGGATCGGCTGCGATGTCCTTGTCGGCGATCGCGCGCGGCGTGCGGAAATCGAACGGCGTGCCGGCCACGCCGGCGATCGCGCCGCTCGGCAGCAGCGCCGCGTCGGCCACCGGCAGGTAGCGGTCGGCCGGCACCCGCAGCCACTGCGCGGCGGCGGCGACGCCGGCATCGCCGGCCAGGTTGAAATACGGATGGTGGGTGAGATTGAGCGGGGTCGGCGCGTCGGTCTGCGCGGCGAACTGCAGTTCCAGCGTGCGGCCGTGCACGCTGAACTCGGCACCGACCTGCACGTTGCCCGGATAGCCTTCCTCGCCGGCCGGCGAGTCGTAGCCCAGCTGCAGGTTGCGCCCGGACTGCGCCCGCACCGACCACACCCGGCGCCCGAATCCGAGCGCGCCGCCGTGCAGGTGGTTGGCGCCTTCGTTGGCAGTGAGCGCATGGCGTTGCCCGTCCACGCTGAAGGCCGAGCCGGCGATGCGGTTGCCGAAGCGGCCGACGAGCACGCCCAGGTAGGCCGGATCGTGCAGGTAGGCGTCCAGCGTCGGCAGGCCGAGCACCAGTTCGGTGCGGCCGCGCGCGGTGTCCAGGCTGAGGCTGCGCAGCAGGCCGCCGTAGGTCAGCACTTCCGCGCGCAGGCCCGCGCCGCTGTCCAGGACCAGGCGTTGGATGGCGGTACCGTCGGGAAGCTGGCCGAAGATCGATGACATGCAGGAGTCCTGGTTGAGGGCGTGGCGGGTGCGCTTGCACGCGGGTCGCGCAGCATAACCAGCGCAGGCGGTCGCAAGCCACCGATCGCGCCCTGTGCATCTCCTGCATTCGAATGCAGGTTGGCTCCCGCTCGCGCGACACAGCCGCGAGCGTGCTGCGCAACACAGAATGCGCCGGTCTGCGGCATTGCATCATTGCAATCCCCATATCGATACGCGGAGATAAATCATTGGTCGGCCATCCGCCGCTCCTCTATCTTCGATCCGCGCACAGGGGAGCGCACGGCGTCGCGCCACATCGGCAGCAATGCGAATCGGCCATGGCAGCGAGGATTCACGTCATTGGCCGCACTGCACCGGCCTGCCCATGCTCGAACCGTGGCCGGGGACCGCAGCCAGGCGGCCGCCGCGCCGCTGCACCATCACCGATCACAAGGACCGCGATCTGCACCGATACCGCCACACCGCCACGCCCTGCCACCTGCCACTGCCGACCGCCACCATGCATGCGCCAGATTGCGCCGAACCGCCGCATGCGGTCGCTCCCGCCCGCACCGGCATGGCGTCCGTGCACGCTCCATCGTCCATCCACCAGGAGACCCCCGATGCTCTCGACCCGCTCACTGAAGAACGCCGCGCTGCGCTGGCGGCAGCGCCTGCCGCTGGCCGCCGCGGTGGCCGCGTTGACCCTGGGCGCCGGGCTGGCGCAGGCCGCCGACGTCGAGGTGCGCGGCACGCTGCGCGCCGACCAGCCGGGCGCGCAGGTTTCGCGCAACCTGTTCGGCCAGTTCGCCGAACACCTGGGCAACGGCATCTACGGCGGCGTGTGGGTCGGGCCTGACTCGAAGATCCCCAACACCCGCGGCTACCGCAACGACGTGGTCGCGGCGCTGAAGGCGCTGGAGGTGCCCAACATCCGCTGGCCCGGCGGCTGCTTCGCCGACGAGTACCACTGGCGCGACGGCATCGGCCCGCGCGCCAAGCGCCCGGTCAGCATCAACAGCCACTGGGGTGGCGTCGAGGAACCCAACAGCTTCGGCACCCACGAGTTCCTGGACTTCACCGAACTGCTCGGCACCCAGGCCTACGTGGCCGGCAACGTCGGCGACGCCGCGCCGGACGAGATGGCGCAGTGGGTCGAGTACATGACCGCGCCGACCAAGTCCACGCTGGCCAACCAGCGCCGCAGCAACGGCCGCGATGCGCCGTGGAAGGTGCCGTTCTTCGGCGTCGGCAACGAACTGTGGGGCTGCGGCGGCAACATGCGCGTGGAATACGCCGCCGACGTGTACCGGCGCTACCAGACCTTCGTCAAGGCGCCGGCCGGGCAGAAGATCATGAAGATCGCGCCCGGCCCCAGCGACGCCGACTACCACTGGACCGAAGTGATGATGCGCGAGGCCACCAGGTACATGGACGGGCTGAGCATGCACTACTACACCATTCCCGGCGGCTGGCCGCCGCGCGCCTCCTCCACCGATTTCGACGAGACCGCGTGGATCGAGACGTTGTCGCGCACGCTGCTGATGGACGAACTGATCGGCAAGCACAGCGCGATCATGGACAAGTACGACCCGGGCAAGAAGGTCGCGCTGGTGGTCGACGAATGGGGCACCTGGTACAGCGGCCTGCCCAACGTCAACCCGGGTTTCCTGCGCCAGCAGAACACGCTGCGCGACGCGCTGGTGGCCTCGCTCAACCTGGACATCTTCGTGCAGCACGCCGAGCGCGTGCGCATGGCCAACATCGCGCAGATGATCAACGTGCTGCAGGCGATGATCCTCACCGACGGCGACAGGATGCTGCTGACCCCGACCTACCACGTGTTCGCGATGTACAAGCCGTACCAGGACGCGACCGCGCTGCCGCTGCAGATCAAGACGCCCGACTACAAGCACGGCGACTACACGGTGCCGTCGGTGCACGGCTCGGCGGTCAAGGCGAAGGACGGCCACGTCTACGTGGCGCTGACCAACCTGGACCCGAACCGCGCCGCGGACGTCGAGGTCAAGGTGGACGGCGTGCAGGCCAGCGGCGTCGGCGGGCAGATCCTCACCGCGCCGAAGATCACCGCGCTCAACACCTTCGAACAGCCGCAGGCGGTGAAGCCGGCCGCGTTCGGCGGCGCCAGCCTGCAGGGCGGCACGCTGAAGGTGGCGCTGCCGGCCAAGGCGATCGTGATGCTGAAACTGCACTAGTCGGCGGACGCCGTCGCGCCATCCCCTCCCGCTGCAGGCGCGGGCAGGTCGTCCGCACCGCGCCGGCGTCGCCGGCGCGGTTTTTTTATTCCTGCGGCTCGGACAGCAGCGCGAACAGCGAGTCGCCGTTGGGCGAGATCAGGTCGCTGACCGCCCAGCAGCCATTGCCGCGCCGCTGCAGCTCGATCTTCACCGAACCTGGCGTACTGGCCGCACCGTCCTGCGCCAGGTGGTAGTCCACGCGGACTTCCAGGACGGTGGCCAGGGCGCCGCCGGAAACCAGGGTGAAGCGCGGCTTGCCGGCGATGTCGCCGTCCTGCGCGCTGGTCCACGGATCGTAGTCCAGCCGGCAGATGCCCTCGCGCTCGGCGCAGGCCAGCTCGGCCTTGACCGCATGGGCGAAGGACGGCGTCAGCAATCCGTCCAGGTTCTGCGGCCGCCAATAGAAATCGCGCGCCTGGTACAGCCGCTCGGCCACCTGCAGCGGCGTCGCGCACGGCGGCGCCTGCGCCGCGGCGAGCGCCGGCAGCAAGGCGAGGATGGCAACGAATCGACGCATGCACGGCTCCGGTATCGGGGCGCCTATGAAGCCCGGATCGCGGCCCGCGCGCAAGCGCCGGGCAAAAAAAAGGGGAGCCGGCGTACCGGCTCCCCAAGGTCCAACTGCTGCGCAGCAGGCAGATGCGCTCATGCCGCCCTGACCGCCTCGTAGCCGTCGAAGGTCATGCTCGCCGACGCGCGTCCCTGGGTCAGCGAACGCAATGCGGTGGCGTAGGCCTGCAGCTGCGCCAGCGGCGCATGCGCGACCACGTCCGCGCGCGTGCCGTGCTCGGCGATCGCCACGACGCGCCCGTCGCGCCGCTGCAGGTCGCCGAGCACGTCGCCGACGCTGGCGGCCGGTGTGTCGATCGCCAGCGCCATCACCGGCTCCAGCAGCAGCGTGCCGGCCTGCGCCAGCGCCGCCTTCACCGCCTCCGACGCCGCGCGCTGGAACGCCATGTCCGACGAATCCACCGCGTGCGCCAGGCCATCGACCAGCGCGACCTCCACGCCGACCACCGGGTAGCCGCGCGGGCCCTGCGCCAGCGCCGCGCGCACGCCCTTCTCGGTCGCGGCGACGAACGCCTTCGGCACCACGCCGCCGCGGCTGCGGTCCACGAACACGACCTCGCCGTCCGCGCGCGGCACTAGGTCCAGCACCACCTGCGCGAACTGGCCATGACCGCCGTTCTGCTTGGACAGCCGCCCGACCACGCCCGGCGCGGCCGCGCGCAGCGTCTCCTGGTAGGCCACGCGCGGCGCGCCGGTGCGCACGTCCACGTGCCACTCGCTGCGCAGGCGCTCCACCATCACCTCCAGGTGCAGCTCGCCCATGCCCCAGACCAGGGTCTCGCCGGTCTCGGCATCGCTGTCGACGCGGAACGAGGGATCTTCCTGCGCCAGCCGCGCCAGTCCCTGCCCCATCCGCACCAGCTCCGCGGCATTGGCCGCGCGCAGCCGCCACGCCAGCACCGGCGGCTGCGTGCGGATGCTTTCCAGCACCCAGCGCTCGCTGCCGCCGCTGAGCGTCTCGCCGCTGGCCGCGTCCTTCCAGCCGAGGACGGCGACGATCTCGCCGGCGACCGCCTGCGCCACGTCATGGGTGCGCTGCGCCTGCACCACCGCCAAGCGCCCGACCCGGCGCGTGCGCCGCGCCTGCGACGCCCACACCGTGTCGCCGACGCGCAAGGTGCCGGCATACACGCGCACGAACGCCAGCGGCCCCTGCGCGGTATGCGCGACCTTGAACACCAGCGCCGCCAGCGGACCGGACGGGTCCGGCGCCAGCAGCGCCGTGGCGGCGGCATCGCGGCCGCCTGCAGCGTCCGCGTCGCGCGTGGCCGGCACCGGCGGGCGCTCCAGCGGCGACGGCAGCCAGTCGACGATCGCGTCCAGCAACGGCTCGATGCCCTTGCTCTTGAACGCCGAGCCGGCCAGCACCGGCACCCCGGCGCCGGCCACGGTGGCGCGGCGCAGTGCGGCGCGCAGCGTGTCGTCGTCGATCGCCCGCTCCTCCAGATAGGCCTGGGCCAGCGCGTCGTCGTGCTCGGCCACTTCGGCGATCAAGCGCTCGCGCGCCGCGGCGAACGTCGTGGCATCGTCGCTGTTCCAGGCGCGCGCGGTCATGCGCCCGTCGCCGTCCCACGCCAGCACGCGGCGGCCGACCAGGTCGGCCCAGCCGTCGAAACCGGAGTCGCCCGGCAGCGGCACGCCGACCGCCCACACCGTGGCGTCGAGCTTGCTGCGCAGCTGTTCCAGCACGCCGTCGAACGAGGCGCCGGCGCGGTCCATCTTGTTGACGAACGCGAGCAGCGGCACACCGTGCCGGCGCGCCTGGCGCCACACGGTTTCCGATTGCGGCTGCACGCCGTCGACCGCGGAGAACACCGCGACCGCGCCATCGAGCACGCGCAGCGAACGCTCCACCTCGATCGCGAAATCGATGTGGCCGGGAGTGTCGATCAGGGTGAGCCGATGCGCCGGCTGCCCGCGCGCGGACCACTGCGCCTGCACCGCGGCCGCGCCGATGGTGATGCCGCGGGCGCGCTCGATGTCGGAGAAGTCGGTGGTGGCGGCGCCGTCGTGGACTTCGCCGACGCGATGGATCGCGCCGGTGGCCCACAGCAGGCGTTCGGTGAGGGTGGTCTTGCCGGCGTCGATGTGGGCGATGATGCCGAGGTTGCGCCAGCGGGAAAGGGTTTGGGTGTTCATGAGATGGGTTCCAGATGCCAACACGGGGAGGCCGCATGCCCCGGTTGGCGCGTGGGCATGCGGCTAGGTTTCGGGTTCGGCTGCGTGGTGCATGGCACGTTCTCCTTCGCGTCCGGGAAGTGGGAAAACTGGAAAAAAGGCAATAAAAAAGCACCCATCGGGTGCTCGTCTGCGGCGGATCGGCGGTGGCGGAGCGCTACGGCTCGGCTCGTTCCATCCCGTCAGGCAGGCGCACCCGGCCTGCGCTGGCGCGCAGGGCGTTGGTCGGCAATATCAGCAGCGGTGCGTGCGGCATGGGGACGGCAGTCGATACGGTGGACGAGGCCGCAAGTCTGGACCTGCGCCAGGGCCGGGTCAATGCGCGGGACGCATCGCCACTGGAACAGTCCGGCGCGGCGCATGCAACGCCGCGCTGCGCCGATGCGCGCGATCGCGTGCGCGCGTTCAAGCCGCCCAGATCTCGCCGAAGACGCGGTCGAAGTTCAGCCCCAGCACCTTCTCGGCCACCCGCGCGCCGTAGCCGTGGCGCAGCAACGCATCGGCGACGCGTTCGAGCTTGCGCGGGGTGTTGACGTCGGACAGGTACGGCGTGCGGTTCTCGCCGGGCGCACCGACGCCGTCCTTGCGGCGCTGTTGCATCAGCCGGTCCATGTCGCGCTTGTCCTGCTCGGTGACCGGGAAGAACAGCGAATCGGTGCCGATGCCGACGTGGTCCTCGCCGCACACGTCCAGCGCATGCAGCATGTGCCGCATGTAGTCGGCCAGCTGCGGCTGGCGGCTGTCCTCGGTCAGGAACGGCAGCATGTAGATGCCCATCACCCCGCCCTTGTCGGCCAGTGCGCGCATGTCGCGATCGTGCTTGTTGCGCGGATGCGCGAACACCGCGCTGCAGCCGGCGTGGGTGATCACCGGCGGGCGCTGCGACAGCGCGATGCCGTCGCGGGTGGTCTGCGCGTTGGAGTGGCTGAGGTCCAGCGCCACGCCGAGCCGGTTCATCCGCGCGATCGCCTCGCGCCCGAGCGCGGTGACGCCGCCGGCCTCGTCGTCCAGGCAACCGGCGCCGAACGGCGAGCCGTGGTTGTAGGACAGCTGCATCACGCGCACGCCGAGCTGGCGGAACAGGTCGATGCGCTCGGGCTGGTCCTCCAGCATCGCCGCCGACTCGAAGGAGAAGATCAGCGCGATCCGTCCTTCGCGCCTGGCCCGCTGCAGGTCGTCGTGGCGCAGCACCTTGAGGAAGTGCTGCGGCTGGTTCTCGACCAGCGCCTGCGCGGCGGCGATGTCGCGCACCGCCGCCTCGAAACCGCCGTCGGCATCGCCCAGCGTGGTCTTCAGCGCGCTCACCCCGGATTCGCGCAGCTGGCGCAGCCGCGCGGCGTCGTCCGCGTTGCCGAACACCTGGCCGATCGAGGCCAGGGTGTTGGCGTCGAGCACCAGCGCGCGCCGGTACAACGCCGCGGCGTCGCGCGCGCCCTCGCCGTTCGCAATGGGTGCCGCGGTCCTCGCCGCTGCCGCCACCGTGCCCGGCAGCATCCCGGCGAGCAGTGCGCTGCCGGAGAGACCCAACCATTGCCGCCGCGTCCATGTCTGGCTCATCGCTGTTTCCTGCATTCGGTGTGGTGACGCCGCCGCGACCGCGATGGCTGCGCGCGCCCAGCGCGCATAGCACTGCATCCGGCGCGCGGCGATCAGTGCCGAAAGTACCGTCGGCGCAGCGCCGCCGTGCCGACCGGCGGCGGGCCCGGCACCGGCCTGCGTGGATTTCCTGGCGCCACGCTCCTATCATCCGCCGACCTATCAAGGATGCGCGCCCATGACCACCCCGCAGATGTCGGTGTATTTCTTTCTGCAGGCGGCGGCGATCCTGCTGGCGTGCCGGCTGGTCGGGCTGCTCGCCAAGCGCGTGGGCCAGCCGCAGGTGGTCGGCGAAATGATCGCCGGCGTCGCCCTGGGGCCGTCGCTGTTCGGCCTGGTGCTGCCGGACGTGCAGCAGGCCCTGTTCCCCAAGCAGACCCTGGACGTGCTGTACGTGGCCGCGCAGCTCGGCGTCGGCCTGTACATGTTCCTGGTCGGCACCGACTTCCGCGGCGACCATTTCCGCGCGCGCTACCGCAGCGCGATGACCGTGTCGCTGGCCGGCATCGCGGTGCCGTTCGTGCTCGCGTTTGCGCTGGTGCCGTGGCTGCTGCACACCCCGGGCCTGTTCTCGGCCAAGGCCAAGGTCCTGGAAGCCTCGCTGTTCCTGGGCGCGGCCATCGCCATCACCGCTTTCCCGATGCTGGCGCGGATCATCCACGAGCGCGGCCTCACCGGCAGCCCGCTCGGCACCCTGGCGCTCACCGCCGGCGCGGTCGACGACGCCGCGGCGTGGTGCATCCTCGCCGTGGTGCTGGCCAGCTTCGGCGGCAGCTGGAACAGCGCCTACCTGGCGATCGGCGGCGGCGTGGGCTACGCGCTGTTCATGATGCTGGTTGGCCGCCACTGGTTGCGCCGCCTAGCCGACCGCGTGCGTCCCGACCAGCCGCTCAACGCCAGCGTGCTGGCGGTGGTGCTGATGCTGTTCTGCGTCAGCGCCTGGGCGATGGACGCGATCGGCATCCACGCGGTGTTCGGCGGCTTCCTGCTCGGCGCCTGCCTGCCCAAGGGCGCGCTGACCGAGAAGCTGCGCGAGCAGCTGCAGCCGTTCGTGGTGGTGTTCCTGCTGCCGATGTTCTTCACCTTCTCCGGGCTCAAGACCCAGCTCAGCGTGCTGCTGGACCCGCAGATCCTGCTCGCCGCGGTGGTGATCCTGCTGGCCTCGTTCCTGGGCAAGGGCATCGCCTGCTGGGCCGCGGCACGCGCCAGCGGCGAGAACAACCGCGACGCGATGGCGATCGGCGCGCTGATGAACGCGCGCGGGCTGATGGAACTGATCATCATCAACATCGGCCTGCAAGCCGGGGTCATCGAACAGGGCCTGTTCTCGATCCTGGTGCTGATGGCGATCGTGTCCACGCTGATGGCCACGCCGCTGTTCAACTGGGTGATGCGCCGCGCCGCCGCGCGCGAGGCGGCGCCGGCCGCGGCCAACGGCGCGCTGTAGCGCGCCGCGCGTGCAGCGGGCCTAGGCTGCGTCCACGCGCCATCCCGGCGGCAGGCCGGCGACGAGGTGCGCCTGCAGGGCGCGCACCTTCGGAGTGAAGTCGCCGCGGTCGGCGACGCACAGGTACAGCCGCATCGGTTCGGGCGCGGCGTTGACCGCGCCGGCGGCGTCGTATTCGAACAGGGCGCGCAGCGCGCCGCGCTGCAGGTACGGTTGCGCCACGAACGCGGCCAGCCGGGTGATGCCGCCGCCGGCCGCGGCCATGCCGGCGAGCGCGTCGATGTCGTCGCCGACCAGCGCCGGCGTCACCTCCGCGTCGAAGCGCACGCCGTCGCGAATGAAGCCCCAGCGCAGGTAACGCCCGTCCACTGCCCAGCGCAGCAGCAGGCAGGCATGGTCCTTGAGGTGCTCAGGCGTCGTCGGCGTGCCGGCGCGCGCCAGGTACTCGGGCGCGGCGCAGAACACGAACGGCACCGCTGCGATGCAGCGCGCGACCAGACCGTCCTGCAGCTGCGGTTCGATGCGGATGCTGACGTCCACGCCCTCCTGCGCGTGATCGACGCGGTGGTCGGCGCTGAGCAGTTCGATCGACAGGCGCGGGTAACGCGCCGCCAGCGCCGGCAACAGCGGCGCCAGCACGTGCCGGCCGAACGCGGCGGTGCTGGCCACGCGCAGGCGGCCTTCCGGCTCGGCATGCCGGTCGGCGACCGACTGCCGCGCACGTTCCAGGTCCTGTTCCACCTGCCGCACCTGCTCCAGGTACAGCGCGCCGCGCTCGGTCAGCGCCAGGCTGCGCGTGCTGCGGTTGAGCAGACGCACGCCCAGGTGCGCCTCCAGCCGCGCGATGTTCTGGCTCACCGCCGCCGCGCTCACGCCCAGCGCCCTGGCGCCGCCGGCGACGCTGCCGGCCTCGACGGTGTGGATGAAGCTGCGGATGGACTGGAGGATGTTCAAGATGGGGGCCGGTATACGCGATGCAGTCGTAAGTTGCAGTTTACAAAGTCGCAAGCCGCGCCCGCCTGTCGGCGCTGCGGAACGCTTGCTAACGTGCCGCCTCCCGAGCCGTCAGGCCGCATCATCGAGGCATCGCCCATGCAGGAATTCGACATCGCCGCGCCACGCCGCCCGAAACTGGGCGCGCGCACCACCCCGTTTGTGTTCGCCTTCTACATGGCCACGATCATGGCCATGCTGATGTGCCTGGTGATCACCGCGGCCAATGCCGGGCTCGGCGACGGCTATCTGCAGCGTGTGCTGGGCGCCTACCAGTTGGCGATGCCAACCGCGTTCTGCTGCATCCTGGTGGTGCGGCCGCTGGTGCAGCGGTTGGTGGCGGCGACGGTGCACCCGCCGCGTTAAACGATGTCCCCGGATGTCGCGGCGCACACGCCCCGCCCCGCGCCGCCTGGCAAGTTGCTGCCGGCCCAGCGCCTGGCTTGCGGCGCGGCAATGCGTGATGCGCATCGAAATCCCGAACCGAACTGCTCACGCCTCGCGCGCGCGCCGATGACGGCCCGGCCATCGTTGGCTACGCTGGGGGCGGCGCCGGATGCGATGGCGCGGCGGCCATGCGCCGCCGCACCGGCTCGACGAAGATCCCACAGAGGAGCATGTGCGATGACCTTGTCTGTTGCCGGCCGTCCGCTTCGATCCGCGCGCACGCTCTCCGAACCCGCGCAACTGACGCTCGCCTGCATCGATGGCGGCATGCCATGGGTCCAATGGGCGAGCGAGTCCACCGCCGAGCGCTACGACTTCGCGGACGAACGCAGCCTGCTCGATGCCGTGCAACAAGGACTGCATGGCGCGCCCATGATCTGGCTGCCGCGGCTGGGCCTGCAGATCGGTCCGGCCAAATTGCTGACGATGAGCGGCGGGAACGCCGCGGCGCTGCGGCGCGCCGAAAGCGGCGAGGACAGCGCGGCGCTGGCGCGGGAGGTGCAGCGCGTGCTGGCCGCACACGACCTGGTGACCAACGCCGAGCTGGCTTCCGGCGACGCGTTCCTGGCCGAACTCGGCGTGGACGCGGCCCCGTTGCTGCAGGTGCTGGGCTTCGACGAGCGCGTGGCGGTATGGCGCCTGGCGGTGGCGTCCGCGCAGCTGGACGCGCGCGCCGCCCGCCGTCGCGAAGCCGCCGGCTTCGCCCTGGCGCAGGCGCGGACCCCTTTGGAATTCTGCGACTACTACCGTTATTACCTGCAGTCGGCCGCCGACGGAGGCAGCGCGGCCACGCGCCAGCAGGCCACGACCGACGCGCTGCACGCCCTGTTGCCGTCGCTGTTCGATGCGCTCAACAGGCTGCAGTTCGACAGCCCGCCCTCGCCGAGCGAGATGCAATACGCCGTCGTCCGCTACCTGGCGACGGGGCGCACGGTCGGCTTCCCGCGCCTGTCGCTGGCCGCGCAACAGATCGCAAGCCGGGCCCCGCGCCTGGGCAGCGACTCCGCCGGCGTCCGCCGCGCCGTCGCGTCCGTGCTGCAGACGGTGCAGGCGTCGCTGGGCAGTGGCCGGCTGCGGCCAGGACGCGTTGGCCAGGACGGCACCAGCCTGCAGTTCCTGGTCGAAGAAGGACAGCAGCGCGTGCTGTTGCAGCTTGCCGGCAACGCCCTGACGATCGCCGAACTCGCAGTGCCCCTTGCGCCCGCCGACACGACCGCCGAGGCGCCGTCGCCTGCGCTGGCGTGGCGGGACGCTGACGCCGCCGCCGCGCCGCCACCGTCGCGCCAAGACACCGGGCAACGCCTCGAGCAAGCGCAACGCGAGCTGCAGCAGGCCTTGGAGGCGTCGGAGCGGCTCGTCGAAGCGGCCCAATCCGCCGCGACGGCCGCCATCCGGCAAGCCAGCGAGGCCGCCGATGCCACCATCAACGCGGCGCTGCAACAGCTCGATGCCGCCGTCTCCGCGGCGAAGAACGCTGCGGCGGGCAGCGCAACCAGGACGTAGTTGCGCTGCCGGCACCGGGTGCGGCGGCGATGACCGGCAGCCCCAGCATCACCAGCGCGCGCGGAAGCCGCTGCGGCCCACGGTCGGCTCCGTCAACAACGGACGGGGCGCCAGGCGCGCCGCGCCAGCAGCGCATCGGCCGCTCACAACGGGGTCAGCCGCCACAAGCCGTAGGGATTGGCGAACAGGTCCCCGGGCGCGAACTGGGTGCTGGGTTCGGCGTCGAGCCGATAGCGCGGCGCCTGCGGCGCGACCGAGAAGGTATGGCCTTCGCGTACGGCCGGCGCCTCGGTGAACAGATACCAGGTGAAGGTGTGCAGCAACCCCACCGGATCGGACGCCGCTTGCGCATCGACGATCGCGTCCTTCATGCCGAAATGGTGCATGCCGCAGGAATGGACCTGCTCACCGGTGATGTTCAGCACGTACGCGCGATGCGCGCTGCACCGGGACAGGTCCGCGCAGAGCTGGCGCCATGCCGCCGGGCCGTGCGCCACGCCGCTGCTCTCCACCTTCACCCCCAGGCCGCCGGCATCCAGCAGCCCCGCGGCCGCCTGCATCATCGCTTCGGCACGCACCCTGGAACCGCCCGCGCCGATCAGATAGACGACGGATGCATGGGCGTCGATGCGCGCCATCTCGGGCGAGCCGCGCCAGTGCGGTCCGGCCGCGGCGAACGCCGCCGCCATGCGTGGATCGCGCGACTCGTATTCCAGTTCGAACGCATCGCCGCTTTCCATGTGCAGCAGGATCCGCCCGGCAAAGAGATAACCGCCACTGTCGCGGACGATGCGCGCGACCAGATCCGAGCGATCCTGCCAGGGACCTGGAATGCACAGCACGATTTTCGGGGGATCGATCAAGGTGGCGGCTCCTTGCCGTCAGCTGCCGGGCACGCTCGAGCGGAATGGCGACTGGTCCGTCACGCCGGCTTCTTCGGCGCACCACGACACCTTGCGCACGTTGCTCGCGGTGCGACGACCCCAGATCTTCAGCATGCGCCGCTCCCGATGTGTCCGCGGATTCTACCGGGTGCAGCGCGCGACGGCCGCGATCGTGCGGCCGGTCCCGACATCCGCCGACGATGGCATTATCATGACCTGCATTCGCGCCGCGCCTGCCGAGCCGTTGCGACGTGGGACCCGGACGCCCGCCAGCACTGGCCGGCGTCGATCCGCTGCCGAGGAGCCGAACTTGAGCAAGACCCCGCCACCGCAAACCGACACGCCCGCCCCCCTGGCAGCCGAATCGCCCCAGGCCGACACGCCCGGACACCAGGGCGCGCCCGTGCCATTCAACGAACTGCAGCGCCTCGCCTCGCTGAAGCGCTACCGGGTGCTGGACACCGATCCCGAGCAGGCCTACGACGACCTGACCACGCTGGCCTCGGCCGTCTGCAAGGCGCCGATCGCGCTGATCTCGCTGATCGACAGCGACAGGCAGTGGTTCAAGGCGCGCGTGGGCATGGACACGACGGAGACGCCGCGCGAGCTGGCGTTCTGCGCGCATGCCATCCTGCAGCCGGACTACGTGCTCGAAGTGGGCGACGCGCAACTGGACCCGCGCTTCGCCGGCAATCCGCTGGTCACCGGCGACCCCGGCATCCGGTTCTACGCCGGTGCGCCGTTGGTGAGCTCCGACGGCATGCCGATCGGCACGGTATGCGTGATCGACCGCATGCCGCGCACGTTGTCCGAAGAGGAGCGCAAGGCGCTGCAGTCGCTGTCGCGGCAGGTGGTGGCACAATTGGAACTGCGCCAGGCGATGGCCGGCCTGGAACTGGAAAGCATGACCGACCCGCTGACCTCGCTGTGGAACCGCCGCAGCCTGGACCGCAAGCTGCACGCGGCGTGGGACGTGCACATGCTGGACAAGACGCCGCTGAGCCTGCTGATGATCGACCTCGACCACTTCAAGAGCATCAACGACAGCTTCGGCCATCCGGCGGGCGACCAGGTGCTGGCGCAGGCCGCCGCGATCATCCGCGACAACGCCGGGGCCGACGCGATCGCCGCACGCTTCGGCGGCGAGGAGTTCTGCGTGGTGTTGGCGGACACCGATGCGGCGCAGGCGCAACGCACCGCCGAGACGATCCGCGCGGCGCTGCAGGCGGCGGCGTGGCCGCACCGCCAGGTCACCGCCAGCATCGGCGTCGCCATCGCCGACGTCGGCGATGGCAGTTTCCCCAACGTGCTGCTGGCGCGCGCCGACCGCGCGCTCTACATCGCCAAGCACGAAGGCCGCAACCGCGTGGCGGTGTTCAACGGTTGGGGCTGATGCAGCGTAGGCCCAGCGCAGTCGCCCGGCTGCGCGCGCGGCCGCCGTTGCGCCCTGCTCGCCCGACTCGCTTCTGCAACGCCGTCGCATCCACACGCGGCCATTGCCGCGTGTCCCGGCGCAGCGACAGCGCTTTTCCCACGCGAAAACCACGGCCCCGGACCGTGATCGCGAACGCATGGCGCGATTTCCGGGGATAAGCCGCAAGGCACGCGTACGACCGGAGACGCCCCGCCACGAACCGGCGCGGCGCTGTCGGCCGCAGACCACGCCACGCTCAGGTCAGCGGCGTCATCACGCCCTTGCGGTAGGCCGGGCGTTGCTGCAGGCGCGCATACCAGTCCTGCAGATGCGGCAGCGCGGGCCGTTCGATCGGCATCTCGAACCAGGCGTAGACGAAGCTGCCCAGCGGGATATCGCCCATCGCGAACTGCGCGCCCGACAGCCACGGCTGCTGCGCCAGCGCCGCGTCGGCGAGCGCCAGCAGTTCGCCCGAACGCGCCAGGGCGGCGGCGATCCTGGCCTCGTCGCGCGCTTCGGGCGCGGTGCGCAGCGTGCCCCAGAACAGATCGCGGAACGGGCCGGCGAAACTCGAGGTGGTCCAGTCCATCCACCTGTCGCCGAGCGCGCGCATGGCCGGATCGTCGGGGTACAGCGTGCCCGGCGCGTAACGCGCGGCCAGATAGCGCACGATGGCGTTGGACTCCCACAGCGCCAGGCCATCGTCCTCGATCGCCGGCACCAGCCCGTTGGGATTCATCGCGCGGTAGTGCGGCTCGCCGGTCCCGCCGAACGCGCCGCCGACCTGGATCGATTCGTAGGGCACCCCGGCTTCCTCGGCGCACCACAGCACCTTGCGCACATTGCTTGAGTTGTGTCGTCCCCAGATCTTCAGCATGGCAGCGCTCCTGTCGCGAGCGCCAATTCTAGGCCGCCGCGCGCGCCTGCGGCGGCGCCGCTTGCGATCGCGGTTGCGATGGCGCCAGGCAACGGCACGGATGCAACCTGCGCCGACCGGCGCGACATCGCGCACCAGCGCAGGTCTCGCCATCGGCATCGCGGGCGCTGCCGCCGCGCCTGCGCGCAGGTCGCCGGAGGCTGCGCGGATGCGCCAGCAGCCGCGCGCGGCGGTGCCAGGCTCAGTCGAACTGCAGCACGAAGCCGCCGCGCGCCGGCAATGCCACTTCCACGGTCTGCGCCGGCGGCACCTCGATGCGGCGGCTGGCCAGGCCCAGCGGGCCGTCGCCGTCGAGGATCAGGCGCGCGCCGCGTCCGCCCACGCCGAGCTCGGCCAGGTCCAGGCGCAGCGTGCGCGGCTGCGCATCGGCGTTGATGCCGGCCACGTACCAGCGCGCGCCGCCACGCCGCGCGAACACCGCGAAGCGCCCGGGGTAGCCATCCACGTAGCGGCTGTCGTCCCACACCGACGGCAGTTCGCGCAGCAGCGCGCGCACCTCCGGCGCGGCCTTTTCCAGATTCTCGGGGGTCTCGGCGTAATGCTGGATGCCGGACACGAACAGCACCGTCTCGGCCAGTTCGAACCCCGGCGTGGTGCGCCGTTGCACCTTGTCGTTGAGCTTGACCAGGGCCAGCGGGGTGAAGTCCATCGGGTCGAACACGTTGCGCGCGAACGGCAGCATCGCCGCATGCGCCGGCACCTGGTCGGCATTGGCCTGCTCGAAGGTGGCGAACTCCAGGCCGCGCACCGCCTCCATCGTCATCAGGTCCGGCCAGGTGCGCTGCCAGCCGCGCGGCAAGGTGGCGCCGTGGAAGTTGAGCAGCAGGCCGTACGGCGCGGCGTCCTCCATGATGTCCAGGTAATAGCCGATCATCGACTGCCCGTCGCCGCCGAAGAAATCGATCTTCACTCCGGCCACGCCCAGCGCCTTGAGCCGTTCGAACTCGCGGAGGCGGCTGGCGTGGCTCAGCATGCGGTCGCGCGGGGTCTGCGGCGCATCGTTCCAGCTGCCGGCCGAGTTGTACCAGAGCAGGATCGCGACCTGCCTGGCGCGCGCGTAGGCGATCAGTTCGCGCATCCGCTCTTCGCCGATCTGGGTGTCCCACAGCGCGTCGATCAAGGTATAGCGCCAGCCCATGCGCGCGGCGAAGTCGATGTAGCGCTTCTGCACCTCGAAGGTGGTGGCGCCGTCGCCGAGCAGCGGCCAGCTCCACGACGCCTTGCCCGGCTGCGGCGGCGCCACCGGCGCGCGCGCGGGCGGATCGGCCAGGTCGGTGCCGAGCGTGGACTCGGCGACGGTCTTCAGGCTGCCGACCGCGACGATGCGCCACGGCGAGCGCCACGGCAGCGCGAAGCGGGGGTTGGCGGCGCCGCCGGGCAGTACCTCGCGCGGATCGGGCATGCCGATCGCGTACTCGCCGGGTACGCCGGCGACGTCGCGCAGGCGGCTGCCGGCATGACCGCGGCCGAGCGAGCCTTCGCTGAGCAGCACCCAGTCCGCATCCTGGCGGAACAGCGCCGGATACACCCAGCCGGCGGCCAGCGGCGATGGCGTGCCCACCGCCACGTCCTGCAGGTAGTACTCCTCGTACGAGGGGTTGGTCCTGCCGAACCCGGTCTTGGCCGGCGACATCGGCTGCAGCCAGGCGCGCGTGGCGGCGGCGAAACGGAACGTGGTGGCGTCCTCGCGCAGCTGCCGGATCCGCGCGTCGCGCCCGGGAAAGCCGTAGCGGAACGCGACGCCGTCGTCGGAGACCTGGAATTCGATCTGCAGGCGCTCGCCGTTGGCGCCGCGCCAGGAAAACACGCGGCGGTTGGCGTGATAGTCGTTGATGCGCCGCTTGCCGGTGAGCAGTTCGTAACGGTCGTGCACCGTCGCGACGGGCGACACCTCGAGCAGGCGCAGGCCCTTGGAGAAATCGGCATCGTCGCGGACCAGGCCCAGGCGCGAGCGCAGCAGCACCTCGCGTCCGTCGCGCAGCACGCGGTAGTGCGCGGTGCCGGCCTCGTCCAGGCTCAGCTGCGCGCGCAGCGTCGCGTCCGGACTGGCCACCTCGCCGACCATGCGCTCGGCGGCCAGCGCCGGCAGCGCGCACAGCAACGCGCATGCCGCGACGAGGACCGCCGCCGTCATGCGCCAGCGGCTCAGAACTGCGGATTCTTTTCCCATACCGGCCTCGCGCGGCAATAGACCGCATAGCGCTCGTGGGCGATGCGGTAGAACGGCACCAGGGTCAGCGGGCCCTGCAGGCCGTCGGCCTCGAACACCAGCTCCTGGCCTTGGCGCTTGCGCGCCCACAGCTGTTCCGGCGCGAAGTACACCGCCGGCAGCTGGCGGCCGACGATCCGGTTCAACGACGGCCGCTGGTCGGACACGTGCAGCTGCGCCGGATCGATGCCGTCGCTGCCCAGCTGCGCGGCCAGCACCAGCGGGCCGTACATCATCGCCTGCAGGCTGGGTTCGTCGGGCAGCGGCGCGGCGTGCAGCGCCATCGGCAGGTCCAGCTCGATGCGGTCGCCGTCGGCGAAACGGCGTTCCACCTTCAGGTAGCTGCCCGGTGTCGCCTCGACCGCCTGCGCCTTGCCGTTGATGCGCAGGCGCACGCCCCGGGTCGCCCAGTAGGGAATGCGCAGACGCAGCGTCATCCGCTGCGCGCGCTTGCACTGGAACTCCAGCACGGTGCCTTCCTGCTGCGGAAAGCGGGTGCGCTGGGTCACGCGCAGGCCGCGCTCGGGCCAGTCCAGCTGCGAGGCGATGAACAGGTTGACGGTGAGCCCGGCGTCGTCGCGGAAGTAGATGCTGTCGTTGCTCTTGGCGAACTCCTCCACGCCGGTGCCGGTGCAGCACCAGAACGAGGCGAACGGGGTGTTGTACAGCTTCCAGTACCCGGCATCCATCGGCACGAAGTACATCATCATGCCGGCTTCGTCCTGGGTGCCCAGGCGCGCGTTGAACAGCACGCGCTCGTAGTAGTCCATCAGCGCCGCGTCCGGCTGCCAGGTGTACAGGTGGCGGGTCAGCTTGAGCATGTTGTAGCTGCAGCAGCATTCGTGGCTGTGCCCGCTCAGGCGCCCGGCGAAGTGGTCGGGCTTGCCGAACATCTCGAAGTCGCTGGTGCCGCCGGTGCAATAGGCATGGTGGCCGCTGACCGTGCGCCAGAAGAATTCGGCGATCTGCCGCTGGCGCGGCTCGCCGCCGATCTCGTAGGCGCGCGCGGCGGCGACGATCTTCGGGATCTGGGTGTTGGCGTGCAACCCGGCCAGCGCGTCGCGACCCTGCGCCAGCGGCTCGAGCAGCGAGGCCTGCTCGTAGCGTGCGGCCCAGCGCCGGTACTTGTCGTCGCCGCTGAGCAGGTACAGCTCCAGCAGCGACTCGTGCACGCCGCCGAACTCCACGCCGAGGATGCGCTGCCACTGCGCGTCGTCGAAACCGTCCATCCACGCGCCCAGCCAGTCGGCGAAGCGCTGCGCGGTGCGCAGCGCCTGCGCGTTGCCGGCGTGGCGGGCCATGTCCAGGTGCCCGGCCAGGATCTTGTGCGCGGTGTAGATCGGCACCCACACCTCCTCGCGGCGGCCGAGCCGGTCGTAGAACGAGGACGGGTACGCGCCGAGGTAGCCGTCCGCGCGCTGGCAGCGCGCCAGCTCGGCGACCAGCGCATCGGCCTTGTCCTTCAGCGCGGCGTCGCCAGTGGCCGCGTACAGCAGCGCACAGGCCGACAGGTAGTGGCCGCCGGCGAAATGCCCGCGGATCTCGCAGTGCGGCGACTCCCAGCCGCCCAGCGGCTCGGCCTGGGAGTCCAGGCCCGCGGTGAGCCGGAAAGTGTGCAGCAGGCGCTCGTTGGGAATGGACATCAGGTAGCGGCGGTCGCGCTCGCGCGCCTGCAGGAACGGGCCGTCGAGCAGTTGCACCTGGCCCATGGCGAACGGCTGCTCGCGCAGCTGCACGGACGGCTGCCGTTTCGCCGCCGCCGGCTCGGCCGGTGGCGTCAGGGCCAGCGCATCCCCATGCGCCAGCACCCCCAGCGCGGCCAGCGAAGCGCCGCCGTACTGGAGGAAATCGCGCCGTGTGCAGGCCAGGCCTGGATCCTCATGCTCCGTCATGCGTCCGCTCCCGATTCCGGCATGCGCCGGGTCAATAGGCGCTGCAGCAGGCAGAACACCAGCAGCAGCGCGCCGATGACGATGCGTGTCCACCACGAGCTGAGCGTGCCGTCGAACACGATCAGGGTCTGGATCACGCCCAGGATCAGCACGCCGAACAGCGTGCCGATCACGTAGCCGCTGCCGCCGGCCAGCAGGGTGCCGCCGATCACCACCGCGGCGATCGCGTCCAGCTCCAGGCCCAGCGCATGCAGGCTGTAGCCGGACAGCATGTAGAACGTGCACACCACCCCGGCCAGCGCCGAGCAGAACCCGCTGAAGGCATAGACCTTGACCTGGGTGGCGGCCACCGGCAGGCCCATCAGCCGCGCCGAGACTTCGCTGCCGCCCAGCGCGTACACGCTGCGGCCGAAGCGCGTGCAGTGCGCCAGCCACGCGCCCAGCGCCACCGTGGCCAGCGCGATCAGCGCGCCGACCGACAGCGAGGCGCCGGCGCCGATCGGCACGCGGAACTGGGCGATGGCCACGTACAGCGCATCGTCGATCGGGATCGAATCGACGCTGATCAGGTAGCTGGCGCCGCGCGCCAGGAACATGCCGGCCAGGGTCACCACGAACGGCTGCAGCCGGTAGCGCTGGATCAGCATGCCCATGAACGCGCCGAACAGCGCACCGAGCAGCAGCACCAGCGGGATCGCCGCCAGCGGCGACCAACCGTGGCGCTGCACCAGCGAGGCCGACAGCACCGTGGTGAAGGCGATCACCGCGCCCACCGACAGGTCGATGCCGCCGCTGAGGATCACGAAGGTCATGCCGACCGCGGCGATGCACAGGAAGGCGTTGTCGATCAGCAGATTGGCGAACACCTGCGGCGACAGGAAGCCGTCGTAGAGCGCACCGCCGGCGCCGATCATGGCCACGAACAGGGCCACGGTGATCGCCAGCGGCAGGCGCGCGCCGTGCAGCAGCGTGCCGGCGCGGCGCAGGCCGCGCGCGTTCTCGATCGGTGCGCCGGTCGCGCTCATCGGCGCGCTCCCGGTTCCGGGCGCCGCACCCAGCCGCGCACGTTGGCGCGGAACTGCGGCGACTGCAGCAGCATCACCGCGAACACCAGCAGCGCCTTGATCAGCATGTTGACCTGCGCCGGCACGCCGAGCGCGTAGATCGTCGCGGTCAGGGTCTGGATGATCAGTGCGCCGATCAGGCTGCCGGCCAGGCTGAAGCGGCCGCCGTCGAGCAGCGTGCCGCCCAGTGTCACCGCCAGGATCGCATCCAGCTCCATCAGCTGGCCGGCGTTGTTGGCGTCGGCGCTCTTGACGTTGGAACTGATCAGCAGCCCGGCCAGGCCGGCGCTGAAGGCGCAGAACACGTACAGCAGCACCGCGATCAGCCGCGCCTTGACCCCGGCCACGCGCGCCGCGCGCGGGTTGTGCCCGATCGCACGCACGAACAGGCCCAGCGCGGTGCGCCCGAGCAGCAGCTGCAAGGCCACGAACACCGCCGCGACCACGAACAGCGCGAACGGCAGGCCGAGCAGGAAGCCGTTGCCCAGGTAGAAGTACGGCGGGTAGTAGATGGTCAGGATCTGGCCGTCGCCGATCAGCTGGGCCACGCCGCGCCCGGCCACCATCAGGATCAGCGTGGCGATGATCGGCTGCATGCCGACCTTGACCACCAGCAGCCCGTTCCACAGCCCGCACGCGGCGGCGACCAGCAATGGCGCGGCGATCACCGCCCACAGCGGGAAGCGGCTGTGCTCGCCGCCGCCGATCATCCACGCCGCCACCGTGGCGGCGATCGCCACCACCGCGCCGACCGAGATGTCCAGGCCGCGCACCGCGATCACCAGGGTCATGCCCAGCGCGACCAGCGCCAGCGGCGCGGCGCGGTTGCCGATGTCGACCAGGTTGCCGTACAGGTGCCCGTCGCGCCATTGCAGCGCCAGGAAGCCGGGATTCCACAGGCCGTTGCCGAGCAGCAGCAGCGCCAGCGTCGCCAGCGGCCAGAACAAGGGATGGGCGAGGATGCGCGCCGGCAATCGCGGCGCGCTCGGCGAGGACGTGGCCGCCGCGCTCATGCCGCCGCGCTCCCGGCGATCAGTTCGAACACCGCGCGCTCGCCGCAACCGCCCGGCAGTTCGCCGACCAGGCGCCGTTCGCGCAGCACCGCGATGCGGTCGGCGATGCGCTCGATCTCGGCGACCTCGGCGGAAATGAACAACACCGCCATGCCCTCGCGGGCCAGCGCCAGGATCCGGGTCATGATGTCCTGCTTGGCGGCGATGTCGATGCCGCGGGTGGGTTCGTCGAGGATCAGCAGCCGCGGCCGCGTCGCCAGCCAGCGCGCCAGCACCACTTTCTGCTGGTTGCCGCCGGACAGCAGCCCGACCGGCGTGTCCACGCTGGGGGTCTTGATGCCCAGCACGTCCACGTAGCCCTGCGCGATGCGCAGCTGCTCGGCCAGCGGCAGGAAGCGGCGCAGGCCCATGCGCGCCTGCAGCGCCAGCACGATGTTCTCGCGCACCGACAGCTCGGCGACGATGCCGTCGGTCTTGCGCTCTTCCGGGCACAGCGCCAGGCCGTGGGCGATCGCGTCGGGCGGGCCGCGCAGCGCCACCTCGCGGCCGTCGATGGACACGCGCCCGCAATCGGCGCGGTCCAGGCCGAACAGCAGCCGCGCCAGTTCGGTGCGGCCGGCGCCGAGCAGGCCGGCCAGGCCCAGCACCTGGCCGCGGCGCAGGTGCAGGTCGACCGGATGCAGCTGGCCGCGCCGGCCCAGGCCCTGCGCCTGCAACAGCACCGGCGCGTCCTCGGGCGCCGCGGCGCGCACCGCGGCGGCGGCGGCCGCGGCCACGTCGAGTTCGCGCCCGACCATCGCCGCGACCAGCCGCGGCGCCGGCAGGTCGGCGGCCAGGTACTCGCCGACCAGGCGGCCGTTGCGCAGCACGCTGATGCGGTCGGACACCGCGTACACCTGGTCGAGGAAGTGGGTCACGAACAGGATCGCCATGCCCTGCTCGCGCAGCGCACGCATGACCCGGAACAGTTCGGCGACCTCGCCCTCGTCGAGGCTGGAGGTGGGCTCGTCGAGGATCAGCACCCGCGCCGACACGCTCAGCGCGCGCGCGATCGCCACCATCTGCTGCACCGCCACCGGGTAGCTGGACAGCGTGCGGCGCACGTCGATGTCCACGCCCAGGCGCTGCAGGCACGCGCGCGCATCGCCCTCGACGCGGCGCCAGTCGATGCGCCGCGGCCAGCCCTTGAGCGGATAGCGGCCGGCGAAGATGTTCTCGGCCACCGACAGGTTCGGGCACAGGTTCACTTCCTGGTACACGGTGCTGATGCCCAGCTGCTGCGCCTGCAGCGGCGAGGCCGGGGCGATGGCGTCGCCGCCCAGCGCCATGCGCCCGGCGTCGGGCGCGACCACGCCGGTCAGCAGCTTGATCAGGGTCGACTTGCCGGCGCCGTTCTGGCCCATCAGCGCGTGGATCTCGCCGGCGCGCAGGCACAGCGCCACGTCTTCCAGCGCGGCGACGCCGGCGTAGGCTTTGCTCAGGCCCTGCGCGTGCAGCACGATGGGGATCATCGGCGGCGCTCCGTCAGTACTTGCGCTTGGGCAGCTCGGCGGCGGCCTGCTCCTGGGTATAGACCGATTCTTCGACCACGATGCGCTTGGGCAGCGGCTTGCCGGCCTTGACGTCGCGAATCGCCTGCACCAGCTGCGGGCCGAGCAGCGGATTGCATTCGACGGTGACGTTGAGCTTGCCGGCCTGCATCGCCTCGAACGCGCCCTTCACCCCGTCGATCGAGATCACCAGGATGTCCTTGCCCGGCTTCAGCCCGGCCTCCTCGATCGCCTGGATCGCGCCGATCGCCATGTCGTCGTTGTGCGCGTACAGCACGTCGATGTTGCGTCCTTCCGACTTCAGGAACGCCTCCATCACTTCCTTGCCCTTGGCGCGGGTGAAGTCGCCGCTCTGCGAGCGCACCACCTGGAAGCGCGGGTTGGCGGCGATGACTTCCTTGAAGCCTTTCATGCGGTCGATCGCCGGCGCCGAGCCGACCGTGCCCTGCAGTTCGACGATGCGCACCGGCGTGTCGCCGTCCTTCAGCGGCGACTGCTGCTGCAGCCAGCGCCCGGCCTTGCGGCCTTCCTCGACGAAGTCCGAGCCGATCAGGGTGACGTACAGGCTGTCGTCGGACACCTTGACCGCGCGGTCGGTCAGCACCACCGGGATGTTGGCGGCCTTGGCCTCGCGCAGCACGGTCTCCCAGCCGGATTCGACCACCGGCGAGAACGCGATCACGTCCACGCGCTGGGCGATGAACGAACGCAGCGCCTTGATCTGGTTCTCCTGCTTCTGCTGCGCATCGGAGAACTTCAGCTTCATGCCGGCCTGCTCGATCGCCTGCTTCACCGAGGCGGTGTTGGCGGTGCGCCATTCGCTCTCGGCGCCGACCTGGCTGAAGCCGACGGTGATCTGGCTCTGCTTGCCGGCCATCTCCTTGCCACCGCCGGAACACGCGGCCAACGCCGCCCCCAGCAGCACCGCCAGACCCAACGCTGCCGCACGCACACCCGACTTCCGCATAACCCCTCCTCGTTCGTTGCACGCTGGCGGCCGCGCGGCCTTCGCGCCGCGGCGGCCGCCCACCCTCCCAGGCCGGCGCGCGAGTGGATCGATCAGTTCATCCCGCGAATGTATAGGCCGTCTTGACCGTCGTATAGAACTCCACCGCATAGCGGCCCTGTTCGCGCGGGCCGTAGCTGGAGGCCTTGCGCCCGCCGAACGGCACGTGCGGGTCGACCCCGGCGGTGGGCAGGTTGACCATCACCATGCCGGCCTGCGCGTGCCGCTTGAAATGCGTGGCGTGCTTGAGCGAGCGCGTGGCGATGCCGGCGCACAGGCCGAATTCGGTGTCGTTGGCCAGCGCCAGCGCATGCTCGTAGTCGTCGGCCGGCATCACCGCCGCGACCGGGCCGAACACTTCCTCGCGCGCAATGCGATGCTGCGGCTGCGCGGCGATCAGCGCCGGACGCATGTAGTGGCCCCGGTGCTCGCACTCCAGCGCGTCGCCGCCGTACAGCAGTTCGGCGCCCTCTTCCTGGGCGATGCGCACGTAGTCGCGGTCCTGCGCGAACTGGCCGGCGCTGGCGACCGGGCCGATGTCGATGCCCGGGGTCAGCGCATGGCCGATCTTCAGCGTGGCCAGGCGCTTGGCCACGCGCGCGACGAATTCGTCGTACACCGCGCGCTCCACGATCAAGCGGCTGGAGGCAGTGCAGCGCTGGCCGGTGGAGAAGTAGGCGCCGTTGACCGCGATCTCCACCGCCAGGTCCAGGTCCGCGTCGGCCAGCACCACCAATGGATTCTTGCCGCCCATTTCCAGCTGGATCTTCAGCCCGCGCGCGGCGGCCTGCTTGAGCAGATGGTTGCCGGTGGGCACCGAGCCGGTGAAGCTCAGCGCGTCGATGCCGCGCTCTTCCACCAGCGCCTGGCCGACCGTGCGGCCGCTGCCGATCACCAGGTTGAACGCGCCATCGGGCAGGCCGGCGCGGCTGAGGATCTCGGCCAGCGCCCAGGCGCAGCCGGGCACGATCTCGGCCGGCTTGAACACCACGCTGTTGCCGTAGGCCAGCGCCGGGGCGATCTTCCAGGCCGGGATCGCCAGCGGGAAATTCCACGGCGCGATGATGCCGACCGTGCCGACCGGCTCGCGGGTGATCTCCACGTCCACGCCGGGGCGGGTGGAGGCGAGCTTCTCGCCGGGAATGCGCAGGGCCTCGCCGGCGAAGAACTTGAAGATCTGTCCGGCGCGCGCGGCCTCGCCGATGCTCTCCGGCAGGGTCTTGCCTTCCTCGGACGCCAGCAGCGTGCCCAGTTCCTGCTTGCGCGCCAGGATCTCGCTGCCGACGAAGTCCAGCGCGTCGGCGCGCTGCTGCGGCGTGCTCGCCGCCCACTTGGCCTGCGCCGCGTTGGCCGCGGCGATCGCGCCGCGCACCGCAGCGGCGTCGACGCTGCCGACCTCGCCGACCGGCGCCGACAGGTCGGACGGGTTCTCGTCCGCCGCGACGTCGCTGCCGGCCACCCACTGGCCGTCGATGTAGCTCTGGAAACGCTCGCTCATGCCATTCTCCTGTTCGGTTACAGCGCGCGCACGCCGCCCAGCGCGAACCCGGCCGACACCCGCTGCAGCGGATTGACCAGCGCCGCGCCCAGCTCCGGCAGTTCGATCTCGAAACGGTCGCCCGGTTCGGCCTGCACGCCGTCGGCGAAGCTCAGCGTGGCGGTGCCGAAGAAATGCAGGTGCACGTCGCCGGGCACGCGATGCGCAGCGTACTTGAAGTGGTGGTATTCCAGATTGGCCAGCGAGTGGCACATGTTGGCCTCGCCGGTGACGAAGGGCTTCTCCCAGATCACCGCCTCGCCGCGGCGGATGCGGCTGCTGCCGCGCAGGTCGCGCGGCAGGTCGCCCGTGCGCAGCTCCGGGCCGACCGCACAGGCGCGCAGCTTGGAATGGGCCAGGTACAGATAGTTCTGGCGCTCGGTGACGTGGTCGGAGAATTCGTTGCCCAGCGCGAAGCCGAGCCGGTACGGCACGCCGTCGGCGCCGATCACGTACAGCCCGACCAGTTCCGGTTCCTCGCCGCCGTCCAGCGCGAAGTCCGGCGACGGCAACGGCGCGCCCGGCGCGACCAGGATGCCGCCATCGCCCTTGTAGAACCATTCCGGCTGCGCGCCGGGCTGGCCGTCGCGCGGGATGCCGCCTTCCACGCCGAGCTGGAAGATCTTCATCGAATCGGTGAGCGTGCCCTGGCTGGCCTGCTGCTGCAGGTTCTGGTGCATCGCATCGCGCGTGGCGGCGCTGCCCAGGTGGGTCAGGCCGGTGCCGGTGACGCGGCAATGCGCCGGGTCCGGATGGGTCAGCGGCGACAGCACGCGGTTGTCGGCCAGCAGTTCGGCGTAGTCGAGCACGACGTCGCCGAGCTGGTGCGTGGCGTAGTCGTCCAGGCCGGTGCCGGCGGCCAGCGCGGCGTTGGCCAGCGCGTAGGTCGAACCGACTTCGCGCAGCAAGCGCACCTGGGTGCCGTCCGCCTCCACCACGCCCACGCTGGGGATGCCGGACTCGTCGAGCAGTTGGATCAATCGCATGAATCGGTCGCCTGTCGGAATGCGAAACAGCGGCGCGCGGCAGAAACGCCGACGCGGCGGATGCGGGTTCCATTCTGGCTGGGCGACCGATATGCAACAAATATCGTTTTTGGCTTAATGTATACGAACATTCATATGCATTGGGCCGCCATGCCTGCCGCCACGCCCTGGTTCGTCCGCGCCCGCCTGAAGACCCGGCAATTGATGCTGCTGCTGGCGATCGAGGAGGAAGGCAACATCCATCGCGCCGCCGAGACCTTGAACATGTCGCAGCCGGCCGCGTCGAAGCTGCTGAAGGACCTGGAGGACATGATGGCGGTGCCGCTGTTCGAGCGCCTGCCGCGCGGCATGCGCCCGACCTGGTACGGCGAGGCGATGATCCGCCACGCGCGCATCGCCCTGTCCAGCCTGGGCGAGGCCGGCGCCGAGATCGAGGCGCTGAAGGCCGGCTATTTCGGCAGCGTCAGCGTCGGCGCGATCGCCGGGCCGGCGATGACCCTGCTGCCGGCCGCGCTGGCCCGGGTCACCGAACAGCACCCGTTGCTGCGCGTGGCGCTGCGCGTGGACGGCAGCGACGTGCTGCTGGAGCAGCTGGCGCAGAACAAGCTGGACATCGTGGTGGCGCGGCTGTTCGCGCGCCACGACAAGCGCAACCTGCACTACCAGGCGCTGGCCGAGGAAGAGGTCTGCGCGATCGCCCGCCCCGGCCATCCGCTGCTGGCGCTGCGGCAGCCGGCGCTGCGCGAGCTGGCCGCGGCCGGCTGGATCGTGCCGCCGGACGGCAGCGTGCTGCGCCACCGCTTCGAACTGATGTTCCAGAACGCCGGGCTGGAGCCGCCCAAGCGCGTGGTGGAGACCTCCGCGCTGGTGCTGCTGCCGCAGCTGCTGCGCCACGGCGACTACCTGGCGGTGGTGCCGGTGGACGTGGCCCGGCATTTCGCCGACCACGGCAGCGTGGCGATCGTGCCGGTGGAACTGTCGTGCCGGATGGACGCGTTCGGCATCGTCACCCGCACCGACTGGCTGCTGTCGCCGGGCGCGCGGATCATGCTGCAGGCCCTGCAGGCCGCGGCCGGCCCGGTCTACGGCTACGTCGCCCCGGCCGAGGAGGCGGATGCGCGAACGGAGGGATGATGTCGGGGCTGAAGCCCCTCCTACAGTGCACCCAGCCGACCAACCGCAAGCCCCTTGTGGGAGCGACTTCGGTCGCGACGAGCGAAGCGGCCAACATTCCGTCTTCGGACACCGTCGGGGCTGCAGCCCCTCCACAGCGCACCCAGCCAATCCACCGCAAGTCCCTTGTAGGAGCGGCTTCAGCCGCGACCGAACGAAGCGATCAACATTCTGTCTTCGGACACCGTCGGGCTGAAGCCCCTCCCCACAGCGCACCCAGCCAGTCCGCCGCAAGTCCCTTGTAGGAGCGGCTTCAGCCGCGACCGAACGGAGCCGCGCCCCATGCGCACCGCCAAAGCGTCGGAGCCGAAGCCCTCCCACAGTGCAACCCGCCAGGCAATCGCGACCATCTTGTGGGAGCGACTTCAGTCGCGACGAGCGGAGCCTGGAAGCGCGATCGTTTCAACGATCGGTCGGAGCCCAAGCCCCTCCGACATGTCAGCGATGCACCCGCTCGCTCAGGTCCACCCCGCATCCACCACGAACTCCTGCGCCGTGATCGCGCGCGCCTCGTCCGAGGCCAGGAACAGCGCCATGCGCGCGATGTCCTCCGGCATCACCTTGTCCGGCAGGCACTGGTTGCGCGCCAGTTCGCGCTCGCCGGCCTCGTCCAGCCACAGGGTGACCTGGCGCTCGGTCATCACCCAGCCCGGGGTCAGCACGTTGATGCGGATCCGCGATGCGCCCAGCTCGCGCGCCAGGCCGCGGGTCAGCCCGTTCACCGACGACTTGGCGGTGGCGTACACCGGATAGCCGCCGGTCTTGCTCTGCCAGCCGGTGGAGCCGAGATTGACGATCGAACCGCCGCCGAGCCGCTGCATGCCCGGCACCGCCGCCTGGATCGCGAAGAACGCGGCGCGCTCGTTGATCGCCACGCAGCGCTCCCAGTACTCCGGGGTCACCGCGTCCAGCGCATGCCGGTCGTCGCTGCCGACGTTGTTGAGCAGCACATGGAAGTCGCCCAGCTCGGCGGCCGCCTCGCGCAGCGCCGCCTGCAATGCCGCCACGTCGGTGACGTCGCACCGGCGCCACCACGGCCTGGCCAGGCCGGCCGCGGCCAGCCGCTCGGCCAGCGCCGCGCTGGCCTCGGCGGCCACGTCGACGAAGGCGACCTGCGCGCCCTGCCCGGCGAACGCCTCCACCAGGGCCGCGCCGATGCCCGACCCGCCGCCGGTGATGAAGACGCGGCGCCCCTGCAGGCTGCCGTAGGTTGCGTTGCCGATGCCGGAAGGCGCCGCGCTTGCCGTGTTGTCCATGCCGTTTCGCTCTAGGTGGAGAGGAGTTTCGATATATGAAAACAAATATCCATAGTCAGATATTTGTTATTTTTCATGTATCAATATGCCCGCTAGCATCGCCGACGTAAAGCACCCGGGCGACGCCGCGCAGGCACCGATCCGGCCGATCAGGACTTCAGGATTCCGCCAGCATGGGCTCACCCACCAAACCGGTCCGCCGCAGCCAGGCGTGGTTCGGTCGCGAAGGCAAGCAGGGTTTCTACTACCGCAGCTGGCTCAAGAGCGCAGGCCACCCGCATGACATGTTCGACGGGCGCCCGGTGATCGGCATCTGCAACACCTGGTCGGAACTGACCCCGTGCAACGGCCACCTGCGCGAACTGGCCGAGCACGTCAAACGCGGCGTCTACGAGGCCGGCGGGTTCCCGCTGGAATTCCCGGTGATGTCGCTGGGCGAGACGCAGATGCTGCCCACCGCGATGCTGTTCCGCAACCTGGCCAGCATGGACGTGGAGGAATCGATCCGCGCCAATCCGCTGGACGGCGTGGTGCTGCTGATGGGCTGCGACAAGACCACCCCGTCGCTGCTGATGGGCGCGGCCAGCGTGGACCTGCCGACGATCGGGTTGTCCGGCGGCCCGTCGCTGTCGGGCAACTGGCGCGGGCAGCCGCTGGGCTCGGGCACCGGCGTGATCCAGATGTCGGAGATGGTCCGCGCCGGCACCCTGGCGCAGGACGAATTCGTCGAGGCCGAGGCCTGCATGCAGCGCTCCAAGGGCAGCTGCATGACCATGGGCACCGCCTCGACGATGGCGAGCATGGTCGAGGCGCTGGGCATCTCGCTGCCGGAGAACGCGGCGATCCCGGCGGTCGATTCGCGCCGCGCGCGGCTGGCCCGGCTCAGCGGCCGGCGCATCGTGCAGATGGTGGAGGAAGACCTGCGCATGTCGCAGGTGCTGACCCGGCGCGCGTTCGAGAACGCGATCAAGGTCAACGCGGCGATCGGCGGCTCCACCAACGCGGTGATCCACCTGCTGGCCATCGCCGGGCGCCTGGGCGTGCAGCTGAGCCTGGACGACTGGGACCAGCTGGGGTCGCGGCTGCCGTGCCTGGTCAACCTGAAACCGTCCGGCCAGTACCTGATGGAAGACTTCTACTACGCCGGCGGCTTGCCGGCGGTGATGCGCGAGCTCGGCGCCGAACTGGACCTGGACGCGCTCACCGTCAACGGCCGCACCCTGGGCCAGAACGTGGCCGACGCGCCGTGCTGGAACCGCGACGTCATCCACGCGCTGGACACCCCGTTCCGCGAGCACGCCGGCATCGCCGTGCTGCGCGGCAACCTGGCCCCCGACGGCGCGGTGATCAAGCCTTCGGCCGCCTCGCCGCACCTGCTGCGGCACCGCGGCCGCGCGGTGGTGTTCGAGAGCATCGAGGACATGAAGGCGCGCATCGACGACGAGGCGCTGGACATCGACGCCGACTGCATCATGGTGCTGAAGAACTGCGGCCCGCGCGGCTACCCGGGCATGGCCGAGGTCGGCAACATGCCGCTGCCGCCGAAGCTGCTGCGCGCCGGCGTCACCGACATGGTGCGCATCTCCGACGCGCGCATGAGCGGCACCGCCTACGGCACCGTGGTCCTGCACGCCTCGCCCGAGGCCGCCACCGGCGGCACCCTGGCCCTGGTGCGCGACGGCGACATCATCGAACTGGACGTGCCCGGGCGCTCGCTGCACCTGGAGGTCAGCGACGAGGAACTGCTGCGCCGGCGCAGCGAATGGACTCCGCCGCCGACGCCGCTGCGCGGCTGGAGCAAGCTGTACGTGGAGCACGTGCAGCAGGCGCACCTGGGCGCGGACCTGGATTTCCTGGTCGGCGGCAGCGGCGCCGACGTGGCGCGCGATTCGCACTAGCGGCGCGCTGTTGTAGGAGCGGCGTCAGCCGCGACGGGCTTTACCGATACATCCTGTCGCGGCTGAAGCCGCGCCTACAGGAGACATCCAACCGGCCATGGCGCATGCAGCCATGGTCCTGCACGGAAGCCTTGCCCAGGAACCGGACACGCGCCGGGTCACCGAAACGTCATCAACCGCCTCTAGCCTGCGCCGCATCCAAGGGGGCAAGGCGGGTCGGTGGCGGCACATCCCAAGCGCGCGTGGGCGCGCATGTTCGCGGAACACGGCCCGGTGCTGCGCGGCTTCTTCGTGCGCCGCGGCGCCAACGAGGATGCCGAGGACATGGTGCAGGAAACCTATCTGCGCCTGCTGCGCGCGCACCAGCAGCAGGGCGAGGCGATCGCCAATCCCGAAGCCTATCTGTACACGGTGGCGCTGAACCTGGCGCGCGAGCAGGCCGCGCGGCGCAAGCAGGCGCCGCTGCGGATCGACGAGATGGAACAGTTCTCGCAATTGCTGGCCGCAGGGGACGACGTGGAAGACGCGGCACAGCGCCGTCATCGGCAACAGCGCCTGCAGGTCCTGCTGGCCGGCCTGCCCGCACGCACCCGCGCGGTGCTGGTGATGCAATACCGCGACGGCCTCAGCTACAAGCAGATCGCCGAGCGCATGGGCGTGTCCGCGCACATGGTCAAGAAGCACGTGGTGCGCGGGCTGTCCGCGTGCCGGCGGGCCCTGGCCGACAGCGGGGAAAGCTGGTGAACGAGCCCGCCTTCCCGACCCGCAGCGCCACCGCCGAGGCCGCGCACTGGCACGCGCTGCAACGCATGCAGCCGCTGGACGCCACGCAGCAGGCGCAGCTCATGGACTGGCTGACCGCATCGCCGCTGCACCTGCGCGAATACATGGCGGTGCTGCGCGTGGCCGGCGAACTGGGCGCGGCGCTGCGCGGCATGGACCTGGACGTGGACGCGCTGCTCGATGCCGACCGCCGCGCGGACGCGGCTCCCGCGCCGCGCAACGTGATCGCGCTGCCGCTGCCGCAGCGGCCGCCACGGCACGTGGCGGCGGCGCCTTGCGCCGCGCGCCGCAGCGCGCGCCTGCGCGGCTGGGCCATGGGCCTGTCCGCGGCGCTGTGCGGGGTGGCGGTACTCGCCGGTTGGGCCTGGCCGCGCACGCACACCTACACCACCGCGCACGGCGAGCAGCGCAGCGTGCGGCTGGCCGATCGCAGCGTGGTGCGTCTCAACGCGCAGAGCAGCGTGCGCGCGACCATGACCCCGTGGCGCCGCGAGCTGCAGCTGCTGCAAGGCCAGGCCAGCTTCGTGGTCGCGCCGGATCGGCGCCCGCTGCAGGTGCTGGCGGGCGCGCTGCGGGTCGAGGACATCGGCACCACCTTCGACATCGCCCTGTATCGGCAGCAGGCGCGCATCGACGTGGCCGAGGGCCGCGTCCACGTCTGGCATGCCGATCGCCCGCGGCAGCCGATGCTGGCCGATCTCGGCGCCGGGCAGAGCGCGCGCATCGATGCCGCCACCGGCAAGGTCGAACTGGCCAGTGAGGACGTCGCCGCCATGCATGCCTGGTGGCAACGCCGCATCGTGTTCCGCGACGAGCCGCTGGCCAACGTGGCCGAGGATTTCAATCGCTTCAACCACACCCGCCTGCTGATCGACGATGCCGCCGCGGGGGCGATGCGCCTGACCGGCAACCTGCGCGGCGACGACATCGCCTCGCTGCGCACCTTCCTCGCCAGCCAGCCGACGCTGCGCGTCACCGCCGGCGCCGACGCGATCCGGGTCGGCAGCCGCGCCGCACCGCCGCAGGCCGCGCACTAGCGCGACGCCGATCGCCGAACGCGGCGGCCAACCTTGCGCGCAGCTGCGGAGCCTGCGCCCATCGTGTGGTTTACAAAAGGACTGACGGATCGCCAAGGGCTTCGCACCCCTGCACAAACGGAACGCCGCTCGTCGTACGAGCGCCGTTCCAGCGACCCGGATCGTCTCGCCATTGCACACGCGACAGGCATGCGGGCGACGCCAGTACGCCGACATCCCGCGCATCGCAGCCGCTCATGCATCGGGAACAGGGATCCCGGCTCCCGGCTCCCGGCTTCAGCACCGGCATCGCAGCGGCGCATTACGCCACGCCGCATGCGCGCCGATGCAGCGACAGCAGCCGGGTCGCAGGACCCGGCCGCCGCACGCTCGGCCCGCGCCTCAGGCCTGCTTCGGATCCGGGCCGTAGGCGTTGGCGCCCTTGGTGCCTTCCATGAACATGAAGACCAGCACCACCACGCCACCCAGGTAGGGAATCAGGCCCAGCAGCACGTACCAGCCGGACTTGCCCTGGTCGTGGAAGCGGCGCACCTGCACCGCGATCGACGGCACCAGCACCGCCAGCGAGTACAGGCCCAGCAGCACGATCGCCACCAGCGACAGCGCACTGGTGCCGTTCTGGCCGCCCACGCCGCCGCCGACACCCATCAACACCATCAGCACGGTGATCACCACGATGTTCAACAGCGTGAACATCCAATACTCCTTACGCCGCGAACGCCCGGAAAAATCCGCGTAGCGCTTGAGCGGCATCAACATCCATTCCATTGTGTTTCCCTTTTTCTTGAACCGCTGCCTCACTGCAGCGGGCGGCATGGTGGCATAAACGCCGCCGCATGGAAACGCTTACAACGCGGTACCAGCCGGCGGTCGCGGGCCGCTACTCGCTTGCCGCTTCCAGCGCCTGCGCCAGGCGCTCCACCGCGATCACTTCCATGCCCTTGACCACGCCCGTCTTCGGCGCATTGGCCTTGGGCACGATGGCGCGCTTGAAGCCGTGCGTGGCCGCTTCGCGCAGCCGGTCCTCGCCGTTGGGCACCGGGCGGATCTCGCCGGACAGGCCGACCTCGCCGAAGGCGATGGTCTTCTCCGCCAGCGCGCGGTCGCGCAGCGAGGACAGCACCGCCAGCAGCACCGGCAGGTCGGCCGCGGTCTCCTGCACGCGGATGCCGCCGACCACGTTGACGAACACGTCCTGGTCGCCGACCACGATGCCGCCGTGCCGGTGCAGCACCGCCAGCAGCATCGCCAGCCGGTTCTGTTCCAGGCCCACCGCCACCCGCCGCGGGTTGGACAGCGGCGAGGCATCCACCAGCGCCTGCACTTCCACCATCAGCGGCCGCGTGCCCTCGCGCGTCACCATCACGCAGCTGCCGGGCTGGTTGGCGCTGCTGCCGGACAGGAAGATCGCCGACGGGTTGGACACTTCCTTCAGCCCCTTCTCGCCCATCGCGAACACGCCCAGTTCGTTGACCGCGCCGAAGCGGTTCTTGAACGCGCGCAGCAGGCGGAAGCGGCTGCCGCTCTCACCCTCGAAATACAGCACCGCATCGACCATGTGCTCGAGCACGCGCGGCCCGGCGATGCCGCCCTCCTTGGTCACGTGGCCGACCAGGAACACCGCGGTGCCGGTCTCCTTGGCATAGCGCACCAGTCGCGCCGCGCTCTCGCGCACCTGGCTGACCGAACCGGGCGCGGCGGTCAGCGACTCGGTCCACAGGGTCTGCACCGAATCGGCCACGATCAGCTTGGGCCGCGCCGCGCTGGCATGCTGCAGGATCTGCTCGATGCCGGTCTCGGCCAGCGCATTGAGGCCGTCCAGCGGCAGGTCCAGGCGCACCGCGCGGCCGGCGACCTGCGCCAGCGACTCCTCGCCGGTCACGTACAGCACCGGCAGCGTGCCGGCCATCTTGGCCAGCGCCTGCAGCAGCAGCGTCGACTTGCCGATGCCCGGGTCGCCGCCGATCAGCACCACCGCGCCTTCGACCAGGCCGCCGCCGAGCACCCGGTCGAACTCGCCGATGCCGGTGGACACGCGCGCCTGGTCGCGATGCTCCACGTCCTTGAGCGCGGTGATCTTCGGCGTCTCGGCCTTGCCGGCCCAGCCGCTGCGCCGCGCCGCGGCCGGCGCCTTGGCCGCCGACGCGCTTTCCAGCACGATCTCGCTCAGCGAATTCCATGCGCCGCACTCGGTGCACTGGCCCTGCCACTTGGTGTATTCGGCGCCGCAGTCGCCGCACACATAGGCCGTTTTCGCCTTCGCCATCTCGCTGTTTCCGGTTGCCGTGATGCACCAGCATAGTGGCTGGCGGTCTCAGGTTGCGCGACAGGATGCGGGCCACCGCCAGCAACGCCCGCCGCGATGCGCGCGGCGCGGCAGGTCCCGCGCCGCGTAGATGCCCATGCGCCGGGTATCGACGTCGCGCAGGTTCCCGGGTCAGCGATGTCCCTCGTGGCCACGATTCGCGCAACGCAGCGTGTGCTTCGCAGCACATGGCTGCCAAGCACAAATGCGGCGCGGGCCGGATCCGACCGGCGCAGGACGTCACGTCGGTCACGCCCATCGCGGTCGGTCCTTCACCGCACCATGCGCAGCGCCATCGTTGCGGCGCAGCACTCCTTTCACGCCGCGCTGCATTTGCCGATTTAGCATCGGCCCAGGAGCGGCGGTGCCCGTCACTGGATCGTGTCGGCATCGGGCAAGGCACGGCCGCTCTGCGTCGCTCCCGTCCAGCGGGGCGCCACATCGCACCTACCAAACGGACGAGGCTACCCATGCGATATCTCACCCTGATGCTGTTCACCCTGCTCGCGCTCGGCTATGCGGGCGCAGCCCGCGCCGACGGCTGCGGCGGCAACCTGATCGACCACAAGCCCGTGCGCATCGGCGGCGAAAAGGTCGGCGAGCTGCAGCTGTACTACAACGGCGGCAACGGCAAGAACTGCGCGGTGTTCGCGCACGCCGGCCCGACCTGGGGCAAGGCTTTGACCACCAGCGTGGAGGTCTACGTGTGCAAGCCCAACAAGAACAACTGCGGCGTGTGGCAATGGGATCCGTGGTGGGACCGCGACGACGGCACCTATTCCTACCAGGCCGGCCCGGTGCGCATCGACGGCCGCAACAAGTGCGTGCAGTCGATCGGCTACATCGACTACAGGGGCCAGACCGGCATCGCCGTGTCGGATGTGCATTGCCGCTAGCAGGCCTTTCCCGATACCGCTCGCGCGCCCTGTAGGCGCGGCTTCAGCCGCGACACGCGTACCGATAGTGCCTGTCGCGGCTGAAGCCGCTCCTGCAGAAGCAATGCAAGCACATCAGCGCCTGACCTTCACCGCCGCGTGCGAGCGGCGGCTGCGCGCTTGTGATCACGCAGCCGATGCAGACCGTGCCGCGGCGCGCGGGACTCAACGCGCCTTGTACAGCTCGCTCAGCCGGTCCGGCTTGCCGGCAATGCGCTCCAGGTGCGGATACTGCAGGCCGCCGTGGTAGTCGATGCGCAGCGTGTCGTAGCGGTTGCCGCGCTTGACCAGCAGTTCGATCGGCGCGGTGCCGCCCTTCGCCGCGGTGATCGCCTCCTTGATGACGTCGGCGCTGTATTCGCGGCCGTTGACCGCGACGATGCCGTTGCCGGCGATGATGCCGGCGGCGAACGCCGGGCCGTCCCACAGCACGTCCTGCACCACGCCCTTGTCGTCCAGGCTCAGGCCCAGCGAATAGGTCAGGCCGATGCTCTTCTTGGTCGTCTCGTAGGCCTTGGTGGCCTCGTTCGGCTGGTCGGTATAGACCAGTTTCCAGCCGCTGGCCTCGATGCCGCCGACCAGCGGGCCATGGCCGTCGACGCGGCTGCGCAGGAACGCGGCCCAGTCGTACTTGGCCACGCCGTTTAGCGTGGCGACGATGTCGTCGAAGGTGTACGGGTTCACGTCCCAGGCGCCGTCGTGCATGCCGAAGAAGGCCTTGGCGAAGTCGTCGATCGAGCGCTTGTTGCCGCTCAGCTCGCGCAGCTTGGCGTCGGTCTCCAGCCACAGCATCTGCCCGCCGGAATAGTAGTCCTCGCTCATCTGGTAGCTGCGGTAGGCGCGCGGCCGGCGCATCGACATGGTCGGGTCGTTGGTGGTGTCCTGCAGCGCGCGCCAGGCCATGCCGGGACGGCCGCGCTGGTAGGTCGCGGCGACCTCGGCAAGCATGTCGCGCGCCTGCGCCTGCGTCCACAGGCCCGCGCGCGCGGCCAGCACCTCGCCGAAGAACTGGGTCTGGCCTTCGTACAGCCACAGCAGGCTGTCGCCCATCGGCACGTTGAAGCTCGGCGTGGCCAGGTCGGCGCCGCGGCGGTACTTGCCGTTCCAGGAATGGTTGAACTCGTGCGCGAGCAGGTCGCGTCCCGCCCAGCTCTTGTCCCACTCGGTGAAGTAGTTGGGCGGGCCGCTGTTCTCGCTGGAACGGTGATGCTCCAGGCCGATGCCGCCGAGCTTCTCGGTCAACGCCAGCAGGAACTCGTAGTGATCGAAATGGCGCGCGGCGTACAGCCTGTCCATCTGCTGCACCAGCGCCGCATGCGCCTTGATCTGCTCGGGCTTGGCCTCCAGCGACTTGGCTTCGTCGGCGAACACGTTCAGGTACACCGGCGCCTTGCCGCCGGCGTCCAGCGCGACGCGCTTGTAGTACTTGCCGGCGAACATCGGCGAATCGACCAGGTCGTCGAAGTCGATCGGCTTGAACGTCACCGTATCGCCGACCCGGCCGGCGGTCTCCAGCGCGGTGGCATAGCTCCAGCCCGGCGGCAGGGTCACGCTGGCCTGGGTCATGATGTTGCGCGCGTAGTAACCGGCCGGGTACAGCGCGGTGGTGTTCCACTGCAGGTTGAGCATCTCCGGGGTCATCATCACCCGGCCCTGGCCGTCGCCCTGCGAGGACAGGAACTGGTACTCGGCGACGATCTCGCGCGCGCCCTGCGGTACCTCGATCTTGAACGCGTACACGTCGAGCTGGTCGCGCTTCCACGGCAGTACCTGGCCGTTGGCCTTGACCACCAGCCCGGCCAATTTGTCGATCGGCCCGGTCGGCGAATGGTTGCCGGGGATCCACTGCGGATACAGCAGGGTCATCGGCCCCGGCGTGGCCGGGATGGTGGTGCGCACGCGGAAGATGCGGCGCGCCAGGTCGGTGGCATCGACGTCGATCTTCAGCGTGCCGGCGAACGGCACGTCCTGCGGCGGCGCGGTCTGCGCCGTGGCCTGGAAGGCGGTGGTGGCGGCCAGCAGCAACGGCGCCATCCAGGCGGTGGACTTGTTCATTGGGTCTCCAGTGAGGGATACGGCGGACGGGCAACCCCTGATCCTATGCCGGCGATGCCGGAGTGCTCTATGCCATTGGTCATGCTTCGGCGCCATCGGCGCCCTCGACATCAACGCGTTCACGCCTCGCGGTGTTGGCCATGCATCGTTGCCGCCAGGGCCCGGCGATCATTCGGGGACAGGAACACGCGCTATCGCATTGGCCCGCGGATCACGCCGGTATTTAGCCGACGGCGCTGTCTGGCAAGCGCAGGTCCGTGCAGTCTCTGCCGCAGGCAGCGCGACGGCGCTTCAGGCGCGATTGAGCTTCCCGAGCAGTGCCACCAGCTGCGCCAGCTCGGCATCGTCCCAGTGCGCCAGGCGCGCCAGGAACATCTCGGCCTTGACCGCATCGGCCGCCTGCAGGCGCCGGTCGCCCGCATCGGTCAGGCGGTACACGGTTCCGCGGCCGTCGTCCGGATCGGCCATCGCCTTCACCAACCGGTGCTCGCTCAGCGACTTCGCCAGCCGGCTGACCGCGCTCTTGTCCATGCCGAGCAACTCGGCCAGGCGCCCGGCCTTGCTGGGACCATGGCGCGCGAGCGCAGCGGCCAGCTGATACGCGGCGGGCTGCAGATCGGGGTGGAAACGCGCGGCCGACGCGGCCATGACCGCGCGCGACGCCGCCAGCAAGGCGCTCAGCTCGCCGCCCAACTCCCCGACCAGTGCCGCATGACGTCTGCCCATGTTCTCTCCGCATGCATCAAAAGTGCGCATGGACACGCCGCAGCATTCGTGATTTAGTTGATATATATCAACCAAACCGATGCCCGCCATGCCCACCCTTCCCACGATCCTCATCACCGGCGCGACCGATGGCATCGGCCAGCTGGCCGCGCTGGCGCTGGCACGCCGCGGAGCACGCCTGGTGCTCACCGCACGCAGCCAGGTCAAAGCGGACAGGACCCGCTCCGCGATCCAGGCCGCCGCTCCGGCCACGCCGGTCGATGTGCATTATGTGGATTTTTCCGATCTTTCGGCAGTCGCGGCGACCAGCAGGGCGATCGCCCGGCAGCATCCCCGCATCGACGTGCTGATCAACAACGCAGGACTGCATGCCTTCCAGCAGCGCGTCAGCAAGGACGGCTATGCGGAAATGATCGCGGTCAACTACTTCGCCCCGTGGCTGCTGACCCATATCCTGCAGGAAACCCTGTTGCATTCCGCGCCGTCGCGCGTCGTCACGGTCGGCTCGGAGGCCTCCCGCCATAGCGGCCCCCTGGCCATCGAACGCGACCTGCTGGACATCGCCCCTTTCGGCGTACGCGGATCCTCGCGGATCTATGGCCGCAGCAAGCTGCTGGACATCATGTTTTCCCTGGAGCTGGCGCGTCGGCTTCGCGGCAGCGGGGTGACGGTCAACTGCCTGTGCCCCGGTTTCAACGTCACCAGCCTCGGCCGGGAATTGGGCTTCGCACGGCCGCTGGCCAGGCTGCTGCAATGGTTCGACATCGGCGATCCCCGACACGGCGCCGACGGCATCGTACGGCTTGCGGTCGATCCGGTTTTCGGCCGCCAGACCGGCGCCTATGTGTCGGCGAAGCATGTCCGCGCGCTGACCCCGTGGGGGCCGGGGAACAGCGACGCGGCAAGGCGGCAGTTGTGGGATGCGACGGCCGACCTGCTTGCCCGGTTCGTCGCACCCGCCCCTGCGCGGTGAACGCGGCGCCCACGCGCGATACCTCTCGACTGGCGCGGCCCACGCGATCGCCAACAAGGAGCACGCCTGCGCCGCAACGAAAAAGGCCGCCCGGAGGCGGCCTTCTTGCGCTCACGCGGACGACGTGAGCATGCCTTGCGCGTGCGCGCCCTCAATGCATCATGTTGACGTTGAGGTTGTGCATGACCCACAGCGAGCCGATCACCACGATGCCGATGATCAGCAGCGAGAACAGGCCCACGTGCACGTTGGAGCGCTGCTCGGCGGAGCGGTCCATGTGCAGGAAGTAGATCAGGTGCACCAGCATCTGCACCGCGGCCAGCACCGCGATGACGACGACGGTCACGCCCTTGGGGAACGCGCCGCTCATGACCATGCCGAACGGGATCACGGTGAGGATCACCGCCATCACGAAGCCGATCAGATAGGACTTCAGGCCGCCGCCGTGCGATTGCTCGGCGTGTGCGTCGGAAGGATGGTGGTTGGCCATTACAGCGCTCCCAGCAGGTAGACGATGGTGAACACGCCGATCCAGATCACGTCCAGGAAGTGCCAGAACAGGCTCAGGCACGCCAGGCGGGTGGTGTTGCGCGGAGTCAGGCCGTTCCTGGCGATCTGGATCACCAGCACCGCCATCCACAGCAGGCCGGAGGCCACGTGCAGGCCGTGGGTGCCGACCAGGGTGAAGAACGCGGACAGGAACGCGCTGCGGCCCGGACCGGCGCCCTCTTCGATCAGGTGATGGAATTCGTAGATTTCCATGCCCAGGAAGCCCAGGCCCAGCGCCGCGGTGACCGCCAGCCAGCCGTACAGGCCGCCCAGGCTGCGCTTGTGCGCGGAGATCATCGCCAGGCCGAAGCTCAGGCTGCTGAACAGCAGCAGGAAGGTTTCCACCAGCACGAACTTCAGGTCGAACAGTTCCTTGGCGGTGGGACCGTCCACCGTCGCGCCGGCCAGCACCGCATAGGTGGCGAACAGGCCGGCGAAGATGAGGCAGTCGCTCATCAGGTAGACCCAGAACCCGAACACGGTGTTGCCGCCGCTGTCGTGGTGGGCGTGGTCGTCGTGGCCGTCGGCGTGGACGGCGTGGCTCTCAATCGTCGTGGTGGACATGGTTCAGACCGCCTTTGCGGCCAGCGCCGCCTGTTGCTGCTCCAGCAGGGCGAAACGCGCGTTCTCGATGCGTTCCACCTCTTCCGCCGGGACCCAGTAGTCGACGTCGTCGTCGAACGTACGCGCGATGAAGCTGCCGATCATGCCGACCAGGCCGATGATCGCCATCCACCAGATGTGCCAGATCAAGCCGAAGCCCAGCACCACGCTGAAGGCGCCGATCCAGAACCCGGCCGCGGTGTTGCGCGGCATGTGGATCGCTTCGTACTTGGCCGGACGCGTCCAGCCCTTGCCCTTGAGCTTGTCTTCCCAGAACTGGTCGCGGTCGTCGACGTGCGGCAGCACGGCGAAGTTGTAGAACGGCGGCGGCGAGGAGGTCGCCCACTCCAGGGTGCGGCCGTCCCACGGATCGCCGGTCAGGTCCAGGTTGTCCTTGCGCTTCCAGACGCTGTAGCCGATCTGCACCAGGTTCAGGAAGATGCCGATGCCGATGATCGCCGCGCCGGCCGCGGCCACCATCAGCCACGGCGCCCACTCCGGATGGTTGTAGCTGTTCATGCGCCGGGTCATGCCCATGAAGCCGAGCACGTACAGCGGCATGAAGGCGACGAAGAAGCCGATGATCCAGCACCAGAACGAGGCCTTGCCCAGCGTCTCGTTGAGCTTGAAGCCGAACGCCTTCGGGAACCAGTAGGTCAGGCCGGCCAGGTAGCCGAACACCACGCCGCCGATGATCACGTTGTGGAAGTGGGCGATCAGGAACAGGCTGTTGTGCAGCACGAAGTCCACCGCCGGGATCGCCAGCATCACCCCGGTCATGCCGCCGATGGTGAAGGTGATGATGAAGCCGATCGTCCACAGCACCGGCGAGGTCATGTGCACGCGGCCGCGGAACATGGTGAACAGCCAGTTGAAGATCTTCACCCCGGTGGGGATGGAGATGATCATCGTGGTGATGCCGAAGAACGCATTGACGTTGGCGCCCGAGCCCATCGTGAAGAAGTGGTGCAGCCACACGATGAAGGACAGCACGCCGATGCACGAGGTGGCGTAGACCATCGAGGTGTAGCCGAACAGGCGCTTGCGGCTGTACGTGGCGATCAGTTCGGAGAAGATGCCGAACGCCGGCAGGATCAGGATGTAGACCTCCGGGTGGCCCCAGATCCAGATCAGGTTGACGTACATCATGGCGTTGCCGCCGCCGTCGTTGGTGAAGAAGTGCGTGCCCAGGTAGCGGTCGGCGCCCAGCAGCGCCAGCGCCACGGTCAGGATCGGGAATGCGGCGATGATCAGGATGTTGGTGATCAGCGCGGTCCAGGTGAAGATCGGCATGCGCATCAGGGTCATGCCCGGCGTGCGCATGCGCATGATCGTCACGAAGAAGTTGATGCCGGTCAGCAAGGTGCCCAGGCCGGATATCTGCAGGGCCCAGATGTAGTAGTCCACGCCGACCCCGGGACTGTATTCGAGCCCGGACAACGGCGGATACGCCAGCCAGCCGGTCTGCGCGAACTCGCCCACGCCCAGCGAGATGTTGATCAGCGCCGCGCCGGCCACGAACAGCCAGAAGCTCAGCGAGTTCAGGAACGGGAACGCCACGTCGCGCGCGCCGATCTGCAGCGGCACGATCAGGTTCAGCAGGCCGGTCATGAACGGCATGGCCATGAAGAAGATCATGATCACGCCGTGCGCGGTGAAGATCTGGTCGTAGTGGTGCGGCGGCAGGATGCCCTCGTTGCCGCCATGCGCGATCGCCTGCTGGGTGCGCATCATCGCCGCGTCGGCGAAGCCGCGCAGCAGCATCACCAGCGCCACGATGATGTACATGACGCCGATGCGCTTGTGGTCCACCGAGGTGAACCATTCGTGCCAGAGGTAGCCCCACTTCTTGTACTTGGTGATCGCCGCGGCGATCAGCAGGCCGAGCAGGCCGGCGCCGGCGAGGGCGCCCATGATGATCGGCTCGTGGTACGGAACCGCCTCGAGCGTGAGTTTGCCTAGCATCACTTGTCTCCAGAAGTGCACATGGCGACCGGCTCAGCAGCCGATGCCGGATGGTCGTCGTGGCCTTCCATGTGGTGGCCCTTGCCCATCATGTATTTGTCGATCAGCGACTTGAACATGCCGTCCTGCACCGACGAGTAGTAGGTCACCGGGTACTGCGCCTTGTCGTTGCGGTTGGCGGCCAGGACCTGGAACTCGGTCTGGTCCAGCGCCTTCGGCGCGGCCTTGACCTTGGCCACCCAGGCGTCGAAGCCGGCCTGGTCGGTGGCGTGCGCGGTGAAGGCCATCTTCGAGAAGCCGTGGCCGCTGTAGTTCGCCGACAGGCCGAAGTAGTCGCCCGGCTCGTTGGCGATCAGGTGCAGCTTGGTCTCCATGCCGGCCATCGCGTAGATCTGCGTGCCCAGGTGCGGGATGAAGAACGAGTTCATCACCGTATCGGAGGTGATCCTGAAGTTCAGCGGCGTATCCACCGGGAACGCGATCTCGTTGACCGTGGCGATGCCCTGCTCCGGGTAGATGAACATCCACTTCCAGTCCAGCGCCACCGCCTCGATGACGATCGGCTTCACGTCCGACTCCAGCGGCTTGTACGGGTCCAGCGCATGCGAGGAGCGCCAGGTCAGCACCGCCAGCACCAGGATGATCATGCACGGGATCGACCACACCACCACCTCGATCGCGGTGGAGTGCGACCAGTTCGGCTCGTAGCGGGCCTTGGTGTTGGAGGCGCGGTAACGCCAGGCGAAGGCCAGGGTCATCACGATGACCGGGATCACCACCAGCAGCATCAGCACCACCGAGGTGATCAGCAACGTCTTTTCGTCGTGGCCGATCTGCCCCTTGGGGTTGAGGATGGCCGAGTCGCACCCGGCCAGCAGCAATGCGGGCAGGAGCAACAGGCCGGAGCGCAGCGAGCGCCGGAGTTGTTTCAACGGAATCATCGAACGATCCAATTGCGTAGGGGATGCGGACCGCGCAATGGCGAACGGGAGCGGCGCAGAGCGGCGTTTCCACGTTTCCTGCGGCGTCCTGGCCGGCATGCGCGATCGACCACGCATTTTATGCTGCCCTGCGGCATCTCCGAAAGCCATTGACAAGGCCGAGCGTGCGCACAGGCGTGTTTTTGCGTGCGACACATTGCCGCACCTGGGTGCGGCGGATCGCCGCATCCGCTCCACCGCGCGGGCAATGCCGCCGTTCCGTCACAATTGGAGAGGCACGGCGGCGCGCCTGTCTTGGGCGAAGGCACCTGCCCTGGCCAGGCGCCGGTAGCCACCGGCCGACGGCAGCCGCAGCAACGGCGTCAAGCCGGTCGGACCTAGCGCGGCGCCGCCGCCTTCTTCTGCTTGATCTGCTCGATGTAGTTGTAGATGGTGAAGCGGCTGACCCCCAGTGCCGCCGCCACCTGCTCCACGCTGTTGCGGATCAGGAACAGGCCGCGATGCATCATCGCCTCCACCGCGTACATCTTCTCTTCCTTGTTCATCAGCGCCGGCGGCTTCATGAAGCGCTTGACCGCGTCGTCGATGATCTCCTGCATCATCGCCTCCAGGCCGACCTCCCCGGCGGGGGCCTCGCTGCGCGGCGGCCTGGCCTTCCGGTGCAGCATCTGCTCCAGCCAGCCGTGGGCCATCTCGAACACGGTCATGTCGGCATTGAGGCACAGCGCGGCCACCGGCAGGCCGGCGCCGTCGCGGAACAGCAGGGTGGCCGAACGCAGGTGGCGGCCGGCGGCGTTGGTGGTCTGGTACTCGTCGACGATCGACCAGCTGATCCGGCCGGTGCCCTCGACGTCGCGGTAGAGCTCGCTGAAGCCGGCGTCCTCGCGCGGGCCGCTGAGGATCGGGTCGCCGAGGTTGCGTCCGGACACATGGCCGTTGGCGATGGCCAGCACCGACGCATCGGGCCTGGACAGGTCGTGCAGCACCACTTCGATGTTCTCGCCGATCACCGCGCCGAGCAGGGTCACCACCGGTTCGAGCAACGCGAACAGGTCGCGCACCTGCACGCCCTCCCCCAGCCCTTGCGCAGGCGCCGCCTGGGCGCGCTTGCGCCTGGCGGCCGGCGCCCTGCCGTTTTTCGCTGTTGCCATTGAATCGTCCGTTCCGAGGAATGCCTGGCGAAGGTGCACCAGCCATCTTGCCGGCTGCGTCCGCGGGCGTCGAGACAACGGCGCATCGCGCGGATCGGCACACGAAGATCGTGACGCGGTCTTGACATACAAATTATTTTTCTATATCAACAAACTGTTGAAGCAGCATCGCGACGGCCAGGGGGGCCGCCGCCGCCCACGCAACGGGCGTCCAGCCACGCGTCACCAGGGGAACCACCGAGCCGCCCATGCCGACGTCCGCGCCGTCCGCCAGATCGTGCTGTCGCGCCAATGCCTGGCTGCGTCCGTTCGGGGCCGCGGCGGCGCTGTGGCTGGCCGGCGTCGGCGCGGTTGCGGCGGCGGTCCCGGCGCATGCCGACGTGCAGGTGCGCTCGGCCGGCAGCGTCGCCATCGAAGGCCAGGGCACGCTGCGCTACACGGCCGAGGCCGGCCTGCTGCCGATCCTGGAAGACGCGACCGGGCGCCTGCAGGCCTCGGTGTTCTTCGTCGGCTACGGCCTCGCCGACGCGGCCAGCCAGGCGCGGCCGTTGACCTTCCTGTGGAACGGCGGCCCCGGCTCCAACGCCGCGCAGCTGCACATGGGCGTGGGCCCGCGGCGCCTGGACACCGCCGACCGCCTGCCGGACTGGACGCCGGCGCAGAGCGAACGGCCGCTGGTCGACAACGCCGACAGCTGGCTGGGGGCCAGCGATCTGGTGTTCGTCGATCCGGTCGGCACCGGCTACAGCCGCGCGGTCGAGGCCAAGGACCTGCCGCTGCTGTATGCCGCGCATGGCGATGCGGAAGTGATCGCCGAGGCGATCCGGGTCTACCTGGCCCGCCACGACGCCTGGGACCGCCCGCTGTACCTGGCCGGCGAAAGCTACGGCGTGACCCGCGCGATGCTGGTCGCCGAGATATTGGAGCGCCGCGGCATGCCGGTGCGCGGCGTGGTGCTGGTGTCCTACAACCTCGACCTGGGCGCGCCGCCGGCGGCGTATCCGGAGGACGCGCTGAACCTGCCGCAGTTCACCGCCGCAGCGCACTACCACCGGCGCCTGGACGCCACGCTGCAGGCGCTCGACGCGGCGACGGCGGTGGCCCGGGCGCAGGCGTGGATGCAGCACGACTACCTGCCGTTCCTGGCCACCGCGGCCACGCAGGCGCCGCAGGCGCGGCAGCGGATTCTTGACGGGCTGGTGCGCTTCACCGGCCTGCGCGCGCAGGACATCGATGCCAAGCAGCTGACCGTGTCCACCGCCGACTTCGCCGACCGCCTGCTCGCCGACCAGGGGCGCGAACTGGGCCGCTACGACCTGCGCATGACCGCGCCGCGGCGCGCCAAGGACGCGCCGTGGATGCCCGGGATCGACCCGAGCCTGATGCCGATGGCCGGGCTGATGAACGGCACCTCGCGCGTGTTCAACCGCTACCTGCGCCAGCAGCTCGGCTTCGAGAGCGACCTGGCGTATCGCGGCCCGTTCGGCGACGTGCTGCATCCGCTGCCGCGCCACACCGACCCGAAGACCGGCATGCCGGACGACTGGATGGCGCAGCGCTGGGATTTCGCGCAGAAGATTCCCACCGGCGCGGATGCGCCGCTGCGCAAGGCGATGGACCAGGACCCGCAGCTGCGCGTGCTGACCCTGCGCGGCCGCTACGACGGCTGGCCGTGCGAAAGCTCGGTGGAAACCACCCGCGCCGCCGGCCCGCGCTACGCCGCGCGGGTGACCAACCTGTGCCTGCAGGGCGGGCACATGTGGTACTCCGAACGCGCCAGCCGTGCCCAGGGCCGCCGCGCGTTCGAGCAGTTCCTCGCCGCCTCCGCTCCCCTTCCCAGCACGGACTAGCCCATGCGCCCGACGACCGCACGCCCCGGCCCCGTGCCGCCGAAGACCCGCTCGCCGTTGCCGATGCTGGCGCTGGCCCTGGCCCTGGCGGCGATGCTGGCCGCCGGCGGCGCGCACGCCGCCGAGCCGGGCTTCGTCGATCCGGCCACGCTGGACCGGGTGACGCTGCCGACGCCGGTGACCACGCACCACCGCGGCACGTTCAACGGCCAGCGCATCGACTACGTCGCGACGGTGGAAACGTATGCCACGAACGACGCCGACGGACGCCCGGCGGCGCGCCTGGTCTCCACCGCCTACGTCGCCACGTCCGCCGACGGCGCGCGGCCGGTGATCTTCGCCTTCAACGGCGGCCCGATCGCCGCCAGCACGCCGCTGCATTTCGGCCTGCTCGGCCCGCAGCGGCTGGCCGTGCCCGACGACCTGCACGCCGCTGCCGCCGGTTTCAGGCTGGTGGACAACCGCCATTCGCCGCTGGACGCGGCCGACATCGTCATCTTCGATCCGGCCAGCACCGGCTACAGCCGGGTCGCCGACGGCGTGGCGCCGAGCAGCCAGTTCTCCACCCGCGCCGACGCGCGCCAGCTCGCGCAGCTGGTGACGGCATGGCTGGACCGGCACGGCCGCCGCGGCGCGCCGGTGTACCTGCTGGGCGAAAGCTACGGCACCTTGCGCGCGCCGGAAGCGGCCGCGCAACTGAAGGCCGCCGGCACCGCGGTGGACGGCATCATCCTGCTCGGCCAGGCCGCCAACATCCTCGAATACGCGCAGCGGCGCGACAACATCGTCAGCTACGCGGTGTCGCTGCCGACCCTGGCCGCGCTCGGCTGGTACCACGGCAAGGTCGATCGCGGCGGGCGCAGCCTGGCGCAGTTCGTCGATGCGGCGGCCGCGTACGGCCGCGACCGCTACCTGACCACGCTGTTCCTCGGCAACCGCGCCAGCGCGCAGCAACGCGAAGAGGTGGCGCAGGCACTGCAAGGCTTCACCGGCCTGCCGGCGCAGGCCTGGCTGCAGGCCGACCTGAAGGTCTCCAAGGTCGCCTATGCGCGGCAGCTGTTCCCAGGGCGGATCCTGTCGGCCAGCGATGGCCGCTACCTGCTCGATGCGCAGGGCCACTCCAGCAGCATGCCCGACTACAACGCCGTGGCCGAGCGCTATTACCGGCAGGTGCTGAAGGTGCCGGCGCAGGCCGGCCGCTATTCCACCGCGCTGCCGACCTCCAGCGACTTCAACGCCTGGGACTGGGACGCCAACAAGTCGCCGTTCGGCGACTACCCGTGGGTCGGGCAGCTGCGCGAGCTGCTGGCGTCCAATCCGACGTGCCGGCTGCTGGTCGGCAACGGCTACTACGACAGCCAGACCACGCTCGGCGCGATGGACTACCTCGCCGCGCAATCGGGCTTCCCGATGCAGCAGGTGCGCACCCGCTACTACGAGGGCGGACACATGATGTACACGGTCGAACGCAGCGCCGCCGACCTCGCGCAGGACATCCGGCAGATGGTGCGCCGCACCTGGTGACATTCCGCAGTACCGCAGCACCCGCCGTTCGCGCTCCATCCACCCCACCCCGCCCACCGCCAGCCAGCGAGTCCGCCCATGTCATCCGTTGCCCGCCATCGTCTTTCCCAGGTCATTTCGCGCGTGCTGCGCTGCCCGGCCAGCGCGCTCCTGCTGCTGCCGTCCGTCGCGCTCGCCCAGCAGGACGACGGCGCGGCCGCCGCCAAGCAGCTGGACACCATCACCGTGACCGCGCAGAAGCGCAGCGAGCGCCTGCAGGACGTGCCGATGTCGGTGCAGGTGCTCAACACCGAGAAGATGAGCAGCGAAGGCAGCTACAAGCTGGCCGACTATTTCGCCCAGTTGCCCGGCCTGTCCTACATCCAGTCGCCGATGAGCAGCAACATCGTGCTGCGCGGCATCGCCACCGATTCCGGCCTCGGCAGCCGCCCGACCTCGGGCATCGTCATCGACGACGTGCCCTACGGGTCGGCGCTCAGCACCGGCGCGATCCCCGACCTGGACCCGTCGGACCTGCAGCAGATCGAAGTGCTGCGCGGCCCGCAGGGCACGCTGTACGGCGCCAGCAGCATGGGCGGGCTGATCAAGTACGTGATGGCCGATGCCGACACCGGCGCGACCTTCGGCCGGGTCGAGGCCGGCGGCTCCAGCGCCGCGCACGGCGGCTCCGGCTACAACGCGCGCACCTCGGTGAACCTGCCGTTCTCCGATCGCTTCGCGCTGCGGGTCAGCCTGTTCCAGCGCCAGGACCCGGACTTCATCCGCAACGCCAACGGCGGCGACGAGAACGACAGCCAGGTGCGCGGCGGCCGCGTCTCGGCGCTGTGGAACGTCACCGACACGGTGACCGTGCGCTCCTCGGCGCTGTTCCAGGACACCGAGACCGGCTCCAGCTCGGTGGTCGATACCGATCCCGACCTGCATCCGCTGTTCGGCCAGTACCGCCACGACCGCATCCGTGGCGGCGACACCTTCAAGGGCCAGGTGCGCTTCTACACCACCAAGGTCAGCTGGGACCTGGGCTGGGCCACGCTGGACAGCATCAGCGGCTACGCCCAGCATCGCAGCCGTGCCTACCAGGACGTGGGCTACACCACCATCGGCCGGCTCGCGCCGGTGTTCGCCGGCATCTTCGGCCTGGACAGCGACACCCCCAGCTCGCTGATCGACAACCGCTACAACACCGACCGCACCACCCAGGAAGTGCGGCTGGTCTCGCAGGGCGAACGCGCGCTGGACTGGCAGGCCGGCGCGTTCTACAGCGACGAGGAAGCCAAGAGCACGCAGAACTTCTACATCGCCGACAAGCGCAGCGGCACCATCTACCGCGACTTCCCGCTGCTGGTCTCGCTGGGCGACAGCAGCTACCGCGAAAAGGCCGTGTACGCCGACGCCACCTACCACTTCACCCCGCAGTTCGACATCCAGCTCGGCGCCCGCTACGCGCGCAACAGCCTGCGCGAGAACAGCGACACCGGCGGCCTGCTGCAGGACCCGACCCAGACCTTCGACAGCAACAAGGACAGCGCCACCACCTACCTGTTCTCGCCGCGCTACCGCTTCAACGACGAGCTGATGGCTTACCTGCGCGTGGCCTCCGGCTACCGCGCCGGCGGCAGCAACGGCACGCTGGTGGCCAACATCCCGTTCTCCTACGACTCCGACAGCCTGTGGAGCTACGAGCTGGGCCTGAAGACGCAGCTGCTGGACCGTTCGCTGAGCCTGGACGCGGCGCTGTTCCATATCGACTGGAGCGATCTGCAGATCTCGCAGGTCGAGCCGACCCTGGGCAGCAGCTACACCACCAACGCCGGCAAGGCCACCAGCCAGGGCCTGGAACTGTCCGCCACCTGGGTGCCGACGGCCGACTGGAAAGTCACCGCCAGCTACGCCTACACCGACGCCAGCCTGGCCGAGGACATCCCCGGCTACGTCGAGGGTTCCTCCGCCTACGGCAGGGACGGCGATCGCCTGCCGTACTCGGCGCGCAACAGCGCCGCAGCCTCGCTCAAGCGCTACTTCGCGCTGGGCGACAACCTGGAAGGCTTCCTCGGCGCCGACGTGGCCTACATGGGCGAGCGCGACATGGAGTTCACCACCTCGGCCAACATCCCGCGCATCCACCTGCCCAGCTACACCACCGTCGGCCTCAACGCCGGCGTGCAGGGCCAGGCCTGGAGCGCCACGCTGTACGTGCGCAACCTCACCGACGAGGTCGGCTACATCAACGCCAACCGCCGCGGCTCGCTGGCCGGCTCGCCGCTCGGGGCGACGCTGATCCAGCCGCGCACGGTCGGCGTGACCGTGGCCTGGGACTATTGATGTGCGCTGCCGGCCGCCGCGCGGCGGCCGGCCTTTCCCCCCGTTGCGGAATGTCCCGATGAAATGGATGCATGGCCTGGTGGCGCTGCTGGTTGCCGCGCTGCCGATCGCCGCCGTCGCCGCCGACGCGGCGCCGGTCGCCCAGCCGACGTTGCTGTCCAGCCCGAAGCAGGCCCGCCTCGGCGAGCAGCGGCTGCGCTACCGGGTCAGCTTCGACCAACTCGATCTGCCCGGCGCCGACGGCACGCCCGCCGCCTCGATCAGCGCCATCGGCTACCTGGCCGAGCGCGCCGACGCCGGCACGCGGCCGCTGTTGTTCGCCTTCAATGGCGGGCCCGGCGCGTCGTCGGTGCTGCAGGTGGAAGGCCTCGGCCCGCTGCTGCGCGTGCGCGACGGCACGCGGCAGACGCTGGTCGCCAATCCGCACAGCATTCTCGACGCCGCCGACCTGGTGTTCATCGATCCGCCCGGCACCGGCTTCAGCCGGGCGCCCGCCGACGCCGCCGCGCGCGAGCGCTACTGGTCCGACCATGGCGACGCCAAGGCCGTGGCGGCGATGATCCGGCACTGGCGCAAGGCGCACGGGCGCGAACGCGCGCCGCTGTACGTCGCCGGCGAAAGCTATGGCGGCTACCGCCTCGCCCTGCTCGCCGCCGAGATCGGCGACCTGCGTCCGGCCGGGGCGCTGCTGGTCTCGCCGCTGCTCGATGCCACCAGCGGCGACGACAGCGCCGGCAACGACCTGCGCGCGATGTTCGACCTGCCCGCGTTGGCCGTCGCCGCCGCGGCCCACGGCAAGGGCGAATTGGCCGGGCAGCCGGTGGAACAGGTCTATGCGCAGGCGCGGTCGTTCGCGCTCGGCGACTACGCGCAGGCGCTGCTGCAGGGCAGCGCCTTGCCGGCCGACGCGCGCAGCCGCATGGCCGCGCGCCTGGCCGCGCTGCTGGGCCTGCCGCCACAGGCTGTTCTGGCCGCCGACCTGCGTCCGGACGTGGAGACCTTCCGGCTCGGCCTGCTGGCCGCCGATGGCCGGCAGATCGGCCGGCTCGACAGCCGCATCGTCGCGCCCCTGCCGGCCCCACAGGCAGCCGACAACGGCCGGCTCTCGGCCGCCAACGATCCGGCGCTCAACCTCGGCCGCAGCAACCGGATCCACTCCACGGTGATGGCCGACTACCTGCACGGCCTGTTCGGCGCCGGGCTGCCGCACGACTACGTGAGCCTGGACATCGACATCGCCATGGCCTGGCGCTTCGCCGCCGACGACGGCGCCGGCCCGCGCCCGTTCGGCGCCGCGATGCGCTTCAATCCCACGCCGAACCTGGCGCGGCTGGCGCAGGCCAACCCCGACTTCCGGGTGCTGGCGCTCAACGGCTACTACGACCTGGCCGTGCCCGCGCTCGGCCCGTGGTATGCGCTGCACCACAGCGCGCTGGATCCGGCGCGCATCGAGTTCCGCCTCCTGCCCAGCGGCCATGCCGTGTTCGCCGAAGAAGCGCTGCGCCCGCAGCTGCACACCCTGCTGAAGGATTTCCTGAAATGACCCGCACGCGGCTGCTGGCCGCCACCCTGGCCTCGGCCTGCGCGTTCGCCGCCCATGCCGCGTCGGCGCCGACACCGGCGCCGCAGTCGCTGGTGCTGATCGCCAACGGCGAGACCGTCGGCTACCTGAAGGCGTCCGCGCACGGCGACACCTACGAGGTCGACTACCACGTCGACAACAACGGCCGCGGCCCCAAGCACCACGAGACGATCGTGCTCGGCGAACACGCGCTGCCGCTGGCGTGGACCGTCGCCGGCACCTCGCTGATGGGCGGCCAGGTCGCCGAGCGCTACCGCTGGCACGACGGCGTCGCCGAATGGAGCAGCCAGGCCGACCGCGGGCGTACGCCGCAGCCGCAACCGAAGCTGTACGTCACCAACGACAGCAGCCCGTGGGCGAAGTGGACCTACGCCAAGGCCCTGCTGGCCGCGCCCGGCCAGCGCCTGGACGTGCTGCCCAACGGCCGCATGCAGCTCGCGCTGGTCGGCACGCTCGCGCTGCCGGGCGCCACCGGCGCGCCGCCGGTGCAGGCACGGCTGCTGCGGCTGTCCGGCCTGGACTTGGAACCGCACTACCTCGCCATCGATGCGAACGACGCGTTGCTGGCCGACCTCGACGACGACGCGGTGGCGATCCGCGAGGGCTACCAGGCGCAACTGGGCACGCTGACCGATGCGGTCAAGGCGCAGCAACTGGCGCATGCGCAGGCCCTGCAGCGCCAGCTCGCGCATCCGCTGGAGCGCGGCCTGTGGCTGCGCAACGTGCACGTGTTCGATCCGGTCAACGGGCTGCGCAGCGATGCGGTCAACATCCACGTCGCCGACGGGCACATCGTCTCGGTGGACGCGCAATGGCGGCCGGCGCCCGGCGACCGCGTCTACGACGGCGGCGGCGGCACGGTGATCCCGGGCCTGCACGACATGCATTCGCACAGCACCCTGTCCTCGGGGCTGTGGTACCTGGCCGCGGGCGTCACCAACACCCGCGACATGGGCAACGACAACACGTTCCTGCTCGACCTCGTCGCGCGCATCGACCGCGGCGAGATCGCCGGCCCGCGCATCGTCCGCAACGGCTTCCTCGAAGGCCGCAGCGCGTATTCGGCGCGCAACGGCTTCGTCGTCGACACGCTCGACGACGCGCTGAAGGACGTCGCCTGGTACAAGGACCACGGCTACTGGCAGATCAAGCTCTACAACTCGATGAACCCGGCCTGGGTGGCGCCGATCGCCGAGCGCGCGCACGCGCTGGGCATGGGCGTCACCGGCCACATTCCGGCCTTCACCAACGCCGACGCGATGATCGCCGCCGGCTACGACGAGATCACCCACATCAACCAGCTGATGCTCGGCTGGGTGCTGGCTCCGCACGAGGACACGCGCACGCCGCTGCGGCTGACCGCGATGCAGCGCGTCGCCGGCCTCGACCTGGACGCGCCGCAGGTGCGCCGCACGCTGGACCTGATGCGCCAGCGCGACATCGCCCTGGACACCACCGAAGTGATCCTGGAACGGCTGATGCTCAGCCGCGCCGGCAGCGTGCTGCCCGCCGACGCGCCGTACCTGTCGCACATGCCGATCGCCTACCAGCGCTACCGCCAGCGCACCTTCGTGCCCGATCTCGACGCGCAGGCCGACGCGCGCTACCGCCAGGCGCTGGACAAGACGCTGCAGCTGATCGGACGCCTGCACCGGCAGGGCACCGTGCTGCTGCCCGGCACCGACGACACCACCGGCTTCACCGTGCACCGCGAACTGGAGCTGTACGTCGCCGCCGGGCTGACCCCGCAGCAGGCGCTGCGCGCCGGTACCTGGCAGAGCGAGCAGCATTTCGGCCGCAGTGACCGGCTCGGCAGCGTGCATCCGGGCAAGCAGGCCGACTTCGTGCTGCTGCCCAGCGACCCGACCGCCGACATCGCCGCGATCCGCCGGCCCGCGCTGGTGGTGAAGGACCGGCAGCTGTACCTGCCCGCCGAGATCTACCGCGCCCTGGGCGTGGAACCGTTCGCGCCGGCCCCCAAGCACATCCAATGAATCCGATCCCCCGACCTATGCCCATCCCCCATTCCGCCTCCTCCGACACCGTGTCCGCGCGCCTGCGCGCGCTGGGCCTGGCGTTGCCGCCGCCGCTGCGCGTGCCCGATGGCGTGATCCTGCCGTTCGCGCCGGTGCACGTGGTCGGCACGCGCGTGCTGATCTCCGGCCACGGCCCGCAACACCCGGACGGGCGCATGGCCGGCGGCGGCCGCATCGGCGAAGACCTGGACGAAGCCCAGGGCTACGCCGCCGCGCGCCAGACCGCGCTGTCGATGCTGGCCAGCCTGGAACGCAGCCTGGGCAGCCTGGACCGCGTCAAGCGCTGGGTGCGCGTGTTCGGCATGGTCCGCTGCGCGCCCGGCTTCCAGCGCCTGCCGAACGTGATCAACGGCTGCTCGGACCTGCTGCTGGCACTGTGGGGGCCGGAACTGGGCCAACATGCACGCAGCGCGGTCGGCATGGCCGAGCTTCCGTTCGGCATCCCGGTCGAGATCGAAGCCGAAGCCGAACTGCACTGAACCGACCGCTGCCTGCCGGAACGCCACCATGGACACTCGCCCGCCCCGTTTCGATCCCACCCGCCGGCAACTGCTGGCCGCGGCCGGCGCCCTGCCGCTGTCGGCCGCGCTGTCCGGCATCGCCGCCGCCGCGCCTGCGCCCGCCGCCGCATCCATTCGCGCAAGCGGCCTGCACGGCCTCGGCAGCGCCTTCGAGATCGCCGGCTGCTACCTCAACGGCGCCTACATGCATCCGGTCAGCACCGCCGCCGCGCAGGCGCAGCGCGGCTTCCTCGACGCGCGGCTGATGAACGCCGGCGCCGACAAGGTCGACATGGGCGGCGACCGCGAGCGCGCGATGGCCGCGCTGGGCCGGCTGCTGCATGCCGAGCGCGACGAACTGGCGTGGATTCCCAGCACCATGGTCGGCGAGAACCTGGTGCTCAACGGCCTCGGCATCCCGCACAGCCGCCAGCGCGTGGTCACCGACGCCTATCACTTCAACGGCTCGCTGTTCATGTACATGGAACTGGCCAAGCGCGGGCTCGACGTGCAGGTGGTGCGCCCGCACGACAACCGCATCCGCCTGCAGGACCTGGACAAGGCCATCACTCCGGGCACGCGCCTGGTCGCGCTGACCCTGGTATCCAGCGTCAACGGCTTCCAGCACGACCTCAAGGCGGTCTGCGAGCTGGCCCACAGCCGCGGCGCGCTGGTCTATGCCGACCTGATCCAGGCCGCCGGCAACACCCCGATCGACCTGCACGGCAGCGGCGTGGATTTCGCCGCCAGTTCCACCTACAAATGGCTGATGGGCGACTTCGGGCTGGGCGTGCTGTACGCGCGCCGCGCCAGCCAGGACGCGCTGCGGCAGACCGTGTGGGGTTACCGCCAGGAAGGCGAAACGGTTTCGCACTTCCTGCCGTTCGACCCGCCCGGCGAGCCGCTGCTGGAGACCCGGGCGATCGGCGGCCTGGCCGGCAAGATCGAAGTCGGCACGCTCAACAATTCCGCCGCCGCCGCGCTGGCGAACTCGCTGGAACTGCTCGAGCGCGTCGGCGTGGACGCCATCCACGCATGGCGGCAACCGCTGCTGGCGCGGCTGCAGGAGGCCGTCCCGCGGCTCGGCTACCAACCGATGACCCCGCCCGATTCCAGCTCCGCGCTGGTGTCCTTCGCCCAGCGCGACGTCGGCAAGCGCCTGGCGCCGAAACTGAAGGCGGCCGGCGTCGCCGTCACCCTGTACCGCAACTACTTCCGCGTGTCGCCGTCGTTCTACAACGGCAGCGACGATGTCGAACGCCTGATCGAGGCCCTGTCATGAAGCGATTCCCGCTATTGCTGTGCGCGTTGCTGCCATGGACCGCGCAGGCGGCGCCGGCGCCGCTGCAGCATTACGGCACCGCGCCCGGCGCGCCGTTTTCCGCGGCGGTGCGCGCCGGCGACACGCTCTACGTCTCCGGCCAGATCGGCACGGCGGCGCAAGGCGGGTTGCCCGAGGACTTCGCGGCGCAGGCCAACAACGCGCTGGACAACGTCGGCCGCGCCCTGGCCCTGGCCGGCGCCGGCATGGACGACGTCGCCAAGTGCACGGTGATGCTGACCGACATGGCGCAATGGCCCGCGTTCAACGCCCTGTACGTGCGCCGCTTCAAGCCCGGCCACCTACCCGCGCGCAGCGCCATCGGCGTCAACGCGCTGGCGCTGGGCGCGAAGGTGGAAATCGAATGCATCGCCTACCTGCCGCAGACCCGACCATGACCGCACGCACAACCCGCTGGCTTTCCCTCGCCCTGTTGCTGACCCCGGCCTGCGCCGCGCTCGCGGCTGCGCCGCCCGCGGAACCGGTGCCGCTGGAGGTGGTGCTCACGCCCAAGGTCGAGGCCGGCCAGGTCGCCGCGCTGCAGGTGCACCTGCACCTGCCCGCGCCCAAGGTCGCGGCAGGCGCGCCGTTGCTGCGGATGCCGGTGGAGCTGGTCTCCACGCCGACCGCCGCCTACAGCGCCGAACAGATCCGGGTGCGCGACGCGCGCGGCGCCTTGCCGCTGCGCGCCATCGACGAAGCCCCGGACCCGTCCGGCAAGTACCGCAACTACCTCGCCACCCGCGCCAGCGTCGGCGACGTCGAGGTCGACTACGCCACGCCGCCGCGCAAGGTCGATGTGGACACCCGCAACGGCCCGCTGTTCGACCTGCGCGCGCAGGACGGCGGCCTGATGGGCGCCGGCGTCTACTTCATGGCGCTGCCGCCGGGCGAAGCGCCGCGCAAGATCCACCTGCGCTGGGACCTGAGCGCGCTGCCGGCCGGCGCGCGCGGCGTGTGGAGCGTCGGCGAAGGCGAACAGCGCACCACCGCGCCGACCGACCTGCTGCGCTTCTCCTACTACGCCGTCGGCACCATGCAGCGGGTGCCGGACAACGACGACGACGTGTTCCACTTCTACTGGATGGACACCCCGCCGTTCGACGCGCAGCTGCTGGCCACGCAGACCGGCCAGCTGTACCGCTACATGGCGCGCTTCTTCGGCGACGACGGCTCGGCCTACCGCGCCTTCGCCCGCCGCAACCCGTATCCGGCCGGCGGCGGCACCGGCCTGGCGCATTCCTTCATGTTCGGCTACGGGCCGCAGGGCCAGACCATCGCCGAAGGCCCGCAGGCGCTGCTGGCGCACGAGATGGCGCACACCTGGCCCAAGCTCGACGGCGAGGAGCATGCGCTCACCGCCTGGTACACCGAAGGCACCGCCGAGTTCTACTCGCTGCTGCTGTCGCTGCGCGCCGGCGTGTACGCCAAGGACGCCTTCCTGCAGGCGATCAACCACCGCGCCGACGGCTACTACGACAACCCCTACCGCGCGCTCGACAACGCCGCGGCCGGCGAACGCTTCTGGAAGGACGCGCGCGCCCAGCGCGTGCCCTACGGCCGCGGCTTCATGTACCTGGCGAGCGTGGATGCGCAGCTGCGCCAGCATGGCCGGCAGGCGCATTCGGTGGACGACCTGGTGCTGGAGGTGCTCAAGCGCCAGCGCGCCGGCGAGACCGTCGGCGTGCCCGAATGGCGCGCGATGGTGGTGCGCGAACTCGGCGCCACCGCCGGCAGCGACTTCGACGCGATGGTCGCCGGCAAACTGATCGTGCCGGCCGCCCCCGCGTTCGGCTGCTACCGCGTGGTACCGGCACCACACCAACCGTTCGAACTGGGCTTCGACCGCATGCGCATGGGCGTGGTCAAGAACCTGCTGCCCGAGTCGGCCGCCGCCCGTGCCGGCGTGCGGGAGAACGACCGCATCGTCGAATACACCCCGCTCGAGCAGGCCATGGCCGACGAACACACCCGCATGCAGCTGAAACTGGAGCGCGACGGCAAGCCGCTGCAGGTGGACTACCTGCCGCGCAGCGCACGCGTGGACGCCTGGCGTTTCGCCGTCGATCCGGCGCTGGCCGCCCGCTGCTCGCTCTGACCCCCACCTGTCGCGACCCTTGCCGATGAAGATGCCACGCCACCTCCGCCTGTTCCTGGCACTCGCCGCGGCCGCGCCGCCGGCCCTGGCCGCGACCGATGCGCCGTACGCGATCACCATCCATGCGCAGGCGGACGCCGCCGGCAGCAGGGTCCAGGCACTGCTGGTGGACGAAGCCATCCCGCTGCCGGCCACACCGGCCGGCGCCACTGTAGTGGCGATGCCGCACGTCACCAGCAACGTGCCCACCATCGCCGGCAGCGTCGGCGAACTGCCGGCGCGCGACGACCGCGGCGCGGTGCAGCTGCGCTACCGCGACCAGGGCGAAGGCCCGGCCCGGCAGCGCCAGTGGTACGCAGAACGCGATATCGCCGGCACCCTGCGCTTTTCCTATCGCGCGACGATGACCGAAGCGCTGGCCGCGCGCGGCGCCGCGCCGCCGATCGAACTGCGCAGCGAGGAAGGCGCCTTCTCCGGCGCCGGCGCCACCTTCCTGCTGCACCCACCCAGCGGCCGCCACGACATCGCCCTGCACTGGGACCTGTCCGCACTGGGCGCAGGCGCGCATGCCGTGAGCAGCCTGCAGGACCGCAACGCCGATGACGTGGACATGGAAGCGCTGGACAGCAGCTACTTCATGGCCGGCAAGATCGGCCTGTATCCGCAGGCGCCCGACGCCACCGGCTTCTTCTCCGCCTGGCAGGGCAACACCCCGTTCGACGCGCAAAAACTGCTGGCATGGACCCAACAACTGCGCCAGCACTACCAGGCCTTCTTCGCCGTGCCGGCCACGCCCTACGGCGTGTTCCTGCGCCGCAACCGGGTGAACCCGGGCGGCGGCATGGGCATGTACAACTCCTTCGTCGTCACCTACGACGACGACCGCGGCAACGACCCGGAACAACTGGAACTGACCCTCGCCCACGAGATGTTCCATACCTTCCAGCCGCGCATGAGCGCCCAGTACGACGGCGAAACGCTGGCCGACGCCTGGTTCAACGAAGGCATGGCCGTGTTCTACCAGGCGCGCCTGCCGTTCCGCTACGGCATGATCGACGCCGACGCGTTCCTGAAGGATCTCAACTACACCGCTGCGCGCTACTACACCAACCTGCTCGGCAACGCCCCGAACAGCGACGTGGCGGCGAAGTTCTGGCAGGACACCCGCATCCGCACCCTGCCCTACGACCGCGGCTTCCTGTACTTCGTCACCGTCGACGACGCCCTGCGCAAGGCCAGCAACGACCGCAAATCGCTGGACGACCTGATGCTGGCGATGCTGCAACGCCAACAGCGCAACAAACAGCTCGGCATCGCCGACTGGGAAGCGGTGCTGCGCGACTCCCTCGGCGAGGACGCCATCAAGCAACTGCACGCCATGCTCGACGGCGCCGCACCGCTACCGGCCAGCGACGCCTTCGGCCCCTGCTTCGAACGCATCTCCCAACCCATGCGCCGCTACGAACTCGGCTTCGCCCCCGCGGTGCTGACCGAATCCCCGCGCATCGTCCGCGACCTGCTCCCCGGCTCGGCCGCCGCCAAGGCCGGCGTGCAAAACGGCGACGAGATCACCCGCCCGGTCGGCCAGGATCAACTACAAGGCGAGCAGGACGGCATCCTCACCCTGCAGCTCCTGCGCGACGGCAAGCCGCTGACGGTCTCGTACAGGCCGCGCGGCGAGACCGTGGCGACGTGGCAGTGGAAGCGCAAGCAGGGCGTTGAGGAAGCCTCTTGCTCGCTGCCCGCCACCATTCACGCAAAATGACCGAGCGTCTTCTGACTGGTCTAAGCGGCTGACGCAGTTCCAGCTGCAAGTACAGGCGGATGGACTTCAAAAAAGCGAATTGTGATTCTGCCAGCCTCCGCTTAACCGCTCTGCGCCACTAACGCGCTACTGACTTCCAAGCAGAACCTCATGTTCTACTGGACCATCGCCGTCAACGTTTGGCCCCTCGACGGCACAATCTATTATCGACAAACGCATACCGGTCAACCGCCAGAGCTTTCGCGGCCTGATCTATGAATAGTGCTAGATGGTCGCGCCGTTCACGCTCCTTTATCGCCCCTTGCCGTCATGAAGACAGCACCAAGCTTCTACGAAATCACAAAATTTTTAGTGAAAGTCGGAGAGGCAGAGTCGTTCTCAAATACGTCGAACTCCACAGCAACCAGCACGTCGCGAAATTTCACAGTTGTATGAGCAAGCCCTGGGCCCAGTGCATATAGCGACTGAGTGCCGTCATGTATCCCAAGAGGAGGCAACCGCTCCCAGTGAGTATTGACCGGCGATATAGGAAAACCCCAGGCAAATGCTTTCTCAGGCTCATCGTCCTGCCGAAACGACCCACGGATGGTCAATTTAATGCTCTGCGACTGGCCAAGCTTAGCAGCCAAGCAATACCGGTCAGGCTCATCGATGCCCTTAGCTCCAATCAATGTTCGCACTTCAGGGCTAAGCAAATTCTGGCGACCAAGGTGTTCTCGCGGATACGCAATCCGATCCCGCGAAATAGCTTGCTTAATGGCATAAACAGCGGGGCCAAGTGCCGCAGCACCGTCACTCTTAAATCGGTCCAAATCAAATTGCGCTGTTGTGATCCCGGCAAGATCAGACAACGTATGAACGATGCCACCTCTTGGCTCAAGGACGAAGGTTCTTCGCATGCCATGAACTCCCGCGAAGTACCCCATTTCCAAAACAACATTGAGCCGAGGAGCGTAGCCCTCAGTCCCGCGCATCTTCATTGGGTCGTCAGGTGCAAAGACGAATACTCCATAAGCATGTGCGCGGACAGCTTCGTCAATAGATTCAAATGTTGCAACCGCAGCGGTGAAAACGTCTTGGCTCCAAATAGTTACGTCGAAATCGTACTGCAACTGGCTCTGAAGAGCCTCTGCTATGGCATGCGCCTCAGCTGATGAACCTATAAAAATTCGCTGCTTCCTGGACATGCTCGGCTCCAAAATGACCTTTGTGCAGTCTAAGCGAAGCTAGTCGTTTCCCCAGCACTGGCGAAAGGAGTGCAGAAGAACTGGGTAATGCCTCCACAACGTGACAGCTTGGGGCTTTGAGCTACAAGGGATCTGTTGCAAGAGGTGCTGCGCTGCCATGGAAGTGCTGGAGGTTGGGTGCGCTGGTCCATCCAACCGCCGCCCCCCAGATTTCACCGGCTCTAAGTCATAAGCACAGATGGTCTGAAACAATTACCGAGCACTTATAACGAAAAAGGCCACCCCGGAAGGGTGACCTAAGTCGTTGAATTTACTGGTGCCGGAAATAGGATACGAACGCCCTTGGGGCACAAGGCTTTCCGCACCTGGTGGGGAATTTCTGCTCAGTCCTCGCGCGACCGCCGCGTCGCCTCGGCCGGCGCCGGCTTCGAAGCAGCAAGCCCGCAAGGCGGCAACCTGCTAGGCCGCCTGGCCTTTACCGTTGAGTATCGTATAGATCTGTTCAGCTTGGCGGAGAATCTGACGGACCCGCTCTACCTGTGCCTTGGTCTCGTTCAGGCTTACGGCATCTTCGAGCTGATAGTCAACAATTTCACGATAATTCCGCGCTGCTTCGAGCGCCAGAACGATCCGACCCTTGGTAATCTTGAGCTGAGCCAACTCTGGATGTACGGCGTCCGTGCGCCATTCCTGAATCCGGCGCTGAAGCTCTCGATGACCAACATGCTGGGCGTCGCGGTCACACTTGGCAGACTCCGGGAGCCGTTCAGCCAACGGGAGCAACGCGTGGAAGGCAGCATAATATGCCCGGCTGGCAGCTGCTCGCAGCTCTGTCTCGTTCGAATTAGACACCGCGAACTTCTTCGCGAAATCACGCAAATCCGTTGCCTCGATTGGCATCTATCAGTCCCCTACTGACATCCCGAGATAAGACCTATCGTAACTACTCCATCAGCTAGAAGCGCCGATTCCTGCTGGGCCAGATGGCCGTAGAGAGACCACTCAAGATCGGATGCCTCTTCAGCTTCGGCCTTCACAACGAAGTTCATCATCACAGAACTGGTCCCGTCATCCCTAGGAGACGACAAGCCGCGCACAGCTGAAGCGGGAGCGCCGCGACTACGCAGGAAGGAGTGAACCTCCCCTACCAGAACGGCCAAAGCCTCAGGATCCACGGAGTTTTGTTCAATCACGAAAGGCGCGGTCAGAAAGTGTTGCTTAGAAAGAATTGCCATCCCCCCTCCCTGTGATTCACCCTCGCGGTCCTCAGGGTACTCAAGCTCAGAAATCGATGTGTCGCCAATAGAATGGCCGGCAGCACTAAGTTCGTCGCGGATGCGCCCAGACTCACTCAGCCAACCGCAATAGCCCAGCGCTTGAGCGATATGAGCGCGCGCAGCAGGCGAAAGAGTCCCCTCATCTGCCACTAGACCTTTGAAGACAGACATCAGTTTCAGAGGCTGACCACTGAATGCAAGCAGATGCAGGTAGCGAACCAGACGCTGCTCACTTCCACCGGTTGCTCGTAGGACGCGATCGTACAGGGCATCGGCGCTACTGAGATCATTGTCCAGAACCGACACCATCGCCTTGACTTCTAACGCACCCAGCGCGTCACTGCGCGAGAGCTTCTCAGCTTCCGCGGCGAGGCGCTTTACATCGAACTCAGTCCAACGGCCCGAGTGAAGGAGCTCGTTCGCGCGATGGAGCAGATCTTTAAGAATCGTCCGCGGGACCGATTGGGCCACGACATCTCTCTTTCGTGAGGGTGTAAAGGCCGCTTCCTAGCGGCCGCCGGAATTATGCCCGGGCCGCCGGCAGATACAAGAGTCTAACGGCCTGGGACGCCCGAAACTTGAACGACAGGTCATCAGTCACGCATCGAGCCTGAACAACAACATGAACGGGCCATCAATTCAGGCTGGTCCAGCGCCGCAAAGCCCAAAACTAGACCCAGACTAGGTGTCATACAACCGGCGCCGGTGCGGCTTGCCAATTCTGTCTACCTAAGCGTCCAAAATGACCCGCACCGTTTCTTACGCGGCAATCCTGTGCTCGTAGAACGGGTGCTGCTTGTCGTCAAAGATGGCGTAGAGCGCGGCCAGGTCGCCCGGGGTCGGGTTGAGCCAGGCGTCGATGTGCTCGGGCTTGATGTTGACGATCGTCCGGTCGTGGCCGGCGGCCGCCACTTCGGGCTCCGGCGCGTCCGTGATCGCCGCGAACGACAGCAGGTCCGGCTCCACGCCGGCCGGGTCGCGCCAGTGCGACCACAGGCACGCAACGAGCATCGGCTCGCCGGTGCGCGGCACGAACTCGATGCGCTGGTTCTTGCCGTCGGTCTCCACGTTCTCGTAGAAGCGGTCCGCCACGATCAGCCCGTGGCTGTAGCCGAACTGGCGGCGCCAGAAGCCCTCCAGGTTGTCCCGGCGGGCGTTGTAGGTGCCGGGGAACTTCCGGTCGTACAGCGCCGGCGTGCCGGCCGGGCGGCACTGGTAGCGCATCGGCTTGACGACGCGCTGGCCACCCTCGACCACCAGCACCGGGCAATACACGCCTGGGAAGATGCGGTTGTCGTCCGCCCCGCGCACGCCCTTGAGCACGTCCAGCCGGCGCTGGGCCTGCGCGATCTTGTTGGTGCCGATGCGCACGTCCTCGCGCGCCTTCTTCGTTTCCTTGACCTGCAGCGCTCGCTCGGCGTCACCGACGCGCCGCTTCTGGTCGAAGATCTCCCGCGTCAGGGCATCGGCCTCGGCCGCGTCGGCCTCGCGGAGGTTCGCCTGCAGCTCCGGCGGCCCGATCTCCAGCAGCTCCCGGATCGTGGCGCGCGGCGCTTTCACCCGTCGCGGCCGCTCCTCCGGCGACCAGAAGGTGCGCACGTACTCGTCGATGTCCATGACGGCGCCGAAAGTGCGCTGGTACTTCTTGAACTCGGCGTACACCTGGGCGCTGTAGCACATGCTATTCGGCCAGCCTCGCCTTGATGGCGTCGACGATCGCGTGCATCCGCTCGGTCACGTGCTCGCAGTCCTCCTGCCGCGCAGCGTCCTCGATCACGTCGGCGTGGCCGGCGAACTCGGCCCAGAAATCGCCGTCGTCGGGGCACTGCTCCAGCATCGCGGGCACCTCGGCTTCGAGGGCGTCCAGCATCTTGTCCAGGTCGGCCCTGGTCTTGGCTTCGGTCTTCATAGGGCAATGCTAGCGCCGGCCTTTGTCTACGAGGGTGAACAAGACCCTGAATGGCTTGGCGGCCGCATCGCGCCTATGCGCCGCAGCACGTATTCCTGGTCCTCCTGGGCGGCCGACGCGACTATCGATGCCTGCCCTTCCGCCAGCACGGCAAGGAACGTGGCCTCCGAGTCGCAGCGATCGACCAGTTCGGGCAGCTCGGCCGCCAGCGCGTCGATGAAGTCGTCCAGCTCGGAGCGTTTCAGGTACATGCGCCGAGGCTGCCGATGCGGCCGTAGCGGGCGTGTGATCAGCCACGCAGCTGCCTGGCGAGCCGCCTTTCTGCCCGCGTGGGCTGCACCCCGGCCAGCTTCTTCCTCGCGCCGGTCGCGACCTCCCAGCGCAGCCGCTCAGCGTGGGCGCTGGCCCAACGATCGACAGAGCGCATCGCCGCGCTGCGGCTGCGGAAGTAGGCGTGCGGGTAGGAGATCGTGTTCTCGTCGTGCCGATTCACATTTGCGATCCACCGCCCGCGGATAGCGGTCTGGCTCACGCCCGCGACGATCTTGCCCGCGCACTTCAGCCAGTCCTGGCCCCAGCGGTTCGTTGGATCCCATGCGAAGTCGTCAGGCAGCTCCATGCTGGCATGCTACCGGCGACGGTCTCAACGGCCGAGACGGGCGGCTGAAGGTTTCAGGAGCCGGCCCGGCGCTGCTCAGGCGCCACGCGGGTTGAGCGGCCACCTTGGCCCCGCGTCCGGCATGGCCAGGATCGCATCGGCGCCGGGCCACAGCTATCAGCGCCTTCCGTGCCGCGATGTGGGAATTCTCCTACCGCCTACGGGACCGGGAACACCCGGGCTTGGTACGTTCCAGCGTCCCAGCCTGTCTGGCCGGTTACCGCCTTCAGGTCGGTCCAAGTCGCGTTGTCGTTCGATCCCTGCAGCACGAAATCGCGCGGGAACCTCCCGGCCACGCCTACTTCATCCGGGGCTCGAATGATCACGAACTCTCTGACCTCCACCGCGTTGCCTGCGCCGAAATCGTACTTGAGCCACTGCGGCAGCGACGCCCCGGTGTTCGTGTACCAGCTGTTCCCGCCCGAGTAGATTTGGTCGAACGCCTCAGCTGGGGTGTTGTCGGGGAAGAATGACGAGGCCGTTGCGGCGCCAGCCGCTGCATCAGCTGGGTTCGTCAACTCGTCCTCCGGCGGCGCTGGATAGTTGGAGCCCCCGGGCACAGAGCGCAGGATCAGCTCATTGAGCCCGGTGTAGTCGCCGAACGCGCCCCCGTTGTTGGCGGTGATGTACAGCCGGATGTAGCGAAATGCCGCTGGCTGCTCGACCGCGGCGCTGCCGGCAGTAATGCCGGGAATCACGCCGGCACCGTCGCGCCGAGGACGTCCCACTCGTCCGCCGCCGCCCTCTTCAAGGTGACCGTTCCGCCCTGCGGGATCGCGAGCGTCCCGCCGGCCGGGGCATTGAGCGTCACGCCTGCGCCGGCCGTCAGCGTCGCAACGCCGGCACCCACGTTCCGCAGGTGCGCTTCCGCGCTCGCTGGCATGGGCTCGGTGGCGTCGGGCTGGACGGTCCATGACTTGGCCGATGCGCTGGTGAGCCTCGTGTACGCGCCGACGTCGCCGGCCACCATGTCGTGAGCCGTGCCTGCGAACGTCGCGACCGGCGCGAACGCCGAGGAAGGCGCGGCCGCGATCTCGTCGATCGCGCCTTGAACGTCGGTCGCAGTCAGCCCCGACGTGCTGTTGTCGTAGGTCACGTCCGCCGCAGCGGGCACGCCACCACCGCCCCCGAGTGGCTCATACGCGGTGCCGTTGAAGGCATACAGGGCGCCGGCCAAGTTGATCGTAATGCCGGCAACCGGCGCATAGGCGTACCAGGTGCCGCCGCGGAACAGCGCGAGGTCGTTCGGATCGAAGCTGGCCCACTGTGCACCGGTGGCACCGGCCGGGATCACGTAGATGTCCCCGTCGTCAGGCGTAGCAGGCTGCGCTGCCACGTCGGCGGCGATCACCAGCCCATTGAGGATTTCCCATCTCAGGGCATTGTCGTTCGCGGGAATGCTGTTCTGGTTCGTGCCGGATTCCCAGACTTCGAACGGGAGGATCGGGGTGCTCATATGGTCTCCGAGACTGCCGGGCCAGGCCCGGTGATGCGGTTGATTGCCGACACGCTGACGACGACGGAGGGACCGAGGCTGCTGGCGTCGATGGTGATGGTCTGGCTGGTGGTGTCCTGGGTGATGGGCGGCAACGCGCCGTCATCGGCGGTGACGCGGAAGCCCTGGAAGTTGATCGAGGCGATCGGGTTGGCCTCGGTGCCAAAGCGGTGCCGCGCCGCCCAGGTCGCAGTGATCGACCCGCCGCTGCGAGACACACGAAGCGACGCCACCGGCCACTCTCGCTGCGACTGTGCAGTCACGACGTGCGACTGTTGTTCGGCCGACTCCGGGCTTTCGCTGCTCGATACGGCGCGATCCACGACGGTCTGTCCGATCAAGCCGCTGGTCACGTTGATGAGCTTCACGCCGGACAGCAGGACGAATCGCGCACCGACCGCGTGCACACTCGGCCCGGTGTTGAGGCGGCCGCGTAGTAGGTCCGACAGAACCCAGTTGCCGGCGCCGTCCTCCTCCACGTCCTTGTACTGGAGGATCTCCCAGCCGCCGCCGGCCTTCTCCAGTGCAAACGCCCCGCCCTCGCTCAAGAAGCTGGATTCGGACAGGTCTTCCAGCACATCGCTCGGGTTGGTCAGCGCGACCACAACGCGGTTCGTGCGGTCCCGGTAGAACTCGCTGGCTGCCGGCACCTCCTGCAGCAGGGTGCCCATGACGGTGCCGCTGGCGTCCTGCAGGACGGAGCCGAAGGTGCTGCCACCGTCCAGGCTTCGCTGCAGGGTTGCGCCATACCACGCATCGCTGATGCCGGACATCGCCGCGTACTCGACCGGGTTCGCCAGATCGTTGATGTCCACCAGCGCAGGGATGTCCAGTATCGCGAGTTGCGTTGCCCCCACGATGCTGCTCGGCGGGGGCGTGGGCTCGGGCAGCGGCACGCCGGTGACGTTCGCGGTGTACGCGCTCTGGCGGTCGTGCCTGCAGGTCAGCTTGATCTCCCCGGCCGCATGTTCATGCTTCTCGATGCGCAGTCGGAAGACGCTGCCGCGCAGTGCCAGGCCGATGTTGTCCGCGGCGACCAGATCAAGGTGCTTGTCAGAGATCGAAAACGGCAGCTCTCCCTCCTGGTCGGTCCATGCAACCTTGTGCAGCTTCACGACGGTCTGCTGCGCCTCAGTGGAATCCATCACCACCGGCACCGACACAGAAGTTTCGCCCGTCACGCGAACGTCCCTGCTGCTGCGAGCGCTTGTCGCCTTCGCAGTCTCGTAGCCGCTGATGGCGTTCTGGTACTCCAGGTGCAGCTTCGCCGGGAACTCGCGCGCGTCCTCTCGCGTCGATGTTTCGGGCTCGTCGATCAAGTCGTCGAAGGTGAGTGTGCGAACAACCGGCTTGCCCCGCTTCGGGAAGTGGATGACCTTGTCGTACTCGCTCGCATCGAAGAAGTACGGGGCACGCAGAGCATTGATCGCCGAGGCGCCCGTGTAACCTCCGGCCAGGACGAACCCCGCGACTGGGTCGGTCAGCTCGGACACGTCATAGTCGCTATCGTTCAGCCCACATCGATCGATAATGTCGGCGACGATGGCCGACAGCGTGTCGGGCACCGCGGTGCCGCTGCCCACGCTCAGACCGTCGTTGAGTGCCATGTAGCGCTGGTTGCCGCTGCCGACTTCGGAGATGAGCGTCAGCCTCTCCATCAGGTTGGTTCTGTAGACGCTGACGCCCAGGCCTGTCGGAGCCACAAGCAAATATCGTCGATCGAACGACAGCGCCGCGGAGAATATCCCCTCTGCAGGCTGCGCCGGGTCTGGATAGCGGTCCAGGACGTACGTTCCCTCCCCCGTTTGCAGGAGGCGGAACACCGTGATGTAGGGCGCGTCAGCGCTCGTGAAATAGAAGAAATCCAGGAACCCCGACCAGTATGCCCCGCGGCTCGCCGCCACACCGAGCAGGGTGAGGTCTTGGAAGAACAGATAGGGCATCGGGTTGGCGGCCTCGACGTTGAAGATGAAGATGTTCGCGCCATTGGTGTGGCAAATCATCCCGCCGTCGGGACGCCACTCCACCAGCCCACCGTTCTCCCCGGACGAATAGACCGCCACCGACTGCCGCAGCAGCAGTACGTCGCCCGGCACCGGCCTGATCAGGAAGATCTTGACCGGCACTTCTCCGGTCACCGAACACCCGATGCGAAGGTTGTTCGTCGGGCAGAAGCGGATGTGGTCCACGTTCGTTTCCGCACCGACCGAGGGGGACGCGAAGAACTCCAGGCCGCTCTCTGTGACGCGGTAGACCATGAGCTTCCGCGTCCCTCGATTGCCCACGGCCATCCACTTCTGATCCGGCGAAAACGCCACGGTGTCGCATGTCCCGTCGGGCACGAGGCCCGTGATCGTGACCGGTAGAAAAGTCTCCGAGACGCGATCGAAGCGGTACACGCGCAGGTACGGAGCGTTGAACCAGCAGCTCGCCGTCAGCGTTCCGTCCGGCGACACGGCCAGCGGCTTGGCCGATGGATTGACGGTGAGGAAGGTGGTCGACGGCTGCTGGTTCAAGTCGTCGTAGGTGCCGGTGAAGTAGGCCTCCGAGGTCACTACCTTGGGAGACCATGTGATGTCGGCATCCCGCGCCACCACCTCGAACCGGTATTGCGGGATGCTGCCGCGGCGGTCGGTCAGATCCGCCTTCGGGAAGACGATGTACGCGCTGCCGCGGTAGGCCGGCGCGTTGCCGATGCCGAGTACCGACTCGATCTCGGAGTCCGACATCTGGTCCTCGCTGCCCAGGTGCAGCACGAAGCGGCTCGCGAACTTCGTGCTGTCCTCCGGGATCGTCGACCCCTCGCGCACGTCATAGACCAGCTTCTCGTCCTCCCAGATGCGCAGGATGCCGCTGATCGGCCCCTCGCAGATCCGGATGGCGAACGACTGGAACAACCGCTCGTATTCGGTGACGGGGCCACCGCCTTTCGCGGCCTGCTCCCGCTCCTTCCGAATGCTCTTTGGGCCGGTCCAGATCAGATTGCCGGCGACAGCCGCGGTGCCGTACACGATCGCACGGTAGGCGCCCTCGGCGGAGGTCTGGATTGCGGTGTCGCCGATCTTCGGCCCCTGCACTACCAGGGGATCGACGACATTCGCGATCGTAGCTCCAACAGCGTAGCCGAGCGCAGGGTTGCCAAAGTAGGCGCCAACGACGGCTCCCACGATAGGAAGAACTTGACGTGCCATCAGGCGATCCGGAAGACGTGGGTGATGCGGAACAGCCACAGCGCGTCAAGGCGCTGCTCGACTACCAGACCCCGTTGGGTGGCGTCCGCGTTTGCGTGGATGATGCTCAGGCCGCCCAGTGGGTGGTCAGCGACGATGGCGACGTGGTGTGGGTTGACGTCGAAGCGCAGCAACAGCACGTCGCCCGCCCGCAGGAACTCGGCCGGCACCGCCCCGACCGCGACCGGCGGCCCGAACGCGCGCGTGGCCGCTTCCACGAGCCCATCGTTGAACGGCTCGCGGCCGTAGTGGCGCTGATCCTGAATCGGCTTGCCGATGTCTCTGCAGGCCAGGACCAACAGGCCGGCGCAGTCCAGGCCGCGGCGAGACCGCCCGCGGTGGCGGAACGGCACGTGCAGGTAGGCGCGCGCGGCCGCAACAAGCGCGGTCATGCCGTCTCGCCTTCGGTGAAGTCCTGCGACGTGCTGCCGCCCAGGCTGGGGCCGACAGAAGCGCCCGGCACGCTGAGCTGGCCAGCGTCGCCGATCGGGATGTGCGGCTCGCCGCGGAAGTGGTTCACCCGCTCCAGCGCCCACCAGCGCAGGCAGCCGTGGTCCGCGTCGTCCCACTGCTTGCTGCAGTCCGGGCGGATCTCGAAGCTGTCGCCTACCTGCATCGGATAGTCGGTCTTGAACGAGAGCGTGACCTCGCCCCCCGCTGTGTTGCTCTCGATCTCGGTGTCGCGACCGGCGTTCAACCCAGTCTTCCAGTACACCTTGCCCGGGGACAGTTCGTCCGCGCCGAACGCCGCCGCCACGTCTGCGGAAGCGAACGTGATGTTCGTCTCCAGCCCAACAGCGGTGATCGTGCCGGCGACCAGCAGGCTCGTGGCGTCGAAGCCACACGGAAAGCGTTGCTCCGGCACGTCGCCGCCGGTGCCGATGGGCTGGCTGCCGAAGGTCGCCCTGCAGGTCAGGGAATCCCGCTCGACCACCGACTGCCGCAGGCGCTTCGTCTTGCCGAACAGCTCTTCGACGAACGATAGGCCGTCGTCGTTGATGGACACGCGCCCGATCTCGCCGGCACCGAGCACGACGTGGCCCTGGCTCAGGTCCTCGTAGTTGACGAGGTAGGCCACCCATCGCGCGTAGTCGTAGACGCCGGCGCGAATGTCTGCCTCGCTGATCGGGAGGTCGAATTCCGGCAGCAGGCCGGTCGCCTCCGCGTTGTCGACGCTCATGTCCATGCCCGCGGCCATCGTGCTGAGCTGCATGCCGATGATCGGCGAATAGGCGACCGCGCCGTCGCCGTCGTCGTACACCACTTCCCGATCGGTCATGACGGCGCCGTAGGGAGCCACGCCGGGACGTACGGACGCTATGCGTAGCAGCACCGTCGTGGTGGTCGCGTCCTGCGCCAGGTGGGCGCGGAGCGCGATGGGGATGTTCCGCGGCATCAGCTCTCTTCCTCCGGCGGCGGCACTTCCAGAAGTTCCACTTGGCCGTTGGTCGCGTTCACGTTGTCCAGGGTGAAAGGCAGGTTGTCCTGGTCAAACCGCACCCACACGTCGAACTCTCCGGTCCAGCGCAGCACGTGGCCGTCTGCCGGTGGCGCCGCGAAGGTCACCGTCCCGCGCTCCATATCGACCACGGGCGAAACCGGCGCGCCGTTGTCGGTGATGGTCGCGGCCACGATCGCGTACACCGGACGTTCGTACGAGATGCCGTCGATCGTGGAAAACTTCGCCAGTTGGAACTTCGTCTGCACGCCGTCGCCGATCGCGAAGATCTCGTTCGCCGCCTGGAAGTCGAGGTAGTCCTTGAACCGGAAGCAGTGCAGCTTCCCGCGGCACACCATGTGCATGCGCTTCAACTCCCGATAGGCCTCCTTCGAGATGTTGAGAAACGGTGCGGTGTAACTGTGCCGCGCGATGCTCCAGTCGGCGTTGCGGCGCTCGCGGCCGTTGGCCATCTCCACGATCCGCGTCGAGAAGTTGGGGCCGCCCTCGAACCCGTAGCCCGGGCACGGCGGCAGATAGGCATCCAGGTACGCCATCAGCTGATCCCTCGCGAGGTGGCGGCGTTCGCCTTCCGGCCGACGTCCGCCGCGATCTGCTGCTTCGACCTACGATCCAGGCGCCCCTGCGTGTTGAAGTTGTTGATCTGCGTAAGGCCCCGGCCGCCGCCGCCGGCAGTGATCGCCTGCGTCTGCGGCGCGGTGTAGACGCGGCCCGCGGTCCTGGGAACGAACATCTCCGGGCCGTCTTCACCGACGAGGTAGGCCCGATCTCCCAGGATGTCGCCGCCGCTCGCCTTGGCGCCGCCGAAGGCGCCGATGATCGTGCCGATCCAGTCGCTCCAGCCGCCGCCCTGCGGGGCGCCAGCTGCCGTGCCGCCGCTCCCACCGAATGCGCCGGCCAACGAGGAAAGCCAACCGCCCGCGGCGCTTCCGCCGTTCTCGCCCTGCTTGCCGAACAGCTTGTCGGCCCAGCCATCCGCCACCATCTTCGCCAGCCGATCGTTGATCGAGTCCAGGAAGTCCATCAGCGCTTCCTTCGCCGAAGAGCTACCGCGAATCAGGTCCTTCGCCGCGTCTGAGAACGAATCGCGGAAGTCATCCTGCAGGTCGATGCTGCGTTGCATCGCCTCGCCTTCTTCGTACAGCTGATCCGAGAGGCGCCCGATCGCGTCGCGCTGGGCCTCGGTGGCGCCGACGCCGAGATAGCGCAGCTCGATCTCGCGCTGACGCTCCTTGTTGCTCTTGCCGAGCAGGTCGATCTCGAACTGCAAGTCGGCCGCGTGGTCCTGGAAGGACTTGGCCTGGTCCGCCACCGCGCGGGCGTAGTCCTCCGACTGCTGGTTGACCTCCTGCTGCGCCGCGCGCTCCAGCTCCAGCAGATCCACCTGCGCCTGCTTGTCCGTCAGGCCCTGCTTCTGTGCCGCGCTGAGCTTCGACAGCTCGCCGCTCTGCAGGTCGAACGCCAGCTTCGCCATCGCGCTACTGTTGCCGTTCAGCGCGATCTGCTGTTCCAGCTGCTCGTTGATGCTCTTGTAGGCCGCGGCGAGCTTGTCGGCTTCCTTCTCGGCCTCGGACTTGCCGCCGCGTCCATCCCCGGACTTAGGGGGCTTCGGAGGATTGAATACTCCCGCGAGATCAACCTGGGTGTCGGCCGGCGTACGCCCTGGCGAATGGCGAGACCTGGTGCCGCCTTGGCGCTTCTTGGTTCCCTTCTCGTTCTCCAGGGGGTCTCCAAATCCCGCAAGGAGGGAGGCATCAACAGTCAGTGAGGCACCGTTGACAATTTGACTCCAATCAAGGCCGACAACGCCTTTGGCAATCTCGGCCAAGCCCTGCAGGGCGATCGTCGTTCCTTGGATACGATCATCCAACCATTGCAGCGGGATCATCGCGACCTCGATCGCGCCGCCAAGAACTCGCAGCACATTCCCGATGTCCTCGGCGACCACCTGCAGCTTCTCGCCATCACGTGCACCGTCGAGGAACTTGTTCTGTAGGTCGACCAGATCGGGAAGAAGATCCGCGGCGACAGCGTTCGCAACGCCGGTGAGGAACAGCTTCATGCGGCTGAGGTTGTCGTTGAATTCCTCGGCGTTGGCCCCGGCTTCGGTGCTGATGACCTGGCCGAACGCGGCCGCCTCGTCGGCTGCATCCCTGAGCCCACTCGACCCGTCCTTCAGCAGCGGGATCAGGTTCTGGAAGCTGCGGCCGAAGATGTTCAGGCCAGCGGCGATGATCTCCGGCGAGCCTTTCTGCTCTTCGAAGACGTCGGCGAAGTCCTTGAAGACGTCGGTCGAGCTACGCAGGTTTCCGGCGGTATCGGCGACCTCGATGCCCAGCGCCTTGAAGATCTTGGCCTGCTGGGACGCCGGGTCCAGCGCCTCCGCCTGCGCCTTCGTCAGGCGCCCGAGCGAGGTCTGCAGGTCGGTCATCGCCACATCGGCCAGGCCGGCGGCGTAGCTGAGCTTGGAGAACTCTTCGGTGGTGGTGCCGGAGCGCTGCGCCGCCTTGCTGATGTCGTCCATCGTGTTGACGGACTGCTGCAGAAGCGCCGCGGTCGCCGTCGCGGCCGTGGCCAGCGCCGCGCCGATGGCGGTGCCGGCGTCCTTGGCCTCCCGCTCGAACTTTTTCAGCCGCTTCGACGCCCGATCCGTGTCGGTGACGAAGCTGCCGGTGCGCATCAGCAGATCGATAACGATGGAACCTGCTGCCATGGGTCTAGCTCCTGAGGGGCGGGCGCAGGCCGAAGGCCCGCATGGTTGCGACGTCGGCGTCTTCGTACCCGGCGAAGGCCGGATCGGGTGCCAGGAAATCCATTGTTGCGTCGAACTTCGCGCCGTTCGAGGCGGCCATCACCGCGGCCGGGCGGTGGAAGCGGTGACGGTCATCGAATGGGTAAAGCAGGTAGTACGCATGCCATGAGTCGATCTCCGACTGCGGCAGCAGATCGATCTCCCAGATGAACTTGCCGAGCGCTAGCCCAAGGGCGTGTCGGAACCACGCGGGCCCTCGCTCGGCGAGTCTTTTTTTTCCTCTTCGACCGTGCGCGACACCGCGATGACGTGCGGGAACAGGACGTTGATCGCGTCGATGGAGAGGGCCTTGGCCTCTTCGTTCGTGAGCGTCGGCCGGCCGCGCGCGTCCTCGCAGAGGCTGCAGGCGATCAGGCGCTGCATCGCGAAGATGCGCACGTTCTCGTCCTCGGAACGGGTGTCGCGCTGGAAGCGGAAGAACTCGCCGCCGGTGACGGGCTTGAACCAGGTGGTGTGCTTCTGGCCATCGGCGAGCGTGATCTCGCGCTCGACCGCGGTGGAAGGAGTGAGGAGGAGCTTTTTGTCCATGCGTCTCTGCCGTAGGTAGGTGGGACGCCGGATGCGCAGCAGCACTCCGCGCAGAGCCGACGCCGTGGGGGTCAGGTCGGCTGCGGGCCGTTCCAGAACGGGCGCTCCGGGCCGGAGCGCTGGATGGTCAGCGTGCCGCGCACGATCTCGTTCGTGGCCACGTCGATGTTCACCTCCGACACGTAGCCGTCGAAGCCGATGGTGGTGCGCAGCGGCGAAGCCGGCGGCACGAAGTGGCCCTCGCTGTCCAGCGTCGGGGCGATGCCGCGGCCGTCGGAGAAGCCGACCATCCACTCCTGGTTGTCGCCGCTGGCCTTCAGATCCCACAGGGTCTGGTGGCTGAAGCTGGACGGGATGAAGTTGAACGGCACCGAGATGGCATTGGGATTGCCGAGGCCGGCCTTGTAGGTCTTGTCCTCCTCGTTGTCGAGGCAGGTGTCCTCGAGCTGATCCTTGGTGCCGCCGCCGATGCCGGTGATGCCGGTCGGGCACGCGAACTTGACGACCTGCTCCACGCTGGAACTCAGCTTGTCGACAAGGTAAAGCTCGGTTCCCTGGGTACGAAGGGTTCCAGCGGTCATTTCGATTCCTCAATGAAAAAGCCGCCTTTCGGCGGCTGGTGGTGGGTATGCCAGCGGCTCAGCGCTGGTCGATGAAGTCGGCCTCAATGCCGACGCGGTACAGCTTCGTGTCGGGGTCGCGGTTGTCGATCACGACCCTGTTGCAGATGAGGACGGCATCCAGTGCGGCGCGCACCGCCAACGCGAGCCGATGCACGTCGCCGTCGCCGGTCTCGCCGCCGCAATAGCAGTCGATCTGCACGCTGGTGAAATCGCCGCACGGCGTGTCGCTCAGGTTGTCGTAGGGCTGGCCGGTGACGATCTGCCAGACGATGTACGGCCGCGCTTCCGTCTGCGCGATCTGGCCGTGCCGGCCGATCCTGTCGCCCACGATCGCGGCCACAGCCGGCGTGCGGATGGTGCGGTAGACCTTGGGGAACATCAGCGGCCCTTGTTCTGTTGTGCCAGCTTCTTCACGACACGATCCAGGCGCGCGACCAAGTCGGTCACCACCACGTTGATGGTCTGCGAGCCTTGCTCGATCACCGTGCGGCGGATGAAGGAACGGGCCGGCTGCTTCACCGAGCCGTATTCCTTGATCTGCGCGGACTTCAGCGTGCTGACCTGCTCCCCCTTGCGGCCGGGGTACATCTTCCGCTTGATGCGGACCAGGTAGCGCTCGCCCTTCCCGCCGATCGGCGCCTTGCCGCGGCTGGTGATGATGTTCTCCGCCAGCAGGCCGGTGGACTCTTCGCCCGGTTCGAGCACGGCCCGCAGGTTCTCGCGCTCCTTGTCGCGCAGGAAGCGCGCGCCCTTCGCCAGCGCCGACTTGACCGGGCCGCCGCGCTTGCTCACCACCTCGGGCGGCAGCGACCGCAGCGTGTTCAAGACGCCGTCGATGCCCTTGATTTCCAGCCCGCTCTTCACCGGTAGAACTCCGCGTCGTCCCCGATCCACGACTGCAGCAGCGCGCCGTCGGCGTCCGGCTGCCCATTGAAGTCGTCGTGGTGCCCCATGCCGATCCCGCCGCGGCCGGGCAGGCCCTTGATGCCGACCACGCGGTGCCCGCCGAACAGGTGGCGATCGCGCGCGCGGCGCCACAGCTCCAGGTCGATGAACTTGGGCCGGGCCTCGCACGCCGCGGCGAATTCCTGCAGCGCGCTGCCGCGCATCGCGGTGCTGCACAGGCTGGCGTGGCCGGTGTTCGCCAGCTGCCGGCAGCGGCGCTGCTGCACGTTGTAGTAGCGCGCCCGATGCTCGCCAACCAGCTCTGCGCGCTCCAGCGCCTGGTCGACGGTGCTGAGCCAGTCGGCCGCGTAGTGGTCGTCGTCTTCGATGATCACCAGCCGCTCGTCGGCGCCAACGGCGGCCAGGCCCTTGAGCAGGTTCCGCGCCTGCGTATTCTGTCCGGGCGCCCAGTGCGGCGACGGACGCACCAGCACCAGCTGCCAGCGGGCGCGCTGGAACGTCACGGGCTGCGGGTCCGGGCCGTCGTCCACGATCACCCATCGCACCATGCCGGTGTAGTCTTGCCGCGCCATCCAGCGCTCGCACAGCGCCCAGGCGGCCGGCCGAGCACCGGTGGCAGTCAGGAGCGTCAGCACCGCGCCACCGCGAAGGTATGCATCGGCAGGCGCCGGCGCGCCACGCCGCGCTCGCCGTGGTCGTTCAGCTCGATGGGAAGCTCGCCGGCGTTCTCGAGCGCCATGCTCTGGAACCCCGCGTCTTGCAACAGCAGGCGCAGGCCGCTCTGGCTGAAGCGGTAGTAGTCGTCCGGGTATCCGTGCTCGGGGAAGGCGAACAGCGTGGTGATCACCAGCAGGCCGCCCGGCTGCAGCACGCGGCGCAGTTCCGGCAGGGCGAGCCAGGGCCGAGCCACGTGCTCCAACACCTCGGAGCAGACGATGCCGCTGAACCGGCCCGACCATTCCGCCGGAAGCTCGTGGATGTCGGCTACCTGGTCGACGCCCTCGCCCGCCTGCATGTCGATGCCGGTCCACTGCCCCGTGGCCAGGTCGCGGTTCGTGCACCACCACGCGGCCGGGTCGTGGATGCGGCTGCCGACTTCCAGCACGTCATCGCCGAGGGCTGGCGCGTGGCGCTCGATGTAGGCGCGGATGCGGCCGCGCACCGAGTTAAGCGGCAATCTGTTCATCGAATTCGAAGCACCTGAGGGCGGAACCGGGGGTGCAGTTCACGACGCGGACGTGCGGGTGCTGCCGCGCCCACTGTGCGAACTGCTGCTTGTGGATCTCGCGCCGTGCCGGCGCCGTGTTGGTGAGGCCGTTGGTGTACGGCCCGAAGAAGTGAGAGCCCTGCAGATCGAAGCCGTGCAGACGGACCAGCGTGGCACCCAGGTGGGCCGCAACTGCCAGCGCGAGCACGCCGCTGTTCCAGTTGGTCAGCGCGCCGGCCAGCTGATGCACGCCCGCGATCCGATGACTGCTGTAGCGTTCGCCGGCGAACTCGCGAGCCGCCGGGTACTTGTCCCACCACTGCCGATCGCTGGCCGCCAGGAACTCCGCCCACGGTGCCAGTTCGAAGGCGTTGCTCACGACACCGACGCGGCGCGCGCGCAGTCGCTCCGCCAGTTCAGCCGATGCGCTCGGCCCTGGCCCCAGAAGGTCGATCTCGATCATTGGCCGTCGTTGACCCCGGCCGACACGGGGATGGTGATGTACTCCAGCCCCGAGGCCTTGTCCGGCAGCAGGCCGGCGATGTTGTAGACCTGGCCGCGGTGCAGGATCCGCATCGTCGGCGCGAGGCCGGCTCGGTAGCGGATGGTGATCCGCGCCGTCACCGCGGCCTGAGTCTGGCTGGACTGGACGAACTCGCGCGCCGACAGCGGCTCCACCGCCGCCCAGACCGTGGCCACGTCGACCCATGCAGTCTGCGACACGCCGTCGCTGTCCCTGGTCGTCTCCTGCTGCTGGATCAGCACCCGGTGCCGAAGCTCGCCCGCCGCCACGTTGCTCATCAGGCCACCGTCGTGCGGCGCAGCGGCGCCAGCTGTGCGGTGGCGGCCCTCGACAGCACGTAGCCATAACCGGCGTCGGCCGGGACGACGTTGTCGCCCTCGCCTTCCCGGTAGCGGTACTGCGAAGCCAGCTCCAGCAGCGTGGCGGCGATCACCGAGGGGTGCAGGATCAGCGCGCCATTGCTGTCCTCGGCCGGCAGCGGGATGCCGGCGCTGTCGCGCACCAGGTCGCCGTTCGAATCGCGCAGCAGCACGTACAGGCGCCACTCCTGCTTCAGCCATGCCGCGACCGAGGCCGACACGGCCGGGATCCAGATGGCCAGCCAGCGATCATCGGCGCCGCTGTCGATGCGCAGATGCTCGCGGGCATCTGCCGCGGTGACGAAATCAGCCATTGCCGGCTCCCAGCTTCACCGGCTCGGCCGGCACGCGCACGCTCTTGCCGTCCTTGCCGTCGCGGCCCTTGCGAGCGGCCAGCGCCCAGTCCTGCTCGTTCTCCATGCACGGCCGCGAGGCGTTGTCGCGCTTGGCGATCCACAGCGCGCCGTCGTGGGTGATGGACTGGCCGGCTTTCGTGCCCAGGCCCTCGCGCCAGAAGCCGCGGTGGACCATATACGGCAGCACCAGCTCGTTCCGCCGCTCCCCGGCGGCCAGGGTGATGACGAAGCCGCGCTCGGCGTCGTAGTGCCCGGCCGCCGATTCGAAGCCGATGCCATCGCGGCCGTCTTCGCCCACTACCTTGCCGAGCTTGATGGCTTCGCCCTTCGTGGTGGTGACCACCAACTCGCCGGTGCGGTCGATCATCGCGCCGGCCAGGCCGACGCCGTCGGCGCCATCCTTCGGCGGGTGCGCGGCCAGATGCTTGGCGACCTGTGTGGCGATCTGCTCTTCGCTCACCGGATCAGCATCGCGGCCGTCCTTCGGCGCGGGAAGCGCGGCGACCGCGGCTGCGACGGCCTTCTCGATCGTAGCCGGATCCGCGTCCCTGCCGTGCTGCACCGGATTGGCTTCGAAGTGCTTCGCCACAGCATCGGTCGTTGCCAGGTCCACCAGCGTCTGCAGCCGATCCGACGCCAGCAGCTTCGCCACTACCGCATCGGCGATCGTGTCGACGTCCACCGGTTCGGCATCGCGGCCGTCGCGGGGCGGATGCTGCTCGAGGTGGCGTGCCACCTGCGCCGCCACCTGCTCATCCGAGACGGGCTCGGCATCCTTGCCGTCCTTCGGCGGCGGCAGCGCGGCCATGGCCTCCGCCACCATCTTCGCCACCAGCGCCGGATCCGCGTCGGCGCCGGGCTCGCCCTTCTCCGGCGCGCGCGCCTCAAGCGCCGCGACTTGGCGCTGCACCGGCGCCAGCGCCTCGCGGATGAGGCGGGCCAGCTCCTTGCCGAACTCGATCGGATCACTCATTGCACAGCACCTCGGCTCGGGCGGCCGCGATGGCCTTCATCATGAAAAGCTGGTGGCGCAGCTCGCGCACCTCGTCGGTGTCGGCTGGCGGCGGCGCGTCGGCCGGCTCCGCGGGGGCTGGCTCGGCAGCCGACGGCGGAGCGATCTTGTTGAGCCGCACCTGGTCGAGCGGATAGTCCTGCTGCTGCATGTAGACCGTGTCGCCGCCGATCAGGCCGCGGAGCCCGAAGGCCAGTCGCCCCTCGTTGGGGGTTTCGATGCCACCGCCGACCAACTTCGTGTGCACGTCGGCCTGCTTGCCCACGTCCATTCGCAGGAGCGGCTCCAGGTCCAGCTCCACGCCCTGCGGCCGGCTGATGCCGAGGCCTTCGTCCAACAACGCTTCGATTGCCTCGATGTGCGCCTGCAGGGCGTCGGCGTAGTACAGCTGGTTGATGTCGTCGACCTTCATGCCGGCCGGGATGGAGCCGATACCGATCTTGAACGGCGGCACGCCGAAGGGCTGGCACACCTGCTCGTCGGAGTAACGCATCTGCTCGACCAGCTGCGAGTCCGCGGCCTTGAAGCCGAACGGGGTGAACTTCATGTCCGCGCCGACCACCGCGACCTTGCCGGCGTTGAAACCCTGGAAGTTGGTGTTCCAGTAGTCCTTCACCAGCTGCGCGTCCTCGTCGGACATGCCGGCCGGCGCCGTCAGGATGCCGCCCGGGTTCGCGCCGTTGCTGAAGAACGTGGTCGAGTCCTTCAGGATCTTGAGATTCTTCACCGCAGGCCAGTGCGCCGCGCACAGCGGCGGCACGCCGATCAGCTGGTGGTGGAAGCAGTTCATCCGGTCGTGGATGATCTCGCTCGCCGGAACGATCAGCTGCTCGCCCGGGTAGTTCGCGGGCAGCAGGTTCGACCCGGTGCCGTAGTTGATCTGGTAGAAGACGTCGCCGCTGTCGGACACCATCGGCTGCACGCGGCACGGATCCAGCACCCACAGCCGCGTCACCACGCGGCGATCATCGCGCCCCTTCAGCACGTAGGTGTTGCCCTGGATCAGCTTCGACAGCAGCCAGGCCTCGCGGAACTGCTGCGCCGTCTGGTAGGCGTTCGGCTTGCGCAGCACCGGCCAGTACGCCGTGTTCGCGGTGTCGATCGACCAGATGCCGTTGACGTCCTCGATCTTCAGCAGGAACGGCAGCTTGCCGATGTCCGAGGCGATGCGGTTCAGGCAGCCGTAGAGCGTCGGATAGCACAGCACCGTGCTCTGCCGCTCCTCCATGTTGCGCTGCCAGGCGCCGGTGAACGGCTCCTGGACCATCAACGTGTGCCAGTCATCCCGCCCCGGAGCAGCGACGGCAGGCGTCAGCGCCTTCAGATAGCCGACGCCGTACTTTCGAACACCGGCCTCAGTGGCCAGCTCTCGGGGCGAAAATCCGGTCATTCGGAGGCTTCCTCGCTCGCGTTGCCCTTGGTCGCGCGCTTCTTCGCGACCTTGCGGCCAGTCTTCTTCGCTACCGGCGGAGCCTCTTCCTGATCGCCGACTTGGCCGGAACCCGGACCATCGGCAATAGGCGCCAACGGCGGCTGCGTGGCGGCCTGAGCCACCATGTCGCGCCGGATGTACTTACCGCGCTGCACCAACACGTCGGCGATCTTCGGGTGCACGCGCGCGACCCTGCCGCCCTTGCTCAGGATTTCGACCTTGCTCATTGGAACCTCACTTGTTGGAAGAAGTGGCGGGGCCGCGGAGGCCCCGCCACCGCCGCTCGATTACGAGCTGGTCGGAATCGAAGCCCGGCCCCAGTTGACGCGCGCCCACGCGACCGCCTGCGGGCGCCGGCGCTGCCAGTTGATGAAGCGCTCGACGAGGAACGCCACGCTGTTGGTCTGCCACAGCGAGACCACCTGCTGTGCCGTGGGCGTGGTGCTGTTCATCGTCGGCGCGTCGTCCATCACCAGCGAAGCCTGATCCGACATCGAGACCTGCAAGCCGCCTTCGTCGCCCAGGAAGATCTCGTCGCCCTTGATGAGCGCGATCACCGCACCATCCTCGTCGTCCGGCACGAAGGCCGAAACGAACGCCGGCAGGCCCAGGAACGTGCCGCCGGTGAAGTTGATGCCGGGGAACTCGGACGCGCCCAGAGGATTGGCCATCAGCGAAAGCGCAATTGCGGTCCGCTCCGACATCGCCCAGAACGAACCGGCCAGGGACAGGTTGGAGCCTGCGATGGCGTTCATCAGCGCGGCGGCGCCCGCGCGGATTGCGTCCGCGTCGCTACCCGCCGGCACGGTCGTGGCGGGCACGCCATTGAGGATCGAGGCGGGCGCCTCGTCGGCAACGGCAGCGGCGTCTGGATCGATGAACTGCGTGTCGATGGTCTGGTTGACCGCGCGACCCAGTTCGTCGCGCAGCAGCGCGTCGGCGGCCGGCGTGGCGCGCATCATCGTTTCCTTCGTGGCGGCGGCGATCGCAGCGACCTTCAGCGGGACGAGCTTCGCGCGGCTGTAGGACCACCGGGTCAGCGGCTTCGCGCCGCCCTCCTTGGTCCACTTGCCGATCGCGGCGGAACCCTGCACCAGCACCGGCGTGTCGAACGGCAGATTGCGCAGGCGGTCGGAGACCTGGCCCAGCAGCGATCGCGGGCGCAGCCACTCGACGAAATCGGCGAACGCCACGCCGCCGTCGGTGATCAGATTGCCGGCCCAGTTCGCGTTGCCCGTGCTGGCGGCCGGCACGGCGGCTTTCTGCTGGATGATGCTGTGCAGGCGCTCGTCGCCCGGGTAGACCGCGCGCGCGACGTCGATCGGGCTCTGGTGGTGCACGTGGGACACGGCCAGGCAGCGCGCGAGGCGAGCGAAGCCGATGCCGGCATCCACCTTCTCGACCGCCTTGAGCTGCGCGGGCTCGAGCGAACGGCCCTCGCCGCGCGAGACGATGTCCTCGTTGCCCTTGGCGATGATCGCCGCCGGCACGGCCGACTTGGCCTGCACGGCCTGCAGGCGGGTCAGGCGGTCGATGTCGCCGTCGAGCGACTTGATCTGGCCTTCCAGGTCGTCGAACTCTTCCTGCTCGGCGGTGTTGAAGGAACGGCTCTCGTCCATGGACTTCTGGGCGATGTCGCCCAGCTTCTTCTGGTGCGCTTCGCGGGTCGCGCGCAGCGCTTCCAGCTGTTCGGCGATGGTCTTCATTGCGTTTCCTTGGTGGCGCAGCCGTTCGGCCCGGGTTCCACGCCGGGCAGTGCCTGCAAGATTGGGAAGCGGGTTCCACCCCGCGGGGCCGTGCGGCCCGATACTTCAGTGCAGCAACTTCACCGCGCCGCCGGCCGGCCGTTCGACCGGTGCCGCCTGGCGCTGGATGAGGGGGACGCCGTAGTTCGCCGGGCGGCGCGCGCCGGTGTCCATGGCCTTGATGCTCTGGATCGTGGCCGCCGCGTTGGCCGGGATCGTCACCAGGGACAACTCGTAGATTTCGGTCTCGGTGAAGCGGATGCCGCCCGATTCCATGAAGCTGTATTCCAGCGCTCGGAAGCCGATCGACACGCCGCGGACCAACTTCTCCTTCACCGACTGCCAGGCGAGGTCGACCAGATCCTTGAGCGCACCGGGCGTCTCGATCTTCGCGACGCTCGCGGTGAACGGGATGCCCTTGGCCGTCGGCTTGCCGAACTTCACGACGCCGACCGGGCTGTCATGGCGGTGCTGCCACAGCAGAGGCAACTCGGCCGCGAATTTGGCGCCCAGCGGCTCCACGATGTCCCCCATGCGGTCCGGTTCCGGCGTGGTGGCCCAGCCGGTGATGACGCGCTGGTCGTCGTCGTAGGACTTCACCTCCAGCAGGCTGTAGGCGCGGTTTTCGTTCTTCATCAGGTTCCACCCAGGGTCATGAGGACGAGCTTCTTGTTCTGTGGCTCGGGGTTCCGAGACATCAGCTCGACGGCATTCATCGCCGCCATCAGGGGGTCGATCTTTCCGACTCCGCTGGCCGCCTTGGTCACGTAGAGGGCGTTCTTCGACGCCTCGACCTTGGCATTGCCCACGCACCAGTCCATCAGCCGCGAGCCGTCGTGCGTCAGCAGGCCGTCGGCCAGCCAGCGCTCGAACACCTTGCAGGTGCCGGTCAGCTGCCAGCCTTGGCGGATGCCGGTGATCAGCTCCGGATCGATCTTCTCGGCGGCCAACACGTCCAGCACGGTGCCCAGCCCGGAGGGATCGACGCCGATCCCGGCCAGCAACCTGGCCTTGGCCACCTGCTTCACCATGACCGCCATGTCACGGAGGTCCGTTGCGCCGTCCTCTGCCTCGCTTCCGACCAGCAGGTGGCCGTCGGCGATGAAGTCCTCGTAGCGGGTTTCCTGGCTCTTCCGACGCTTCAGTGCCTTCGGGTGAGCGAACGCTCGGCACACCAGCAGCTTGCGCTTCGTGTGCCTGTCCCTGCCGCAGAACGACAGGCCCAGCAGGTCGTCCAGGCCGCCGCCGTCGATGCCCACGGTGATGGCGTCGCAGCGCCGGATCAGCCCCTCAAGCGTCAGCCGCTTGTCGGCCTGAGCCTCCCAGAACTCAGCACCGGCCCAACTGCCCTGGTGGAGCGCCACGCCGATCTGGATGTTCAAGTGCTGCGAGCCCCAGCTGCGCAGCTCTGCCTCGCTGGTGCCGACCGCGTCCTCGAACTCCTCGACCATCCGCTCCAGCGTGATGGCGCGCCCGATGTTCGGGTTCAGCAGCGGCCACAGCTGCGGATCCTTCCACTGCTGGTCCTTCGATTCCTGCACCTCCTGCGGGAACTCGAACAGCACCGGCAGCATCTTGCCGAGCCGCTTGCCATCGCGGATGTCGCGAGCCTTCTGCAGTTCGTCGGCGAAGACGCCGACCGGTTGCTCGTCGCTCTGCGTGGTGATGAACCAGAGGAACGCTTCGGGGTACGGCACCATGCCGCCGCGGATCTGTCGCAGCGCCTGCGGCGCCTTCGACTTCTTCGCGCACACGTGCAGCTCGTCGATCAGCGCGCCGCCGGACACCTTGATGCCCGTCAGCACGCCCGGGTCGAACGTCATGATCTCCAGCGAGGCTTTCGTCTCGCGGTGGATGATCGTCTTCAGGTGGTGCCGGATGTGGAACTTCGCGTCGAGCACCGGGTCAAGCTCGATCGCGCCGGCAGCGGCATCGAACGCCAGCTGCGCCGTGTCCTGCACCGGTGCGGTCATCAGGAACGTCGCGCGCGGGCGCTTGTTCAGCAGTACCGCGGTGACCATGCCCAGCGCGCCGAACGTGGTCTTCGCGTTCTTCTTCGGCACCAGGGCGAACAGGTCGCGGATCTCTCGCTGCCCGGTCGCCGGGTCCACGGCACCGAACATGCAGCGGACCACTTCTTGGAACCACTCGCCGCCGGCCTCGGCCACCGTAGGCGTGCCTGGCACGTCTGCGAGCCGCAGCCGGCCGAAGATCTGCGCGGCGCGCTCGGCCTGCGGCGTCCACAGCGGCAGATCGCCGACGGGGAGCCGCCCAGCCTGCAAGCGCTCCCACCAATCGCGGCAGGAGAGGTCCCAGGCCACTTACTGCGCCGCGCGCCGGATCGGGGTGACCTTGTCGTCCAGCAGGTCCGCCCACTCGGTGCCGGCCTGTGCGCCGACCGCGGCAGCGTTCGCCTGCTCCTTCTTACCCACCGGCGTCTCCTTCGCGACCGGGGGCGCAGCCAGCGTCGGCGTGTGCGCAAGGAACGCCTTCTGGGCCGCCACGTTGCCCTTAAGTGCCGTCCTCGCCATGGCGTCCAGCACCTCCATGCGCCGGCGCAGCGCCACGGTCGATAGCTCCTTCTCGAAGTACTTCTCCAGCGTGTTGCGGGCGACGCCAATCCCGATGGCGATCTCCTCGTGCGACATGCCGCCGGCCGCGGCATTGGTCACCATCCGCCGCTGTGCCGCCGTCGGCGTGAACGCTGGCCGGCCCGCTTTCGTGTTCTTGCGCATAAATGGCCTTCAGCCTGAAATTCCGGCCGAGAAAAAACCTCTGAATGAGTGGGCGGCGGGTGTCCGTCGAGACGGGCCGTAGGTTTTCCCCTCCCCCCCGGTACATGTGCCGTGGATCGGGGGCGCCCAACGCTCGCGCTCCACGTTGTCCGTTCAGCTTCGCGCCGCACCGCGCCGTGCCTCGGCCTGCGTCTTGACCTTGTGGCAGTCGTGGTTGATCGCCCTCAGGTTGGACATGTCGTCCGTGCCGCCCTCTGCCACCGGCACGATGTGGTCCACCTCGTCAGCCAGCAGCGGGAGCCGGCCACTGGATTGGCATGCCTCGCACTGGCACAGGTAGCCGTCCCGTTTGAGCACGGCCTCGCGCTTCCTGCGCCAGGGGCGCCCGCCTCTGCCCTGCCCGTAGGTGGGTACCACCGGAGCTGATGGCTTCAGCCTGCTGGGTGCGCAGCTGATGCGCGGCGCCAGCGTCGTCACCCTGGCCATCAGGGCTTCTCGTACGGCTGCGCAGTGCTGCCCAGGTACGGGCCAGCCACGCTGACACCTGCCGCCCTCAGCAGCAGGCGACGCCACCAGGTCAGCCGGGGACGCTCGTGCACCTCCAGCCACATCCCGGGCATGGTCTGCACCTCGGCATAGCACTCAATGTGGGCGCGCCAGATGTCGTCCACTTCCGCCATCAGCACCACGCGGGTGACGCCCTTCAGCTCCACCCCATCCACCAGCACCTTGGTGCCACGGGTTGGGGTGGTGCCGATGTGCTCGTCCATTGCCGCCGGCACGATCGTCACGATACCCATCAGCCCAGACTCTCCGTCTGGTCGCGGTCGCCCGGCATCACGTCGCCATCCAGGCTGGTGGATGGCTCCTCCTCGCCCTCGGCTGCCAGCGCTTCCAGCAGCGCATCCAGCTTCCGCTCGATGCGATCCAGCTGACTGTCGCTCATCGCCTACCCCCACGCCCTAGGACTGCTTCGGAAATTCCGCAAGTGGATCGACGCCGACGCCGGCCGGACCATTCGCACGGCCCAGCGGAAAAAGCGGAAGTGGATCGGCGAGCCAGGCCCGCAGACGATCCCTGCGCGGCCCCGCTGCGCCCGTTGACTGCTCCCAGAGCTGGGCCAGGCTGCAATCCCACCAACCCGGAGTCAGGTACCACCATGGACGTTTCCATCGAACACCTCGCCCTCGCCGCCCACCTCATCCAGCTGCTCATCTCGGCTGCCGGCCGTTGGCTTCTGCGGCCGCCGGCACCACGCGATCCACCACGATCACGGCTTGGGCGGCGTGGACGTGGTCGTCGGCGTCGCGCCCGACTTGAACAGCAGCTCCCGCAACCTCTGCTCGTAGTTGGGCGTGCGCATCACGTTCGACGGCGCCGGCGACAGCCTGGGACAGTAGGTCGGTGCTGCAGGTGGCGAGGTCGTCGCGCAGCTGGAGACTGCCGTCACGCACGCCAGCCACAACAGCAGCAGGGACGGCCTGGGCCGCGGTGCGGTCTTCTTCATGCTTCACTCCGATGGCGGCCATGGTGTTGGCCTGCTTGTGCTCGATGTCGCGCGCCCCGGCCTGGGCCTTGGCTTCGCCCTGAGCCGCGGCGGTCTCCTGCTGGGACGTGGCCAGGTCCGCGCTGCGGTCGCGCCACTCACGGCCGGCCCAGAACGCGAGCGCCGTCCAGGCAACGAGCCCGACGATGGTGATCAGGATCCGGTTCACGGTCAGCCCCTCGGCATGTTGGATAGGTCGGCCCACAGCCACGCCAGCGCGGCAAGGAGCGCCAGGCACAGGCCTGCGATGAGCCACCCCGGCGGATCACCTGCGGGCGGCAGGCCGCGGTCCCAGCGGTCGATCACTTCCCGGCCGCCAGCTCGTGGATTCGGTTCATCGCCCAGGTGTAGGCCCACTGGTCGATGATCGAGATCCGGGTGACCTTCTTGCCGTTGCGCGTGGCCTGGGTGACCTCGGTACTCTCGACCAGCATCGCCACCGCCAGCAGCGCGCTGCGCGTTGTCGGGTCGGGTTCCTTGATGATCTCGATCGCGTCCGACACCATCGACCGCAGCGAGTCCAGCAGCCCGGCGGTCGGCCGCGCGTTGCGCGTGTCGATCAGCGCCAGCGCCTGCTGCAGGCCCTTGATCGCGTCCTTGTGGCTACGCGCCCGGGGCATCGCCGCCTCCCTGCTCCGGGGCGTCGCCGGGGTTCGGCTGCAGCGATTCCGGCCGCGCGCAGGGGAAGATGCGGTAGAGCATCCCCGAAGCCGTGGTCCACAGCCCCATCGCGGCGAAGCCGGTCATCAGAGCGAACCATGCGCCGCGCGGCGTCGGCACCTTGGCCCAGCAAACGACGATCGCCAGCAGGCAGCTCCAGAAACGGATCCGCGCCTTGGTGAACGCCGGCGGCCAGGACGCGCGCATGCCGATCTGCTGGGGCAAGTGCGGCAGCAGCAAGCCGATCGCGACGCTGATCGCCAGGCTCATCCACATGGCCTCGACCTGCGGCACCGCCAGGAAGCTGCCCATATCGACCAGGAACAGCTTCACCGCCGGCCAGTTGTCGGCCAGCGCCAGAGCGCTGCCAGCGACGGAGACGGCCCCGGCCAGCTGCGCCAGCGTGATCCGCGATTCCACGTCAGGCCTCCGCTACCTGGCCGCCGGCGCGCCTGTACGCCGTCAGCAGGTTGTCCAGCTTCTGCTCATGCTGGCCGTAGCCGGCGCCGGGCAGGCTCGCCCAGATGTTCGACACCCGCGCAATGGCCTCCCGGATCTTGCCGGCCTGGATCAGCGGCAGCGCCTTGCGCTCGCGGATCTGCTGCAGCGCGATCTTGTCCTGGCTCAGCGGCGAGAAGTCGGCCAGACCGAGCGTCTTGCGGTAGGCGTCGAAGTAGCGGCGCAGGAGCTGGTAGCGCCCGGCCGCGGTCGACTGGATGCGCAGCGCCGGCAGGTCCACCAGCACCCGCGGGTGGTCCGCGTAGCTGGTGAACAGCTTGCCGCCGACGATCACGTCGTAGCCGTGGTTCGCGGTCGGCTGCTTGCCGTTGTCGGTCCCCTCGGACCAGGCCAGCATGTCCAGGAAGGCCACGACGTTGCGGCCACCAGCTTGCTCGGGCGTGATGACTGCCATGGGTTCTCCGGACAACGGCAATAGGTGCCCGGCCCGCGGTCCAGCTGGACGCATGGCTTGGTCTGGCGAGGAGCCGGGCGGAAACGAAAAAGCCCCCGGGGATCTCCCGAGGGCTTCTATGTCAGCGTGCCGAAAAAACTACACCAGAGGTGTGCACCTGTCAATCTTGCGCAGGTGGGCGAATCCACGCGAAAGGACCGCTCCGCCGGAGATAAGGCAGTATGTCGTAGAAGGGAACGAAGACTGTCCAGCTGCCCTCAGCGTAAGGACCAACTTGGTATGGCGGAAACATGAAGGTCAGCCCATCATCTGAGATGCTGAAGTTCAAGAAATTCTCGATATCTGCCCCCGCACCGTCCTTGATCCATTCAAGGCTAGAGCCATCGGCCTCACGCCCAAACCTTCTCCAATATTCCCGCTGCAACTCTGCAATGGAAAAATTACTTACTGCCTCTATGGCTGGCGAAAGCTCACTGAAGAGATCACTCAGTTCAAGCTGAACCAAATGCGGCGTCAACACGAAGTTGTATGTTTCGAAATGAGAGTTCGGATGCGCGGCTCCAGCTCCATACCAGCCGACACGAAATATAAGGCTCAGAAGACGCTCCGACGAATAGGCGATTTCGTAGTCGTCCCAGCGGCCGTTTGAAGGAGGGGCATCGAGTTGGTCAGAAAACAGATCAGGGCTCTGGTCCCAGATCTTCTGCCTAGCGTCTACGGCCGCCTTTCTGGCTCGTCCCTCGAAGAACTGGCTAAGTTCTTCCGCTAGCGGAGACGCAACCTGCGACGTGAATTTTGGATACGACACCGAGATATCGTGCCCAGGCAAGCCTTCCCAGCGCTCGACAATTGCTTTTGGAATAACTCGAAATGGCCCAAACTCAGCACCCTCTTCGCCCTTAATTGACTGCTGCTCGGCGGCCAACGCAAGGGCTGACGTCACGCTACTTCTCGCGTCTGGACTGTTCCAATCGACGTACTGGAGCCTCGATGAAATTTGTGAAGGGACCTCACAAGGCTCGAGAAGCACCGGGACTGCGTAGACATCCGTTGGCTGTTTGTAGACCAGCTTCTGTAAAGCCTCGTTCGCCTCGCGTTGCACAAAGCCGCGCTTGTGCACGCTTCTCGGGCTAAGCAGAAGAAGAATGACATTGGCGTCGCTGAATGCCTTCGCTATTTCCGCTTCCCAGTTTTGCCCCGGAAGCAAACACCTCTGGTCTATCCAAGGTTCAACACCTATGGACGCGAGCCAGTTGTAAATTTCTAGAGCAGCCTCTCCATCCTCTCTGGCGTAGCTTACAAATACCTTGAGCATAAAATTCCAGCGACCCTGTGTTTCAGAAAGCATACTAGGTCACGCCGCCTCTGACACCCACCCCTCTAGACGACCCCGTACACGCTGAAATCCTAGCTCTACCAGGGTTAAATACTGTCGCATCGACACTGGACGCTGCCGGCAATTCGCCATTAGCGTGACCGCGGTGTCGTATCGCTCAACTTTCCTTCGGCCGGAACCGCAATAGTAGGCCCGCAGTGAACATGACATGCCGATGTTGTCGCGGGCGATGCTGGCGACAATGCTCTCTATCTCTTGAGCACGCGGATCGCAGAACAGTGGCGCGTATCCTTGGGGCCTTGCCGGCATCTCACCGCGGTGTTCAATCAGGATCTGGAGCATATTTTTCGACTGATGGCCCAAATACTCACAGTCGCGTGCTAAGCAGAATTCCTCGCCCCACTGCTCAAGTCGGCGGCGCACATACACTCCAAAGGTATCAAGCTGCATCGCGGTATTTCTCCAAGGTATTCGGGTCGAGTCGGAAAACGGGCTGCTTCTTGTCCCAGCTGCAGGCGCCCTTCTGCCGTTCCTCCTGACCGCGGCAGTGGACGATGCCCAGCGTGGTGGCGCGGCAGGCGCAGATGCAGCAGTTGCCGTGCCGGCGGCGGTCGGCGTCCATGCGCTTGCGCAGGACGCGGGCGTGGTGGCGCTCGGTGTAGCGCTCGGGCTGGGTGAGGTCGTGGGGGTTGCTCACGCGGCGCGGGCTCCCAGCTCGGTGTGCTCGTGGTACAGCGCCAGCAGAAGCGCCTCGCTGCGGCCGTCGTCCTTCTTCCGCTGCAGCAGCGGCGCCGCCGACGGGAACCGCGCGATGGCCAGCAGCCGAGAGGCGTCCTTGTCCTTGCCGATCAGGCCGTAGTGGCGCTTCCAACTGGCCGGCTCGGCGAGGCTGAAAGGGATGCCCATCACCTCGAAGACCGCTTTCACCTTGGCGTAGCTCTCGCCGAAGTTCATCGACGACTGCGCGCCTGGCCGCCGGTCGCCCTTGGGCGGCATTGCCCGGACGCGCTCGACGCAGCCGCAGAAATAGGCGCCGGGGTGCGCGGCGCGCAGCGATCGGATGAACACGGCGATTGCGCGCGCGTCCACCTCGCGCTTGTTGCCCACCGCCATGGTCGGCATGTCGATGACCGGCCCGGCCTCGCCGTCGATCAGCGCGGCGACTGCGCCCGACATGCCGGGGTCAGCGCCCAGAACTACGCGAAGGGTCATGCTGCGCTTCTCCATGTCGGGATGGTCCGCGGCGCCGGCGCGGCCTGGATGCCGGGCAGCCGATCGACGGCGCCGCCGCGCGCCAGGAACTGCTCGACGGTCTCGGCCGGGCGGGCGCTGGGCACGACGACGGGTTTGGGCGTCATGCCGGCGACGCTGCCGACGCGCTGCAGCCTGGTCGGTGCTGGCCGCGGCGCGCGGGCACGCTCCTGCTTGCCGGCGGCGACCTTGGCCAGCCACTCGGCGCGCGTCATGCGGCCAGCTGCGTGGCGGGCCAGTCGCTTGCGCTCGGCGGCGCGCTGCTTGGCGTAGGGCAGATCGCGGAAGCGAGCCTCGCGCGCCGCCCGTCGCTGGGCACTCTCGGCCTGCAGCGCCGCATGCCGCTGCTCCCGCGCCGCAGCCAGTTCCTCGCGGGAAAGCCCGCCATCGCGCTTGTGCCGCGCACGCGCCATCGCCGCGCGCTTCGCCTTGCGCTCCTCAGGCGTCAGCTTCCACGCCCTGGTCGGCGGCTGCACGAACTGGTAGCGCATACCCCGGCCCATGCCCTCGCTGACCAGCTGGCCGCCCTGCACCATCGTGCGGATCGTCCACGCCACCATCTGGCGCTCCTTGCCGGTCGCGCCCAGGCCGTCCGACACCTCGGCCGCCGACCGCATCCCGCCGGCGGCGATCAGCCAGGCCCGCACCCGCGCGGCGCGGCTCATGCGGCGCTCCGGCGCGGCTGGCGTTGCTGGTTCATCGGGCACCTCCGAAGAAGCCGCCCCACCAGAGCAGTAGCGCCATCAGCGCCGTTGCGATCAGCGACGCGACGAAGTTGTGCTTCCCGGTTTGCGGTCGGCCATCCTTGATGAGGCTGTTGGTCAGGCCGACCGTAGCCAGGATGATCCAGATGATCTGTGGTGCGTTCATGCTGCCCTCGCGGTGTTGAGTAGGTGGTCCTGGTACTGCTGCCAGGCTTCAGTGCCGCGGCCGCCGAGCACGTCCAGCGTCCACATGCGGAATTCGCGGGCCTGCTCTTGGAAGCTCGGGCCGTAGATGGCGTACATGGCCTTGCCGTTGCGGTTCGGCAGCGGGATGCCCTGGTGGTGCCAGTCACCCATGGCGACGACCGCGTGCTGGCCGATCTGCTTCTGCCCGTGCAGGTCGCCGAGGTTGCGGTGATGGAGACGAATGTGGCCGCACCAGATGGACGGCTGCAGGCCGGCGGCTATGCGCCAGCGGCAGACCACGCAGCCGAGCGCGCGCGCCGCGTCCTGGTAGGCCTGCTCGGCGCGCGTCGCCGGCTTGATCGCGCGCTTCATGCGCCCCCCCGCCCAAGGCTTGCGTGCGGCTGGTCCACGTTGCACGATGCGGCCAACCACAGCGAAGGACCGACATGGCCGACCCTCTCTACTGCCCTTGGTTCTTCTCTGCGCCCTGTCTCAAGCCAGAGGTTTGGGCTGCATGGGCCCAAGCGATCTTGTCGGTAGCAGCCATTTTTGTGGCGGCGAAACTCCAGCGGTGGCAAGCCCAGGATGCCTCGCGAGAGAAGATGCACTCCTGCATCGAGTTGATCTCTTTCGCTACGTTTGTCGCGTCGCTGATGGAACGTCACTTCGAAGGGAAGAAGATCGGCGGTCCGCGTGTGATCCATGCCGAGCTCGTGCAGCTTTGCCGAGCATTTGATTCCATCAACTACATGGACATTCCTAACCGACAACTGGCCGTATGCGTGCAGCGCGCTGCATCCACGGCGAACACCCTGCGATCCATCCAAGAGCTTCTTCTGGAGCACAAGAAGCTGGATCAAGAACGGTCGCTGGGAATCATCAAGAAGCACTCCGCGGCTCTCGATAGCCTTCTTGGCGAAGCCATGAAGGCCACTGGCGTGCGGCCCCGCGACCTCAACGAGCAAAAGGAACTTCCGCCGGATGTCGGATGATCTGACGCTCATGCTGCCTCCCTAGCCTGCCCGCTGGCCATGAGCCAGAACTCGGCGCGCACGTCGTCCAGAAGCACATGCGTGTAGTGCTCGCCGATGTGCGCGGTGATGCCCTCGAACAGCCGCCGGAACTCGTCCTCGTCCATGCAGTCGAACGCCAGCGAGCGCGCCACCGTGACCGGGATCGTCTCGATCCGCGGCAGCACCTCGCGCAGCAGCTTCGCCGCGCCCGGGCCGAACGCGGCATCGGCAGCCGCCAGCACCGCGGACACCACCGCCGTGGCGTCCATGTCGACCTGCTCGCAGCACACGCCGGCCTCGCGCTGCAGGCGCTTCACCGCCTCGTGCGTGTCTAGGCTTTCCCAGCCGTCGACGTTCTCGACCATCAGCGCGCCGATCTTGTGCAGCAGCCGGTGGCGCCAGGCGTCGCGCGGCGCCTTGATCTCTAGCCGCACCTCCTGCCCGCGCCGGTAGCCGCGCTGCCGCATCAGCTCGCGGTCGACCTCGTGATTGGCGAGGATGCCCAGCCGCTCTTCCCCGGTCGCCAGCACCACGACGGCCTCGATCAGGCCGTAGATCGGCCGGCTAGCGCGCTTGGCGCGGATCTTCTTCGCTGCTGCGGTCAGGGTCATGGCTTGCTCCCAACCAGCTCGGCGATGAGCTGGATGCGCGCGGGCGTGAACGAGATCCGATTGACCTTCGTCCATCGGGATTGACCGACACCGCGGTGCCACAAGAACGTGCCATCCCAGCCCCATTGGGCACGGCCGTCGTGGTGAGGATCCTTCGCGGTGCGGTAGATGGCGTCGCCGTTCATTCGTCGCCGTCCTGCCGCGCGGCGGCGGCCGTGACCTTGCGGAACCCGCGTGGGCGCGCCGGCGCCGGCTTGTCCTCGCTCTCGATCGGCGCGGGCTGCCAGTACTCGGGCAGGTTCTGGAACTTGAACCGCTCGGGCATGTAGAGCGCGCGCACCTCGCCGGCTGGCCCGTTGCGCTGCAGCGCGACGATCAGCTCGGCGGTGCCCTTCCAGCGGCTGTCGCGGTGGTAGACCTCGTCGCGGTAGATGAAAATTACCGCGTCCGCGTCCTGCTCGATCGAGCCGGAATCGCGCAGGTCCGACGGGATCGGACGCTTGTCCCCGGGCCGCTTCTCCAAATCGCGGTTGAGCTGGCTCAACAGCAGCACCGGGATGCCCAGCTCGCCCGCCATCAGCTTCAGCGCCCGGGTGATGTCGCCGAAGCCCTGCGCGCGGTTGTCGCCGCTGATCTGCATCAGCTGCAGGTAGTCGATCACCACCAGGCCGAGCGGCTTGCGCGCGTGCTGGCGCCGCACCTGCGCGACGACGTGCTCCACGCGGGCGTTGCGCGGCTTGCTGACGTAGATCTCCGCGGCGCGCAGCCGCTTCATGGCCTTGGTGACGTTCGTCCAGTCAACGTCGTCCAGATCGCCGGAGCGGATGCGGCCGCCGTCGATGTCGCCGATCGACGACAGCATGCGGTCGCCCAGTTCCTCGGGCTGCATCTCGAAGCTGAAGACCGCCACCGGCACGCTGCGGTTCAGCGCCGCGTGCTCGGCGATGTTCTGGGCCAGCGTGGTCTTGCCCATCTTCGGGCGGGCGGCCAGCACGTACAGGCCACCCGGCTTCAGGCCGCCCAAGAGCGTGTCCAGGTCGTCGATGCTCGTCGACAGTCCCTGCGCGTCGCCCTCACCCCGGGAGCGATCGCCGAGCCGGTCGAACACACGTTGCATCACCGGAGCGACCAGCTCCAGGTCGCAGGGCTGGGTGTCCAGCAGGTGTCCGATCCGCGTCTGCGCGTCGCCGATCAGTTCGACGCTGCTGCGGCCGCCGGCGGCGAACGCATCATCGACCAACTCGGTGCCCACCTCGATCACTCGGCGCAGGCGCGCTTTGTCCGCAACGATCTCGGCGTGCGCGCGGATGTTGGCCGCCGACGGCGTGGTGCTGGACAGCTCGACCAGGTACGCGCCGTCGCCGATCGCCTCCAGCTGACCCTGATCCTGGAACCAGTCGCCGAGCGTCACCGTGTCGAACGGCCGCGGCGGCACCGCCGTCGCCATCTCCCGAATCGCGCGCCAGATCAGCCGGTGGTCGCGGCGGTAGAAGTCCTGCTCGCTCACGATGTCGGCGACCTGATCCCAGGCGCTAGCCCGCAGCATCAGGCCACCCAGCACCGCCTGCTCGGCGTCCATGCTGTGCGGCGGCACCCGCACCGAGGTGCGATGCTCCTGCCGCGGCGGCTCGCCGTACAGCTGCGCCATGCGCTCCGTGTCGTCGTGCGCGTTCATGCCGCGTGCTCCGTCATCGCCCGGTCGAACAGCTTCGCGATCACCGTCTCGCGCAGCAGGTACTCGAAGTCGGGCTTCCAGCTCTCGTGCCCCGGTCCGCCCGGCTTCCGACCAGCGTGGAAGTCGTCATCGGCCGCGGTCTCGAACAGCTCCGTCCAGAACCGCGGCGTGACCCGCTCGTTGCCGTACAGCTTCCGGCAGATGGCGCGCGCCGTCGGCAGGGCCTTCTCGACCGCCTTGATCCGCGGCTTGTTCAGCACCGTGCAGGCGACCAGCTCGCCGGCCGGCTTGGCCAGCAGCCGGTTGTAGGCGGCCTGCGCCTCCTCGGCGATCTGCTGGATCCGCTGGGTCTTCCGGTGGCTCAGGTCAGCAGGTGGCGACGGCGGGGTCAGCGTCAGCGACGCGGACGAATCCGAGCGAAGCGAGGAAGCTTCTTCCTGCTCCTGCTCCTGCTCCTGCTCCTGTTCCTGTTCCTGATTAGGCATAGCCTTCTGGGAAGGCTTACCGGAAGGCTTTCCGAAAGCCTCATCGAAAGCCTTGGCGAAAGACTCTCCAAGCCCGTAAACAAAGGCTCTCAGCTGCTCCAGCGCCTTCTGCTTGAGGGCGCATTCCGGCACTAGGTCGAACTCGGCACCCCAACTGCGGACCACGTTCGGCGACTCGGGCCGGTTGTGCTGGATGGCCTTCGGAATCCACACCACGCGCGCCTTGAAGTCGGCTTCCGCCATGCCTTCCCGAAAGACTTCCCGAAAGGCTTCGTCGAAGGCTTCCAGTTCCCAATCCAGCTCCTCGGCCATGGCGGCGCGCCCAGCACGGAACAGGCCGGGGATCGGGCCTGTGTGGGGCCCGGTGATCAGGAACAGCCACAGCCCCTGCCCTGACGGCTGCATGCGGGTCAGCCTGCGGAACTTCTCGTCGCCCCATGTGCGCACCTCCACCTTGCGGTAGCGGCTGCGCGACGGGCGGTTATCGGCGTCGGCCATCGTCATGCGCCCCGCAGCAGGTGCAGGCAGCCGGCGACGTGCCACTGCATGCGGACGATCGACATCGCGCGGGCTGTGGCGTTCATGCGGCGGCGCTCCTGCGAGCCTTGCTCGCGGCGGCCAGCAAACGGCGCTCGGCACGCAGGACCATCTGCCGCAGAGCGCGGTAGGCCTGGACCATCTCGTCGAGTTCTTCGCGGTCGAGGACGCCGTCCTCCATGCTGTCCGCGGTCACCGCGCACACCCGGCCGGCGTGGCCAGCGATCGACAGAGCCTTGGCCTGGATCGCTTCCAGGTCGCTCGCCCACGTGTTCGGATCGGACTCCGGCGCTAGTTCCTGGAACAGGCCGAACTGCCCGCCGAAGACCTGCAGCCACTGCAGCGCTTCCTCCTCGCCGTTGGCATGCTGCCGCATCCACTCGGTCAGAAGTTCCGCCATCTCGACCGAGATCGCTTCGCCCTTCTGCGCCGTCAGCTTCGCGCGCAGGCTCTCCATGTGGATGGCCTTGCCACGTCGCTGGGTCAAGAAGTGGGCGGCGGCAGCGAGACCGCCCGGTGCCCGACGAACGCTGTTGTAGAGCACGTCGAGCCAGTAGAGGTTGGAGAGGCGGCGGGTCATGCGGATCACCTTGAAGACCGGGAAATTTCAGGGGTGCGGCGAAGTTCAATGCAGCGCACCATCTGCGCCATGGAGAAGATCAAGTCAGGGAAGCGGGCCAGGGATGGCCAGGTGCGCGTGCCGCGCGGCGAGAACGTCACCGCGCTGGTGAAGGTCGGAGGGAACTGGCTGGCCGCTCGATGGATCGACGGCCGAATCGTTTGCCGGGTGCTGCGCCGCGGAGCGGCGTGACCCGTGTTTGTCCAACTGGGAGTCGCCCTCCTTGCGGTAGGCTGCTGTTTCCACACGAACAGCCAGAGCCCGCAGGGAGGGCGACATGGATTTCAGCTCAATTGCCACAGTCATCGCCTCGCTCAAGACGGCGCAGGACATCGCTGTCGCCACGCTGGGCGTCCGCGACTTCAACGAGTCGGCGGCAGCGATCTCGAAGATCAACGAGCAGTTGCTGGCTGCCCAGCAGGGACTGCTGATCCACAACACCACGCTGCTCCAGTTGCAGCAGCAGCACTTCGAGACCGCAGAGGAGCTGCGAAAACTCAAAGAATCCCTCGCGGAGAAGAACCGCTACGGCCTGTTCGACATCGGAGGTGGCGTGTTCGTGTACCGCGTGGACGTCGTCCCACAAGAGGGCGGGACCGGTGAGCCAGGCGCCACGCAGCCGCAGCACTACCTCTGCCAGCCGTGTTGGGACAAAGGCACCAAGTCCGTCCTGCAGCGGTGGGGGGCGACCACATGGAAGTGCACGATCTGCAACCAGCTCTACGCCCCCAGGGCTCCCGACGGCACCAGGCTCGCGAACGACTCGTCCGTCCTCACCTTCACCACAGGGCAGTGGCGCTGAGGCCTCCACCACCATCGCCTGGGCCAAACTGACGGAGAAGACCGCCGGTCCCAGTAGGCCGGCGCGTGCATGCGGACGCCACAACAGATGGGCCCTGGCGCTTTGCCGGCGCTGGATCGCGAGCCGCGACCTCAGCAGCGTCTTCCGATGGTCAGCCGGCGGTGAGCACTGCCACGGGTGCAGCTTCGCCCCAGTGAAAGACGCGATAAATTCCGCGCGAATCCGCTCTATCTCCGACGCGGAAAGTGTCGGCGTGTCCGACGGGCGAAATAGGGGCGGCACGCGCATCTCAGGCGGCCTTCTGCTGGTCGGCGGCAGTGCCATCTTCGGCTCCCGACGGCGGCGGAGCATCCGTCGCATGCAACTGGTGCAACTTGACGGCGGCCATCCCGCCCGGCTCGCGCGTGCGGCCCTGCTTGATGTCGCTCACAGCCTGTGGGGATTTCTCGATCGCGCGGCCGATCTCTGTCAGAGACCAGCCCCTCGCCTCGAGTGCCTTGATTCGGTCTGCCCATGTCGTGTCCATAGCCCATCCTATGGCATCCCATAGTTTCAGTCAACGGCATCCCATAACGGAATTCCATAAGAATTGCGGGATGAATGGGACGAAGGCCACAACCGTCGGCGACCGAATCGTGGAGGCGCGCGAAGCCAAGGAGATGTCGCGCCCAGAGCTGGCCAAGCTCGCAAAGGTAAAGTACCCAACCCTTGCTGGCTTGGAGAATGGCGACCAGGTCACGTCGACGCAGCTGCCGGCGCTGGCGGCGGTGCTTGGCGTCACCGCCTTGTGGCTTGCGACCGGGAAAGAGCCGCGCTATGCGGAGGCCTCGGAGCCAGACGATCCCGGCCAACTGGTAACCCCCGCAGCCCTCGATCCTCGCCTACTGTCGCGCACTCACACTTTTTTGGCGGCGGACCACCCGTACGACCTCACCGACCCTGGCGAAGCCGCTTTGTTCGCCAGTGCATACGAGTGGCTCGCACAGCAAGACGAAGCCACGGATTCACCACAGTCGTTCACCAAGTTCTTGCGCTGGGCGGCTATGCGGAACCTCACGGCGCCTAAGGCCCCGACTGGCGATAAGCCGAAAGGCAGTGCGGCAATGAGCCGGTGGCGAAACAGCCTGAACGAGTTCGCGAACACGGATCTTGAGCTGAGCCAGGAGCCAAAGAAGGGCGCGAAGTTGTCTACAAAGTAACGGCGATATGGCTGTAACTTGACCCCCAGGGATTGGGGTCGACACATGGGCTATAGGACGAAACAGCTGGGGCTAGCCCTGTTGTATGCAGCAATTTATGCGGTCGCGTTCCGCACTGCCTGGCAGCATTCCGAAGATCAGTTCTATCTCCCCGCCGGGCTGCGAATCGCCGCGCTTCTGTTCGCTCCGTATCGATTTTGGCCGAGCATCTTGATCGGCGACGCGGTAGCGATGATGGCTATCCGAGTGCCGATCGCTGCCGATCTGAATGCCTCTGCGATCTGGCCCTACGCCAGTTCGATGCTGCTAAGCCCGCTGGTTTCTCTCGCTCCGCTGGCAATCAGGACACGTTTTGCATCGGCGATGTCGAACGAACGTTGGCTACCCGTCGCGTTGTTGGTTGTAGCTGTTTGGGGCGTCTCCGTCAGCACGTTTTTGAATGCACTGCTAGGCGGACCGGTGGATAGCGATCTCGTCGCCTACATCTACCGCTTCAGTATCGGCCAGTACCTCGCGATCATGGTGGCGGTGCTCCCCGTGCTGCTGTGGGTCCGCAGAAATGATGCGACGCATGCGCCGCCACATCTTGTTCGTGATGCGTTCATTGCGATGGTGGTGCTGGGCATTGCATACGCAGCCCTGCCCGTCTCCAACCAGCACTGGGAAAAGCTTGCGCTGCTCGGCGCAATGCTCCTGCCACCTGTCTCCCTCGCCTTTCTGCACGGCTGGAGAGGCGCGGCTGTCGGGATCGTGGTGACGACATTGGCACTCGGCCTTGCCATGCCGGATACGGGCCTGCTGGGCAACAAGGACCTCGCGGTTTTCGTCGCGCAGCAATCGTTGGCGGTCGTCGGCACGGTGCTCATGGTGCTGGGCTCCGCCGTGTCCAGCGAATACGACAAGACCTCGCGGCTCCAGCGCGCAAAAGCCGATGCCCTATGGCTGGCTCGATGCAACCACCTATCGGCGGAGATGTTGCTTCGCGATTGTGCTCAGGCAATTGCCGATGAGCAGGCTGAGATCGACGCGGGCTACCGCAAGACGGCCAAGCAACTGAAGGCGGAGGGCCGCTACTCGCTCGCCCTGCAGGTCAATACCCAGGGCTTCCAAAACAGCCGCATGCTATTCAAGCAGGTGACGGCGCTCTATCCGCTGGATCTGGATAGTCTGGGGCTGTTCGAGGTGCTGCAGTCGGATGAATTTCTTGCCGTCGCCTATGGCCGCGTGACGATGGTGTCGCTGCGCGGCAGCATCGAGCAGCACAGCTCAACGCTACAGCTCGTCGCTCATCGGAGCATCGCGCATGCGATCGAGCTTTTGCCGCATGGGGAGAGTCGGCTCCAGGTTCGCGCCTGGACCCTGCGCAGGCGGCGCGGCATATCGGTGACGCTGCGATCCGAGTCGAAGACTTCGACTCAGCCTGATGCGCAGCGGTTGCGCCTTGCTGAAATGCAGTTGCAGGCCAAGGTGCAGGCATACGGCGGCGCATTCAAACGCCGTCGCATGCGAGTGGTTTTCACGCTAACCGAAGACGTCGATCAGTTCTTGGAAACCGGCACAATCACCCACGAGACGCCATTAGTGCCCTTCAGCGCCCTCACGACGAAGTGATCCGAGCTATAGACGATCGTGCCGACGGTGCTGCTCGGTGCGATGGTCACGGAGTCGACGTCTGAGCCCATCGGCATCACCCACGCTGTGGAGTCGATGCGACCGACTGCGGCGCGCACCACACCTCGGCTATCGTTGATTTGCAAATAGCTGATGCCGTCACGCAGAAACTCGTAGACGCCCCACTCCGGATCCACAGAGAGATTCGTTGTCTGCGGGGAGCTTTCGCCCAATCCCTTTGCTGCCGGCGTGCCGCTGCCGCCCGAAGGGCAGCAGGCTATCGCGGCAACTGGAGAGCCGATCAAAATAGCCCCCATCAAGATCCTCGGCACTCGATAGTAATGCAGAATTCCAGTCATTGATCGATCCCTCAGTGTCGGTAAAAGAAACGGCTGAATCAGTTGCGAGCGTTGCAAGTCTCGCCGCGGCACTCGATGATCAAAGTTGAGCCCGCTGAGCACTTTGCCTGATAAAGCATGGCCCCGGATGACTCGCCCAACGACGTGGGAGCTTGGCATCCTCGTGCGCTAGCGAACCCCTTAGCAGCGGCGGCATTGCCAACTGCTTCCATGCTTCCCGCTGTCCCGATGTCGGTGTAGCGGATAGCCTCACCTTCAACGGTAATAAGGCGCCGCCCATCGTTAGCCTGCGTGTGGCGAACAATCACTGCATCAGCGCGCACCTGGCTGCCAGCGGCTCGCAACTGCTCAAGGGCGTCGCTGATAGTTGGATCAGTAAAGCCCGGCTTGTATTTCTTGGCGGACACCATTCCCACGGACTGGAATGGTCGCTGAGGCGTCGAATAGAGAATATCCACTTGTCCACTACGCGCACCGGGCTCGCTGTTGGTCGTAGGCACGACCTGATAGCTGGTACACCCGGCCAGCAAAAGCGCAACGACACTTAATCCGACAAACCCCTTTTTCATATCTATCCCCCTGTTTGCGTAGCTTCGCTGCCGAGCCGCCACCGGCTGCGCATTGCACGCAACTTTCGCAGCCCTGATCGATGTCCCAATCGCCGCATCGATGGTAGCAGCCGCCGAACCGAACCAAAGGCCCGTCCAGTTGGGCTGAAATCTTGTCTACGAAGAAATCTATGGGATTCCATTGACATGCAGTTATGGCATCCCATAGGATAGGAGCCGTCAGCCCACCAAGGGCACCCGACGGGACCAGGACATGGCACACGCAGGAGTCAGGCAGTACGCAGAACCGGTTACGGCCGGGGTGGTGGACACGACCGGAGAGGTCCAGGTCGTCTCCGGCTGCATCTACATCAGGATGTCGGTGGCAGACGCCGCTGAACTGGCCCGCCAGCTGGCCGTGGCCGTCGAGCGCGCCACCTGCGCGACGCTGGAGGCCTGAGCCATGGCCCGCCTCTACATCCGCAACACGCCGACCGAGCGCCAGTGCCCGACGTGCCTGGGCGCTGGGGAGCTGATCCGGAACACCAGTTCGAACGGCGACCCGCAGCGCGAGTACACCGTGGCCTGCACCGAGCCGGGCTGCTGCGACGGCTGGGTCCGCTGGGCGGCGATCGATCCGCTGGAGCGGCTGGCCGCGGCGCGCGCCGGGCATCTGCGGCGCAATCCGATCCAGTCCCAGCGCTACGGCGCGGCGTTCGCTCAGGCTTTCAGCGACGTGCGGCTGCCGCAGTGGTCGCCGGCGCCGGCCATGCCGTGGAGGCACGCGGCGTGAACTACTTCGACCCCTTCGCATCGCTGTTCGGCGGCCTGTTTTCCGTTCGCCCCGAGCCGACCACCAACGCCGGCCGCTATCTGCAGCAGTTGGACCACGGAGACAGCCGGTTCGCGCGCACGGGCGAAGAAGTCAGCGACGAGCTGCTGGCTGGCCTGCGCCGCATCCAGATCGTCACCGCCAAGGAGCAGCGGGCATGAGCGCGCAGACCAAGGGCGTGGATGTGCTGGCGGTGATCGCGAAATACGTTGACCAGCGGCATACGGAACTAGCAGAACTGAAGAGCTACATCCGAGGCGGCGTGGTAAGCAAGTTCGAAAAGGAACTGGCCGATCTGACCGGCTGGCACCAGGAGGCTGTGGAGGCCCACGCCGCCGTGGCCGAGCTGATCTCGCTGCTGCGAATCAGCGCCGGGAACGTGCGCTCTCTTGGCCCGGCCGGTGCGCTCGAAGCGCTCCCCCACGGTCCATACGGCGAGTGGCTGCGCCAGTTGGACGCCGCTCTCGCCCGCTGCGGGAGCCAGTCCCATGGGTGAGATCGCCGACATGATGCTGGAAGGCGACCTGTGCGAGTGCTGCGGCGGATACCTGCCCGGCCAAGGTCAGGGCTTCCCGCGCCGCTGCCAGGGCTGCCAGCCGACCAAGGCCGAACGCAAGGCCGAGAACATCGCACGCCACGAAGCGTTGATCGCCCAGCAGAAGAAAGCGCCCTGCCCGACGTGCGGGAAGCGCGTGCGCATCGTCGGCATGGCCGACCACCAGCGTGATGCACATGGGAGCCAGCCATGAGCGCCTACGAAATCAAGGTCACTTTCACCGCTTTGTGCCCTGCCTGCGGAGCTGAGTGCGAGGCGTACACGACGGAGGCGAAGCGGACCACAAGTGTCTTCGATCGCGACAACCCCTACGAGCGGTGCGACCGCCGCGTGTTCGTGAAGCCTTGCGACAAGTGCTTCCAGTTCAAGCCACAGGAGAAGTCGGAATGAGCGCGCAGATCCTGCAGTTCCCGATCCGGGACAGCTACGACAAGCACCAGGTCTCGCACGTGCGCCGGCTGGCCGCCGAACTCGGCCATGACCCGAGGCAGGCCGAGCGCGACTTCCTCGCCGCCGGCTGCCCGCAGGCCCGGCGCAACGAACTTGCGGAGCGCGCGCGCCGCGCCCACATGCACACCCCTGACGACGACGGCCCGGAGGCCGCTTGACCATGGACCTTTTTCTCCTCGGCGCCGGTGCCGGCGTCGTCGGCGGCTTCATCGCCGGCCTCGTGTTCGCATACCGCGCATCGACCCGCCTGATCGCGGAGCTGATGCCGTGATGCGCGCTTTCGCCCTGCTCCGCGTGCTGGCATGCGGCTTGGCCCTGGGCTTCCTGGCCGACCTGCTGCGCCGCTGCGTGATCGTCGAGGCCTGGGCCGTCGGCCCGGTCGTCGCGGTGCTGCTGGTGCTGGCGCTGATCGCGACGCGTTGGTCCTGGCGCGCTGCTCGCCGCGCGTGGCTGCCGGCAGAACCTGCGGCGCCGGCCGCTCCCGCCGCCCCCGACTTCCCCAACCAGCCGCGCCGCGGCATCCGCTGATCCCCGCCGGCGCGGCCGGCACTACCGACGAGGTTCCCATGTTGAACGTGCAAAACCACCCGGCGAAGGTGACCAAGGTCAACCCGCTTTCCGAGAACCACGGCGACGAGGTCGAGCCCGCCGGCTCCATCACCGTCGAGGTGATCGCCAGCAACCAGAAGCTGGACGAACTGCAGCCCGGTCTGCGCGACGCGCTGTGCCGCGCGCCGACGGCCGGCGACCAAGGCTCGCTGATCGAGGCCAAGACCTCGGACGGCAAGACCGCGGTGCGCTTCCCGCTGCTCGGGACGACCTGGGCCGGTGAATACCCCGGCTACGAGGTGCAAATTGCCGGCGGCCTGGGCCTGGAGGATCCCATCGTGCTGGTGGACGCGAAGCTGAAGAACATCAGCTGGAAGCTGCTGGAAGGCGGCAGCGTGGCGTTCAAGGTCACGATCATCGCGCACCCGGATGCCGACGAGGCCGGGCAGCTCTGGTATCTGCAGAAGCGCGAGATCGACCTGACGCTGACCCCGCCCGCGGCGCAGGCGCAACAGGACGACCTCGGCGGCGGCGACACGCTCGACGCCCAGGACGCCGCCGACGCTGCCGCGGAAGCCTCCAGCCTGATCGAAGCCGGCAAGAAGGCCGCCTAACCCCCGCAGGCCCCTCCCCTGGGCCTGCAGCACCCGCGCCGGCCGGGTTCCCCAACGCCGGCAACTGGATACCGCCATGCCAACCGACGAGGACGTGTTCCCGGACGTCACCGATCCGCGCGAACCCGATCTGCCCGACCCGACCTACCCCTTCGACCCAACGCCTTTGGAGTTCTAACAATGGCCCTTCGCATCGTCCGTTCTGCCGACCCGATCAAGGTCACCCGCCTCAACGTCTGCATCTACGCCGCCCCCGGCCTGGGCAAGACGTCCATCTCGTTCACCGCCGACAAGCCGCTGCTGCTGGACTTCGACCGCGGCGCGCACCGCGCCACGAACCGCAAGGACACCGTGCAGGTGGAGTCGTGGGAGGACGTGGCCAGCATCACCGCCGACGACCTGGCCGACTTCAACACGGTCATCGTGGACACCGCGGGCCGCGCGCTCGACGTGCTGACCGCCGACATCATCCGCCGCAATCCGAAGGCCGGCCGCGGCGGCGCGCTGACGCTGCAGGGCTACGGCACGCTCAAGGCCGAGTTCGTCGCCTGGCTGAAGCACCTCAACGGCCTGGGCAAGGACGTGGTGCTGATCGCGCACATGGACGAGCAGCGTAACGGCGACGAGATCATCGAGCGCCTGGACGTCCAGGGCGGCAGCAAGGGCGAGATCTACAAGGCCGCCGACGCGATGGGCCGGCTGTCGATCCGCGACGGCAAGCGCGTGCTGAACTTCAGCCCGACCGATGCCGCGTTCGGCAAGAACCCTGGCCAGCTGGACCCGCTGGACGTGCCGCGCCCGGACCTGGCGCCCACGTTCCTGGCCGACGTGATCGATCGGATCAAGGCCCGCTTGAACGAGCTGACCGAGGAGCAGCGCGAGGCGCAGGCGCTGATCGAGAAGTGGCGCATGAGCCTCGCCGACGTTGAGGACGCGCAGGGCATCAATGCGCTGGTCGCCAGCGCCGGCGACGCGCCGCTGGTGGTCAAGGCGCTGATCAACGACCGCGCCAAGAAGCTGGGCCTGAGCTTCGACAAGAAGGCCGGCGAGTACGCATTGCCCGAGAAGGCGGCCTGACCATGCGCGTGTCTGCCACCGATATCGATGCGTTCCGGTACTACCGGGACAACGAGGACGCTGAGCTGGAGCCGTTGCTGGCCCAGCTGCGGCGACAGATGGCGCCGACCGAGCCCATGCTGGCCGGCCGTGCCTTCCACAAGGCGCTCGAGCTGGCGCCGCCGGGTGAGGTGGGCGTGTTCGAGCAGGACGGCTATCGGTTCGAGATCGCCGCCGACGTGGAGATCGACATCCCCGACGTGCGCGAACTGAAGTCGACGCGGGACTACGTGATCGGCGGCGTGCCGGTGACGCTGGTCGGCATGGTGGACGCGATCCACGGCCGCCGGGTGGACGACCACAAGACCACGACGCGCTTCGATCCGGAGCGCTTCCTGGACAGCTACCAGTGGCGCATCTACCTGGAGGTGTTCGGCGCGGACGAATTCCGCTGGAATGTGTTCGAGTGGAGCAATTCGGAGCGCGAGCCTCAGACCTACGTGGTGCGCGCAGTGAATCCGCTGACCATGTACCGCTACCCCGGCCTGGCCGCCGACGTGGAGCGCGAGCTGGCCGAGTTCGTGGCCTTCGCCCGGCAGTACCTGCCCGAGCGCTTCGCTCTGGAGGAGGCCGCCTGATGCGCCGGACCTGCACCCACTGCGAGCGCCGGCTGCCGGAGAGCGAGTTCAACTGGGCCGGCGGCAAGCGCCGCGGTGCCTGCCGGCTCTGCGACAACGACGTGCAGCGCACGCGCGCGCCGCTGGCTCCGGTGCGCGTGGACGCGGTGCAGGTCCGGCTGAACAACACCTTCAACCTGTGGCACGGGCCGGTGAGCCGCGCGCCGCTGAGGATCGCTGCATGACCCGACACCTCGGCCGCCGCGCGCCGCGGCGCAATGGCGGCTTCAGCTGGGGCCGCGTGCTGCTCAGCGACACGACGGTCACCTACCGCCTGTTCCGGCGCGACCACACCGGCCATTGCCACTTCTGGCCGCTGGAGTTCGACGCCGCCACCCCGCGCCGCTCGATCGCCAACGACCTGCGCCGCGCGCGCCACAAACTGCGCGACAAGGTGGACGAGATCGACCTGGCCGCAATGGGAGTCACCGGATGAACCGCCTAGCTGTGGAGAGCAGGCACCGGCTCCATGGGTGGGTACTCGTGGATCGTCATACCCACGTATGCCTGGAGGGCATGGGCGCAGCCAACCGCGTCCGCATAGACCTTCAGCAGCATCACCTCCAACGCCTCGAAGGTCTCGGGAGCGCTTCGCTCGAGGTAGTAGCAGCGTCCCTCGTGTCGGACGATCGGCTTGGTGATCACATTGGCGGCAACGTGGAGCTCACGCACCAGGCTCATCAGCAGAGAGAGCTTGTTACCGAGCCCAGGCGGCAGGGTATGCAGCCTAGGCTCCGCGAGTTCAGCTCCAGGAAGTTGGATCCTCTCCACTCTCGGGGCTATATCAAAAGCAATCTCCGCGACACGGAACGGGTACGGCATGCCCCGCCTGGGGTCTTCCTCAAAGGAGAGCCGTGCCCCTCTTACCGCAAGCAGGCCGCCTTCGATCTTGATCGGCAGACCGGTCAGTTCCGCGACCAGCAGATGCGCGATGATTCTTGCCGTCCCATCGCGTTGCGACTGCACCTCATCGTGTTGCGCCGCGGCTATCTCGGTTGCCCTCTTCGCGGTTTCCTTGGCTTCCAACGACGTTCGCCACGCCAGCAGCCCCACCGCCCCGGTGAGGATCGCCGACCACGCCTCCCAGTCTATGCCGCACGTGGGACTCAGGCTCCAGCATCGCGACAACCCATAGATCCAGTCCATCTGATCCCCCTTTGTCAGGAGGCGATTTTGCCATGACCAGCATCCACCAGAACGACCGCCTGGCCGCCCTGCAGTGGGCCGTCGAGCGCGCGCGCCAGGCCGCAGCCAGCGACGAGCTGGTCCGCCTCAACGTCCTGCCGGCGCTGCAGCAGCTGCGCGACGAAGCGCAGAGCGAGGCGCGCGGTGGCTGACCCCTACCGCGAGTTCCTGGAGCGCAAGGTGCGCGTCGCACCGTCCCTGGGCTTCGACGTCGCCGCGGAGGACGTGAACCCGATCCTGACGCGACACCAGCCCGATGCCGTGCGCTGGGCATGCGCTGGCGGCCGCCGCGCCCTGTTCGAGGCCTTCGGCCTGGGCAAGTCGGTGCAGCAGATCGAGATCCTGCGCCTGGCACGCGCGCATGCCGGCGGCGCCGTGGGTCTGGTCCTGCCGCTGGGCGTGCGCCAGGAGTTCGCCGCGGACGCCCGCATGCTGCGCACCGGTGACCACGAGCGCGTAACCGACGAGCAGCGGCGCCAGCTTGCCGCGTGGATCAAGCAGGATCCGCGGCGCGCGCCGGACGTGCGGTTCGTGCGCACGACAGCGGAGATCGATCCGAGCTTCGACGGCATCCACATGACCAACTACGAATCGGTGCGCGACGGGAAGATCGACCCGGCGGCGTTCACCGCCACCAGCCTGGACGAGGCTTCGGTGCTGCGCAGCTTCGGCTCCAAGACCTACCAGGAGTTCCTGCCGCTGTTCCAGTCGGTCCGGTACCGGTTCGTGGCCACCGCCACGCCCAGCCCGAACCGCTACAAGGAGCTGATCCACTACGCCGGCTACCTCGGCGTGATGGACACCGGGCAGGCCCTCACCCGCTGGTTCAAGCGCGACAGCAGCAAGGCCGGCAACCTGCAGCTCTACCCGCACAAAGAGCGCGAATTTTGGTTGTGGGTGGCCAGCTGGGCGCTGTTCCTGCAGAAGCCCTCTGACCTCGGCTACAGCGACGAAGGCTACGACCTGCCGCCGCTGAAGGTGCATTACGTCGAGGTACCGGTGGACCACTCCACCGCCGGCGCGGAACGCGACGGACAGCACAAGCTGTTCCGGGACGCCTCGCTGGGCGTTGTGGACGCGGCGCGCGAGAAGCGGGAGACGATCGGGCCGCGCGTCGCCGCGGTGCGCGGCATCCTCGACAAGTACCCGGAATCGCACTGGCTGGTCTGGCACGACCTCGAAGCGGAGCGGCACGCGTTGCAGGCCGCCATCCCGGATGCGGTCAGCATCTACGGCGACCAAGACCTGGAGCAGCGCGAGCAGGCGGTGATCGACTTCAGCCAGGGGCGCATCCGGATCCTGTCGGCCAAGCCGGTCATCGCCGGCAGCGGCTGCAACTTCCAGCGGCACTGCCACCGCGCCGTGTTCGCCGGCATCGGCCACAAGTTCAACGACTTCATCCAGGCGGTCTACCGCATCCAGCGGTTCCTACAGGAGCACGCCGTCGAAATCTGGATCGTCTACGCCGAGTCTGAACGCGAGACGCTGGCCAGCCTGCAAGAGAAGTGGAACCGAGACACGGAGATGCGAGCACGCATGAGCGAGATCATCAGGGAATACGGCCTCAGCGAGGCCGCCATGGCGCAGGTACTGCAGCGCTCGATCGGCGTGGAGCGGATCGAAGCCAGCGGCACCGGTTGGCTGGTCGCGAACAACGACTGCGTGGACGAGACCAGGCGCATGGACGAGAACAGCGTCGACCTCGTGGTCACGTCGATCCCGTTCGCCAACCACTACGAGTACAGCCCTAGCTACAACGACTTCGGGCACACCGACGACAATGCGCACTTCTGGGCGCAGATGGACCACCTGACGCCCGAGCTGCTGCGGATCCTCAAGCCCGGCCGCATCGCGACGATCCACGTCAAGGACCGGATCCAGTTCGGCGCAGTCACCGGCGCCGGCGTGCCGACGGTCAGCCCGTTCCATGCCGAGGCGATCTTCCACTACCGCTCCCACGGCTTCGACTACATGGGGCTGATCACGGTGGTGACCGACGTGGTGCGCGAGAACAACCAGACCTATCGCCTGGGCTGGTCCGAGCAGTGCAAGGACGCGACGAAGATGGGCGTCGGCTCGCCCGAGTACGTCGTGCTGCTGCACAAGCCGCAGACGGATCGCTCCCGCGGCTACGCCGACGTGCCGGTGCGAAAGGAGAAGGCCCACTACACCCGGGCGCGCTGGCAGGTCGATGCGCATGCCTTCTGGCGGTCCAGCGGCAACCGCCAGCTCACTGCCGACGACCTGGCGCAGCTCGGGCCGGACAAGCTCGCCAAGCTGTTCACCGAATACAGCCTGCGCGAGATCTACGACTACGAGACCCACGTGCGCATCGGCGAGGAACTCGAAGCGCGCGGCGCGCTGCCCTCGACCTTCATGTCCCTGGCGCCGGGCAGCCACGACCCGGACGTCTGGCACGACGTGAACCGCATGCTGACGCTCAACGGCGAGCAGACGCGCCGGGGCTTGGAGAACCACATCTGCCCGCTGCAGTTCGACATCGTCGATCGGCTCATCCAGCGCTTCAGCAATCCGGGCGAGCTGGTGTTCGATCCATTCGGAGGCCTGTTCACCGTGCCCTATCGCGCGCTCAAGCTCGGCCGCCGGGGCCGCGCTGCGGAGCTGAGCACACCCTACTTCATGGACGGCATCCGGTACCTGCAGGCGGCAGAACGGGAGATCGCCATGCCCGGCCTGTTCGATGCGATCGAGGTCGACGCCTCCGACATGGACCGCGCCGCATGACCGACCAGCTTTTCCCCCGCCCGCCCCGCCGCATGCGCCAGCCGCCGAAGTCGCTTCTTCGGGAGCAGCTGGCGGCCACCGTCGACGAGAACATTCGGCTCCGCGCCGAGGTCGAGCGGCTGCGCTCGGCCTGGTGGCGTCGCTTCCTCAACACGATACGCAACTGGCGCCGTGCGCCGAAGGACATTGCATGAGCAAGTACACCGAACTCGACGCGGCCATCGTGCACGCGATCGAGAACCACGAAACCCAGTGCGCTGGCATCGTTGCGCGCGTGGAGGCCGAAGTGCTGGCTGTCGCCGCCACCGGCCCGAAGGCGAAGCCCCTGGGCCGCTACGTGGACGCCCGCCTGCAGGCCCTGCGCAAGGCCGGCCGCATCAAGTTCGCCAAGGGCCACTGGAGCATCGCATGAACACCACAATCACCCCCGAGGCGCTGGCCGAGCTGATCGCTAAGCAGTGGGACGGCTGTATGTACGACAGCGTTGGCGAGACCATCAACATCGGCGAAGCAATCCGAGCCGCCGGGAAGCGCCTCGCCGCCCTCCCCGAGCTACTGGCAGTGCAGGCGGCGAGCAGCGCGGGCGGGCAGGAGCCGGTCGGAGAGGTTGTACAGCTTTTCGCCACCACGAAGGCCGGGCAGATGTTCAAAGACCTGCCTCTAGGAACACAACTGTTTGCCGCCCCCGTCGCCGGTGAGGCTGCAGAGCTGTCGCCCGAGTTCACGGACACGGCGCGCGCGGCTATCGCGTGGGTGCTGTGGCATCACCAGGGCGGAAGCAGCGCAGTAGGCCAGCCTCTGCGGTATGCGCTCGGCATGGGCGACCATGAGCCGCTGAACGATCAGCGGATCGCCGAAGCAAAGCGCTATGCCAGCTTGGTCGGCGCCAAGACCGAAGACTTCAAGCGGCCCGCGCCTGCTGCTGTGCCGGTGGAAGAAAGCCCCATCGTCGCCGCACTGAAAAGCGGGGCGATGGCCGGAGTGATTGCCTCCGAAAAGTCGGCAGCGCCGCGCGTTTGGGCCGAGCGCACCGAGAATTGGATGGGCGCACGACGGAGCAAGCAGCCGGCAGCGCAGGGCGTGGACCTGGCTCCTGGCATCGAAGCTGCCGCGAAGCTGATCCGGCAGGAGGCTGATGACTATGCGGAGCAATTCGGTCACGACGACATGGGCGGCCTGTCATTTGGGAGCGGCCGCCACGCTGACGTGAAGTCGGACCACCACAATTTCATGCTGGAACTTGTGGATGAGCTGCGCGCCCTGATCGACAGCCAGCACCAGCAGCAGGAGAGCGGCGCATGAGCCAGATCGTCGTTTTCCCGCGCGGGCAACTCAGCGACGCTGACCGGGCAATCCTGACCGAGGCGGGCGTGGTGGCCGTCGAGGCGGACGACCCGAGCAAGGTCGTCACCGTTCTACCGGGCGCGCCGCTGGCAACGCCGAACGACTTAACCATGGCGGCCTTGTCAGCGGTTGCCGCCTGCCCGATGGACAGCACCCATCGGCGGTTCGTGGTCGAGCTGCATCGGCGCATCGCACGGCGTGAGGAGAAGCTCAATGGCTGACATCGAACAGCAGGCCCACATTGCGGAACTGGCCGCTCTGCGCCGCAACTCTCGCGCCAGGTCTGCTCAACGTTCCGCGCTCGATGCGGCGATCGCCGCGCTGGCACCGAAGCCTCAGGCCCACGGCTTGCCTCCGCTCCCCATTGCATTCTTCGATGAGTTCGGCGCCGGTGCCGATGATCAAGTCCAGGACTACGCGCGCGCCGCTCTCGCATCGCAGCCCCAGGCGCCCGCAGTGGTGGTGCCGGAGGAATGGCGCGCGTTCGTCGAGTCCTGCGCCGACATGCGAGGCCTATCGGTGGACGGGAACAGGCTCGCCCTGAAGGCCCGCGAATTGCTCGCCGCCGCGCCGGCGCCGGAGGTGCGGTGATGGGCTACACAAACCCACTTCTGCAGCTGGAGGCAGGCAAAGCGTTGCTTGCGTTACCCGCGTCCGATCGCTCTCGCATCGAGGCCGTCATGCGCGATCTGCGCCACCAGGCCAACGCCGAGGCTGAGAAGGCGTGGCGAAAGCGCAAAGGCCCCATGGCTGCGTATTGGCGCGCCGTTGCCACCTACGCCCGCCATGTCGCCCACGCCCTATCGAAATCGGAGCGCGCCGCGCCGGCGCCGGAGGTGTCGCGATGACCCTGCAGCATCTTGTCGCTGAAGCGATCAGCCTGGCCGGCGGCAACACCTGCGCCTCTGGCCACGACTGGCGTTCCGACGGTGGACGGGCCTGCCCTCGTGGTGGAAGTCGCTGCAGCCAGGCGGTCTATCGGTGCGCTCGGTGCGGCGCCGAGGACTACGGCGATCCGGGCGGCCCTGGGCACGCCGACTGCAGCGGCATGCGCCTGTGCTCCGGAGAAGACGAGCCAGTGATCGCGTGCGAACACTGCGGCCGGGTCTGCGAGTCGAACGACGACCGCGACGCCACCCGCGCCGGATGGCGCAACACCTGGGACGGCTGGGAATGTCCCGAGCATCAACCGCCGGAGGGTGGCAGCCATGGCTGAGCGTCCCGACCAGCATTCCGATGCTCACTTGCTCGCGACCCTGGCCGCGCTGATCGAAGGCGACCGATGGCTCAATGCCGACGCCTCGGCGGTCTTCTTGGGGCTGGTGACGCCAAGCGGCGATCCGAATCGGCGCGGATTTCTGGAGCGCGTAGCGTGTCGGCCAAGCTTCCCGGCGCCCCTGATCATCGGCAACGAGAAGAAGTGGAAGAAGTCCGAGATTGCGCGGTGGGCTGACGACGAGCGGAAGATCAGCCGAGCTGCCTAGCCAGCGACGAGGCCGGCTCGTTGTAGTAGATCATGAGCGACTTGAGGTCGCGGTGCCCGATCACTCGGGCCAACTGCAGCACGTCCAGCTTCTTGGACAGCCTCCAAATGGCCTCGGCGCGGCTGTCATGGAAATGGACCAACCGGTGCGGCGTCTTGTCCCGCACCTTGCGCCAGAGTGCGTCGCGCGTGGCCGCATCGATCGCAAAGACTGGCCCAAAGCCGAGCGGCAGCGCCCGCAGGATCTCGCAAGCGCGCAGCGTCAGGGGCACGTCGCGAGAATCCCCGTTTTTCGTCTTGGGAAGATGCACGTAGCGATCATCCAAGTGGATGTTCGGCCAGGTCAACGCCAGTATCTCCCCCGAGCGCATCGCCGTCTCCAGCGCGAACAGGAATGCTAGGCCGGTACGCTGGGTCGCCGTCTCGGCAGAAAGCTTGTCCCATACCCCGAACGCTGCGGCCAGCGCCGCCACCTCCTCCGCACTGACGCGACGCGCCCTGCCCTTGGGTGTCTGCGGCCACCGCACATCGGACATCGGGTTCTCGCGGATCCAGCGCCAGTCGCGCCGGGCCACCTCGAGCACGGCGCGCAGCAGGTTCATCTCGCGCGCCACCGTGCCGGGCTTGACTTGGGTCAGGCGGTCATCGCGCCAGCGGGAGAAGTCCTCCGGCCCCAGTGCAGCGATCCGGCGGGCCGCGATCGGGTCGCGCTTCAGCGCTTTCAGGCGGATCAGCTCCCAGTGGGAACCGCCCCGCTTCGGCGCCACCTCGTCGCTGTAACGCTGCATGGCGTCGCTGTAGGTCTTGTCGGGCAGCTTCGTGCCGCGCAGCTCGGCCTCACGCTCCAGCGCCCACTGGGCGGCCTCCTGGCGCGTCTTTTTCGTCGCCGAGTCGCGAACGCCGTCGACATAGACCTGGACCCGGTACTTGTTGCCTGATTTTTGGATGCTCGCCATGGGCCCCATCGTATGGGGAAATTTTGGGGAATGGGGGCGGGCAACCCCGGGCAAATCGTTGCGGCAACGGAAAATGAAAACGCCCGAAACCGTTGCGGCCCGGGCGTTTCGTTGTGAATCGTGCCGATGATGCAATCCGGCAGATTCGGGTCCTGGTGCCGGAAATAGGAATCGAACCTACGACCTACGCATTACGAATGCGCCGCTCTACCAACTGAGCTATTCCGGCTGAACCGCAAATTCTAGGGGGCCGCGGGCGTCCGGTCAATTGACCAGGCGCAGGCGCAGTTCCTTGGGCAGGGCGAACACCATCGACTCCGGTTCGCCGGCCAGTTCGCCGACGCCGTCGGCGCCCAGTTCGCGCAGCCGCGCGATGACGCCGTCCACCAGCACCTGCGGGGCGGAGGCGCCGGCGGTCAGGCCGATGCGGCGCTTGCCGACGACCCAGGCCGGGTCGATCTCGTCAGCGCCGTCGATCAGGTAGGACTCCACCCCGTCGCGCCGCGCCAGCTCGCTGAGCCGGTTGGAATTGGAGCTGTTCGGCGAGCCGACCACCAGCACCAGGTCGCACTGCCTGGCCAGGTCGCGCACCGCGTCCTGGCGGTTCTGGGTGGCGTAGCAGATGTCGTCGTTCTTCGGCCCCTGCATCGCCGGGTAGCGCGCGCGCAGCGCGTCGATGATGCCGCGGGTGTCGTCCACCGACAGCGTGGTCTGGGTGGTGTAGGCCAGGTTCTCCGGCTGCTGGATGTCCAGCGTGGCGACCTGCTCGATGTCCTCGACCAGGTAGATGCGCCCGACGCCGCGTTCGCGGTTCCATTGGCCCATCGTGCCCTCCACTTCCGGGTGGCCGGCATGGCCGATCAGCACCACGTCGCGGCCGGCGCGGCAGTGCCGGGCCACTTCGAAATGGACCTTGGTGACCAGCGGGCAGGTCGCGTCGAACACCTTCAGCCCGCGCCGCTCGGCCTCCTGGCGCACCGCCTGGGACACGCCGTGGGCGCTGAAGATGACGGTGTTGCCGTCGGGCACTTCGTCGAGCTCCTCGACGAAGATCGCGCCGCGCTGCTTCAGGTCGTCGACCACGAAGCGGTTGTGCACCACCTCGTGGCGCACGTAGATCGGCGCGCCCAGGGTCTCGATGGCGCGCTTGACGATCTCGATCGCGCGGTCGACACCGGCGCAGAAACCACGGGGATTGGCGAGCAGGACGTCCATGCCCCGATTATCCCGCTTTTCGCTTCGACTTGCCGTCGAACACGCCGAACAGGGCGATGCCCACGGCGCCGGCGACGATCGCCGAGTCGGCGATGTTGAACGAGGGCCAGTAGTGGTCGCCCACGTACCACTGGATGAAATCGACCACGTGGCCGTGCATCAGCCGGTCGATCACGTTGCCGATCGCGCCGCCGATGACCAGGGCGTAAGGCATCGCGCTGCGCCAGTCGCCGCGCGGGGTGCGCGCCAGCCACCAGGCCAGCAGGCCGCTGATGCCCACCGCCAGCGCGGTGAAGAACCACAGCTGCCAGCCGCCAGCCTGGCTCAGGAAGCTGAACGCAGCGCCGGTATTGTAGGTGCGGTACCAGTTCCAGAAGCCGGGGATCACCGGCACCGCGGTGAACTCGGGCAGGCTGGACAGCACCCAGGCCTTGCTCCACTGGTCCAGGCCGATCACCAGCGCGGACAGCAGCAGCCAGATCAGGGCGGAGGGGTTGGGTCGTACGGTCATGCGCGAGGTCCGCCTTGGGCGAAGGATCAGGTGGAGGGACGGCTAGGTGCGACGCGGCAACGGCACGGGACGCGCCGCCGCCGCGCCAGGGCGGATCAGAACCAGCGGCGCTCCTCGCCCGGCCCGGCGATGTTGCTGACGCAGCGGCCGCACAGTTCCGGATGCGCCGGGTCCACGCCGACGTCGGCGCGGTGGTGCCAGCAGCGCACGCACTTCTGCTTGGAAGTGGCCTGGGCGCTGACGAAGATCTCGTCGGTGCTGGCCTCGCGCACCACCACGTCGCCGCTGATGAACAGGAAGCGCAGTTCCTCCTGCAGCGGCTGCAGCTTGGCTGCCGTGGCCGCGTCGGCGGCGACGGTGATCTCCGCCTCCAGCGCCGCGCCGATCACGCCGTTGCCGCGCATCGGCTCCAGCACCTTGGACACCTGCTCGCGCAGCGCCAGCAGCTGCTCGAAGTCGGCCGCGCTCAGCGCCGCGTCTTCCGGCAGCGGCGCCAGGCCTTCGTACCAGGTGGCGAACAGCACGTTGCCGACGTGCGCGCCGGGCAGGTAGCCCCACAGTTCGTCGGCAGTGAAGCTCAGGATCGGCGCGATCCAGCGCACGAACGCCTCGGCGACATGGAACATCGCGCTCTGCGCCGAACGCCGGCCGCGCGAGTCCTCGGCCATCGTGTACAGCCGGTCCTTGGTCACGTCCAGGTACAGCGAGCCCAGGTCCACGCTGCAGAAGTTCAGCAGCGCCTGCACGATCGCGGCGAAGTCGTAGCGCTCGTAGGCGGCCTTGATCTGCTCCTGCAGCTCGTAGGCGCGATGCACGATCCAGCGGTCCAGCGCCACCATCTCCGCCAACGGCAGCAGGTGCGTGGCCGGCGCGAAGCCGTGCAGGTTGCCGAGCAGGAAGCGCGCGGTGTTGCGCAGGCGCCGGTAGGCGTCGGCGTTGCGCTTGAGGATCTCCTGCGACAGCGACATCTCGTTGCTGTAGTCGGCCGAGGCGATCCACAGGCGCAGGATGTCCGCGCCCAGCGTCTTCATGATGTCCTGCGGCTCGATGCCGTTGCCCAGCGACTTGGACATCTTGCGGCCGTGCTCGTCCACGGTGAAGCCGTGGGTCAGGCACTGCCGGTACGGCGCCGCGTGGTCCAGCGCCACGCCGGTCAGCAGCGAGGACTGGAACCAGCCGCGGTGCTGGTCCGAGCCTTCCAGGTACAGGTCGGCCGGCTTGGGGATGCCGCGCTCGGCCAGCACCGCCTCGTGGGTGACGCCCGAGTCGAACCACACGTCGAGGATGTCGGTGATCTTGTCGTAGTCGGCGGCCTCCTCGCCCAGCAGTTCGGCGGCGTCGAGCGTGTACCACACGTCCACCCCGCTCTCCTCGACGCGGTCGGCGACCTGGCGCATCAGCTCGGTGCTGCGCGGATGCGGCTCGCCGGTCTCGCGATGCACGAACAGCGCGATCGGCACGCCCCAGGTGCGCTGCCGGGAGATGGTCCAGTCCGGGCGCCCGGCGACCATGCCGGCGATGCGCGCCTGGCCCCAGGACGGATACCAGTGCACGCCCTCGATCGCCTTCAGCGCGTCGGCGCGCAGGTTGGCCTGCTCCATCGAGATGAACCACTGCGGGGTGGCGCGGAACGCGATCGGGGTCTTGTGCCGCCAGCAGTGCGGGTAGCTGTGGGTCATCGTCGCGTGCGCCAGCAGCGCGCCGCGCGCGGCCAGCACCTCGGCGATGACGTCGTTGGCCTTCCAGATGTGCAGCCCGGCCAGCGCCACGCCATCGGCCGGCGGGGTCGACGGCAGGTACACGCCGCGGCCGTCAATCGGGTTGATCTGCGCGGCGGTGTAGCGCTCGATCAGGCCGTACTGCCTGGCCGCCACGTAGTCTTCCTGGCCGTGCCCGGGCGCGGTGTGCACCGCGCCGGTGCCGTCCTCGTCGGAGACGTGGCTGCCCAGGATCAGCGGGATGTCGCGCTCGTCGTAGAACGGATGCGCGAGCACTTGATTTTCCAGCGCCGCGCCGGCGACGCGGCCGTGCACCACCACCTCGGCCACGCCATAGCGCTGCAGCGCGCGCTCGGCCAGCGCATCGGCCAGCACCAGCCAGCGGCGGCGGCCGGCATGCGCCGGGCCTTCGACCAGCGCGTAGACCAGGTCCGGCCCCAGCGACACCGCCAGCGAGGCCGGCAGCGTCCAGGGCGTGGTGGTCCAGATCGGCACCGCGACCTCCACACCGTCCGGCAGCGCGGCGCCGAACGCGGCGGCCAGCGCCGCGCCGTCGCGCGCGGTGTAGGCCACGTCCACGGTCGGCGACTGCTTGTCGGCGTACTCGATCTCCGCCTCGGCCAGCGCCGAGCCGCAGTCGAAGCACCAGTGCACCGGCTTCACCCCGCGGGTCAGGTGGCCGTTGTCGACGATGCGCGCCAGCGCGCGGATCTCGTTGGCCTCGAAATGGAAGTCCAGCGTGCGGTACGGGTTGTCCCAGTCGCCGATCACGCCCAGGCGCTTGAAGTCGCGGCGCTGGATGTCGATCTGCTCGTTGGCGTATTCGCGGCACTTCTGCCGGAACTGCGCCGCGTCCAGCTTGACCCCGACCTTGCCGAACTTCTTCTCGATCGCGATCTCGATCGGCAGGCCATGGCAGTCCCAGCCCGGGATGTACGGCGCATCGAAGCCGGCCAGGTACTTGGACTTGACGATGATGTCCTTGAGGATCTTGTTGACCGCGTGGCCGAGGTGGATCGCGCCGTTGGCGTACGGCGGGCCGTCGTGCAGCACGAACAGCGGCCGGCCCTGGGCGTTGTCGCGCAGCTGCGCGTACAGGCCCTCGCTCTCCCAGCGCGCCAGCGTGTCCGGCTCGCGCTTGGGCAGGTCGCCGCGCATCGGGAAGTCCGTCGCCGGCAGGTGGAGGGTGGCTTTGTAGTCCTGGGTCACGGGGATTTACCGGTTGTCTTCAGTGGAGAGTCCGCGCGGGCGCGCGGGCTGGTGCGTGCGGCTGGCGCCATCGGCGTTCGCGCGCGGCGGCGCGGCTTCCGGCGCGGCCGCGAGCAGGCGCCGGGCCAGCGCGGCGTCGCGATGCATCTGTTCGGTCAGCGCCGCCAGGTCGGAGAATTTCTCTTCGTCGCGCAGCTTGGCGACGAATTCCACGTCGATGTGGCGCCCGTACAGGTCGCCCTGGAAATCGAACAGATGCGCTTCCAGCAACGGCTCGACGCCCTGCACGGTCGGCCGCGTGCCGAAGCTGGACACCGACGGCCACGGCCGCTCACCCACCCCGTGCACCCAGGTCGCGTAGATGCCCGACAGCGCCGGGGTGCGGTTGAAGCGCAGGTTCGCGGTGGGATAGCCGAGCGTGCGCCCGAGCTGCTTGCCGCGCACCACGCGGCCGTCGATCGCGTACGGGCGGCCGAGCAGTTCGGCGGCATGCGCGAACTCGCCGGCCACCAGCAGCTCGCGGATGCGGGTGCTGGAGATGCGTTCCTCGCGCAGGTGCACCGGCTCGATCTCGCCGGCGGAAAAGCCCAGCTGCGCGCCCATCTCGCGCAGCAGCGCGATGTCGCCGCCGCGCTTGTGGCCGAAGCGGAACGCCGGGCCGATCCACACCTCGCGCGCCTGCAGCCGCTCGACCAAGGTGCGCCGCACGAAGTCCTGCGCGCTCATCGACGACAGGCGCAGGTCGAAGCGCAGCAGGCCGACGCTGTCCACGCCGAGCGCATGCAGGCCTTCGACCTTGGCCCGCGCCAGGGTCAGCCGCGGCGGCGGCGCGGACGGGGCGAAGAACTCGCGCGGCAGCGGCTCGAAGCTCAACGCCACCGCCGGCACGCCCAACGCGCGGGCACGCGCCAGCGCATGGCGCACCAGCGCACGGTGGCCCAGATGCAGGCCATCGAAGGCGCCGATGCAGACCACGCTTCCCTGCGGGAACAAAGTCCCGCCCTCGACGTCTCTAAACAGCCTGCTCATTCCTCGGTCCGAAGCGCCGGCGCGCGTGCGCCGGCCGATGATGCGTAACCGTCGAGTATAGCGGGGTGGCGTGGGGGCCGGGATTCGGGATTCGGGGACTGGCGGGACTGGCGGGACTGGCGGGACTGGCGGGACTGGCGGCACGCTGCCTGGGTGGAACCTGTCGTCAAGCGATTTGACAAGAAAGCGCCATACCTGCCTGAACGAGGCGGCAGCCCGGTTACCCAGCCGCCGCTTTTCTGTAGGGGGGCTTCAGCCCCGACGCCTTACCGGCAAAGCGTCGGGGCTGAAGCCCCTCCTACAGAAAAGCCCAGCTGCGCCAGCGCCGCGGATCCCGAATCCCGGCCCTCCGCAACCAAACGGCGGACCATCCCCAATCCCCAATCCCCAATCCCAGCCCTCAGTGTTCCCTCAAATCCCGCGGCCGGAACCCCAGCGCCAGCAGCGCCAGCAGGTACACCGCCCCGCCGCCGCCGACCAGCGCCAGCAGGCTGCCGATGCGGTGCCACTTGTCCATCGTGCTGAAGTCCGGCAGCCAGTGCAGGCCCAGCCCCAGCACCGCGGCCATCGCCGCGCAGGCCAGGCCCAGCCGCAGCAGGTAGCCGGCCCAGCCCGGCCGCGGCCGGTACACCTCGGCGCGGCGCAGCCAGCGCCACAACAGCGACAGGTTGATGTAGCTGGCCACCGCGCTGGCCAGACCCAGCGCCAGGTGCAGGCCCGGCACCGCCGCCAGCGCCGCACGCACGCCCTGCGCACGCAGTTCGGCCGGCACCCACAGCTGGTACAGGATCGCCAGGAACAGCAGGTTCAGCACCATGTTGGCGACCAGCGCGACCACGCCGGCGCGCACCGGCGTGCGCGTGTCCTGGCGCGAGTAGAACGCCGGCAGCAGCACCTTCAGCAGCGCGAACGCGGGCAGGCCGAAGCTCAGCCCGAACACCGACATCGCCGCCATGCGCGTGTCGAACGCGGTGAACTTGCCGTACTGGAACAGCGTGGCCACCAGCGGCTGGCTCAGCAGCATCAGCCCCAGCATCGCCGGCACCGCGATCAGCAGCGTGGTGCGCAGGCCCCAGTCCAGCGCGTTGGAGAACCCGGCGTGGTCGGTCTTGACGTGGTGGCGCGACAGCGCCGGCAGGATCACCGTGCCCAGCGCCACGCCGAACACGCCCAGCGGCAGCTCCAGGAAACGGTCGGCCTGCGACAGCCAACTCTGCGAGCCGGCGAACAGGAACGAGGCGATCACCGTGTCCAGCAGCAGGTTGATCTGCGCGATCGAGGAGCCGAACAGGGTCGGCACCATCAGCGTCAGCACCCGGCGCACGTCCGGGTGGCGCCAGCCCCAGCGCGGCAGGGTCAGCAGGTCGATGCCGCGCAGCGCCGGCAGCTGGAACAGCAGCTGCAACGCGCCGGCCACCAGCACCGCCCAGCCCATCGCCAGGATCGGTACCTCCAGCTTCGGCGCCAGCCACAGCGCGCCGGCGATCATGCACAGGTTGAGGATCACCGGGGTCAGCGCCGGCAGGCCGAAGCGGTGGAAGCTGTTCAGGGCGCCGCCGGCCAGCGCCGTGAGCGACACGAACAGCAGGAACGGGAAGGTCAGCCGCAGCAGGTCCACGATCAGGCCGAACTTGGCCGGATCGTCGCTGGAGCCCGGATTGAACAGCAGCGCCACCTGCGGGGTGAAGATCAGCCCCAGCGCGGTGACCAGCAGCAGGATCCCGCCCAGCGTGCCGGACACCCGCGACATCAGCGCGCGCAGGTCGGCGTGCGGCCGGGTTTCCTTCACCTCGGTGAACACCGGCACGAAGGCGGTGGCGAACGACCCTTCGGCGAACAGCCGGCGCAGGAAATTGGGAATGCGGAACGCGACCCAGAATGCGTCGGTGGTGGCGTTGGCGCCGAACGAAATGGTGATAGCCTGATCGCGTACCAGCCCCAGCACGCGCGAGACCATGGTCATGCTGCTGAACGAGAGCAGCCCGCGGAGCATGCGCGGCGCGCTCATGCAGCGACCCTCTTGACAATTGGCTTGACGCAGTTGTTTGGACGCTTCATACTCTCCCGCTTGTTTTTATCCACCACACAGCTTTCCAGGAAACCACCACCGTGGCCAATATCAAGTCCGCCAAGAAGCGCGCCAAGCAGACCGTCGTGCGCAACGCGCGCAACACGGCTCAGCGTTCGATGCTGCGCACCGCCGTCAAGAAGGTCATCAAGGCCCTGGACGCCAACGACGCCGCCGGCGCCGAAGCCGCTTTCGCCGTCGCCCAGCCGATCCTCGACCGTTTCAGCTCGCGCGGCCTGATCCACAAGAACAAGGCTGCCCGTCACAAGAGCCGCCTGACCGCCCGCATCAAGGCGATCAAGACCGCCGCCTGATCGGCTGCGGTTGTTGCCGGGGGCGCCAGCGCTTCCGGCACTACGAAAAAGCCCGGCCTTGGCCGGGTTTTTCGTGTGCGCGTGATCCGCTCCGGGCAGTGCCGCGGCGGACCGGCCGCCGCGCTCAGGGCGCATTGGCGGCCGCGTCCAGCGCATCCTCGCGCTGGCGGTCGAAGAACGCCATCACGTCCTTCATGATCGGCCAGGTGCCGTCGCGGCCCAGCGCCGAGACCAGGTACCACGGCTGGGTCCAGCCCAGCTCGGCGACGACCTGTTCGGCCAGCGCGCGCGCCTCGTCCTCGAACATCAGGTCGGCCTTGTTCAGCACCAGCCAGCGCGGCTTGGCCAGCAGCTCGGCGTCGTGCTTCTCCAGCTCGCGCTCGATCGCGCGCACCTGCTCGATCGGCGCCACCCCGTCCACGCCGCCTTCCATCGGCGCCAGGTCCACCAGGTGCAGCAGCAGGCGGGTGCGCTGCAGGTGGCGCAGGAACTGCGCGCCCAGCCCGGCGCCGTCGGCCGCGCCTTCGATCAGGCCCGGGATGTCGGCGATCACGAAGCTGCGGTAGGCCTCGACGCTGACCACGCCCAGGTTCGGATACAGCGTGGTGAACGGATAGTCGGCGACCTTCGGCGTGGCCGCGGACACCGCGCGGATGAAGGTGCTCTTGCCGGCGTTGGGGAAGCCGAGCAGGCCGACGTCGGCCAGCAGCTTCAGCTCCAGCTTCAGCGTGCGCTCCTCGCCCTCCTCGCCCGGCGTCGCCTTGCGCGGCGCGCGCGTCACCGAGCTCTTGAAATGCATGTTGCCCAGGCCGCCCTTGCCGCCCTGCGCGACCAGCAGCCTGTCGCCATGCGCGACCAGGTCGCCGATGGTCTCGTCGGTATCGACGTTGATGACCACGGTGCCGACCGGCACGGTGATGACCAGGTCTTCGCCGGCCTTGCCGTACATCTGCCGGCCCATGCCGTTCTCGCCGCGCTGCGCGCGGAACGCGCGCTGGTGGCGGAAATCGACCAGGGTATTGAGGTTCTCGTCGGCGACCAGCCACACGCTGCCGCCGTTGCCGCCGTCGCCGCCGTCCGGCCCACCGAGCGGGATGAACTTCTCGCGGCGGAAGCCGATGCAGCCATTGCCGCCATTGCCGGCACTGACCTGGATTTCTGCTTCGTCTACCAACTTCATGGATTAACAACCGGGAATGGGGAATGGTGAATCGAGAATCGGAAAAGCGAACCGGGCCGTGGCGTCGATTCTAAGTGGCAGCACCCGATCGGCAAAATCCGATCAGCTGCATGACCAGGCAAGGGAGCGAGCCGACGGGAGGCGCTTTTGCCATTCCCGATTCCCCATTCCCGGTTCCCGGCCGCCAAAACAAAAACCCCGCCGAAGCGGGGCTTTCGTCAGCAAGCCTGCGCGGGCGCAGGCCCTGGAGGCGAAACGCTTACGCCTCGGCGGTCGCTTCGGCCACCACGCTCACGGTGCGACGCTTCTTGGCGCCCTTCACCGAGAACTCGACCTTGCCGTCGACCAGCGCGAACAGGGTGTGGTCGCGGCCCAGGCCGACGCCGGTACCCGGGTGGAACTGGGTGCCGCGCTGACGCACGATGATGTTGCCGGCCTCGATCGCCTGGCCGCCGAACATCTTCACGCCCAGGTATTTCGGGTTGGAGTCGCGGCCGTTGCGCGAGGAACCTACGCCTTTTTTGTGTGCCATGACTGCTGCTCCTTACTTCTTGTCGCCACCGGCAATGCCGGTGATCTCGATTTCGGTGTAGTGCTGACGGTGTCCCTGACGCTTCATGTGGTGCTTGCGGCGGCGGAACTTGATGATGCGCACCTTGTCGGCGCGGCCATGGGCCACGACCTTCGCGGTGACGGTGGCGCCCTTCAGCGCGTCACCGAACTTGATGCCGTCGCTGTCGCCCAGCATCAGGATGTTGTCGAACTTGATCTCGTTGCCGGCTTCGACTTCGAGCTTTTCCACGCGGAGCGTTTCGCCCTGCGCGACGCGGTATTGCTTACCGCCGGTTACCAGTACTGCGTACATGACCAGACTTCCTCTGTAGTTATTGTGGTCGCCCCTGCCGTGCCTCTTCGGGCAGACAGGAGCGGAATTGTAATGGCTTCAGCGGGTTAGGGTCAAGCCCCCGCCCCGCCGCCGATCCGGCCCCGGCATCGCGCCGCGATTGGCTGAACCGGCCAGCCGCGCGCCCGCCCGGCGCCTGGCAAATCCGGCAATTGCCCCCACCTGACAAGCTGGGTACGCTGATCGATTGCCGTCCCCTCTCCGCCCCCACGCTGGCCCGGGCCGACGCCCGCCGGCACAACACGGATTCCTCATGGCGATGGATTTCATCCGCATCCGCGGCGCGCGGACGCACAACCTCAAGAACCTCGACCTCGACCTGCCGCGCGACAAGCTGATCGTGATCACCGGCCTGTCCGGCTCGGGCAAGTCGTCGCTGGCGTTCGACACCATCTACGCCGAAGGCCAGCGCCGCTACGTGGAGTCGCTGTCGGCGTACGCGCGGCAGTTCCTCAGCGTGATGGAAAAGCCCGACATCGACCACATCGAAGGCCTGTCGCCGGCGATCGCGATCGAGCAGAAGTCGACCTCGCACAACCCGCGCTCCACGGTCGGCACCATCACCGAGATCTACGACTACCTGCGCCTGCTGTACGCGCGCGTGGGCCAGCCGCGCTGCCCGGAACACGGCTACCCGCTGGAGGCGCAGACCATCAGCCAGATGGTCGACCATGTGCTGACCCTGGACCCGGAGCAGCGCTACATGCTGCTGGCGCCGGTGATCCGCGAGCGCAAGGGCGAGCATGCGCAGGTGTTCGAGCAGCTGCGCGCGCAGGGATTCGTGCGCGTGCGCGTGGACGGCGAGCTGTACGAGATCGACTCGGTGCCGGCGCTGGCGCTGCGCCAGAAGCACACCATCGAGGCGGTGATCGACCGCTTCCGCCCGCGCGAGGACATCAAGCAGCGCCTGGCCGAGAGCTTCGAGACGGCGCTGAAGCTGGCCGACGGCATGGTCTCGGTGCAGTCGCTGGACGACACCGCCGCCGCGCCGCACCTGTTCTCCTCCAAGTACAGCTGCCCGGTGTGCGACTACTCGCTGCCGGAGCTGGAGCCGCGGCTGTTCTCGTTCAACGCGCCGATGGGCGCCTGCCCGAGCTGCGACGGCCTGGGCGTGGCCGAGTTCTTCGATCCCGAGCGGGTGGTGGTGCATCCGGAGCTGTCGCTGTCGGCCGGCGCGGTGCGCGGCTGGGACCGCCGCAACGCCTACTACTTCCAGCTGATCGCCTCGCTGGCCAAGCACTACAAGTTCGACGTGGACGCGCCGTGGCAGTCGCTGCCGGCGAGCGTGCGCCAGGCGGTGCTGTACGGCAGCGGCGATGAGACCATCACCTTCACCTACTTCACCGACGCCGGCGGCCGCACCCAGCGCAAGCACCGCTTCGAGGGCATCATCCCCAACCTGGAGCGCCGCTACCGCGAGACCGAATCGCCGGCGGTGCGCGAGGAACTGGCCAAGTACATCAGCGAGCGGCCGTGCCCGGACTGCAAGGGCGCGCGCCTGAACAAGGCCGCGCGCAACGTGTTCGTCGCCGACCGTCCGCTGCCGGACCTGGTGGTGCTGCCGATCGACGATGCGCTGCGCTTCTTCCGCCAGCTCGACCTGCCCGGCTGGCGCGGCGAGATCGCCACCAAGATCGTCAAGGAAATCGCCGAGCGGCTCGGCTTCCTGGTCGACGTCGGCCTGGACTACCTGACCCTGGAACGCAAGGCCGACACCCTCTCCGGCGGCGAGGCGCAGCGCATCCGCCTGGCCAGCCAGATCGGCGCCGGCCTGGTTGGGGTGATGTACGTGCTCGACGAGCCGTCGATCGGCCTGCACCAACGCGACAACGAACGCCTGCTCGGCACGCTCACCCGGTTGCGCGACCTGGGCAACACGGTGATCGTGGTCGAGCACGACGAGGACGCGATCCGCCTGGCCGACTACGTGCTGGACATCGGCCCCGGCGCCGGCGTGCACGGCGGCGAGATCGTCGGCCAGGGCACCGTGCAGGACCTGCTGAAGGCGCCGCGTTCGCTGACCGGCCAGTACCTGTCGGGCAAGCGCCGCATCGAGATCCCGGCCAAGCGCCACAAGCCCAACCCGAAGATGACCCTGCACCTGCGCGGGGCCACCGGCAACAACCTCAAGAACGTGGACCTGGACATCCCGGCCGGGCTGCTGACCTGCGTCACCGGCGTGTCCGGCTCGGGCAAGTCGACGCTGATCAACGACACCCTGTTCACCCTGGCCGCCAATGAGATCAACGGCGCCTCGCATGCGGTGGCGCCGTTCCGCGAGATCGAGCATCTGGACCTGTTCGACAAGGTCGTGGACATCGACCAGTCGCCGATCGGCCGCACCCCGCGCTCCAACCCGGCCACCTACACCGGCCTGTTCACCCCGCTACGCGAGCTGTTCGCGCAGGTGCCCGAGTCGCGCGCGCGCGGCTATTCGCCGGGCCGCTTCAGCTTCAACGTGCGCGGCGGCCGCTGCGAGGCGTGCCAGGGCGACGGCCTGATCAAGGTGGAGATGCACTTCCTGCCCGACGTGTACGTGCCCTGCGACGTGTGCCACGGCAAGCGCTACAACCGCGAGACGCTGGAGATCCTGTACAAGGGCTTCAACATCAACGACGTGCTGCAGATGACCGTGGAGGACGCGCTGCGCCTGTTCGAGCCGGTGCCGAGCATCGCGCGCAAGCTGGAGACGCTGGTCGACGTGGGCCTGAGCTACATCAAGCTGGGACAGAGCGCGACCACGCTGTCCGGCGGCGAGGCGCAGCGAGTGAAGCTGTCCAAGGAACTGTCGCGACGCGACACCGGCCGCACCCTGTACATCCTCGACGAACCGACCACCGGCCTGCACTTCCACGACATCGAGGCGCTGCTCGGCGTGCTGCACAAGCTGCGCGACGAAGGCAACACCGTGGTCGTGATCGAGCACAACCTGGACGTGATCAAGACCGCGGACTGGGTGGTGGACCTGGGTCCGGAAGGCGGCCACCGCGGCGGCACCATCCTGGCCACCGGCACCCCGGAGGAGATCGCCGCGCATCCGGATTCCTACACCGGCCAGTTCCTGGCCAAGCTGCTGCCCGCCGGCACCGTGGCCAAGCCGACCAAGCCGGCGGCGATGGCCAACAAGCCCGACGCGCTGCCGCCGCGCAAGAGCAAAGCAGAGAAGGCCGCCGCCAAGAAGGCGGCCAAGAAGACCACGACCAAGAAGGCCGCACGATGAGCGCATCCCCCGCCGATTCCTCCTCCACGTCGCACAAGCCGCTGGCGCGCGTGCCGATCAGCGTGCGCTGGCGCGACATGGACAGCATGGGCCACGTCAACAACGCCAAGTACATTTCCTACCTGGAGGAAGCGCGCGTGCGCTGGCTGCTGCACGTGGAGGGCTTCTCGATGCGCAACCGCATCGCCCCGGTGGTGGCGGCGACCAACGTCAACTACCGGCGCCCGATCGTGTGGCCGAACGACATCGTGGTGGAACTGTTCGTCGAGCGCATGGGCAGCAGCAGCATCACCGTCGGCCACCGCATCGTCGACCAGAACGACGACAGCGTGCTGCACTCGGACGGCAACGTGGTGGTGGTGTGGATCGACACCCAGACCGGCAAGAGCGCGCCGCTGCCGGAGGAGATCCGCGCGGCCTGCGGGTGAGGCCGGGGTTCGGGATTGGGGGATTGGGGATTCGTAAAAGCGGCGAGTCCCGCATGCCGCAGGAGCGCTGCATCCGCGACATGGGCAACGCGAAGTAAACGGGCGCCGACGGCTGTCGGGGCTGAAGCCCTCCCACAGTGCGCCCAGCGGGCTGGCCGCACCCCCCTGTAGGAGCGGCTTCAGCCGCGACGAACGGCGCCTTGAACGCAACGGGCTTCGGGATCGGCCGGACTAAAGCTCCCTACGGTGCGCCGGGTTGCCGGCCGCAAGCTCTTGTGGGAGCGACTTCAGTCGCGACGCGCCGAACCCAACGGCTGCCGCGGCATCGGCAATCACACCGACACGCCGCAGCCAAGGCGCTACGGCTTGGCCGCTCCCACCTTCATCTCGCCCCGCACCTCGCGCCCATCCTCCAGCACGAAGGTGATCGGCACGCTGGCGCCCTCGCGCAGCGGCTGCGCCGGCTGCATCAGCATCAGGTGCAGGCCACCGGGCTGCAGCACCGCGTCGGCGCCGGCGGCCAGCGGCAGGCGCTCCAGTTCGCGCATCTTGCTGACCCCGTCCACCTGCGTGCTCTGGTGCACGCTCACCTCGCCGAACGCCGGGCTGCGCGCCGACACCACCGCCAGCGCCTGCGCGCAGGGGTTGTGCAGGCGGCCGAAGCCGGCGGCCATCGGCATCATCGCCCCGTTCGGCGGCAGCCGCACCCAGCCCTCGCGCCATTGCGGCACGCAGCCGTCCTTCCTGGCCGCCGCCGGCGCCGCAAACGCGGCCCCCGGCGCCGACAGCACCAGACACGCCAGCGCGATGGCCAGCCCCCGTACGCATGCGGATGGTTTGAGCTTCATGGCTCTATGATAGCCGTCCCCGCCCCTGGCCGCCTTCGGACCCTCCCCCATGACCTCGCTGATCCAGGTTCTCGACCACGGCCCCATCCGCCAGCTGCGCCTGGCGCGCGCGCCGGTCAACGCGCTCGACACCGCCCTGTGCGCCGAACTGGCCGCGGCGATCGCGCAGGCGCAGGCCGACGCGGTGCATGCGCTGGTACTGTCCGGCAGCGAGCGCATCTTTTCCGCCGGCATGGACGTGCCGCACCTGCTCGGCCACGGCAGCGACCGCGCCCGGCTGCTCGACAGCTGGCGGCAGTTCTTCGGCGCGGCGCGCGCGCTGGCCGACAGCGCCATCCCGGTGGTGGCGGCGTTGACCGGCCACGCGCCGGCCGGCGGCTGCGTGCTGGCGCTGTGCTGCGACTACCGGGTGATGGCGCGCAGCCCGGAGCCGGCGCACCCGGTCACCATCGGCCTCAACGAGACCCAGGTCGGGCTGGTCGCGCCGGAAGGCATCCAGCGCCTGCTGCGGCGCGTGGTCGGCGCGCACCGCGCCGAGCGGCTGCTGGTCGCCGGCGAGCTGGTCAGTGCCGAGCGCGCGCTGGAGATCGGCCTGGTCGACGAGCTGGCCGATGCGGAACTGGTGGTCGCGCGCGCGGTGGCCTGGCTGCAGGAGCTGCTGAAGCGCCCGCGGCAGCCGATGCTGCAGACCCGCGCGATCGCCCGCGCCGACCTGCGCGCGGCGCTGGCCGACGAACACATCCAGCTGGAGCGCTTCGTCGACGACTGGCAGGCACCGGACACCCAGGCCGCGCTGCACGCGCTGGTCGCGCGCCTGGGCAAGGGCTGAGCGCCGCAGCGCGCGCGGGCCGGCGCAGGCGGCCCGCTATAATCGCGGCCAATCCTCGCCCAGGCCCCGCCTCTTGTCCGCCAAGCCGCCCGCCCCCGTCGTGTCCGAACTGATCGAACTGCTGTCGCTGGAACGGCTGGAGGACAACCTGTTCCGCGGCCAGAGCCGCGACATCGGCACCAAGTACGTGTTCGGCGGGCAGGTGCTGGGCCAGGCGCTGTCGGCGGCGCAGGCGACGGTGGACAACGGGCGCCGCGCGCATTCGCTGCACGCCTATTTCCTGCGCGCCGGCGACATCGACCACCCCATCGTCTACGACGTGGACCGCACCCGCGACGGCGGCAGCTTCTCGGTGCGCCGGGTCACCGCGGTCCAGCACGGCAAGGTGATCTTCTTCTGCGCCGCCTCGTTCCAGGAGCAGGAAGACGGCGCCACCCACCAGCTGAAGATGCCGGAAGTGCCGCAGCCGGAGGACATCGAACCGACCCAGGCCGCGCGCCCGGAGGTGCTGGCGACGCTGCCGACCAAGGTGCAGCGCTGGCTCTCGCGCGGCGGCCCGTTCGAGTTCCGCCACGTGTACCCGCGCGACGAACTGAACCCGCCCAAGCGCCCGCCGTTCCAGCACATGTGGATGCGCCTGAGCGAACCGGTCGGCGACGCGCCGGAACTGCACCAGGCGCTGCTCGCCTACGCCTCGGATTTCCACCTGCTCGGCACCGCGACCTTCCCGCACGGCATCAGCTACTACACGCCGAACGTGCAGATGGCCTCGCTCGACCACGCGCTGTGGTTCCACCGCCCGTTCCGCGCCGACGACTGGCTGCTGTATTCGCTGGACAGCCCCAGCGCGCAGGGCTCGCGCGGCCTGGCGCGCGGCCAGTTCTTCACCCGCGACGGCGTGCTGGTGGCCAGCACCGCGCAGGAAGGCCTGATCCGCGTGGTGCCCGATGCCGGCGCCGCGGCGCAGGTCCCGGCCAAACACTGAGGCGACGACGATGCGGCAGATCTTCAGCAGCCAGCGCGTGGAAACCGCCGAAGGCGTGGCCAAGCTGCTGCGCGAGCAAGGCATCGAGGTGCGGCTGAGCAACGGCCGCTCCTACCGCAGCCGGCGTAGCGGCCAGTTCAGCTACCTCGAGCCGATGGCGACGCAGGCGCAGCCGACGGTGTGGGTGGTGCATGCCGACGACCAGCCGCGCGCGCGTGCGCTGCTGCGCGAATCCGGCCTGATCGACAGCACCCGCCAGGACCCGGCGCAGACCCTGCCGTACCTGAGCGAATTCCGTTCGCAGGCGGTGCCTGACAGCGGCAAGCGCTGGGCGTGGCGCATCCGCGTCGCGCTGCTGCTGGCGATCGGCGCGGTGGCGCTGGTGACGGTGCTGCGCCATCGCGGCAACCAGGCGCCGGCGCCGGTCGCGGCGCCGGTCGCGGCGCCGGCCAACGCACCGGCGGCGCAGCCCGCGCCGGCCACCGACGACGACGAAGTGCGGGTACGGGTGCAGCCGGCGCAGCGCGGCAACTGAAACGCGGCAACCGAGCCGCCTGGCAGAAAAACCTTCCTGTTCTTGCGGAAGGCTTCGGATGGTCTCGGGCGCTCGGTCGTCAGCCTCGGCGGGGCTGTGCAAGTCCGTTCCCCAGGGCCGGTTCCTGTCGCGGTTGAAACCGCTCCTACAAACGCGCGCTGAACTGGCTGGTGCACTGCTGGAGCGGCTTCACCTCCGACAGCCGCCGAAGCCGCTATCCCGCAGCCGCGGGATGTGTTCGCCAGCGTTGGTTGTGGCTGGCGCGCGCAAGCGACTCCGGATGCGTTCCGGTACCCGGCAATAAAAACGCCCCTGCGCATTGCGGCGCAGGGGCGGTGTCGATCGGCGCCTTGTTGCGGGTGGAGCGGTCAGTTCGCGTCGGGTGCGCCCGGCGCCGGCTTCGCGCCCGGCTTGTGGCCAGGCATCCGGTCCGGCTTGTGCATCCGCATGGACTGCGCGGCATCGAACTCGGCGCGGCTGAGCATGCCGTCCTTGTTGGTGTCGGCCTTGGCGAACCATTCGTCGCGATGCTGCTTGGCGCGCAGCTCGAAATCGGCGCGGTCGACGAAGCCGTCCTTGTTCGCGTCCATCTTGTCGAAGCGCTCGGCGAACTTCGGATCGGCCTTGGCTTCTTCGCGGCTGATGCGGCCGTCCTTGTTGGTGTCCAGCTTGGCCAGCAGCGCGCCATGCCCGCCGCGCTCGCCACGGCGGCCGTGGCGCGGGAATTCGTCGGGGGTCAGCTTGCCGTCGTGGTTCTTGTCCAGCGCATCGAAGTGCTCGGCCAGGCGCGGGTTGGCCGCGGCCTCGCTGCGATCGACGACGCCGTCGCCGTTCTTGTCGAGCTTGGCGAAGCCGCCGGCATCGGCCGGCGCGGCCGGGCCCGACGGCGGCGGCGGGTTGGCGGCATAGGCGCCGCCGGACAGCACGGCGAGCATGGCCAGGGCGAGCAGCGGATTGCGATGATTCATGGAAAACTCCCTGAGGGAAAGCTAAGGAACGGTGCCGGCTCAACAGGCGCGTCCGGCATCACCAGCGCAGAACGCCCGGACCGCGACGCGGGCCGGCGCAGCGGCGCCTTCACTGCAATCAACGCCCCGCTGCCGGCGTGGTTGACCCGCGCCCGGGCGCATTCATGCGGCGGACAGTCGCGGCCGCTGCGATCGCGAAGCGCTATGCTCCTCGCATGGCCATCCATACCGACGTCAGCGACGACCTGCGGCTGTTCCAGACCGGCCAGCACGCGTGCGGCTACTGGCCCGAACGGCAGGCGCGCGACCTGGTGCTGGACCCGCACGACCCGCGCCTGGGCGCGCTGTATCCGCTGGCGCTGAGCTGGGGCTTCCGGCGTTCCGGCGACCTGGTCTACCGGCCGCATTGCGACCACTGCCGCGCCTGCGTGGCGGTGCGCATCCCGGTCGCCGAGTTCGTGCCCGACCGCAGCCAGCGCCGCTGCCTGGCGCGCAATGCCGACATCGACATGCGCATCGTCGCCGCCGAACGCAGCGAGGAACAATTGGCCCTGTACCAGCGCTACCTGCGCATGCGCCACCCCGGCGGCGGCATGGACGAACACGGCGCGCACGAGTTCGACCAGTTCCTGATCGGCCGCTGGTCGCACGGGCGTTTCCTGGAAATGCGCCAGAAGACCGCGGACGGGCAGCGCGGCCCGCTGCTCGGCGTGGCGGTGACCGACATCGCCGAACAGGCGCTGTCGGCGGTCTACACCTTCTACGATCCCGACGCCGCCGGGCGCGGTCTGGGCACGCTGGCGATCCTGCACCAGATCGAATGGGCCAGGCGCGAAGGCCTGAGCCACCTGTACCTGGGCTACTGGATCCGCGGCCACCAGAAGATGGACTACAAGCGCCGCTTCCGGCCGCTGCAGGCCTACGACGGGCGCAGCTGGCGCGCGTTCGACGACTACGCCGGCCGCCTCGGCGACTGAGCGCGGCGGCGCGCCCGCACGCGCCCTCCCCTGGCCCGCACCGCTCGGCAAGCGACCGCCCGCCGCCGCGACGCCATCGTTCGGACATGCGCCGCATGCGAAACTGCGCGCATGAACCCACGTGCCCTGTTGCTTGCCCTGACCCTGCTGTGCGGCGCCTGCGCGCACACCGGGCCCACCCCGACCGCCACCACCGCCGCACCCGCCGCGCCTGCGACTGCGACTGCGACGCTGCGCCTGGCCACCTACAACACCTCGCTGTACTCGGACGAGGACGGCGGCCTGATCGCCGAACTGCAGGGCGACAGCGCGCACGCGCGCAAGATCGCCGCGGTGCTGCAGCAGGTGCGCCCGGACCTGGTGCTGCTCAACGAGTTCGACTACGACGAGGCGCACCGCGCCGCCGACCTGTTCCAGCAGCGCTACCTGGAAGTGGCCCAGCCCGGCGGCGGCGCCGCGCTGCGCTATCCCTACCGCTACCTGGCGGCGGTGAACACCGGCGTGCCCAGCGGCCTGGACCTGGACAACGACGGCAGCGTCGGCGGCGCCGGCCGCGCGCGCGGCAACGACGCCTGGGGCTACGGCCTGCATCCCGGCCAGTACGGCATGCTGCTGCTGTCCAAATACCCGATCGACGCCGACGCGGTGCGCAGTTTCCGCCTGCTGAAGTGGAGCGCGATGCCCGACGCGCTGCGGCCGACCGATCCGGCCAGCGGCCGCGCGTTCTACCGCGACGCGATCTGGGCGCAGCTGCGGCTGTCGTCGAAGTCGCATTGGGACGTGCCGGTGCGCACGCCGCTGGGCGTGGTGCACGCGCTGGTCGCGCACCCCACCCCGCCGGTGTTCGACGGCGCGGAGAAACGCAACGCGGCGCGCAACCACGACGAGCTGAGGCTGTGGCGCGAGTACCTCGGCGGCACCGGCACCGCGTCCTGGCTGTGCGACGACGCCGGCCGTTGCGGCGGCCTGGCCGCCGACGCGCGCTTCGTGATCCTCGGCGATCTCAACAACGATCCGGTCGACGGCGACGGCCGCCACGACGCCATTCGAGAACTGATCGAGCACCCGCGCGTGCTGCGCTACCCGACCCCGCGCAGCGCCGGCGGCGAGGAAACCGCGCGCGCCTATGCCGCCCAGGGCATCGCCCGCCGCGGCTCGCCGGCGCAGGTCACCGGCGATTTCGGCCCCAAGGCCGGCGCGATGCGGCTGGACTACGTGCTGCCGTCGGTCGGTTTCCGCTACCTGGACAGCGGCGTGTTCTGGCCGGCCTCCAGCGCTCCGGCCGCGGCGATCGCCGACGGCAGCGACCATCATCTGGTGTGGGTGGATGTTGGGGGGCCGTGATTCGGGATTCGGGATTGGGGGTTCGTGCCGCTGGCGGGCAGGCGGCGCCTGAGCTGACCCGGGCCGGCGCGAATCCAGCGCCCCGGCCTTGATCCAGATCAAGGGCAAGCGCGCGCAAACGCTATCCAATGCATCCCGCACCCCGTCGGGATGCGTCACCGGATAGCGAGCATGCGAACGCAACAGCTGCAACAGGCGCTGGAGGGACTCAACGGCGCCACCGCCGACATCGAGGCCTCGGCGCTGATCTCCCTGGATGGCCTGATGATCGCCTCGGCGATGCCGCAGGGCATGGACGAGGACCGCGTCGGCGCGATGTCCGCGGCGCTGCTGGCGCTGGGCGAGCGCAGCGCGCGCGAGCTGGCGCGCGGGCCGCTGGAACGGGTGCTGATCCAGGGCGACCTCGGCTACGTGATCATGAGCGCGGCCGGGCGCGAGGCGGTGCTGACCGTGCTGGCCAAGCCCAGCGCCAAGCTCGGCCTGGTGTTCCTGGACATCAAGCGCGCCGCCCAGGCGCTGCAGCAGATCCTCTAGGAGCGCACCGCCATGCCGCTGCCGCCGATGGATCCGCCGCACGAACCGCACCGCAGCGCCGAGCTGCGCTACCACGACGGCAACCGCCGCCGGGTGTACTGGAGCGAACGCGAGGTGCCCTACCCCGACGGGCGCCTGATCGTCTCGCGCACCGACCTGGACGGCGTCATCACCCATGCCAACGACGCCTTCGTCGAACTCAGCGGCTGGCCGCGAGAGGCGCTGATCGGCGCGCCGCACTGCATCCTGCGCCATCCGGACATGCCCAGGCGCGCGTTCGCCGACCTGTGGGACACGGTGCTGGGCGGCGAGAAATGGCACGGCTACGTCAAGAACCTGCGCCGCGACGGCGCCTGCTACTGGGTCTACGCCACCGCGCTGCCGAACGTGCGCAACGGCAAGGTGGTCGGCTTCACCTCGGTGCGGCGCAAGCCCTCGCGGCGCCGGATCGAGGCGCTGCAACCGCTGTACGCGCAGTGGCTGCAGGACGAACGCGCGGAGAGCCCGGCATGAGCCTGGATTTCCTGGTCGCGCCGGACTTCGCGCCGGAGAACTTCGGCGGCTGGTACCTGCTCAGCACTGCGCTGCAGCGCCGCGCAGGCGTCCGCCTGCACCTGCTGATGCCGGCCGACGCCGCCGAGCAGAAACGATGGCTGGACCATGGCGAGATCGATCTGGTGTATGCGAGCCCGTTCGACGCCAGCCACCTGATCCGCGCGCGTGGCTACCTGCCGCTGGCGCGTCCGCGTGGCCGCGCCGACGAAGTGGTGATCGCCACCGCCGCGGACGCGCCGGCGCACTGCATCGAAGACCTGGCCTACGGCTGCCGCATCGCGCTGACCGACAACCACGACGTGCGCCTGATCGCGCTGCGCCTGCTGGAGCCGGCCGACCTCGATCCGGAACGCATCGCCTGGCGGCCGGCCAGCAGCTACGCCGCGGTGGCGCGGCTGCTGCTGGAAGGCGAAGCCGATGCCGGCCTGTTCCTGGCCGACGCCTACCGCCGCCTGTCGCGGCTGACCCGCGAGCGGCTGCGGCCGCTGGTGGAGAGCGCGCTGTGCGACATCGGCCACGTGCTGTTGGCGCATCCACGCGTCGCCGCGCAGCTGCCCGCGCTGCAGGCGCAGTTGCTGGCGCTGGGCGATGCCGCGCACCGCGAGGACCAGACGCTGCTCGACGCGCTCGGGCTGGAGCAGGGCTTCGAGGCGATGGGCATGGAGGACGCGGAATTCATGATCGACCTGATCGACACCCTGCTGGATTGAGCACCGCCATGGCCAACCGTGTTGTTCCCGATCCGGCCCGCTTGGTGATGCGCACCCACGCGCGCGCGCTGCTGCGCGATCCGCGCGACGCCGCCGCGCACCTGGCGCGCCTGCATGCGGCGCTGCAGTTGCGCGACAACGAGCCGGCGCAGGGCGTGCTCGCCGACCTGTTCGTGGCGCTGCCGCGGCACGATGCGGCGTTGCGCCAGGTGGCGCTGCAGATGGCGGCCGCGCATCTGGCCCCGCACGTGGCCGAAGCCTTCCAGCGCCACAGCCAAGGCCATGCGCTGCTGCCGATCAATGCCCTGGCCACGCGCTGGAGCGTGCTGGCACGGCCGTCCGCCGATGTGCCGGCGCGGGTGCGCCGGGCCAGCCCCGACCATTCGCGGCGCATGGTGCGCGAGGTGGTGGAGGCGCTGTGCGACGGCGCGCCGCTGACCGCGGCGCGCTGCGAGCGCGAGTTCCTCGACTACTGCATCAGTTGCCAGGACAAGCTCGCCTTCATGCTCGCCAGCCGCGAACTGCGCCGCCACGCGCTCGCCCTGGGCGACCGCTGGGACCGTACCGCGCGCTGGCTGCAACAGCGCGATCTGCTCGGCGGCCGCAGCGTCGGCGCCGAACTGCCCCTTTCCAACGCAGGCCAGCGGCCATGAACGACGAAGATCCCCTCTGGCTGATGCCCACGCCGCATGGCGTGCTGCATGGCTTCGCCAGCGCCGCGCCGGACCGCATGCAGCGCGCGTTGCAACTGCTGCTCAGCGCGCACGGCGCCTTGTCGCTGCCGGAGTGGCGCACGCGCGTGGAGGGCGACGCGCAGCGCCTGCTGGCCGAGGCGCGCGAGCGGCAGTGGATCCAGTTGCTGCGTCGCCCGGTGCCCGGCCCGGAGATCCGCCTGGACGATTTCGCCCAGCACGTGATCGCGCCGCTGTCGGCCGAACGCCGCGCGGTGCTCGCCTCCGACGGCGGCTTCTGCCTGGGCCAGTCCGGGCTGCGCCAGGACGAGGCCGACACGCTGAGCGTGGCCGCGGCCGATTTCTCCGGTTTCGCGCAGCGGCAGAGCGCCCGCGGCTGGAGCGGGGCGCAAGGCTACGTGTCGTTCTACAGCGAACCGCAGCTGCTGCTGCCGGACTGGTCGTTCGTCCCGTTCTGGGTGGATGGCGCCGGCTATTGGCTGATCCTCGGCGGCGAGGCGCTGCTCAACAACCTGGCGATGGTGGAACTGGTGTGGAGCATCCGCCTGGCGGCGGCACGGTTCGCGCCACCGGGGTGAAGAGCAGCGATTGGGGGATTGGGGATTCGGAAAGGCTGCGCGCTCAGACCTTCAGCTCAATGCTCAGCGCGGCGGCGGCGTCGCGGGCGGTCTGCCGCGCTTCGTCGATGCTGGCGCCGCGCGCCAGGGTCACGCCGACGCGGCGGTGGCCGTGCACGCTGGGCTTGCCGAACAGGCGCAGCGCGGTGTCCGGGGCCTGCAGCGCGGCGGCGACGTTGCCGAACAGCGGCACGCCTTCGCCATGCGCCAGCAGCGCGCAGGAGGCCGACGGCCCGCTCTGCCGGATGACCGGGATCGGCAGGCCCAGGATCGCGCGCGCGTGCAGCGCGAACTCGCTCAGTTCCTGCGAGACCAGGGTGACCAGACCGGTGTCGTGCGGCCGCGGCGACACCTCGCTGAACCACACCGCATCGCCCTTGACGAACAGTTCCACGCCGAACAGGCCCCAGCCGCCGAGGTCGTCGGTGACTGCGCGCGCGATGTCCTGCGCGCGCTGCAGCGCCAGCGCCGACATCGGCTGCGGCTGCCAGCTCTCGCGGTAGTCGCCGTCCTTCTGCCAGTGCCCGATCGGGTCGCAGAACGACGTGCCGCCGGCATGGCGCACGGTCAGCAGGGTGATCTCGTAGTCGAAGTCGATGAAGCCCTCGACGATGCAGCGGCCGGCGCCGGCGCGGCCGCCGGTCTGCGCGTATTCCCAGGCCGCGTCGATGTCCGCCTCGCTGCGCAGCGTGCTCTGGCCCTTGCCCGAGGACGACATCACCGGCTTGACCACGCACGGCAGGCCGACCGCGGCGATCGCGGCGCGGTATTCCTCCGGCGTGTCGACGAAGCGGTACGGCGAGGTCGGCAGGCCCAGCGTCTCGGCGGCCAGGCGGCGGATGCCTTCGCGGTCCATGGTCAGCCGCGCCGCGCGCGCGGTCGGGATCACCCGCTGGCCGTGGTCGCGCTCCAGCGCCACCAGCGTCTCGGTGTGGATCGCCTCGATCTCCGGCACGATCAGGTGCGGCTGCTCGCGCGCGATCAGCTCGCGCAGCGCCATCGCGTCGAGCATGTCCAGCACGTGCGAGCGGTGCGCGACCTGCATCGCCGGCGCATCGGCATAGCGGTCGGCGGCGATCACCTCCACGCCGAAGCGCTGCAGCTCGAGCGCCACTTCCTTGCCCAGTTCGCCCGAGCCCAGCAGCAGCACGCGGGTGGCGGAAGCGGACAGCGGGGTTCCCAGGGTGGTCATGGCGGCGGTGCCTGCACGGAAAGAGGGGCGCCATTCTAACGGCCCGGGGGGGCGCCCCATCGCACGCGGCACCCTCTTGCAAACCGATATCAAAGTGATATCTTTCCATCACACACTTGGGGGACACCGCCATGAAAGAACGCATGCTTCGCTCGCTACCCGGCATTCCGCTCCTGCTCGGCGTCCTGGCGCTGGCCGGGGTGGCGCTGTGGCTGTTCGTGGTCGGCATCATCAAGGACCCGGCCACCGGCGGGCCGACCTCGCTGCCGCTGGCGCTGCTGGCCCTGCTGCTCGGCGCCGCGGCCCTGCTCGGCCTGTGCGGCCTGTATACGGTGCAGCCGAACCAGGCCGCGGTGCTGAGCCTGTTCGGCAAGTACGTGGGCACGGTGAAGGACAACGGCCTGCGCTGGAACAACCCCTTCTATTCGAAGAAGAAGGTCAGCCAGCGCGTGCGCAACTTCGAGAGCGGCCGGCTCAAGGTCAACGAACTGGACGGCAGCCCGATCGAGATCGCCGCGGTAATCGTGTGGCAGGTGATCGATGCGTCCGAGGCGGTGTACAACGTCGACGACTACGAGAGCTTCGTGCACATCCAGTCCGAATCGGCGCTGCGCGCGATGGCCACCAGCTACCCCTACGACCAGCACGAGGACAGCCAGATCTCGCTGCGCAGCCATCCGGTCGAGATCAGCGAGCAGCTCAAGCGCCACCTCGACGAGCGCCTGACCCAGGCCGGCGTGGACGTGATCGAAGCGCGCATCAGCCACCTCGCCTACGCGCCGGAGATCGCCCAGGCGATGCTGCAGCGACAGCAGGCCAACGCGGTGATCGCCGCGCGCACGCGCATCGTCGCCGGCGCGGTGGGCATGGTCGAGATGGCGCTGGCCGAACTGCAGAAGAGCGGCGTGGTGCAGCTGGACGAGGAGCGCAAGGCGCACATGGTCAGCAACCTGCTGACCGTGCTGTGCTCGGACCGCGGCGCGCAGCCGATCGTCAACGCCGGGTCGCTGTACTGATGCACCAGTTGCATTCCTTTCGCGCGGCCGCCGCCGCGCGGACGCAATGGATCCCCGCATGAGCGAGAAGAAGGCCTATCCGCTGCGCATCAACGCCGACGTGCTGACGGCGGTGCAGCGCTGGGCCGACGACGAGCTGCGCAGCCTCAACGCGCAGATCGAATACGTGTTGCGCGACGCGCTGCGCAAGGCCGGCCGGCTGCCCAAGCCCGGCGAGGACAAGGAACCCACGCCATGAGCACACGCTGGAACTACCTCACCGTCGAAGTGAAGCCCACCTTCCTCGGCGGCCTGAACACCGAACTGATCCAGGCCGAACTGGACCGGCACGGCGCGCAGGGCTGGGAACTGGTCAACGTGATCAGCGCCGCGCCGCTGCTGCCGACCCTGCTGGTGTTCAAGAAGGCGAACTGACATGCGTGCGCAGCTGATCGCCGACACCGCGCAGTGGATCGGCGCGCAGCGATGATCGCCATGGACAGGACCTCCCGCACCACGCCTGCCGCCCGCGACTACCGCGTCGCCACGCCCGGGCGCCTGCCGCTGCTGGGCCTGTGGCTGCCGCTGCTGCTCGCCGCCGGCCTGGTCGTCGCCGCCGCGCTGGCCGACGCCGGCCGCGTGCACGGCGCGCATTGGATCGCCCCGGCGTTGCTGGCGGCGACCGGCGCGTTCCTGCATGCGTTCTACCTGCGGCGGGGCATCCGATTGCATGGGCGCTGCCTGCTGGTCCGCTCCAGCATGTTCACGTCCCGCACCGACATCGCGGCGATCGACCTGGCGCGCGCGCGCGTGGTGGACCTGGCCGAACACGGCGAATTCGCGCCGGCCCGCAAGACCGTCGCCTACACATTGCCGGGCTTCAAGTCCGGCCACTTCCGGCTGCGCAACGGCACCCGCGCGTTCTGCCTGCTGACCGACGCCAGCCGGGTGCTGGCGCTGCCGCTGCGCGACGGGCGCTGGCTGCTGCTGAGTCCCGAACAGCCGCGGCAACTGCTGCAGGACCTGCAGCGGCTGGCCGCGCGCAGCGCTTAGCCCTACCCTGTGCGGATGCGCCCCGTTCCCGCCCTGCTGCTCAACACCGAATGCATCGAACTGTGGCCGGCCGCGCTGCTGCGCGCGCGCGGCAACGCCGACGCGCGCCTGCTGGCCCAGGCGACGTGGCTGCTGCGCCGCAAGCGCGACGGCCGCTATCTCGCCGTCGCTTCCGCACCCGGCCTGCATGCGCTGGTGCCGCGGCTGATGCACGAACCCGGCATCGACGCGGCGCTGGACCGCCTCGACGCCCTGCCCGCACGCCGCCAGCCGGACGACGATGCGTTGCTGCCGCTGAGCGCCCTGCACGAACGCCTGGCCAGCCTCGGCCTGGACGCCGGGGACTACGCGCGCCGCACCGGCCTGCCGATCCAGGCCGAGCCGGCGACCCTGTGCGCCGCCGGCCGCGACCGCTACCGGCGCCCGCTGTGGCTCAGTGCCGGCGCCGCGCGCGCCTGGCAGGCGCTGCAACGCGCCGCCGCGCGCGAGGGCGTGGTGCTGGAGGCGATCTCCGGCTACCGCAGCCACGACTACCAACTCGGGATCTTCGCGCGCAAGTTCGCGCGCGGGCAGAGCCTGCCGCAGATCCTGCAGGTCAACGCCGCGCCCGGCTACAGCGAGCACCACAGCGGCGACGCGCTGGACATCGGCACGCCCGGCGAGCCGCCGGCCGAGGAGAGCTTCGAACGCACCCCGGCCTTCGCCTGGCTGCGCGCGCATGCCGCCGACTTCGGCTACCGGATGAGCTATCCGCGCGACAACCCGCACGGCATCGTCTACGAGCCCTGGCATTGGCGCTGGCATGCGCAGGCGCAGGCATGAGCGGCCGGTCGCGGTTCGCCCTGCCGTGGCTGGCGCTGTGCCTGGCCCTGCCGTGGCCCGCCTCCGCGCAGTGGCACGACCGCCACGGCAAGCCGCTGCCCGACAGCGCCGAGCGCGCGCACGACAAGCAGTTCGCGGCGACGCTGCAGGTCGCCGACGAAGCGGCGTTCGCCCGCTTCGCGCAGGAGTGGGCCGAGACCGATGCCGGCCACGGCCCGCAGCTGCGCACGACCGCCCGGGTGCGCCGCGGCGAGCCGCTGCGCGTGGTCGTGCTGTATTCGGGCTGCGCGCCCAGCCCCAACAACGGCGGCGCCTGCGACGCGCAGATGCGCCTGCAGATGCTGGGACCGGACGGCCGCGTCGCGCTGCAGGAACCGATGCGGCCGCTGACCACCGGCGGCAAACCGGCCGCCGCGGGCCTGCTGGAACTGGCGCCGCTGTCGCTGCAGCTGCGCTTCGAACCGACGGACGCGCTGGGCGCCTACACCCTGCAGGCCACGCTCAACGACCCCAGCCAGGATGCCTGGGTGCGCGTGCAGACCCAGCTGGACCTGGTCGCGGATTGATGGCCCGCACCTACCGACATCACTGAGAGCGCACCGCTTATGGACGAGCACATCGACACCCGGCGTCGCGCCGCAACCGCCGCCCTGCTCGGCGCGGGCGCGGCATTGGCGCTGCCCGGATGCGGGCGCGATGCCGCCGCCGCGCCGCAGGTCGCCGACATCGCCGGCATCGACCGCACCGCGGTCGCGCGCATCGCGCGGCCGCGCAGCGTGGCCGAGGTCGCCGCGCTGCTGCGCGACAGCCGCGGCGCGGTCTCGATCGGCGGCGCGCGCTACAGCATGGGCGGGCAGATCGGCGCCGCCGGCTCGCTGCACCTGGACCTGCGCGACCTCGTCGGCCTGGTGCGCCTGGACCCGGCCGCGCAGCGCATCCGCGTGCGCAGCGGCATGCGCTGGCGCGACCTGCAGGACCTCATCGACCCGCACGACCTGGCGGTGGCGGTGATGCAGAGCTACAGCAACTTCAGCGTCGGCGGCTCGGTCGCGGTCAATTGCCATGGCCGCTATCTGCATGCCGGGCCGATCGCGCACACGGTGCAGGCCTTGCAGCTGGTCGATGCGCAGGGCCAGGTGCACGAACTCGACCGCGCCCACGATGCCGAACTGTTTGCCGCGGCGATCGGCGGCTACGGCGGGCTCGGCGTGGTCACCGAGGTGGAGCTGTCGCTGGCGCGCAACGACATGCTCGAGCGGCATGCGCAACAGGTGGCGCTGGCGGAGTATCCGGCGTTCTTCGCCGAACGCATCGCCGCCGATCCGCGCGCGGTGCTGCACAACGCCGACCTGCTGCCGCCGCGGTTCGACCGCCCGCTGGCGGTGACCTGGTCGCGCAGCGACGCCGCGCCCACCGATGCGCGCCGGCTGGTGCCGCGCGGGCAGGACTACGCGCGCGAACAGAACCTGATCTGGGCGGCCTCGGAGCTGCCGCTGGGCGGCGCGCTGCGCGAGCGCTACCAGACCCGCCCGCTGCTGCACACGCCGGCGGTGATGCGCCGCAACTGCCAGGCCAGCCTGGACGCGCGCTCGCTGGAACCGCGCACGCGGCGCATGTCCACCTACCTGCTGCAGGAATACTTCCTGCCGCTGCCGGCCTTCGCCGCGTTCGCGCGGCAGATGGGCGCGATCCTGCGCCGCCACGAGGTCAACGCGCTCAACGTCTCGATCCGCCACTCGCCCGCCGACACCGTGTCGTTGCTGCGCTGGGCGCCGCAGCCGGTGTTCTCCTTCGTGCTGTACTACAAGCAGCGCAGCGGCGCCGCGCCGGACCGGGACGCGGCGGTGTGGACCCGGCACCTGATCGACGCGGCGCTGGCGCACGGCGGCCGCTACTACCTGCCGTACCGGCTGCATGCCACGCCGCGCCAGTTCGCCGCGGCCTATCCCGAGGCCGAGGCGTTCGCGCGGATCAAGCGCCGCGTCGATCCGCAGCGGCGTTTCCGCAACCGGCTGTGGGACAAATACCTGCCGCAGGGATGACGCAGGCTCGCGAACGGGCGCGACCGATGGCCCGCTGTGCACCACGGATGCACGCCTCGCAGGAGCGGCTTCAGCCGCGACCGTGACCTTGCCAGGAGGCGACGGTCGCGGCTGAAGCCGCTCCTACAGAACGCCAGGGCCGTCTGCGCCCGCGTCCGCTGCCCTACGCCTGCGAGCGCGGCGTCGGCGCCTTGGTCATCGCCGCCAGCTCCGCGTGGGCGATGCGCCACAGGTAGAAACTCGCGTAGCTGCGGTACGGCCCCCAGCGCTCGCCGCGGGCCAGCAGCTCCTTCGGGGTCGGCGGCAGTTCCAGCCCGTCCACGCGCTGGGCGCCCTTGCGGATGGCCAGGTCGTCCACCGGCAGCAGGTCGGGGCGGCCGAGGCGGAACATCAGCATCATCTCCACCGTCCAACGGCCGATGCCGCGGATCGGCAGCAGCGCCGCCACGATCGCGTCGTGGTGCATCGTCGCCATCCGCCGCAGGCCGGGGATCTCGCCGGCCGCCTCGCGCCGCGCCAGGTCGCGCAGCGCCAGCGTCTTGTTGCCGGACACGCCGCAGGCGCGCAGGCCGGGATCGTCGATCCGCGCCAGCGTGTCGGCGTGCAAGCGGTCGCTGCCGATCGCCGCTTCGACGCGGCCGACGATGGTCCCGGCGGCCTTGCCGCTGAGTTGCTGGAACAGGATCGCGCGCGCCAGCGCATCCACCGGGTCGAACGGCTTGGCCCAGCCCGGCTGCGGCGCGATCGGGCCGATCCGGCGCATCCACGCGCCGAGCTTGCGGTCGCGCCGGCGCAGATGGTCGTAGGCGGCCTGGGTGTCGAATCCGCGCGAATATCTAGGCAACGCTCTACCGCCTCAACGCATCCAGCGCCCACAGCACCCAGCCCAGCATCAGCGTCGTGCCGCCGACCGGGGCCAGCCGGGTCGGCCAGTGCGCCAGCGCGTTGCCGGCCAGGCTGCCGGCGAACAGCAGCGTGCCCAGCAGCAACAGCGCCAGCGCGGCGCGGCCGAGCAGGCGTTCGCTGCCGCGGGCCAGCGCCGCCAGCGCCAGCCCGTGGCCGAAGGCGTACAGCGCCGCGGTCTGCAGGTGCGACTGCGCCAACGGCTCGGCCACGCCGTGCGAGGCGTAGGCGGACAAGCCGATCGCGGCAGCCGCCAGCAGGCCGCCGGCACTGGCCAGCCAGGACCGCTTGCGCGGGCGACGATCGAAATTCAGCATGGCGATGCTCCGTTGCGGCCGGTTTCCGGCCCCACAAACGAAACGCGCCGCAAGATGCGGCGCGTTTCGGGGTCACTCATCCATCCGGGCGGCTGGCTTACTTGATCGCCCAGTAGATGTCGTACGTGCCTTCCGGCGAGAACGACTTGTCCACGCCGCCCTTCCAGGCTTCGTACGGACGGTCGGTCACGTCGTAGCCGCTGGTCGCGGCCCAGGCGCGGACCGCATTGCGCGCCGCATCCAGGCCCGCCATGTGGCCGGTGTAGCCGGCGAACGCGGAGCGGTGCGCTTCGGTCCGCAGGTAGGTCACCGGCGCGCCCTGCGGGATGGTCAGCTTCAGCGGCTCGCCGCTGGCGGCGACCGGGGTGGCGTCGACCGGAGCGGCAGGCGCGGCCGCGTCGTCCTTCTTCTCTTCCGGCTTGGCGGCGGCGTCCGGCTTCGGCGCGCCACCGGCACGCTTGCGCACCGGCTGGCTCACGTCGAAGGCGTACTTGTCGGCGCCGAAGTCGGTGGTGACGATGCGCACCGGGCCGGCCGCTTCCAGGCCGTTGGCGTCCATCACCCGCTTGATCCACTCCTGGTTGTCCTTGATGGACTTCTTGATGGCCTCGTTGTCGCGGTCGATGTTGCCGGCGTTGACCACCAGCAGGTCCTCGGCCGGAACGTCGACGACCTTCAGGTCCTTCAACGGGGTTTCCTCGGCGCGGTAGTCGACGTTCGGCACGGTGGCCAGCACGTTGCTCAGCCGCGACAGGCCCAGCTTGATGTCGTCGCCCACGTGGCGGCTCACGTACAGGCCGGCATAGCGACCGAACAGGTCCCAGCCGTACTTGACCGTGTAGTCCTGGGTGATCTTGACGTTGCGGCCGCTCTTGCCGGTCGGCTCGAGCTTGAACGACGTGGTCTTGTCGGTGCCCTTGCTCTCGTCTTCGATGCCGATGACGACCTGCTTGTTCTTCTCGGTCGAGGTGATGGTCCAGCTGCCCTTGCCGATGTAGCCCTCGTTGGAGGCGTAGTCGAGACGGGCGCCGACGCCGGCTTCGGGACCGGAGAGCTTCAGTTGGATACGCGGATCGCGCAGCACCAGAGGGTTCCAGTCCTTGAACCGACGCAAGCTGTTCACCGTGTCATAGACGATGGTCATGCGCCGGTTGGTCTCGACGCTCTCGGACATGTGACGCTCCGAGGGCAGCACCACGCCCACGAGGACGAACAGGCCAGCCACGATCCCCAGTGCGATCAGGAATTCGATAATACGGGTCATTCAGGAGGTCTCCGGGGCCGATCCCACGGCCGGGTTAATGAAGCGAAGCGGCCATCCTAGCAGGCTTCGCGGCTCGTGGTCATGCAGATCGCGGCGCGGAATTCGGCACAGTGGCGAAAACCCCGCGAAGGCGCCGTGCACGGCGCCGCCGCGCGGCGCTGCGGGCGACCAGACCATTGTCGCCAGGGCAACGGGGGACAGGCTGGAGCGAAGGCCGGTCCGCGCTGCGGCAGGGCAGCTGCGGCGAAGCGTTGGCGGCGGCGCGCGGGCGCTGCCGCCGGGTCGGGCGGCCAGACCACTGCCCGGGGGCTGGGACGTCGGGGGGTCGGTATGGACCGTTTCCAGGGTCGGTACGCGTACGGCTTCGTTCGTCGCGACTGAAGTCGCTCCTACAGGGCTTGCGTGGGTGCGGGCGCCCGGTGCCTGGCCGGGCGTCCCGTCTTCACACCAGTTGCAGCTCGAACGCCTTCAATACCGCCCGGGTACGGTCGCGCACGCCCAGCTTGGACAGGATGTTGGACACGTGGTTCTTGATCGTGCCCTCGGCCACGCCCAGCGAGTTGGCGATCTCCTTGTTGGAGAAGCCGCTGGCCATCAGCCGCAGGATCTCGGTCTCGCGGTCGGTCAGCGGGTCCGGCCGGTCCAGGCTGACGAAGTCGTTGCGCATGTGCTCCAGGCCCGACAGCAGGCGCTGGGTCACCGCCGGCTGCACCAGCGATCCGCCAGCGGCGACCGCGCGGATCGCGCCGACCAGCTGTTCCAGCGACACGTCCTTGAGCAGGTAGCCCTTGGCCCCGGCCTTGAGCCCGGCCAGCACCAGCTGGTCGTCGTCGAAGGTGGTCAGGATGATGGTCGGCGGCAGCGTGCCGTTGCGCGACAGCATCTGCAGCGCCTCCAGCCCGGACATCGCCGGCATGCGCATGTCCATCAGGACCACGTCCGGCTTCACCTGCGGGATCAGCTCCACCGCCTGGCGGCCGTCGTTGGCCTCGGCGACCACCTCGATCCCCCCGTCCAGCGCCAGCAGCGAGCGGATCCCCTGCCGCACCAGGGTTTGGTCGTCGACCAGGCAGACACGGATCATCACAGCACTCCTTGTGGAACGGCGGACGGCAGCAACGCGGCCGCGCTCGGGACCGCGGCGCGCAGGCGGAAGCCCGTGCCCTGCGGCGCTTCGATCTCCAGGCTGCCACCATACTGGCTCAGCCGCTCGCGCATGCCGCGCAGGCCGTTGCCGGGCAGCAGCGTCTCGCAGCCCTGGCCGTCGTCGTGGGCCTGGATCACCACCAGCGGGCCGTCGCGGCGCACCTGGATCCACAGGTTGTCGGCCTGGGCATGGCGCACCGTGTTGGTGATGATTTCCTGGGTGCAGCGCAGCAAGACGTGCGCGCGCTCCGGGTCCTCGACGGTCAGCGGCTCGTCCACCTGCAGGTGGATCTGCAGCGCCGGCACCCGCTCGGCCAGCGGCCGCAGCGCCGCGGCCAGGTCGATCGCGCCGCTGTCGCGCAGCTGGCTGACCGCCTCGCGCACGTCGGTCAGCAGCAGCTTGGCCAGGGTGTGCGCCTGGTGCACGTGCTCCTGGGCGCGGCCTTCGGTGATGTGGCCGGCCACTTCCAGGTTCAGGCTCAGCGCGGTCAGGTGGTGGCCGAGCAGGTCGTGCAGCTCGCGCGAGATGCGGGTGCGCTCGTTGATCCGCGCGCTCTCGGCCAGCAGCGCGCGGGTGGCGCGCAGCTCGGCGTTGAGCTGGCGCTGCTCCTCGCGGGCCTGGGTCTGCTGCCGGGCGACCAGGCTGGTGACGAAGATGAACATCGAGAAGCCGCCGTACAGCAGCGACTGCATCAGCGCCTCGAACACCTGGAAGCCCATCACCAGGTACACCGGCAGCACCGCCAGCTGGCTGAGCAGCAGCCAGGCCACCCCGGCGCGCACCGGCAGCAGCCACGGAATCACCCCGGCCGCCACCATCATCAGGATACTGCCCAGCCCGGACCGGTGCAGGTAACCCACCGCCAGCGCGCACACGGTCAGCAGCACCAGCATGCCGCGGTCGTACCAGCGCGCGCCGTCGCCGCTGTGCAGGCGCCGGGTCAGCAGGAAATAGCCCAGGCCGAAGCCCAGATAGCTGGCCAGCAGCAGCCACACCTCGCCGCTGGGCATCCGGCTCGATTCCTCGACCGGCTCCCAGTACAGGTACAGCAGCGGCATGCAGATGATGGCCCAGGTGAACAGGCCGGCATAGCGCAGGACGCGGGTGTGGCTGAGATATCCCAACATGCACGCATCTTAGGATGAACGGCGCGCATTGCACTCCCACGGAAGTCATGCATGCGCGGCTCGCCGCCCCGGGTCCCGCGTGCGATAATCCGGCAGGCGGTCCGCATCTGGCCGCGCGCGCATCAGCAACGGAGTCCCAATGTCGATCGTCATCCGCGACGTGCGCGAGCACGAGCTCGATTCGGTCCTGGCCCTGAACAACAACGCCGGACTGGCGATCCTGCCGCTGGATTCGGCCAAGCTGCACCGCTTCTACGAGACCGCAGAATACTTCCGCGTCGCCGAGCGCGACGGCAACCTGGCCGGGTTCCTGGTCGGCTTCGGCGGCGACGGCGACCACGACAGCAGCAATTTCGCCTGGTTCCGCGAACGCTACCCCGCGTTCTTCTACATCGACCGCATCGTGGTGGCCAGCCGCCGCCGCGGCGGCGGCGTCGGCCGCGCGTTCTACGCCGACGTGCAGAGCTATGCCGAGCTGCGCTACCCGCAGCTGGCGTGCGAGGTTTTCCTGGACCACGGCGCGGATGCGGCGCTGCTGTTCCATGGCAGCTTCGGTTTCCGCGAAGTGGGCCAGAACACGATGAACGAAGTGGAGGTGCGTGCCAGCATGCTGTTGAAAGATCTGTGCAGTTACGCCTGGGTCCGCGAGACCTACGGCGACCAGTTGCCCGACCTGCCCTGGGTCGGCCACGCCCGCCGCCTGCAACGGGCCCAGCGCCCGACCGGGACCTGAGCGTGTCGTCGGTGACCGTGGATTTCGAGCAGGCGGGCGAACTGAAGATCGGCCAGGTCGGCATTGCCAACCTGCGCATCCGCACCCTGGACGTGGCGCGCCTGACCCAGGAGATGCGCGAGCGCGTGCAGCGCGCGCCCAAGCTGTTCGGCCGCGCCGCGGTGATCATCGATTTCGGCGGCCTGGCCCAGGCGCCGGACACCGCCACCGCGCGCGCGCTGCTGGAAGGCCTGCGCGAGGCCGGGGTGCTGCCGGTGGCGCTGGCCTACGGCACCCGCGAGATCGAGGAGCTGTCGGTGGCGCTGGGCCTGCCGCTGCTGGCCAAGTTCCGCGCCCAGTACGAGCGCGTCGACGGCGGCGCCCCCGCCGCGGCGCCCGCCCCGGTCTCGCCGCCCCCGCCGCCGCCCGCACCGGCGGCGCGCCCGCAGCCGGGCCGCATGCAGAAGACCGCGGTGCGTTCGGGCCAGCAGCTGTACGCGGAGAACTGCGACCTGACCGTGGTGGCCACGGTCGGCGCCGGCGCCGAGGTGATCTCCGACGGCAGCATCCACATCTACGGCAGCCTGCGCGGACGCGCGCTGGCCGGCGCGCAAGGCAACACCGAGGCGCGGATCTTCTGCCGCGACTTCCACGCCGAACTGGTCGCCATTGCCGGCCACTACAAGGTGCTGGACGATATTCCCAAGGAACTGCGGGGCAAGGCCGTGCAGGTCTGGCTGGAGCAGGACCAGATCAAGATCGCCGCGCAAGACTGACGCGGCCCTACCACTGAACATCAGGAGACATTCCTTTGGCTGAAATTATCGTAGTCACCTCCGGCAAGGGCGGCGTCGGCAAGACCACCACCAGCGCGAGCCTGGCCTGCGGGCTGGCGCGACGCGGCAAGAAGGTCGCGGTGATCGACTTCGACGTGGGCCTGCGCAACCTCGACCTGATCATGGGCTGCGAGCGCCGGGTGGTGTACGACTTCGTCAACGTGGTGCATGGCGAGGCCACGCTCAAGCAGTCGCTGATCAAGGACAAGCGCTTCGACAACCTGTACGTGCTGGCCGCCTCGCAGACCCGCGACAAGGACGCGCTGACCCAGGACGGCGTGGAGAAGGTGCTCAAGGACCTGGCCGCCGACGGCTTCGACTACATCGTCTGCGATTCGCCGGCCGGCATCGAGAAGGGCGCGTTCCTGGCGATGTACTTCGCCGACCGCGCGGTGGTGGTGGTCAACCCGGAAGTGTCCTCGGTGCGCGACTCCGACCGCATCATCGGCCTGCTCGACTCCAAGACCCGCAAGGCCGAGGAAGGCCAGACCGTGCCGGCGTTCCTGCTGCTGACCCGCTACAGCCCGGGCCGGGTGGAAGGCGGCGAGATGCTCAGCATCACCGATGTGGAGGAAGTGCTGGGGCTGAAGGCGATCGGCGTGATCCCCGAGTCCGGCGACGTGCTCAACGCCTCCAACAAGGGCGAGCCGGTGATCCTGGACGGCGAGTCCCCGGCCGGCCAGGCCTACGACGACGCGGTCGCCCGGATCATGGGCGAAGACCGCCCGATGCGCTTCATCTCCGTGGAGAAGAAGGGCTTCTTCACCAAGTTGTTCGGAGGGTGAGCATGGGACTATTCGACTTCCTCAAGGCCAAGAAGACCACCGCCGAGACCGCCAAGAACCGCCTGCAGATCATCATCGCGCAGGAACGCAACCACCGCGGCGGCCCGGATTACCTGCCGCTGCTGCAGCGCGAACTGCTGGAAGTGATCAAGAAGTACGTCAACATCGACGCCGACGCGGTCAAGGTGGACCTGGTCAAGGACGGCGAACACGACGTGCTCGACATCTCGGTGGCGCTGCCGGAAGGGCCGACGCCCTGATTGGGTGAGGCCGGGGCGGAATGGAGGTCGGCAGGCGCGTGCCGAGCACTCTCACTCGCCAACCGGACTGGCCAACTAGTGGCGACACGGGGAGCGGCCTTTGCGATCGCCATTCCCGTTGCACTTCGTCCCGCAGCGGCATATCCCGCAGCGATGGCAGCCGCCGCGCTCGGTCGCCGCAAACGGCGCTCCGCGGTGCGCGGCGCTGTGGAATGCGCCGCCAACGCCGACAGGATGCCGGCCACGCCGGTCGCGTTGCCGACCGCGCCGTTGTAGACGTGCGCCGAGGGGCCGGCCCGTCGGACGAGGATGTGTTGCGGGGCGTCTGTCTTTCGCCAGCATCATGTGCGTGCAGTCAGCCACGTCCACTAGCCTCGGCGATGCACCGATTAGACTGTCCGCTCGCTCGTCCGTCCGCCAGACGCGTTCACCGCTTTCGCGCCGCTCTTTCTCCCTCGCCTCCCGATGCAGACCCACGACTCCCCTCCCGCTCCCGCTGCCGACGTGCTGACCGTCGGTGCCATCGGCCTGGACGCGCCGCGCGCGCTGCTGGCCGGTTACGGGCTGACCCTGCACCGCGTGGCCGACGGCGCCCCCATTCCCGGCAGCTACTGGGGCGAACCGGAAGCCGGGGTGATCGCCAGCGACGTGTATGTGCGCGACGACACGCCGGTGCATTCGCTGCTGCACGAAGCCTGCCACCTGATCGTGCTGCCGCCGCAACGGCGCGCGCTGGTGCACACCGACGCCACCGATTCGGTCGAGGAAGAGGACGCCACCTGCTACCTGCAGATCGTGCTGGCCGAGGCCCTGCCCGGCGTCGGCAGCGCGCGGCTGATGGCCGACATGGACGCATGGGGCTACACCTACCGGCTGGGCTCCACGCGCGCCTGGTTCGAACACGACGCCGAGGACGCGCGCGCCTGGCTGCTGCAGCGGGGGTTGTTGCCGCGATGACGCCGCCCCAACTACAGAAAAAGCGCATGGGCCATGGACGCATCGGCCGGAGCCGCGCAATAACGGGACGAGATGTCGAACGGTCGTGATGACCCCGCCTCCGCGGAACTCCGCGACACTGCAGTGCAAGCGTCGCCGATGGGATCGGCGGCGGCGAGGCGGCCAAAGGCTCAGATTGACGAAGGCCAAGAGGACCTGTGTTGGCCCGGAGTCGGGTGTGCGCAGGGGGGACGTTCGCGTATCCGTCTTTGAAAAAAGCCGGAGAATCCAGCCTCTTCGATATGGAACACCATCATGGACAACGAAGACTCCCTGCTTTTCACCTGCGGCCTGATCGTAAAGGCGGGCACGATCGTGGTTCCTGCGCAGTACAACTCCCTGCCGGGCGAACGCATGTCCAGGGTCGCCTTTTGCTTCGATGGACACTGGGTCTACCACGATGTGGACGACGATGTCATAGGAGCCATCTGCTTCAGGCGCAGCGACAACAGCCTGTGGATGCTCGGACGACATGGCCACCTCCGTCATGTGACATCCGGCGCGACGGACTTCACTCTGACCAATATCCGAGGAAAGTTCCAAGACCACCGTATCGAAACGGACCGACTTGGCGAGCTGCTTTGCATACGGGAAATCGACGACGAGCTGTACATCTGCGGTCAGTCGTCTCAGGTCTATCGTCACTCGGACGGCACCTGGGCAAACATGAGCCCACCCGGAGCAAAAGTGGGTTCCCCGACCTTGGAAAGCCTGGATGGCCTGTCGCACAACGATATTTATGCCGTAGGCGAAAAGGGCCTCATCCTGCACCATGACGGCTCGCGCTGGAGCACCCTGGATACCCCAACCGATCGTCCACTGTCCTGCGTCCGGTGCAAGAGCGAAGATGAGGCCTACGCATGCGGCAATGATGGCCTGTTGCTGGTGGGCAACCGCAATGAATGGCGTGAAATCGACACCGGCAGAACCATGAATTTCTGGGACATGGCGCTGTACGACGGGCACCTATACATGTCCCATGCAAATGGCCTGGTCCGATACGACGGGCAAAGCTTCTTCGATGTCGACACTGGCATCATCCCCGTTTCCGGCGCCCATAGGCTTGATGCCCGCGATGGGCTGCTTTACTCCTTTGGCGTGGACGACATACTCAAGTTCGATGGCAAGCGGTGGGAGCGGTTGATATGCCCACACAACACTTGAGCTTGCCCGCCACCCAACCGCGATGAAAGAAGCAGCGGGCCTGACGACTTCGGATGCCGTCGGGGCTGAAGCGCCTCCTGCGGCGCGCCCAGCACGCTCCCGCAGGCCCACTGTGGGAGCGACTTCAGGCGCGACGAGCGGAGCTGAAAACGTCCAGGTTTCGGGTGCCTCGCAATGCCGGGATTGAGCCGCTTCCCACAGGGCATCGACCACCCGAACCGTCGCACGCACCACCACCGACGCCGCCCCCATAACCTCACACCGCGCCGCGATCCTTCAACGCCGAACTCAGGTCCAGTGTCGCGCGCGTGCCCTGCCCGGCGTCCGAGTCCAGTTGCAGCGACCAGCCCAGGTGTTCGCACAGGCGCGCGATCAGGTCCAAGCCGATGCCGCTGCCCTCGCGGCCGCCGCCGCCGCGGGCCATGCGCATGTAGATCGCGCTGATCTCCTCCGGCGCCATGCCGTGGCCGGGGTCGTCGATGCGCACCACGCCCGGCGCCGGCATCGCGATCTGGATGACGCCCTGGTCGCTGTTCTCGATCGCATTGCGCAGCAGGTTGCCGATCGCCGCCTGCACGATCGCCAGCGGTGCCAGCACCTCGCACGGCGGCAATGGCGCCAGCGCCAGCTGCAGGCGCTTGTCGGCGCACAGGTGGCGGTGGTCCTCGACGATGTCCGGCAGCAGCTGGTCCAGCCGCACCAGATCGCTGCCGCGCGCCAGCCGCGCCGGATCCTTGGCCAATACCAGCAGCAGCGAGATCAATTGGCCGACGCCGCCGGCGGTGCGGCGGATGCGCAGCAGCTGGTTGCGCGCGCTGGGCGGGATGTCGGGCTGCTCCAGCGCCAGTTCGGCGGCGCCGCCGATCACCGCCACCGGCGTGCGCAGCTCGTGGCTGGCGCTGTCGATGAAGGCGCGCTCGCGTTCGACGAACAGGTCGTTGCGCAGCAGGTAGTCGTTCAACGCCTCGGCGATCACCACCTGCTCGGCGCTGGCGCGCGGATGCGCCTCGATGCGCTGGCCGGGCCGGTCCGGGCGCAGGCTGCCGATGCGGTGCGCCATGTCGGTGAGCGGCTGCACCACCCGGCCCAGGCCCCAGGCCACCAGCGCGCCGAGCAGCAGCACCGCGACCACGTTGGACAACAGCATCCACAGCGCCAGGTTCTCTTCGTGCTTCTGCAGCTCGGTGATGTCCAGCGACAGCGCCAGGCGCCGGCCGTGCACGTCCTGCACCAGCACCACCTTGTCGCGACCGTCCAGCGGCACGTCGTCGTGCAGGCCCGGCGCCAGCGCCGCCACCGTCGGCGGCAACGGCTCGCCGCCTTCGTCGCCGTACAGGCTCACGGTGCGGGTGTCGATCCAGCGGTAGTCCGGATCGACCGCGCTGCGCGCCAGGAAATGTTCCAGTTCCGAGCTCAGCAGCGAGCGCCAGGTCAGTTGCTCGGCCTGGTCGTTGACGATGTAGCCATGCACGAACACCGCCAGCGACAGCAGCGCGGCATAGCCGACCAGCCACAGGGTGATGCGTTGCCGCAGTCCGGTCCTAAGCGGCATGCGCGTCCTCGTGCGGGCCCACCACCGCGAGCCGGTAGCCGATGCGCGGCAGGGTGTGGATCAGCTTGTCCGCGAACGGGCCGTCGACGCTGCGCCGCAGGTCGTAGATGTGCGAGCGCAGCATGTCGCCGTCCGGCGGCTCGTCGCCCCACAGCGCGTGTTCCAGCCGGTCGCGGGTGACCGCGGCCGGGCTGGCCTGCATCAGCACTTCCAGCAGCTTGCGGCAGGCCGGGTACAGGTGCAGCGTGCGGCCGCCGCGGGTGGCCTCCAGCGTGCCCAGGTCCAGTTGCAGGTCGCCCACGCGTAGCAGCTTGCTGCGGCCGCGGCCGTTGGCGCGCAGCAGCAGCGCCTCCAGCCGCACCTCCAGCTCCGGCAGCGCGAACGGCTTGGTCAGGTAGTCGTCGGCGCCGGCGCGGAAGCCGGCGATCTTGTCCGGCAGCTCGTCGCGCGCGGTCAGCATGATCACCGGCACCTCGGCGTGGTGCTCCTCGCGCAGCGCGCGCAGCACCTGCGGCCCGTCCAGGCGCGGCAGCATCCAGTCCAGCACCACGGCGTCGTAGCGCTGGGTGGTGGCCAGGTGCAGGCCGGTGACGCCGTCCGGCGCCGCGTCCAGGGTATGGCCGCGCACCTCGAAGTAATCGAACAGGTTCGCGACCAGGTTCTGGTTGTCTTCGATGACCAACAGCCGCATGGCGCTCGCTCGCATTCGGGACGACGGAATGCCGCCATGCTAGCGGATGCACGTCGGAGCGAGGTCGGAACGCTGCGTCTTGACCGAATCCCGATCGAATCTCGACGCGACCCGGAAACCGGGTCGGCAACCTGAGCTGAAGCGCCCCGCACCGCCGCGGCCGAATCCGACCAGTCTCCGACACAGCGCGCAACACCATGACACCTGCCACCGTCCGCACGTCCGGTCCGCCCGCGCCCATGCACAGCCCGTCCCTGCCCCTGCCCGCCGTCTCCGCCCTGCCCGCGCCGGCGGCCTTCTACCGCAACCACCTGTGGCTGCCGCTGGCCGCCACGCTGCTGGCCAGCACTGCGCTGATGGGCCTGGGCGGGGATTTCTGGTTCGCCGACCTGCTGTACCGCTGGGAAGGCGGCCACTGGGCGCTGCAGAACGCGATCCTGACCCGCAACCTGATCCACCACGACGGCAAGCTGCTCAGCACCGTGGCCTGGGTGGTGACGGCCGGCCTGGCGGTGTGGGCCTGGCGCCGCGCCGACGGCCGGCGCTACCGGCTGCCGCTGCTGTACCTGGCCTCGGCGGTGGCGCTGAGCACCGGCGTGGTGTCGCTGCTGAAGTCGCTGACCCACATGGACTGCCCGTGGGACCTGAGCCGCTACGGCGGCCGCCTGCCCTACATCGGCCTGTTCGAGGCGCGCCCGGCCGGGATGCCGCATGCCGCCTGCTTCCCGGCCGGGCATTCCAGCGCCGGCTATGCCTGGGTGGCGCTGTACTTCTTCGCGCTGGCGCTGAAGCCGGCCTGGCGCTGGCCGGCGCTGGCGGTGGGGCTCGGCGCCGGGTTGCTGTTCGGCCTCGGCCAGCAGCTGCGCGGTGCGCACTTCCTGTCCCACGACCTGTGGACGCTGTCGCTGAGCTGGGCGGTGGCCCTGGGCCTGTATCGCGCCCTTCTGTGGCGGCCGCAGGCGCCGGCCCGATCCATGCATCTCCCGTTGTCCGACGTGAAGGAAAGCCGCGCATGAGCGTTTCGATGCCGCATCCCGGCGCCCGCTCCGGGAGCCGCTGGTGGAGCCACCGCCCGCTGTTGAGTAACGAGGCGCTGGCGCTGGCGGCCAGCGCGTTCTTCGCCCTGGTCTGCAACGGCATGTTCTGGCGCAGCGCGATGAGCGGCCACCCGGGCGACCTGCGGCTGGGCCTGTCGCTGTTCCTGTTGCTGCTGTCGGTGCACGGGCTGCTGCTGGGCCTGCTGCTGTGGCGCGGCGTGTCCAAGCCGCTGCTGAGCGTGCTGCTCGTCACCACCGCCTTTGCCGCGCACTACATGAACAGCTACAGCGTCTACCTGGACGCGGACATGCTGCGCAACGTGCTGGCCACCGACCACAAGGAATCGCGCGAACTGATGACCCCGGCGCTGGTCGCGCCGCTGCTGTTCTACGCGGCGCTGCCGATCCTGGCGCTGTGGCGGGTGCGGCTGGTCCGGCGCCCGCCGGGCAGGGCGCTGGCGATCCGCGCCGGCTTCCTGCTGGCGATGGCGGCGCTGGGCGGCGTCGGCGCGATGCTGTCGTTCCAGGACCTGTCGGCGATGATGCGCAACCACCGCGAGATCCGCTACCTGGCCACGCCGATCAACTACCTGGTCGCGTTGCGGCAGACCCTCAAGTCCGACAACCCCACGCGCAAGGCGCCGAAGCTGCCGCTGGAGCACGACGCGATCGCCACGCCGCGCGCGCCGGGCAGCAAGCCGCGCTTGCTGGTGGTGGTGCTGGGCGAGACCGCGCGCGCGCAGGACTGGGGCTTGAACGGCTATTTCCGGCAGACCACGCCGCAGCTGGCGCAGCTGGACGTGATCAACTTCCCGGACATGCATTCGTGCGGCACCAGCACCGAGGTCTCGGTGCCGTGCATGTTCTCCCCGTTCGGCCGCCACGACTACAACGAGGGCAACATCCGCAGCCACCAGTCGCTGCTGCACGTGCTCGAGCACGCCGGCATCGCCACCCTGTGGCGCGACAACCAGTCCGGCTGCAAGGGCGTATGCGACGGCCTGCCGATCCAGCGCCTGGACGACGCCAAGGATCCGCAGCTGTGCAGGGACGGGCGCTGCATGGACGAGATCCTGCTGCAGGACCTGGCCGCGCAGGTGCGCGCCAAGCCCGGCGACCGCGTGGTCGTGCTGCACCAGCTCGGCAGCCACGGCCCCAGCTATTTCGAGCGCTATCCGGCCGGCTTCCGCCGCTTCACCCCGACCTGCGACACCGCCGACCTGGGCGACTGCGACCGCGAGCGAATCGCCAACGCCTACGACAACTCGCTGCTGTACACCGACCACCTGCTGGCGCGCACGGTGTCCACGCTGGAGGCGATGCCCGACTACGACACGGCGATGATCTACCTGTCCGACCACGGCGAATCGCTGGGCGAGAAGGGCCTGTACCTGCACGGGGTGCCGTATGCGATCGCGCCGCAGGAGCAGACCCACGTGCCGATGGTGATGTGGTTCTCGCCCGGCTTCGCCAGCGATCGCGGCCTGGACCTGTCGTGCGTGCGGGCGCGGGCGCACCGCTACGTCGATCAGGACACCCTGTTCCCGTCGGTGCTGGGGCTGATGCAGGTCAGGACCAAGGTCTACGACCGTGCGCGCGACCTGTTCGCGCCGTGCGCCAGCTAGCGCCGCCGGGAATCGGGAACGGAGAGCCGGGACTCCAGGCGCTAAGGCGCATAGAAGGCGCGCGCACCGGCACCACGCGGCAGACGGCCCTTGCGGCCGGCGGGGCGGGCCACTAGCCTTCGTCGCATTCGCCACCGAAGGATCCGCCGTGAACCACCGCCCTCTGCTGCTTGCGCTGTGCATCGGCGCGAGCGTGCTTGCGCTGTCCGCGTGCCGCAAGGAAGCCAACCCGGACAGCGCGGCCGCGCCGGCGCCGGCCGCGCCCGGCGAGAGCGCCGACCAGTTCGTCGCCCGCATCAACGAGGAATACCGCGCGCTGCTGCCGGAGCTGACCTCGGCGCAGTGGCTGTCGATCACCTACATCAACGGCGATTCCGAGCGGTTGGTGTCCAAGGCCAACGAACGCTGGCTGACCACGCTCAACGGCTGGATCGCGCAGGCCAAGCGCTACGAGGGCAAGCCGATGTCGGCCGACAGCGCGCGTGCGCTGCAGCTGCTGAAGCTGATGACCGCGATGCCGGCACCGCGCGATCCGGCCAAACTGGCCGAACTGGCCGAGCTGGCCTCGAAGATGGAAGGCGCCTACGGCGCGGCCGCCTATTGCACCGGCGAGGGCGACGCGCGCCGCTGCCGGCAGCTGGGCGAACTGGAGGACGTGCTGCGCCGCAGCCGCGACTACGACCAGCAGCTCGACGCCTGGCAGGGCTGGCACGGCACTGCGCAGCCGCTGCGCAAGGATTACCAGCGCTTCGTCGAACTGGTCAACGAAGGCGCGCGCGAGATGGGCTACGCCGACACCGGCGCGATGTGGCGCAGCGGCTACGACATGCCGCCGGCGCAGATCGCCGCCGAGACCGATCGGTTGTGGAACCAGGTCAAGCCTCTGTACGAACAACTGCACTGCTACACCCGCGGCAAGCTCGACGCCGAGTACGGCAAGGACAAGGGCGAAGTCGCCGGCGGCCTGCTGCCGGCGCATCTGCTCGGCAACATGTGGCAGCAGGACTGGAGCAACCTGTGGGACCTGCTGCAGCCCTACCCCGGCGCCGGCAGCCTGGACATCACCGACACACTGGAGAAGCAGTACCAGAGCAACCTCGGCGCGGCGCTGGCGCGGCGCAATGGCGACACTTCGCCGGAGGCGCGGTTCATGGCCCAGCGCGACGCGCAGCTGCAGAGCGCCAAGCAGATGACCGAACGCGCGCAGGATTTCTACACCTCGCTGGCGATGCCCAAGCTGCCGGACAGCTACTGGACGCGCAGCCAGTTCATCAAGCCGCTGGAGCGCAACGTGGTCTGCCACGCCAGCGCCTGGGACATGGACATGGCCGGCGACGTGCGCACCAAGATGTGCATCAAGCCGAACGAGGAAGACTTCACCACCATCTACCACGAACTCGGCCACATCTATTACGACCTCGCCTACAACCCCTTGCCGCCGCTGTTCCAGGGCGGCGCCAACGACGGTTTCCACGAAGCGATCGGCGACACCATCGTGCTGGCGATGACCCCGCAGTACCTGCATTCGATCGGCCTGGTCGAGGCGCCGCAGCTCAGCCGCGAGGCGCTGGTCAACGCGCAGATGCGCATGGCGCTGAGCAAGGTCGCGTTCCTGCCGTTCGGACTGATGATCGACCGCTGGCGCTGGGGCGTGTTCGACGGCTCGATCGCGCCGGAGCACTACAACCAGGCCTGGTGGGACCTGAAGGCCAGGTACCAGGGCGTGGCCCCGCCGTCGGCGCGCGGCGAGGACTTCTTCGACCCAGGCGCCAAGTACCACGTGCCCGGCAACACCCCGTACACGCGCTACTTCCTGTCGCACATCCTGCAGTTCCAGTTCTACAAGGGCCTGTGCGACGCGGCCGGCTACAAGGGCCCGCTGTACGAGTGCACCTTCTACGGCAACAAGGAGGCCGGGCAGAAATTCTGGTCGATGCTGCAGCGTGGCGGCAGCCAGCCGTGGCAGGCCACGCTGAAGGAGCTCACCGGCAACGACAAGCTCGACGCCGCCCCGCTGCTGGAATACTTCGCACCGATGCAGGAGTGGCTCAAGCAGCAGAACCAGGGGCAGATGTGCGGGTGGGAGGCGCCGAAGGCGGTGCAGGCATCAGAGCAAAAGTAAATTTTTCTCGGAAGAGCCTGACATTAGATGTGCCAGCGGCTTAAAACAGCCAAAGCTGCAATGTGTCGTCAGGGGATGCTTGCTTATCATTCGCTCCACCGGCAGCACGCGCAACGAACTACGCATCCGAGCCCACCCGCGGCGAACGCGACGACGATCCGTCGATCACGAAACTGTTGGAAGACGCTTGGCAAGCAGTGTATGGGAACGCTGGCGCCGTTACCGGCGCAGATCATCGACTGGCGGCTTGTGCTGCTGCGCGATGGCGAGAAAGTCGAGCAACGTGGGCTTAGTGGCAGCGAAGACGCCCATGCCAGCCAAGCGTAGGATACTGAAAGTGCATGACTAAGGCAGCACGGCAGCGATAGCCTCGATATGTTCACCGCTCGCGCCATTCAGACCTCGCTGCGAATTGGCGTGGGATCGCGGCTACCATCGCGCTTAAATCAGCTCTAACTCCAAGCCCACGCCTCGTCACAACAACGATACGGCTAGCTGATGCGGGCCTTGCGCGTCATAGGCCAAGATTAATTTGCATCCGCCCCTTAGCTCCGCGAACTGGCAGCCTCCTAAAGCTCCAATGCTTTATTTTCGAGGTAATTCGAAATTCACCAGGACCGGCAACACAATAAAAACATTCATTCCACAGCATTCCAACTCGACAAAAAAAAGAAGCCCGCCCGATTTCTTTAACGCACAGTGATCACAACATCAAATCCAAGCCGATATAGTTTGCCGAGCAAATTTCCGGGCAACTCAGAACTAAAACCATTCATATCACTATCGGCGTCAAGAGGAATAAATATATCCAATTCCGCCTTAGTCACCCCCGCCCGCCCAGCTATTCTCTCGCACTTAATTTTATCAAGAACATCCAACAGAGAAACCCCCAAATTGGTTACTTCAACTCTCCACCTAAACTCCCAGACACCAATTTTCTGTACAATCTTAGCTCCACTTGAAGTAAACCTTACATCCCCAAGATTGCGCGACAACGTGGGCTCCAAGCCAACCAACAATGAAACTTCATCCAATGAAATATTTTCACCATATAAGTATATTCCAATCGAACAGAAATTATTTTCCGAACTCATAAACTAGTCCTCATCATTTAAATTGCCCACTGGCTCACCATTCTGATCAATCACTTCGCCAGTTTCCGGATTAACTCCAAAATCATGATCACCTCTTGCACCCCCGGTATGATCTTTAACACCTCTATGGAACTTATCTTTGGCTTCCTTCCTACCCACACCGTTTCTTCTACCCCACTCAGCTGCCCCTTTATCTCCGCTCCAAAAACCTGGAGGATACGCCCCCGACATATAAACTAATTTATATTCCCAGCCAACTAGCTCCCCACAATAATTTCCTCCACACGGGTCTGGCGACGCAAAATATAAAAATGGCGCCATGACTGCTGCACCAGCCACACTCGAAACCCAGGGAGCAGTCGTTATTGCCTCTGGAATCACTGCGACTGCAGAAACCGGAGCCATCGTCACTATTGATGAGTAAGAAGCAAGTGATGATAAATCCCGCTGAGCAACAACCTTAATTGTATCCATATTTTTCACTGGAGGAGGTTGCTTTTTTATTTCATCCTCCGCTTGACGACCATCAGGATCATTGAATCGATACGGATTACTTTCAGCATACCTATAACGATTAAAAGCTCCTATTGGGTTATTATGAGCCGTCACTGGATCTACAGACGAAAATCGTCCAGTTTGTGAATCATAATACCTCTGCTGCATATAAGTCAGCCCAGTTGCCGCATCCATAACATGTCCCGTATAGCCGGGTCCATCCGTCAACGGGCGATTCAGCAGACTTCCATATGGCTCATACTCGCTACGCTCCACCACATTGCCGCTGGCGTCGGTCACCGCGACCGGCGTCCCCAATGCATCTGTGTGGTAATAGACGACGGTCTGCGCATGCGCAGTCGCCACCAGGAACAATGACAGTAGCAGCGTAAGGATGATCGTGCGCTTCATGGCATTCCCCCTTATTGCCCGACGGCCGTGACTTCGGCCGACCACGCGGAGCACCCGTTGTTGTTGCAGGCGCAGACCTTGAACTTCGCCGACAGGTTCGGCGCGCCGCTCACGGTACTGGCCGTCATCCGGTTGGGGCCGTTGTAGACGATCGGACCGTTGAGCATGTAGCTGGTCGCGCCCGTCGAAGCTCCCCAACTGGCGCTATAGCGCGTCTGGCTAGTGCTGGGCGTGGTGTAGTACGCCTTGAGATTTGTCGGCACCGGCGGTGGCAATGCCACAACCACCGTTCCCGTGCCGGACGTACCACTGCACCCCGAGCCGTTGCACGCGCGGACGCGGTAGGCGTAGCTGCCATCGCCCTTGCCGGAGATTCCAGCACTGGTCCCGCCCCCGTTGTAGACCTGGCTCCAACTGTTGCCGCCGTTGTTGCTCTCTTCCAACTGGTAGCTGGAGGCCGTTGCCACCGCCGACCAACTCACGGAGTAACTGCCGGTGTTGCTGCTGCTGGGTACGGAGAGGCTTGGGGTAGATGGCGGCAACAACACGGTGGTAGTTGCGGTCGCCGAATAGGCACTGCAACCGGAGCCGTTGCAGGCGCGTACTCGGTAGGCGTAGTTGCCGTTGCCCTTGCCGGAGATCCCGGCGCTGGTCCCGCTCCCGTTGTAGATCTGGCCCCAATTGCTGCCGCCGTCGCCACTCTCGTCCAACTGATAGCTGGAGGCAGTCGCGACACCCGACCAACTCACGGAATAGCTGCCGTTGCCGCTGCTGCCGGGCACGGAAAGACTGGGTGTGGACGGCGGCAACAACACCGTAGTCGTCGCAGTCGCCGAATAAGCTCCGCAGCCAGAGCCGTTGCATGCGCGTACGCGGTAGGCATAGCTGCCGTTGCCCTTGCCGGAAATGGCAGCACTGGTCCCAGCGGCGTTGTAGATCTGCGACCAACTGCTGCCGCCATTGCCGCTCTCTTCCAGCTGGTAGCTCGACGCCGTGGCGACGCTGGACCAGCTCACCGAGTAGCTGCCGCTGGCGCTGCTGCCGGGCGCCGACAGGTTCGGTGCGGACGACGGCGGCAACGCCACGGTCGTGGTTGCGGTCGCCGAATAGGCGCTACACCCACTGTTGTTGCACGCGCGCACTCGATAGGCATAGCCGCCGTTGCCCTTGCCGCTGATCGCTGTACTGGTGCCGCTGGCGTTGTAGATCTGCGACCAGCTGCTGCCGCCGTTACCGCTTTCGTCCAGTTGATAACTGGTGGCGGACGTCACCAAGGTCCAGCTCACCGAATAGCTGCCAGTGGCGTTGCCAGCAGGAGCGGACAAGCTCGGTGCGCTTGCAGGAGGTAGCTGGACCACAGTGGCGCCCGTGTTCGAGTACGCACTGCAGCCGCCCGCGTTGCAGGCGCGGACACGGTAGCTGTAGGTGCCGCTGCCCTTGCCGCTGATCACCTTGGTAGTGTCGTTGGCACTGTAGATCTGCGACCAGGATGTGCCGCCATTGCTGCTTTCCTCCAGCGGGTAGCTGGTACTGGCGGCAACGCTCGTCCAGGAGACGGTGTAGCTGCCGGTGCTGTTGGCGGACGGCGCGCTCAGCGCAGGCGCGGACGATGGCGCCGGCGGCGGCGGCAGCACGGCGGTGGTGGTCGAGACGCCGGCGACCAAGCTCCCGGCCACGTAGACGTACGCCATGGCCTTGCCCTGGCGCAGGTCGTCGGCATACAGCAGCTGTCCATCGCGGTTGTAGAAGCTGCGCTTGCCACCGGTGGTGTAGTCCAGCACCCGACGGCCGGCGCCGTCGTATGCGTAGCTGGCCTTGCCGGCAACGCTGCGCAGCCGGTTCCCATAGTCGAACTGGTACAGCTCGCCATTCTTGTTGGACAGGTTGCCCTGTACATCGTAGGCCAGGCCGATGACGGTCGATCCGCCGGCGCCCTGGGTCACGTTGCTCAGGCGATTGTGCGCATCGTAGACATAGCTGTGATCGCGCCCATGCACACGGACGCTGGCCAGGTTGTCGAGCACGTCGTAGGAGTAGCGCGCGACATTGTCGCCGCCAAACATCACCGACTCTGCCGTGATCAACCGATCCAGGCCGTCGTAGGTCATGCTGCGGGTCTGCCGCGTCGTCGCATAATCGGTGACCGAGGCGACATTGGCATTGGCGTCATAGGCGTAGGCCATGTCCAGTGGGCCGCCGCCACCGACATCGCTGCTGCGCGCGGGCAATTGCCGCGCGTTCTGCGCCATCGTGTGGGCGATGCCGTTGCCGTAGGTGAATTGCTTGACCGCGCCGTTGGGGTAGTAGCTGATGCCCGTGGCGTACGTACCTGCCTGGGTAGGCTGACCCAAGGCATTGGGCGCGTAGTCCACGCTCAAGCCGGGCGATGTCTGTACGGCCAGATGGCCGTTGGCGTTGTAGGCGTACCCGGCGGACCAATCGACGTCACCCCATTGCAGCCGCTCGCTGCTGGGCAGGCGCCGCTTGTTGTAACCGTAAGTCGTGGTGACCGCATTGCCCGAGGCGTCACTGGCGACCATCGAGGCGACCAGGCCGTCCGGCTGGTAGGTGTAGGTGGTATTGCCGTTGCCGTCGGGGAAGGTGAGCGTCTTGATCCGGTTGCGCGCATCGTAGGTGCGGGCGGCCTTGCGTGCGGCGATCGGCGCCGCTGTGCCGCTGGCATCGCAGGCGGTCGAGGGGTCCAGACCGGCCGCCGACCAAGCGAGGTTACCGGCGCCATCGTAGGCGGACAGGGTCGCACCGGTTTCCGGCTCGACGCTGCGGCACAGTTGCTGATAGCCGTCGTAGGTGAAGCTGCGCGTCACCGCGATGCTGCCGTCCGCATTACGGCGGGTCAGCGACAGCGGCTTGCCGTACGTGTCGCGCCCAATGTCCATGTAGGCGCCTTCGGGAAGGCTCAAGCTCACTGGCCAGTCCAAGATCGGCTGGTCGAACACCATGTAGCCCGTGATGTTGCTCTGATTCCTGGGGTTGGTGGTCTGGGTCAGGAACCCGGACAGGTATTGGGTGGTGGTGGTCAGCAGGCCCAGCTCGCTGTCCTGGGAAACCGATGTGGTCCGGCCCAGGGCGTCGTACTCGGTCCAGGTTCCCGTTCCCAGTTGGTCGGTGGTACCCGGATAGGAAGCGAACAGCACACGCCCAGCGTGGTCGTACTGGTAACGATTGAAGCGTTGCGTGGCCGCGACGTTGGCCGTGTCCTGCTCTTGCACCAACAATGGACGAAACAGCCCATCGAAGTAGGTGATCTTCCTGCTGTTCCCGGTTGCGATCGTCTGCCGCCAGTGCCCGGAGCCAATACCGAACTCGGCCGCATCGACACGCTCGAACGACAGCGTGGTCGGCGCCCACGCCACGGTATCGCCCGAGGGATAGGCGATGCCGCTGATGCGCCCCATCGCATCGTACGTGTAGGACGTCGTATAGCCGTTCTCATCGGTCACCGAGTCGATCAAGCCGCGATTGCTGACCACGGCCGAGTCGCTGGTTCCATCCGCATAGGCAATGTTCTGCGGCAGGCCGAGCTTCCATCCCCCCAGCGTGGTGGTGTTGCTGTTGCCATCGGTCACCGACGCCACCGTGCCATCGGTGTTGTAGCCGATCGACTGGATCAGTTTGCCGAAACGGCTGATCTGCGTGGGCAGCGCAGTCGCAGCGTCGTAGCTGGTGCTCGACATGACCTCTGCCGCACCCGGTGCCGTCTTGGTCACCGAGGCCACTTGCCCCAGCACCCACTTGCCCAGGTTGTCGCTGTAGGCGGTGGCCTCGGTCCGGGAGTTCCCCAGCGTACTGGAACGGGTGACGCTGGTCGGGCGCGCGAACACGTCGTAGGCATTCACCAGCGACTGGAACGAAACGCCCTGCTGCGTGATCGTGGTCCGCTTCAGCGGACGCAGCCCCGATGTCGAGATATCGTCGTTGTTGCCCATATTGTCGGAGCCGACAAGATTCGGGAACGGCATGGCAGCGACATCCGCGGTGGCGACATACTCGTTCTCGCTCGTGCTCAGGATCGTCACGACATCGCCTGAGCCGCTATTGGTCACTGTCCCGGTCTCCGCTCCCAGGTCCACGCCTTCGTTGAGCTGGTACCACGCACCGAACTTGTAGCGTTTGAAGTCGTTGTCCGGACCGCGCACCTCGGTCTGCATCGACTTGCTGCAGGTCAGCTCGGGGTTGGGCAGATCCGTGCGGGCGCAGGTTTCCTCGTAGGCCAGTGGCCGTGCGCCGATGTCATAGGTATAGGTCCACTGCATCGACGGCAGGCCGGGCCCGGTGATCGACTTGCTGACCAGCGTCAGGGCATCCGAGAAGTTCGGAATGGTCAGATATTGGTAGGTGGTACTGGGGCCCGCGGCATCGAGGAAGCTGTTGCACTGTTTGGGAATGTTGTGGCGAAAATGCCGCTTCACCGAGAACGCGTAGGTTGCGGTCGCGTTGCTCGGCAAGGTCACCGCATAGGTGAAATCTCCGCTGGAAGGTTCCGGCAGCGGACACCGGGGGGTGTTCGTATACAGGGGCAACGAAGGGCTGGGAAGGATTTCCATGTTGCCGGTCTGGACATAGCGCGACTGGGCACCATCGGGCTGCGTCACCGTCAACGACTTGTCGCCATAGGCATATGTCCAATTTCCCACACTGGACTCGACTGCGGTGATGTTGCCGCCGGAGGTGCCGGTCACACTGATGTAGCGGCCGTCGCTGGCATCGATCCGCGACAGCTGGTCGCCGTTGTAGGTGTAGGTGACCCAGTTGCCGAAACGGTCCTCGATGCGCGTCGCCAGGAAGAAGACCGCCAAACGGCTCATAGACGCGTTGGCGGAATAGTTGCCAATGCGCTTGGAGATGCCGGGATGCGCCTTGCTGACCACCCAGTCGAAATAATACTTGTCGCCCTCCGGCGACAGCGCCACAAATCCCTCGCCCGGATATCCGTTCTTGGTGCTGGCCAGACAGGAGATGCGCCAAAAGTTCTTGGTGATCCATGGGTAGCTGGTGCCGTTGCTCGGCGCCGGCAGCTGACTGGCGGGTTCGTCCAGCATCGCCTGCTCGCCGGAACCAGGAATGTGCATCCAGTTTCCCGACCAGTAGTCCGAGGCGGTCAAGGTGTAGTTCGGCGGCTGCGCGGGTTGACTGCAGCGGCTGTTCGGGCTGGAGCCGTACACCTGCCAGCCGTTCGTGCTGAAGACGCCTTTGAGATAGGGCACATCGAGCGATCCGCCGACGCCGAACCCGCCCAGTTTGCCGCTACGGCCCGCGCCCTCGTCCTCGATGACATGCGAACGTTGCAGCCGGACGGGGAGCTTGCTGTTGCCTGGAATGTCGATATCGGTCCAGTTGAACTCCACCGCACCGTTCTTCAGGCTGACCTGTTCGCCGAAAGAGTCGACGCTCAGCCGACCGATGTCCTGCGACTGCTTGATGCGCTCGATATATTTCTGATCGAACCTCAACTCCTGCGCATTGGCTAGCGTCACGAACGCCATCGCCAATAGGGCCGCGCCTGCGCGCAGACGAAGAAACGTAGCGGACGTATCCATGTGTATCTCGAGATCGATCGACGACCAATAGATGGCCATGCCTCGCCCGCGCCATGGAATGCACCCATGTGCCGCAGGAGACTGAGTTCAATGCATGAGCTTGCAGCGCCGACCAGGTCGATCGAACGCAGCAGCCAACAACGACGCTTACGTCGCTGGTATCCGTTGGCATGAAACGGCGCCTACCGTTGCGGCAGGCACGACAGCACTCGAATGACGACCATGTTTTCCCCTGATTTCGACACCATGCACCGATGCGCTTCAGCTCGATACGCAGCAGAGCACAAGCCCTTCGCAGACGGTACAGCCATCAATCCACAGCAGCCTTGCACCGCCGATCACCCGCGCTGCAACTGTGATAGAGCGCACTTGGGATTGTCAAGAGGAGTTCGATGCCCAAGGGCAAGTTGTATGAAACGTGGGCAATGGGACAAGCAGACCAACGAAATTTCCCAAGACACGTCCAGGCGACGCGGCCGCCAGAGCGACGGCTCAATCGTCCGCCAGCCGCGCCCAGCGCTCGTGGTCGCGCCACACCCCGCCGATGCGCAGGTAGCGCGGCGAATAGCCTTCGCGGCGGAAGCCGGCGCGTTGCACCAGCGCCAGCGAGCGCGCGTTGTCGGGCTGGATGTTGGCCTCCACGCGGTGCAGGCCCAGGTCGGTGAACGCGTAGGCCACGCACAGCCGCAGCGCGTGGGTCATCAGCCCGCGGCCTTCGCAGCCGGCCATCGCGTGGTAGCCCAGGTAGGCGCTCTGGAAGCAGCCGCCGACGATCTGGCTGAAGGTGAACAGGCCGGCGACTTCGCCGCTGTCGCGCGCGCGCGCCAGCAGCGCGACGTTGCTGCCGTCCAGGGTCTGCGCGTACCAGGCATTGAAACCGGGCACGTCGGTGAACGGATACGCCCACGGACGATGCAGGTCGACGCTGGCGCGGTGCGCCTGGACCAGCGCCAGGCCGTCGCGGCGGCGTACCCGCGCCAACGACACGGCGGCGTCCGCGGCCTGGCTGGCGCTCTGGCCCATGGTCTCAGCCCGGCAGCGCCGCGCTGTCGCCGCGCTGCATGACCTGCGCGTGGCGGGCCTTGAACTCGTCGAAGCTCAGCCCCTGGGCCTGCGCATCGGCGTGCGCGGCGTCCTTCAGCGCGTCCGAATACACCAGCCGCACCGGGGTGCCGGCGCGCTCGTGCAGCTCGGCGGCCTGCATGATCAGCGACAGCACCTGCGCCGCGCTCTCGCTCTGTCCGGCGATGCGCCCGTCCATGCCCAGCACCCACTCGCCGTCGCGGCGCACGATGCCGGCCAGCAGCGTGCGCTGCTGGTCGCGCAGCTCGGCATGCGGTTCGATCGGGGTGGCCGCGGCGGCCGCCTCGCCGCGGTGGCGCAGGCGTTCGGCAAGCTTCTTGCGCACGTCGCGGCGCTGCTTGGACTGGATGGACATGCGGTTTCCTCAACGGTGACCCGACGACGATAGCCGAACCGTGGCGCCGGCGCTCACACCGGATCGGCCGGCTCCAGCTGCGGCACCTGCGTGCCGGGCCGTGGCAGGCGCTTGCCGCTGCGCCGCTCCCAGCGCCAGAACGCCCAGCCGAGCAGGAAGAACGCGCCCGAGCCCAGCGCCAGGTGGATCGGCCGGGCGCTGAGCAACGGCGACAGCACCCCGGCCACCACCGCGTTGACCATCAGCTGGGTGAAGGCCTGCAGCGACGAGGCCAGCCCGCGCTGGCGCGGGTACATGTCCAGCACCGCCAGCGCCAGGATCGGGAAGATCAGCGCCATGCCCACGCCGGCGACGAAGATCGGCAGCACCGCCCACGGCAGCGCGATCTGCGGCGCGATCGCGGTGTAGGCGATGTTGCCGACCATCGACACGCCGCAGCAGATGAAGCCGATGCGCACCTGCCGCATCGGCCCGATGCGCCCGGCCATGCGCCCGGACAGGAACGAGCCCAGGGTCATGCCGCCGATGGTCGGGATGAACAGCCAGGCGAAGTCGCGCTCGGTCAGGTGCAGCAGGTCGATGACGAACACCGGCGCCGAGGCGATGTACAGGAACACGCCGCCGAAGTTGAACGCGCCGGCCGCGGCCAGGCGCTGGAAGCGCGCATTGAACGCGATCGCGATGTAGTCGCGCAGCAGCGTGCGCGGCGCCAGCGGCGTGCGCGCCTCCGGCGGATGCGTCTCCGGCATCCAACGCAAGGTGGCCACCAGCAACAGCAGCGAGAAGCCGACCAGGAACCAGAAGATCAGCGGCCAGCCGGCGCCGGTGGCCAGCAGCCAGCCGCCGATGATCGGCGCGATCGCCGGGGCGATGCCGAAGATCATCGACACCTGGCTCATCAGCCGCTGCGCGTCGTGGCCCTGGTACAGGTCGCGGATCACCGCGCGGCCGACGATCATGCCTACGCCGGCGGAAAAGCCCTGCAGCGCGCGGAACGCCAGCAGCGTGTCCAGGTCGCGCGACAGCGCGCAGCCGGCCGAGGCCAGGATGAACACCACCAGCCCACCGACGATCACCCGCTTGCGGCCCCAGGCATCGGACAGCGGCCCGTGCGCCAGGCCCATCACCGCGTAGGCCAGCAGGTACACGCTGATCGTCTGCTGGATCGCCACCGGATCGGCGCGCAGGCGCTGCGCCAGCTGCGGGAACGCCGGGAAGATGGTGTCGATCGAGAACGGACCGAACATCGCCAGCCCGGCCAGCAGCAGTGCCAGGCGGCGGGTCGAGATCGTCGGGAGCGTCATGCGGGAGATCCTGGAAGGCCGGTCGCGCCAGCCGGACGGCGGCGAACGCGCGACGGCACCGCCCGGCGGGGGGCGGCGCTTGGGGAAAGGGTGTAGGCCCATGATAAGCCCTGGCGGACGCCGCGTTAAGCGCCGCCCCGCCCCTGCCGGGCCGCGCAGCGGGAGGACAGCCATCGCGTTCAGCCAGCGTCGCCCGCGCCGCCAGCAGCCGCGCGCTGCCGCCGTGGAGGCCGCCGTGGAGGCCGCCGGCCACGCTATAATCGCCGGGCAGCATGGTGGGAGAAGCGGGGCGACCCGCTGCCGAAGGCGCAAACGCCCGTAATCGCTCAGGCCCGATACCACCCGCACCAAGACTCTGGAGAGACCGGTCCAACCCGGCGCCGAAGGGGCACGAAGCGCAGCGCATGCCGCCGCCGCTTCCAAACTCTCAGGCAAAAGGACAGAGGGGCATTGGGAAGACCTGTGGCTTCCCGTCGGTCGTGCCCGCAGTTGCGGCCGACGGCGGCATCCGTGCGTCCCCCGCCCTTCGTGCCCTCCTCTGCCGGACGACCGCCATGTCTCACACTCCCTCGCTGCGCGACCTCGAACACCACTCGGCCTTCGTCGAGCGCCACATCGGCCCGAACGACGCCGAGATCGCGCACATGCTGCGCACCGTCGGCCACGACTCGCTGGAGGCGCTGACCGACGCCATCGTTCCCGGCAAAATCAAGTCGCCGCAGCCGCTGGCGCTGCCGGACGCGATCACCGAAGAGGAGGCGCTGGCCAAGATCCGCGCCATCGCCGACAAGAACCAGGTGCTGCGCAGCTTCATCGGCCAGGGCTACTACGGCACCCACACGCCGAAGGTGATCCTGCGCAACATCCTGGAGAACCCGGCCTGGTACACCGCCTACACCCCGTACCAGGCGGAGATCTCGCAGGGCCGCATGGAAGCGCTGATCAACTTCCAGACCATGTGCGCGGACCTGACCGGCATGGAGATCGCCAACGCCTCGCTGCTGGACGAGGCCACCGCCGCGGCCGAGGCCATGACCCTGGCCAAGCGCTCGGCCAAGGCGAAGTCCGACACCTTCTTCGTGCACGACGCAGTGCACCCGCAGACCCTGGAGCTGCTGCGCACCCGCGCCGAGCCGCTGGGCATCGTGCTGCGCGTGGGCACGCCGGAGGAGGCGCTGCAGGCCGAGTGCTTCGGCGTGCTGCTGCAGTATCCGGACAGCTTCGGCCACATCGGCGACCACGCCGCGCTGGCCGACGCCGTGCACGCGCGCGGCGGCCTGGTCGCGGTGGCCACCGACCTGCTGGCGCTGACCCTGATCGCCGCGCCCGGCGACTGGGGCGCGGACATCGTGGTCGGCAACTCGCAGCGCTTCGGCGTGCCGTTCGGCTTCGGCGGCCCGCACGCGGCGTTCATGGCCTGCCGCGACGCCTACAAGCGCTCGATGCCCGGGCGCCTGATCGGCGTGTCGATCGACGCGGCCGGCAACCCCGCCTACCGCCTCACCCTGCAGACCCGCGAGCAGCACATCCGCCGCGAGAAGGCCACCTCCAACATCTGCACCGCGCAGGTGCTGCTGGCGGTGATGGCCTCGATGTACGCGGTCTACCACGGCCCCGACGGCCTGACCCGCATCGCGCGGCGCACCCATCGCCTGGCCGCGATCCTGGCCGCGGCGCTGCGCAATGCCGGCGTCAGCGTCGGCGAGCGCTTCTTCGACACCCTGCACGTCAAGGACGTGGATGCCGACGCGATCCACGCCAAGGCGCGCGCGGCCGGCATCAACCTGCGCGCGATCGACAGCGAAGCGGTGGGCATCAGCCTGGACGAGACCGCCACCCGCGCCGACGTCATCGCGCTGGCGCAGCTGTTCGGCGCCCAGGCCGACATCGACGCGCTCGACGCCGCCACCGCCGATGCGCTGCCGCAGGGCCTGCTGCGCAGCAGCGCGTTCCTGCAGCACCCGGTGTTCAACACCCACCACAGCGAGCACGAACTGCTGCGCTACATGCGCGCGCTGGCCGACAAGGACCTGGCGATGGATCGCACCATGATCCCGCTGGGCAGCTGCACGATGAAGCTCAACGCCACCGCCGAGATGATCCCGGTGACCTGGCCGCAGTTCGGCGCGATCCACCCGCTGGCCCCGACCGAGCAGTCCACCGGCTACAAGCAGCTGATCGACGAACTGGAAGCGATGCTGGTCGAATGCACCGGCTACGACGCGGTCAGCCTGCAGCCCAACTCCGGCGCGCAGGGCGAATACGCCGGCCTGCTGGCGATCCGCGCCTATCACCGTTCGCGCGGCGAAGCGCACCGCGACATCTGCCTGATCCCCGAGTCCGCGCACGGCACCAACCCGGCCTCGGCGCAGATGTGCGGCATGAAGGTCGTGGTCACCAAGTGCGACGCCAACGGCAACGTCGACGTCGACGACATCCGCGCCCAGGCCGAGAAGTACTCCGACCGGCTGGCCGCGCTGATGATCACCTACCCGTCCACCCACGGCGTGTTCGAGGAAGACGTGGTGGCGATCTGCGAGGCGGTGCATGCGCACGGCGGCCAGGTCTACACCGACGGCGCCAACATGAACGCGCTGGTCGGCCTGGCCAAGCCCGGCAAGTGGGGCTCGGACGTGTCGCACCTGAACCTGCACAAGACCTTCTGCATCCCGCACGGCGGCGGCGGCCCGGGCGTGGGCCCGTGCGCGGTGAAGTCGCATCTGGCGCCGTTCCTGCCGCGCACGCTGGGCGGCGAAGGCGATGTCGGCATGGTCAGCGCGGCCAGCTTCGGTTCGGCCTCGATCCTGCCGATCAGCTGGATGTACGTCACCATGATGGGCAACGCCGGGCTGCGCAAGGCGACCCAGGTCGCGCTGCTCAACGCCAACTACATCGCCAAGCGCCTGGCGCCGCACTACAGGACGCTGTACACCGGCCGCAACGGGCTGGTCGCGCACGAATGCATCCTGGACGTGCGCCCGCTGGAGAAGACCACCGGCATCGGCGCCGAGGACGTGGCCAAGCGCCTGATCGACTTCGGCTTCCACGCCCCGACGCTGAGCTTCCCGGTCGCCGGCACGCTGATGGTGGAGCCGACCGAGAGCGAATCGCTGCACGAGCTGGACCGCTTCATCGACGCGATGATCCAGATCCGCGAGGAGATCGCCGCGATCGAGGACGGCCGCCTGGACCGCGAGGACAATCCGCTCAAGCACGCCCCGCACACCGCCGCGCAGGTCACCGCCGGCGAGTGGACCCACGCCTACCCGCGCGAGCTGGCCGCGTTCCCGCTGCCCACGCTCAAGCAGGCCAAGTACTGGCCGCCGGTGGCGCGGGTGGACAACGTCTACGGCGACAAGAACGTGATGTGCGCGTGCATCCCGGTGGATGCGTACAAGGACGACGTGGTGGCGTAATCCGCCCGCCGCGTCCCGTCCCGACACGCCAGTCCCGCATCGGGGCTGGCGTTTTTTTGCGGCAGGCCTGCGCTTCGCCGGCCCCTGGCAGGCGCCGTGGCCGCGCTGTCCGTTCTTCGATCCGGACGCGATCGCATGCGAAAGCGACGCCGGGTGAGCCTGCTGCCGTGGCGGGCTTCATCGGTCGTGCGCATCGCGACCGATGATGCAAACCGGGAGCCGTTTCATGCCTGGCCGGCCGCGAACACTGTGCGGAACGCACGGCCGAGGCAGGCCCGGTCCATGCGGCCACGCAGTCGCGCTCGTCACGCCGCTCACCCGATCCGGCGGTTCGGTGCCGCTGCCCGCCGCTTCATTCCGATACCGCGGAAACGCCCTTTGCTCGGCGCGCTGGCTGGCGTGGCGCTCAGTCGCGCTCCACGCCGGGATCGAAGGCCAGGCCGTCGCCGACCTGCTGCAGGCAGCGCAGCGGCTGCTTGGGCAACTGGCGCCAACGCGTGCGCAGCGCGCTGTCTTCGATGCTGCCATCGCTCAGCTTGGCCTTGCCGGTCAGGTAGTTCACGCTGATCTCGTCGACCTCGCCGCTGCCGCGGTGCAGGCCGCGCATGTCGTAGCCGATCAGCTGGAAGCAGCCCTGCCGGTAGCGGAACAGGAAGGTCGTCTCGGAGGTGTTCCAGCTCCCGGCGCTGGAGAACTGGTGCAGGTTCACCGACAACGCGCCGCGCGCGATGGCCGGTTCGCCACCGTCGAGATAGTCCTCCATGTTCGGCGCGTCCGGCCGCGGGATCAACGCGTGATCGCGCAACGCCAGCCGGTAGCCGTCGCCCTCGGCGAAGGCCACCGCCAGCATGCGCGGATTGGTGTCGAAGCGGTCCGGACCGAAGCCGCTGTTGTCCAGCACGTTGCGCGGATCGGCCATCTTCAGCACCAGCACCAGATCCGCGCGACCATCGCCGTTCAGGTCGCCGCGGCGCTCGGACTCCAGCGTCCATCCCGGCGGCACGAAGCCCGCCGCGTCGCGGCCGTGCGCGGGCAGTGGCGGATACGTCACCGCGGGCGGTTCCAGCGCCTGCGCGGCGGCGGCGGCAAGCAGGGCGGGCAGACACAACCATGCGAGCTTTCGCGCCATCGCACTCTCTAACATGCAAGGAGGGACCGCCATGGTGGCACACAAGATCGGCTGCCCGCCTCGCGGCGTTGGCGCAGCGACACGCCGTTGACCCGATCAGCCGGTACCGCACGGCGCCTGCGCGTCCACCGCGGCGTCCAGCGCATGCGCACAGCAGTTGCGGCCGTTGCGCTTGGCCCGGTACAGCGCGGCGTCGGCGTGGTGCAGCAGTTCGATCGCCGCCTCGGCGCTGGCCGGATGGGTGGCGATGCCGATGCTGACCGTGACCACGCCCATCGGGCTGGCCGGATGCGGGATCTGCCGGTGCTCGACCGCCGCCAGCAGGCGCCGCGCGATCGCGTGCGCGGCCTCGGCCGCGGTGTCCGGCAGCACCACCGCGAACTCTTCGCCGCCATAGCGCGCCACGGTGGCGGTGCGCGCGGGCAAGGCCTCGGCCAGCGCGGTGGCCACTTCGACCAGGCAGGCGTCGCCGACCACGTGGCCGTGGCTGTCGTTGAACTGCTTGAAGAAATCGATGTCGATCATCAGCAGCGAGCAGTCCGAACCGCTGTCCAGCTCGCGCAGGCGCGCCGCCAGGCCGACGCGGTTGGCGATGCCGGTCAGCGGATCGCGCGCCACCTGCTGCTGCAGGCGGCGCGTGCCCAGGCGGCTCAGGCGCTGGATCTCCAGGTGCTCGCTGTGCAGGAACGCCACGTGCGCGCCGTACACCATCACCGCCAGCGTGGCCGCGGCCATGCCCCACAGGAAGCTCACCCGCGACACGCTGATCGCCAGCAGCAGCACCGCCAGCGAGAACACGATCGGCGCGAACGCGGCGATCAGCTCCGCGCCGCGCAGGCTCGGCCGCGCGCGGCGCAGCCAACGCCCGCGCGGCAGCGCCGCGACCAGCACCAGCACCGTGCAGGGCAGGTCGATCAGCAGCCCGCCCCACCACGGCAGCCCGTCCAGTTCGATGCGGTTGTACAGCGCCGCGACCGCGCCGTTGACCCACAGGTAGGCGCTGGCGCTGAGATAGAAGTGGCGGCGGCTGCAGCCGCCGGCGCCGAGCAGGCGCAGCGTGGCCATCGAGGCCAGCAGCAGGCCCATCGCGTCGCCGTGATTGATGATCAGGCTGACGTTCGGCTCGGAGAAGCCGTTGTCGGCCGACAGCGCCAGGTCGATCAACAGGTACAGCAGGCCGGCGCCGGCCAGCGCCAGCAGCGCGTCCAGCGCCAGCAGCAGCCGCGACTGCGGCCGGTTGAACGAACGCGCGATCAGGAACAGCGCCGGGATCATCGAGGAACCGGAGAACATCACCCCCAGCTTCTGCAGCGCGGGGCCATGCGACGGCAACAGCAGCGCCAGCAGGTTGCAGCCGGTCCACAGCATCTGCACGCCGACCACGCCGCCCAGCAGCCGCCACGGCGTCCGGTCCACCGCCGGCGCCCGTCGCAGCCGCTGCAGCACCGCCAGCACCGCCATGGCCTGCACCGCCAGGCCGCACCACTGCGCTGCCGGCGTGCCGGTGCCGCCGCCATGCGCGATCAGCGCATGCGCGAACACCAAGCCGATGACGACGATAGGCAACACCAGGTCCGGTCTCCGTCGTACTCGATAGGCCGGTGCGCTGCATCGCAGCCGCTGCCGGGACTCGCCCCTCCCCATCCAAGACGCGCCGATGGGAACAACGCTCAACGCACTATCGGCGCCGCAACACGATCCTGTAGCGCCGGCCCATGGCGGCGCGCCATGCAGCGCGCGCACGGACACCGACGCCCTCGCCCTCCATCCACCCGGATGCGCAGCGATCGCGCCGACGCAGCGCCGCGACCTGCGGCACATTCCCTACGCCCCATCCGCGCAATGCGCGGCCGGTGCACGGACCGTTAACGCGGCACGGCACAGCATCGGCCGGACGGCGGCCCAGCGCCTTCGCAGCGCTCGCTGCCTTCCGCCGTCTCGCCCCATTCCCCCGGAGCATCATCCCATGGCCAGCCCACCGCGCAAGCCCAGCATGTCCAGCACCCCTGTCGACACCAGCGCCGTCGCCGACCGGCGCGGCCAAGGCGACGAACTGCACCAGAGCGCCGGCGGCACGCATCCGCCGCTGACCACCAACCAGGGCATCCCGATCGCCGACAACCAGAACTCGCTGCGCGCCACCCCGCGCGGGCCGACGTTGCTGGAAGACTTCATCCTGCGCGAGAAGATCACCCACTTCGACCACGAGCGCATCCCCGAGCGCATCGTGCACGCGCGCGGCAGCGCCGCGCACGGCCATTTCGAGCTGACCGCCTCGCTGGACAAGCACACCACCGCCAAGATCCTCACCGAGGTCGGGGTCAAGACGCCGGTGTTCGTGCGCTTTTCCACCGTCGCCGGCGGCGCCGGCTCGGTGGACACGCCGCGCGACGTGCGCGGCTTCGCGGTCAAGTTCTATACCAAGGAAGGCAACTGGGACCTGGTCGGCAACAACATCCCGGTGTTCTTCATCCAGGACGCGATCAAGTTCCCGGACCTGATCCACGCGGTGAAGATGGAGCCGGACCGCGGCTTCCCGCAGGCCGCCAGCGCGCACGACACGTTCTGGGACTTCGTCTCGCTGACCCCCGAGTCGCTGCACATGATCATGTGGGCGATGAGCGACCGCACCATCCCGCGCTCGCTGCGCATGATCGAAGGCTTCGGCATCCACAGCTTCCGCCTGCTCGACGGCAACGGCAACAGCACCTTCGTCAAGTTCCACTGGCGGCCCAAGCTCGGCCTGCAATCGACGGTGTGGGACGAAGCGGTCAAGTTGGCCGGCGCCGATCCGGACTTCCACCGCCGCGACCTGTTCGAGGCGATCCAGCAGGGCGATTTCCCGGAATGGGAGCTGGGCGTGCAGCTGTTCACCGAGGAGGAAGCGGACAAGTTCCCGTTCGACCACCTCGATTCGACCAAGCTGATCCCGGAGGAACTGGTGCCGCTGCGGATCGTCGGGCGCATGGTGCTGGACCGCTGGCCGGACAACTTCTTCGCCGAGACCGAACAGGCGGCCTACTGCCCGGCCAACATCGTGCCGGGCATCGACTTCTCCAACGATCCGCTGCTGCAGGGCCGGCTGTTCTCCTACCTGGACACCCAGCTCAGCCGCCTGGGCGGGCCGAACTTCCACCAGATCCCGATCAACGCGCCGAAGTGCCCGTTCGCCAACCTGCAGCGCGACGGCCACATGCAGATGGGCGTGCCCAAGGGCCGCGTCGCCTACGAACCCAGTTCGCTGCAGGACGACACCCCGCGCGAGAGCGCGCGCGGCTTCCCCAGCCATGCCACGCCCAGCGAGAACGGCAGCAAGGGCCGGGTGCGCGCCGAGAGCTTCGCCGACCACTACAGCCAGGCGCGCATGTTCTTCCGCAGCCAGAGCGCGCCCGAGCAGGCGCACGTCGCCTCGGCGCTGGTGTTCGAACTGTCGAAGGTGGAGACCGCGCATGTGCGCGAGGCGGTGGTCGGGCACCTGCGCCACGTCGACCCCACGCTGGCGCAGCGCGTGGCCGACGGCCTGGGCATGGACGCGTTGCCGCCTGCGCCGCCGGCCGCGGTGCCGCCACAGGACATGCCGCCCTCGCCGGCGCTGCAACTGATCGGCAAGATGAAGCCCACCCTGCAGGGCCGTGCGATCGGCATCCTGGTCCACGACGGTTCCGACGCGGCAACGGTGAAGCGCCTGCAGGCGGCGGCGCGCGATGCCGGCGCCACGGTCAAGATCGTCGCGCCGAAGCTGGGCGGCGCCACGCTCAGCGACGGCGCCAGGCTGGCCGCCGACGGCCAGCTGGCCGGCACCCCGTCGTTCGTGTTCGACGCGGTGGCGGTGGTCCTGTCGGCCGAGGCCGGCAAGCAGCTGAGCAAGGACTCGGCGGCGATCGATTTCGTCAGCAACGCCTTCGCGCACCTGAAGGCGATCGCCGCCGATGCCGGCGCGCAGCCGCTGCTGCAGGCCGGCAACGTGGTCAAGGACCCGGGCGTGCTCGACGCCGGCGACGGCAAGGGCTTCATCGAGGCGGCCAAGACCCGGCAGTGGGACCGCGAACCGAAGCTGCGCATGCTCGCCTGAGCCTGCGCGGCCCGCTCGCTCCGACCGCGCCTGGCGCCTGCCTGGCGCGGTTTTCGTTTGGGGAGGCGGATGGTCTGGTCGTCCCGGCCGATCGCCCCTATCCGAGCGGCTGAGGTGCCGCCGACCGGCCACGTCACGGGCCATCGCGGACGGGAGGGCATTGTGCAGTCCGGCGTCGCCGAACGTCTCGCCGGCGTCCCTCGTGCCGGATCGAGGTGGCGCCGACCTCGCCTGTCTAATTTTTCGCCATGGCTCTTGACAGTCTTGTGGCACGTGGCCGCGGCGGGCTTATCCACACCCTTATGCAGAAGTCATCCACACCCCTTGTGGACAACATCGCAGCCGGCGGCGCAGCTGGCGCCAAGAATCAAGTGATTGAAAACCAAGGGAATCCCCTGCGCGCCTGTTGACAAACGCCGATCTGCTGCGACGTCGGCTGCTGTCTCGCAACAAAGCCGGGACAAAACTTATCCCGAGGCCTGGCCGCTGCGCTCGCAAGTCCACGTTCATGGCTGAATGCGCATTGCCCTGGCCACGGTCGCATCCCTGCGCAGGCCGCTGACCGTCGCCGTCATGAGACGGACATGGCGGTGGATCGGCGCTTGGTATATGCGCAGCGGCTGTTCCCTTCTCCCCCGGGACCATGACCCCCCTTTGGGGGAAAGGTGCCCCGCAGGACGGATGAGGGGTATGGGCGAAGCCTCATGCATCCAGAGAGTCGCGAGGCGCTTCGCGCCGGACCCTCACTCCAGCCCGCTCCCGATGGAAGGGGGGGCCAAATCGAGCCGGAACTGTTCCCTCTCCCAGCAACGCTCGGTCGCCGCCGGCTGTCCGCAGCAGCGCTTCGGCCAGGCTGCGCTCCACTGCTTCAGGTAATCGTTGGATCCACTCGCGCGCCTGCACGCGCACCATCGCCTCCACCAGCGACACATCCTCGGGCGCGGCCAGCGGCAGGAAAGCGCCGCAGCGCCCGTACAGGTCGGCGCTGAAGCCCAGGTTGGCGCCGTGGAGGTGCGGATGGTCGTCGCTGCGGCATTCGCCGGCGCGCCGCAACCCGGCGTGCCTTTCGATCGGTGCAGCGCGCGTACGCGGCGCGGCCTCGCCCGCCGCACGATGGCGGCAGGCGAGGCCCGGTTCACGGGGTCAGGATCACCTTGCGGCAGTCCTGTTCCTTCTTGTCGAAGATCGCGTAGCCGTCGGCCGCCTGCGCCAGGCTCAGCCGGTGGGTGATGATCTCGTTCGGCTTCAGCCGGCCTTCGCCGATGTGCTCCAGCAGTTCCGGCATGAAACGCTGCACGTGGGTCTGGCCCATCTTGAAGCTCAGCCCCTTATCGAAGGCGTCGCCGAACAGGAAGCCGTGGATGAAGCCGGCATACACGCCCGGCACGCTGACCGTGCCGCCGCGGCGGGTGGCGGCGATGCACTGGCGCAGCGCGGTGCCGCTGCTGCCTTCCAGCTTCAGCGTGGCCATCACCGTCTCCACGGTGCTGCCCTTGGCCTCGAAGCCGACCGCGTCGATGCTGGCGTCCACGCCGCGGCCGTCGGTCTGGCCGACGATGATGTCGGCCGGGTCGTCGATCTCCTCGAAATTGAGCGGGATCACGCCATAGGTCTTCTGCGCGAAATCCAGCCGGTACGGATAGCGGTCGACCATGAAGATGCGTTCGGCGCCGAGCATGCGGCAGCACGCGGCGGTCATCAGCCCCACCGGGCCGGCGCCGAAGATCGCCACCGTGCTGCCCTGGCGCACGCCGGCATTGAGCGCGGCCTGGTAGCCGGTGGGCAGGATGTCGGACAGGAACAGCACCTGCTCGTCGTGCAGCACGTCCGGCACCACCAGCGGGCCGACGTTGGCCTTGGGCACGCGCACGTACTCGGCCTGGCCGCCGGCCACGCCGCCGTACAGGTGGCTGTAGCCGAACAGCGCCGCCGGCGGGCGGATGCCCTTCTGGTTCAGCGCCGCGCCCTTGCCGGTGTTGGTGGTCTCGCAGGCGGAGTATTCGGTCAGGCGGCAGTGGAAGCACTCGCCGCAGGCGATCACGAACGGGATCACCACGCGATCGCCGCGCTTCACGCGCTGCACGCCGGGCCCGACCTCTTCGACCACGCCCATGAATTCGTGGCCGAGCACGTCGCCGGTATGCAGGTCGGGAATCTTGCCGCGATACAGATGCAGGTCCGAGCCGCAGATCGCGGTGGCGGTGACCCGCAGCACGATGTCGTCGGCGTCGATCAGGACCGGATCGGGAACGGTTTCTACGCGGACGTCTCTGGTGCCGTGATAGGTGAGGGCTTGCATTGGTGGGGTCCTTGTTGCGACGGCGTGGGGCCCAGTGTGGGCGCGGGCGCCGTGCAACCAGGGTGACCGTGCCGTGAGCCCTGTGTCGCGGCGCGACACGAACGCGTTTAGGAAGGCGTTCAGCGAGCCAGCATGCGCGCGTCGATCGCCTCGCTGGCGAGCATCTTCGCCAGCGCCCGCCGCGCCTGCGCGCGATCGCGCGGATCGGCCTCGTCCAGTACCTCCTGCGCCAGCACGCTGAACTGCGGCCAGAATTCGGCGGGATGGCGCAGGTGCGCGCACCATTCCGGCAGCATCCGCGCCAGATGCGCCAGCGCCGCCTGGGTCTGCGCGTGCGTGTTCATGCCGGCGCGCGCGGCTGTCGCCATTGCACGCGATGCGCGCGGCCGTCGTCGACCAGCGCGATCCGCGCGTCCTGCTGGCGCACGTCGTCCACGAACAGGCCGGCGCCCTGCGCGGCATCGCCGGCCTGATCGGCGGCGTACTGCACCAGTTCGATGTGGTATGCGCTGCCGCCATGACGGTAATGCAGCCGGCAACGCTCCCAGGCCGCCGGCAGGCACGGACGCAGGTGCAGGCTGTCGCCTTCGCGATGCAGGCCCAGCAGCGATTCGACCAGCAACCGGTACATCCAGCCGGCCGAGCCGGTGTACCAGGTCCAGCCGCCGCGTCCCACGTGCGGGGCCACGCCGTAGACGTCGGCGGCCAGCACGTAGGGCTCGACCTTGTAGCGTTCGCTGGCTGCCGCATCCAGGCTGTGCCGGATCGGGTTGATCATCCGCGCCAGCTCCCAGGCGCGCTCGCCGTCGCCGAGGCGGGCGAAGGCCATCGCCGCCCACACCGCCGCGTGCGTGTATTGCCCGCCGTTCTCGCGCACGCCCGGCACGTAGCCGCGGATGTAGCCGGGATCGTGTTCGATGCGGTCGAACGGCGGGTCCAGCAATTGGATCAGGCCGGCGTCGCGCTTGACCAGGTGCCGGTCCAGCGCCGCCATCGCCTGCCGCGCGCGCGCCGGCGCGGCCGCGCCGGACAGCACCGACCAGCTCTGCGAGATCGAGTCGATGCGGCATTCGGCGTTGTCCGCCGAGCCCAGCGCGGTGCCGTCGTCGAACCATGCGCGCCGGTACCAGTCGCCGTCCCAGGCGTGCGCTTCCAGGTTGCCGCGCAGCGCCTGCGCGGCCGCGTCGCATTCGTCGGCGAAGGCGGCATCGTCGCGCCCGCGCGCCACCGTCGCGAACTGCTGCAGCCCGTGGAACAGGAAGAAGCCCAGCCACACGCTCTCGCCCTTGCCGCCCTCGCCCACCCGGTTCATGCCGTCGTTCCAGTCGCCGGTGCCGATCAGCGGCAGGCCGCGCTCGCCGAGCAGGGCCATGCCGCGGCGCAGCGCCTGCACGCAGTGTGCGTACAGCGATCCGTGCTGCTGCGACGGCGCCGGCAGGTCGTAGTACGACTCCTCGTCGGCGCCGACGCTGCGGCCTTCGATGTAGCGCACGTCCTCGTCGAGCACGCTGCGGTCGGCGGTGACCTGCAGGTAGCGGCACGCCGCCAGCGGCAGCCACAGGTAGTCGTCCGAGCAGCGCGTGCGCACGCCGCGGTCCTGCGGCGGATGCCACCAGTGCAGCACGTCGCCCTGCGGGAACTGGTGCGCGGCGCTGGCCAGCAGGTGCTCGCGCGCCAGCGCCGGGGTGGCGTGGACCAGCGCCATCATGTCCTGCAGCTGGTCGCGGAAGCCGAACGCGCCGCCGGACTGGTAGTAGCCGCTGCGCGCCAGGTAGCGGCAGGCCAGGGTCTGGTACGGCAGCCAGCCGTTGACCAGCAGGTCCACGCTGGGATCGGGGGTCTGCACCTGCAGGCCGCCGAGCAGTTGCCGCCAATGGATGCGCACCGCGTCCAGCGCGTCGTGCGCGGCATCGCGGCCGCGCATGCGCCGCGCCAGCTCCACCGCGGCGTCGTGGTCCTTGCCGGCGCCGAGCCGGAACACGGTCTCGCACGCGGCGCCGGCGGCCAGCGCCAGCGGCACCTGCAGCGCCGCGCATGGGTCCATCCCGGCGCCCAGGCGTCCGGACAGGCGCTCGCGGCGCAGCGCCTGCGGGTCGGCCATGTCGCCGTTGCGGCCGAGGAATTCGGCGCGGTCGCCGGTGCAGCTGCGCGCGGCCGCGTCCACGTCGAAGAACGCGGTGCGCGCGGCGAATTCGGCGTTGTACGGGTTGTGCGCCAGCAACGCGCCGTGCGCGCCGTCCTGCGCGGTGACCACGTGCATCTGCGACTTCACCCGCAGGTCGCCCAGCACCCATTCCACGTAGCCGGTCGCCGACAGGCGCCGGCTGCGCCCGGACAGGTTGCGCAGCTTCAGCACCGAGAACTTCACCGCCTCGTGCAGCGCCACGTACACCCACAGCTCGCTGGCGATGCCGTCCTGCACGTGTTCGTAGACGCTGTAGCCGAAGCCGTGGCGGGTGCGGTAGTCGCCGGCGCCGCGGCGCGGCAGCGGTTGCGGCGACCACACCCGGCCGCTGTCCTCGTCGCGCAGGTAGAACGCTTCGCCGCAGGTGTCGGCGACCGGGTCGTTGTGCCATGGCGACAGGCGGAACTCATGCGCGTTCTCGAACCAGGTGTAGCCGGCGGCGCTCTCGCTGAGCACCGTGCCCAGCTGCGCGTTGGCCAGCACGTTGGACCACGGCGCCGGGGTCGGCGCGCCCTCGCGCAGCGCGATCTGGTATTCGCGGCCGTCGGCGGCGAAGGCGCCGGTGCCGTTGTCGAACAGCACCTCGGCCTGCGCCGGTGCGAACGGCCACGGGTCCTCGCGCACCTCGCCGGTGGCGGCCGGCGCCGGCGCGTGTTCCTGCGCCTCGGCCATCGCGGCGGCCGGCAGCGGCACCAGTTCCGGCATCCCGCGCGGCGGCGGCAGGTGCCGGCCGATCTGCGCGGCCAGGGTGCCGCGCTGGTCGCTGACGATGACCCGCGCCACCACCTGCAGCAGGATGCGGTCCTCCTGCGAGATGTTCTGCACCGGGCGCACGAAGATGCCGCCTGGGCGCTCCAGCACGCTGGCGTCCGGATCGGCCGCGATCATGCCCAGGATCTGCTCCTGCAGCTGTTGCCGGTAGCCGCTCTGGCTCTCGTTCCAGATCACCAGGTCCGCATGCAGGCCCTTGAGCCGCCAGTAGGCGTGCGCCTGCACCATCTGCCGCACCAGCTCGATGTTGTCGGCATCGCCGATCTGCAGCAGCGCGATCGGCAGGTCGCCGGAGATCGCATGGCCCCACAGCCCGGACTGGCCGCGCCGGTTCTGCAGCAGCAGGTCGCTGTCGGCGCGCAGCGAGGGATTCACGTACACCATCAGCCCGGCCAGGCGCTCGTACAGCTGCGCGTCGGCCTGCGAGGCGTTGATCTGGCGGCGCACCACCTGGCTGTGGGTCCAGGCCAGGTCGAACACGCGGTCGGCCAGGCGCCGGTCGCGGTACTTGTCGATCAGCGCGGTGCATGCGGCGCGGTCGCCGCCGACGCCATAGACGATGTCGATCATCGCAGTCTGCTCCGGCGCCAGCACGATCCGGCAGCGGATCGCGACCACCGGGTCGAGCACCGAGCCGGCGCTGTCGGACAGCGCCACGTCGTGGCTCAGCGCGCGCGGCGTGCGCGCGCTGTTGCCGCGGCCGAGGAAACGCGCGCGGTCGGTCTCGTAGGAAATCGCGCCGATGTGCGCGTCGTGCACCGCCACCAGGTGGAACATCCACGGCGCGACCTCGTCGTGCGCGCGGGTGCGGCGCGTGCACAGCAGCGCCTGCTTGTCGCGGGCGATCTCGGTCTGCACGAACAGGTTGCTGAAGGCCGGGTGCAGTTCGTCGGCGATGGCCGGCGCCAGCACCACTTCGGCATAGGTGGTGATCTCGATGGTGCGCGGCTGCCGCGAGCGGTTGCTGACCCGCAGCCGGCGCAGTTCGATGTCGTCCTCGGCGGAGATCGCCACTTCCATGTGCGTGTCGAAGCCGCGCTTGCGCCCGCGGAACTCGGCCTTGGCGTCGGAGAAGATCGCCTCGTAGTGGTCCACCGCCACCGCGGTGGGCTGGTAGGCGGCCGACCAGTAGTCGCCGCTGTCCACGTCGCGCAGGTAGCAGAAGCTGCCCCAGTGGTCGCGGGTGCCGTCCTCGCGCCAGCGGGTGATGGCCATGTCGCGCAGGCGGCTGTAGCCACCGCCGGCGCTGGTCAGCAGGCCGTGGTAGCGGCCGTTGGAGAGCAGTTGCACGCCCGGCCGCGGCGCGCCGGGATCGCGGAACACGCGCAGCTGGGTCTCCTCCTCGCGCGCGTCCTGGGCGCTGCGCGCGGCGCCGTCGGCTTCCTGCGGATGGAACACGCCCACGCGCGGAATCCGCTCCTGCAGCAGCAGCAAGGTGGCCTGGAACTCGGCGTCGGCGGCGAAGCGCTTCTGCATCGGCTGCTCGCGCAGCAGATGGTCCAGCGCCAGCAGGCCCATGCCCTGGTGGTGCGCCATGTACGAGCGGATCAGCGCGAAGGTCTGGCCGGGCGGCACCCGGCCGGGGGTGTAGTCGATCGCCTCGTGCAGGCCGAAGCGGCCGCCGAAACCCGCTTCGGCCAGCCGCTGCAGGTTGGCGCAGGCCGCGTCCGGGGCCACCATCAGCGCCATCATGCTCGCGTACGGCGCGATCACCAGGTCCTCGCCGAGGCCGCGCTTGAGGCCCAGGCCGGGCACGCCGAAGGCGCGGTACTGGTAGTTCATCCGCGCATCGACCGCGTTGTAGCCGGACTCGGACACGCCCCACGGCACCGCGTGCCGCGCGCCGTGCGCGATCTGCGCGTTGACCGCATGCACGGCCGTCTGGTCGAGCAGGGTGTCGGCGTAGCTGGGCATCACCAGCTGCGGCATCAGGTACTCGAACATCGACCCGGTCCACGACAGCAGCGTTGCCTCGCCGTCGACCTCGGTGAGCTGGCGGCCGAGCGCGAACCAGCTTTCCTGCGGCAGCTGGCCCTGGGCGATGGCGACGAAGCTGCACAGCCGCGCCTCCGAGGCCAGCAGGTCGTAGTAGCCCTGGTCCAGGCGCCGCTCGTCGACGTTGTAGCCGATCGCCAGCAGCCGCCGCGCCGGGTCGTAGAGGAAGCCGTATTCCATCAGCGACAGCTGCCCGGCGATATGCGCCAGGCGCTCGAGCTGGTGGATGCGTGCGCGGGCGCGTTCGGCGGCCGCGGCGTCGCGGGTCTGCGCGGCCAGTGCGCGCAGCGTCGGCAGCGGCGTCTGTGCGGACGTCGCCTCGTCATCGGCGTCGGTGTCGGCCGCCAGCGCCCACGGCGCGAACCCGCGCAGTTCGTCCTGCGCGGCGTGGCACGCGGCGAGCAAGGCCTGCGGCCAGTGCGGCGCCAGCGCATCGGCGCAGCGGCCCGCGGTCGGCAGCGGCGGCGGCCAGTGTTCGGCGATCGCCTGCGCCTGCGCGGCCAGCGCGCACAGCGCGTGCCAGGCCTGCGCCAGCGTCTGCGGCGGGGCCGCGCGCAACGCATCCAGGCGCAGCTCGGCCTCCTGCAGCGCCGGCTGCAACGCGGCCGCGGCCGGGCTCTCGTGCGCGGCCTCGCGCAGCACGCCCAGCGTGTCGGCCAGCCCGTCGAAGGTGGCGGCCGCCAGCAGCGGCGCATCGCACAGCGCCAGCAGGCCCTGGCGCAGGGTCAGCAGATGCCCGGCGAGGTTGCCGCTGTCCACCGTCGACAGATAGGCCGGCGGCAGCGGCTGCAAGGTCTCGGTGTCGTACCAGTTGTAGAAATGGCCGCGGTGGCGCGGCAGCGTCTCCATCGTCGCCAGGGTCAGCCGGGTGCGCTCGATCACCCCGCCCGGCTGCAGGTAGCCCAGGTCGTAGGCGGCCAGGTTGCCGAGCAGGGCCAGGCCGATGTTGGTCGGCGAGGTGCGGCGCGCCACCACCAGTTGCGGATGCTCCTGCACGTTGTCCGGCGGCAGCCAATGGTCCTGCGCGCGCATGTGCACTTCGAAGAACGCCCAGGTGCGGCGCGCCAGCCGGCCGAGGAAGGCGCGCTGCGGCGGCGCCAGCTGCGCGCGGCGCGGCGCGGCGGCATGCCCCATCCAGGCCATCAGCGCCGGCGCAGCGATCCACAGCGCCAGCACCGGCGCGGCCACCCACAGCGCCTGCGGCTGCCGCCAGGCCAGCAGTCCCAGCAGCGCCAGCGCGCACAGCGCCGCTGGCGCCATGCCGCCGAGTTCGGCCGCGTTGCCGCGGCCGAGGCGCCGCGCCACGTCGCCGGACGCGTGCCATTGCAGCAGGCGCCGGCGGCTGACCAGCATGCGCCACAGCGTGCGCACGATCGCCAGCGCGGCGTAGCCGGCCTCGTACGGCAGGCATGCCAGCGCCACCAGCGCGCGCTGCAGTTGCGTCGCCAGGGCCTTGACCAGCGTGCCCAGGTGCATGCGCCAGGCCATGTCCAGCGGCTTGGCGACCAGGTTGTGCAGTGCCGGCACCACGATCGGCAGGACGAACAGGCCCAGCAGCCAGGCGCTCCACGCCGCCGGCCGCGGCACCCACAGCCAGCCGATCGCCAGCAGCGCGGTGACGGCCAGCGGCACCAGGCTGCGGCGCAGGTTGTCCAGCAGCTTGCCGCGCGACAGCGCCGACAGCGGATTGCGCCGGTAGCGGCCGGCGGCATCGGGCACCCACGGCAGCAGCCACGGCAACAGTTGCCAGTCGCCGCGGATCCAGCGCGCGCGGCGCTGCACGTCGGCCGCGTAGCGCGCCGGGTAGTCCTCGAACAGGCGTACGTCGCTGACCAGCCCGGCGCGCGCGTAGCAGCCCTCCAGCAGGTCGTGGCTGAGGATGCGGTTGTCCGGCAGGCGGCCGTCCAGCGCCTGCTCGAACGCATCCACGTCGTAGATGCCCTTGCCGACGAACGAGCCTTCGCCGAACAGGTCCTGGTACACGTCGGACACGGTGCGCGTGTACGGGTCGATGCCCGGCTCGCTGCCGAACAGGCGCGCGTAGCGGGTGATGCGGTGGCCGCTCATGCTGCTGCCCACGCTTGGCTGCAGGATGCCGTAGCCGCGGGTGACGCGGCCCAGGACCGGATCGATGCGCGCGCGGTTCAGCGGATGCGCCAGGGTCGCGACGAACTCGCGCGCCGCATCGCGCGGCAGCCGCGTGTCCGCGTCCAGGGTGATCACGTAGCGCACCTGCGCCAGCAACGCGACCGCGCCGATCAGCGTGCTGAAATCGGCGTCGGCGGCGCCGCCGCGCAGCAGCCGGTTCAACGCCGCCAGCTTGCCGCGCTTGCGCTCGTGGCCGATCCAGGCGCGCTCGCCGGGATTCCACCGCCGCGGCCGGTGCAGCAGGAAGAACCGGTCGCCGCGTTCGGGCGCATAGCGCTGGTTGAGGCGCGCGATGTGCTGCGCGGCGTGGTCGAGCAGCGCCGCGTCGCCGGGCAGCGTCGCCTGCGCGGCGTCCAGGAAGTCGGTGAGCAGCGCGAAATGCAGTTGCGCGTCGCGGTTGGCCAGGAACCGCACCTCCAGCGCCTCGGCCAGTTCGTCGATGGTGGCCGCGTCGCTGAGCATGCTCGGCACCACCACCAGGGTGCGCGCGCCCGCCGGCAGGCCCTTGGCGAAGTCCATCCGCGGCAGCGTGCGCGGCGCCACCAGCAGCGTCGCCATCCAGTTGACCAGCGCCACGCCCAGCTCGCTGAAGGCCAGCGCGCCCAGCAGCGCGGTGGTCGCCCACAGCCACGCCGGCACCAGGGGCAGCGCCTGCAGCTGGCCGAGCAGGATCCAGCTGCCTATGCCGGCGATCGCCGCGATCGGCAACAGATAGGCCGGCAGCGGCAGCGTGCGCCGCGCCATGGCCGGGCGGCGGCGCGCGCGCGGCAGGGCCGCGATCGCCGCCGGCAGCGCGCGCTGGCCGTCGTCGACCAGGTAGTAGCCGACGTGGCGCAGGTCGTCGCTGGCGCCGGCCTGCGCCAGGCCCAGCACGCACGCGGCCACCGCCTCCTCGCCGGCGCCGCTGCGCCGCGCCAGCAGTTCGACGGCGTGCCGGTAGCTGTCGCGGGTCTGGAAATCCATCTGCGCGTAGGTGCCGTGCGGATCCTGGCGCAGCTGCGCTTCCACCGCGCTCAACGCTTCGACGAAATCGCGCCAGTCCATCGTCGCCAGGAAACGCAGGCTGGCGATGCTGTTGCTGATCGAGACCTGGTCGGCGGCCTGTTGCTGGCTTTCGGCGTGCACCATCGCGTCGATGCGCTGGCCGCCGTCGGCCAGCCACTGCTCGACCCAGGTCACCGGCATCGCCAGCACCCCGCCGCGCCCGTGCAGCCCGCGCACCAGCTCGGCGACGAACGCGCCGGACAGCGGCGGTTGCGAGCGCGCCATGTCCGCGACCACCAGCACCACGCTCTTGGGCTCCTGCACGGCGGTGGTGTTGAGCCGGTCGGCCCATTCGCTGGCCAGGCGGTGGTCGATGCCGTCGCGCATCACCCGCGCCGCGACCCGGCGCAGGTTCTCCAGCAGGCCCAGACGCAGCATGATCGGGATCGCCCACAGCTCGCCCAGCATCAGCGGCGTCACCGTCTGGTAGGCGGCGATGAAACGGCTGGCCATGTCGGCATCGATGCGGCCGTCGCCGTGCGCGATCGCGTCCATCGACAAGGCATAGACGCGCGGCAATCCGGCCGAAGCGCCTTGCGCCAGCGCCGGCAGCTGGCGGCTGTAGCCGGCGGGCAGATGCCGCCGTGCGATCAGGATCTGCTCTTCGACCAGGTAGAAGTTGTCCAGCAGCCACTCGCCGGCCGGGGTGACGCGGATGCCGTCGCGGACCATCGCCGCGAGCATCGCCAGGGCGTCGCGCAACACGTCCTCGTTCTGCTTCAGCCGCGCCAGCAGCACCTCGGGGCTGCGCCCGCCGCGCACCCGGTGGGTGCGCGCCAGCGCCTCGCCGTGCGCGGCCATCTGTTCGGCGCTGAGCAGTTGCGCGCGCAGCGGCTCTTCGGCCGGGGGCGGCGTGCGGCCGCGCTGCAGGAACCGCGCGCGCATGCCGGAAAGGCCGCGCCGATAAGGGAGCAGCCGTCTACGCAACGCACGCCAGGGGGACGCCATGATGATCCAGAGGAGCCACAGGGCCCGCTTGGCGCCACATGTAGCAGCCGCCGGCAGCGCCAGGCGTGAATGCGCAACCGCATTGCCTGCCGTGCCGGACTGGCATGGCGGCGCTATGCGGGGCGCAGGCGCGCTGCGGCTGACGCTGCGGCCTGCGCCCCGCGCGCGGACGCCGTGCGCATCTCGTTGCGTGCGCCATCGCCGGGCACCGCACTGCGCCGGCAATGCGGCGCGATTGCGCAGCGTTCAGGCGCCGCGGATGGCGGCCTGGGTCGAAGCGAAGGCGGACGACGGCGGGAATGGGGCTTGCGCCTCCCCGCACGAGCGGCGCGCGCGACACGCCCGCAACGGCGCTGCGGCCGCGGCGGCGCGCTCAGATCCGCGTGGTCGCCAGGAAGCGTTCGCGGTCCTGCTGGGTGCGGCGGCGGATCTCGGCCAGGGCCTGGCTCTCGGTGGCTTCCAGCATCGACTCGAACAGGCGCTGGAAGTGGTTGCGCATCGCGTTGCGCGAGGCGGCCGGATCGCGCGTCTTCAGCGCCTCCAGGATCGCGGCGTGCTCGTCGGTGCGGGTCGCATCGTCCTGGTGGCAGACGTGCGCGTACACCTGGCGCACCCGCGGCAGTTCGTTGCGCATGCGCCAGATCAGGTGGATGCAGTATTCCACCACCGGATTGCCGGACAGCCGCGCGATGGCCAGGTGGAAGCGGCGGTCGTACTCGCCGGCCATCTCCTCGGTGGTGGTCGGGTCGGACATCGCCGTCACCAGGGTCTGCAGTTCCTCGATGTCGGCATCGGTCAGGCGCCCGGCGGCCAGCGCCGCGGCTTCGGCCTCGATCACCGTGCGCGCGGCGGTCAGGTCGAATGCGCTGACGTCGGGCAATGCGCCCTGCGCGTCGATCGGGCGCGGCCGCACGTACACGCCCGAGCCGGTCTTGATCGCGATCCAGCCCTGCGCCTCCAGCGCGATCTCGGCCTCGCGGATGGTCACCCGGCTGACCCCGAACCGCTCGGCCAGATCGCGCTCGCCCGGCAGCCGCGAACCGGTCGGGAATTCGCCCGATTCGATCAGCGACAGGATCTTTGCGGCGATGGACTGGTAGAGGCGGCTTTCGGACATTCGCGCTAAGGACCCGTCTGGTGAATTCCACAGCGGCGCCGGGACGACGCGCCGGCGCCTGCTGCGGCTCGAAAAACGGCGCGGCCGGGGGCCGCGCCGCTGCGTTCAGAACTTGTATCGTACACCGAAATATGCGCGCCGCCCGTAGCTCACGTACTCGCGGAAGTTGCCGTAGACAGGCTGGGATGCGACGCGCGGTTCGTTGGTCAGGTTCATCAGCTCCAGCGACAGCGACAGGTTCTTGCTGACCCGGTAGCGGGCGCGGAAATCCACGCTGGTGTTGTCGTCGTAGTAGCGGTTCTGCTGCGCGGTGTTGCCGGTGAAGTCCTGGTAGTACTTGGAGCGGTACTTGCCGATCGCCTGCATGTCGAAGCGGCCCAGTTCCCAGTACAGCGAGCCGGACAGCACGTGCCGCGAGAAGCCGCTGAGCCCGGCCGGGGCCACGATCGCCGGGACCACCGTGCCGGTGACCGCATCGACCTGCTCGCCCAGGCGCGGGTCCTGGGTCTCGTAGTCGGTGTCGGCGTAGTTGTAGCTGAGCTTGAAGCCCAGCCCGTCCAGCGGCTTGGGCAGGTAGGAGAAGCGGTGCGCGGCGCTGAGCTCGAAGCCGGTCAGCGTGCTCTTCTTGTCGGTGGTCACCTGCCGCGGCACCGCCACGGTGGCGCTGCGCCCGTCGACCACGAAGGTCTCGTCGAACAGCACGGTCTCGGTGCCGCCGTTGAACTGCTTCCAGTACACCGCGCCGGCCAGCATGCTGTCCTCGTTCGGGTACCATTCCAGCGACACGTCGCCGTTCCACGACATCAGCGGCTTGGTCTCGGGATTGCCGGTGGCGGTGATGCCGGCCAGCGCTTCCTCCAGGCTGGTGAAGTTCTCGGTGCCGGTGAGGTTGACGTTGCGGCCCGAGCCCAGCGCGGCGATGTCCGGACGCGACATGGCGCGGTAGCCGGCCACCCGCAGCAGCAGGTGGTCGCGCAGTTCGAACGCGGCATTGGCGCTGGGCAGCAGCTTGTCGTTGCCGGCCTTGGCGACCAGGGTCTGGTAGGTGCCGGTGGGCTGCAGGCGCAGGGTGCCGGCGCCGTTGTCGATCAGGTCCAGGTCGGCGCGCACGCCTTCCGAACGCACGTCGGTCTTGACCCAGCGCACGCCCAGGTTGCCCGACACCGGCAGGCCGAACAGCTCGCTGCGGAAGTCGGCCATCAGGAACAGCGCCTTGGTCTTCTCCACCACGTCGACGTTGTTGGGATCGCGGTAGTTCGGGTCCACCCCGGTGTCGCTGCTGCCGCGGAACGCCTCGTACAGGCAGGACGGGTCGAAGTAGGCCCAGCTGGAGATGGTGTTGCCGCTGGCCGCGTCGAGGAAATCGTCCTGCGGGAACGGCGCGCGGCAGGCCCGGTTGGCGGCGATGATCTGGGTGCGCCCGGCGCCGCTGGCGGCGATGTCGGTGGTGATGGTGTTGTCGAAGTAGCTGTAGTCGGCCTGGCTGGCGCGCAGGCCGAAGGTGATCTTGGTCAGCAGCCCGTCCTCGGGCAAGTAGCTGACGTCGAAGCGGCCGGCGCGGATGCGGTGATCGTTCTTCTCTTCTTCAGAGGTGACCCGCGCCGCGCCGGTGTAGGCGTCCCAGTCGTTGACGTCGAACGCCGGGTCCAGCGCGATGCTCGGCACGTCGCCCGCGTTTTCCCAGTCGTAGTTGACGTAGCCGGTGGCGCCGCTGGTGATGCCCGGCACCACCGCGTTGTTCACGTCGCGGGCATTGGCGCGCAGCCGGGTCATGCGCTGGGTGTCCTCGCGCACGGTGTGCGAATAGGACAGGTCGGTGGCGATCTCCCAGGCCACGCTCGGGCGCAGGATGATGTTGAGGCCGCCGCCGGTGTATTCCTCGTTGCGGTCGTACAGGGTCGAGGTGGAGTCGATCGAGGTGTTGCCGGAATAGCGGCGCAGCACGCCGTTGTCGTCGACCTCGCGATTGACAATGCCGCGGCGGGTGTTGGACAGGCTCAGGTCCGAGCGCTTCTCGTGCCAGTTGCGGTCGGTGTGTTCGTAGTCGACGTTGACCTCGAGCAGGTCGTTGGGCTTCCACTGCACCGCGGCGAACTCGGACTGGCGGTCGTTGCGCTCCTGCTTGAGCCGGTAGATGCGGCTGCTCGGCACCAGGTAGTACGGCGCGCCGTTGGCGATGGCGTCGGCGCCGACCTCGGCGCAGTTGGCGTTGCGCACGTTCTGGGTGGCGTCGCAGGCGTACCAGGTCGAGCCGCTGGTCATGCTCTCTTCCGGATCGGTGCCGTCCAGCGCCTGCAGGCCGATCGATATGCCGAGCTTGCCGCCGTTGGCGAACTCGAACTGGTCGATGTAGCTGGCGGTACCGCGCCAGCCGATGCCGTCCTTGTCGCGGTACTTGCTGTCGTACTCGGCCCAGCTGCCGCGCCCGTCGAGCTGGATCGCCTGCTTGCCGTAGTCCAGCGGCTTGACCGTCTCCAGGCCGATGGTGCCGGCGACGCCGCCTTCGATCAGGTCGGCGCGCTGGGTCTTGTAGATGGCCACGGTGTTGATCAGTTCGGCCGGGAACATGTTGAAGTTCACCGAGCGGTCGCCGCTGCCGTTGGTGATCTCGCGGCCGTTGAACTGGGTGCTGCTGAGGAACGCGCCCAGGCCGCGGATGGAGATTTCCGACGCGCCGGTCTTGTCGCGGGTGGAGGCCGCGCCGGTCAGCGTCTCGATCGCATCGGCCAGCGACGGCGCCGGCAGGTCGCCGATGTCCTCGGCCGACAGCACGTCGGAGATCACCGTTTCGTCGCGCTTCTTGTTGATCGAGGACTGGATCGAACCACGGATGCCGGTGACCTGCACCTGGTCCAGCGTGGTCGCCCCGCCCGCCGGCGGTTGTGCCGGCGCCGCCGCTGCAGTGGCCTCGGCCTGCGCCGCCGGCGCCTCCTGTGCCCAGGCCGCGCCGCTGGTCAACGATGCCGCGATGGCGCAGGCCAGGGCGCTGCGCAGCATGCGCGCGCCGGCGCGTCCGGCGGACAGGGCCGAATAAGGGTGCCGCATGGTCTCTCCTCCCAAGGTTGGACACCGTAGGGACTACGGCTTGGGAGCGGAGCCTTTCACCCGTCACCGACCAATGTCAACAAATTGGTAGAAATATCTGCGCAGGCCAATTGGTACGTACGATTGATCTCAATTTATGTGCGTTTGCAGCACGATTTATGCGCCAACCTGTCTATCCGGATTAGCTAATTTTGGTATGCAAATCTGGTTGACGAGTGTTCGACCTCTGCTACCATCCGGCCACAGCAGCGCCGCCGCGGCGCGCATCCAAGGAGGCAATCCATGGCACCGAGCACGTCGTGCAACCGCTTCGCGCTGCTGTTCCTCGCCCTCGCCGCCGGCCAGGCCGCCGCCGCCGACATCCTGGTCAGCACCCCGGCCGAATACCGCGCCGCCACCGGCGCCTTGCAACCCGGCGACAACGTGATCCTGGCCAACGGCGAATGGCGCGATTTCCAGATCGTGTTCAGCGGCAAGGGCAGCGCCGCGCAGCCGATCCAGCTGCGCGCGCAGACCCCGGGCCAGGTCATCATCACCGGCCAGTCCAATCTGCGCATGGCTGGCGAGTACCTGGTGGTCAGCGACCTGGTGTTCCGCGACGGCTACAGCCCGACCGAGGCGGTGCTGTCCTACCGCGTCTCCAGCAAGGAACGCGCGCGCCACAGCCGCATCACCCGGGTGGTGGTCGACCGCTTCAACCAGCCCGAGCGCAGCCGCTCGGACAACTGGGTGGCCATGTACGACAGCCACAACCGCTTCGACCACAACCAGCTGGTCGGCAAGACCAACGCCGGCCCGACCATGGTCGTGGTCCGCGACACCGTGCAGGGCCTGGACAACCGCCACCGCATCGACCACAACTGGTTCGGGCCGCGCCCGAACCTGGGCGCCAACGGCGGCGAGACGCTGCGCATCGGCACCAGCAACGACGCCACGTCCGATTCCAACTCGCTGGTGGAGAACAACTGGTTCGAAGGCTGCGACGGCGAAGTGGAGGTGGTGTCCAACAAGTCCGGCGGCAATACCTACCGCGGCAACGTGTTCAAGCGCTCGCGCGGGGCGCTGGTGCTGCGCCACGGCGACGGCAACCTGGTCGAGAACAACGTGTTCTTCGGCGACGGCAAGGACGACACCGGCGGCATCCGCGTCATCAACCGCCGGCAGACGGTGCGCAACAACTACCTGGAAGGGCTGGCCGGCGACGGCTATTCCTCGGCGCTGAGCATCATGTACGGCGTACCGAATTCGCCGGCCAACCGCTACGTGCAGGTGCAGGAAGCGCTGATCGAGCACAACACCTTCGTCGCCAGCAAGCAGCTGTTCTTCGGCGCCGGCAAGGACGACGAGCGCACCGCCGCGCCGATCGACAGCGATTTCGCGCAGAACCTGATCGTCGCCGAGCGCGACCCGGTGCGCGTGCTCGGCGACCTGTCCGGCATCGCCTTTGCCGGCAACCTGCAGAGCCCGTCCGCCTCGCCGCTGCTGCCCGGCGGCGTGGCCGGGCGCACGCTGACGATGACCCGCGCGGCGACCGGCCTGCTGGTCGCGGCCGATGCCGGCGGCGCCGGCGCCGATCCGGCGCTGAGCTACGTTCCGCGCGAGGACGTCGGCGTGGCCTGGTACGCGAAGGAGACGGTGCCGGTCGCGCTGGACAGCGGCCGCCGCCAGCGCGTGCGGCCGGGCAACGACACCCTGGCCGACGCGGTGGCCGCCGCCGGCGCCGGCGATCGCCTGCAACTGGATGCCGGCCGCTACCAGGTGGACCAGGTGCTGGCGCTGCGCCACCCGCTCAGCGTCGAAGGCCCGGCGCGCGGCCAGGCGCAGATCGCGTTCTCGCGTTCCACCCTGTTCCAGATCGAGGCCGGCGGCGCGCTGAAGCTGGCGCGGCTGCAGATCGACGGCAGCGCCGCGCCAGACGAAGTGGGCAATGCGGTGATCCGCGCCGCCCCCGGTTCCAACGCCGCCAACTACGACCTGATCGTCGAGGACAGCCGCATCCACGGCCTCACCTCCAACCGCGGCTTCGACGTGATCGCGCTGGGCAAGGGCACCCTGGCCGAGCGCATCGCGCTGCGCCGGGTGGTGGTGGAAGACGTTTCCGGCGCGGTGCTGTCGGCGCGCGCGGAGACCAACGACCGCGGCACCTACAACGCCGAGCGCGTGGAGATCGCCGACTCGCAGTTCCGCCGCATCGGCGGGCCGGCGGTGGACCTGTACCGCGGCGGCCGCGACGAGAGTACCTTCGGCCCGGTGCTGACCATCAGCGGCTCGCGCTTCGAGCGCGTCGGCGGCGCCGCGGCGCCGTCGCTGCGCCTGCACGGCGTGCAGCGCACCTTCCTGCGCGACAACCAGTTCGTCGACAGCGCCGCGGTCAGTACCACCCGCACCACCGGCACGCCGCAGCTGATCGCCACCCGCAACCAATTCCTCGGCACCCCGGCACTGCCGGCCGATGCCGGCGCGGAGCCCTTGCTATGACCCGATCCAACCGCCTGATGCTGCTGGTGCTGGCCGCCGCCAGCAGCGCCCCCGCCGCCTGGGCCGCGCCTGCCGCGCCGCCTGCGGCGCCAGCGGCCAGCGGCACCGTCGCCGGCGACGCCGCCCCGGTGCTGGTTACCGCCGCGCAATGGCGGCAGATGGCCAGCGACGGTGCGCGCTACCCGCTGTTCGCGCGCGAGCAGGCCCGCGCCGAGGCGAGCCTGCGCAAGGCGATGCAGGCCGGCATCGACGTGCCGTTGCCGAAGGACCCCGGCGGCGGCGCCAGCCACGAGCAGCACAAGCGCAACTACCAGGCGATCCAGGCCGCCGGCGCGCTGTACCGGCTCACCGGCAACCGCGCCTACGCCGACTACGCGCGCGACCTGCTGCTGGCCTACGCCAGGCTGTACCCGACCCTGGGCGCGCATCCGGCCGGGCGCGGCCAGGTGCCGGGCCGGCTGTTCTGGCAATCGCTCAACGACTCGGTGTGGCTGGTCTACGCCGCGCAGGGCTACGACGCGATCCGCGACAGCCTCGCGCCCGCCGAACGCAGGACCGTCGACGAGCAGGTGTTCCGGCGCATGGCGCATTTCCTGTGCGACGAGAGCCCGGACAACTTCGACAAGATCCACAACCACGCCACCTGGGCGGTGGCCGCGGTCGGCATGACCGGCTACGTGCTGCGCGACCAGACGCTGGTGGACAAGGCGCTGCGCGGCAGCAAGCAGGACGGCAGCGCCGGTTTCCTCAAGCAGATCGACCAGTTGTTCTCGCCCGACGGCTACTACGCCGAAGGCCCCTACTACCAACGCTACGCGCTGGCGCCGTTCGTGCTGTTCGCCAATGCGATCGAGCGCAACCAGCCGCAGCAGAAGATCTTCCAGCGCCGCGACGGGGTGCTGCTGAAGGCGGTGGATACGCTGGTGCAGAGCAGCTACGCCGGCTACTTCTTCCCGCTCAACGACGCGATCCTGGACAAGGGCCTGGACACCGAGGAACTGGTCGCCGGGCTCGGCATCGCCTACGCGCAGACCCGCGACGCGCGGCTGCTGTCGATCGCGCAGCGCCAGCAGCGCGTACTGCTGACCCCCGAGGGCCTGGGCGTGGCCACGGCGCTGGCGCAGGACAAGGCCAAGCCGTTCGCGTTCCGCTCCGCGCTGCTGCGCGACGGCGCCGACGGCGCGCACGGCGCGCTGGCGATCCTGCGCGCCGGCGGCGAGGACGGCCAGACCCTGGTGATGAAGAACACCTCGCAGGGCATGGGCCACGGCCACTTCGACAAGTTGAACTGGCTGTTCTACGACAACGGCCAGCGCGTGGTCACCGACTACGGCGCGGCGCGCTTCCTCAACGTGGAGGCCAAGTCCGGCGGCATCTACCTGCCGGAGAACACCAGCTGGGCCAAGACCACGGTGGCGCACAACACGCTGGTGGTGAACGAGCGCAGCCACTTCGACGGCGACTGGCGCGTGGGCGAGGAACACGCGCCGACGCCGCTGCTGTTCGCCCACGACCAGGACACCCAGATCGTGTCCGCGCGCATGGACCACGCCTACGAAGGCGTCAGCTTCACCCGCACCCAGGCGCTGCTGACCCATCCGGAGCTGGGCCTGCCGATCGTGATCGACCTGCTGCGCGTGCACGGCGCCAAGCCGGCGCGCTACGACCTGCCGCTGCATTTCAACGGCCACATCATGCAGGTCGGCTTCGACGCCAAGCGCGCGCTGGCCGAGCGCCCGGTGCTGGGCAAGGCCAACGGCTACCAACACCTGTGGGTGGACGCGAGCAGCGAGCCGTCGGCGGCGCCGCGCAGCCTGAGCTGGCTGCTGGACGGGCGCTTCTACAGCTACCGCTTCGGCAGCAGCGCGCCGTCGCGCGCGATCCTGGCCGAGAGCGGCGCCAACGATCCGCAGTTCAACCTGCGCCGCGAGCCGATGCTGCTGCAGCGCGTGGACGGCCAGGCCGACGTGAGCTTCTTCGGCGTGCTGGAACCGCATGGCGAATACAACGGCACCGCCGAATACGTGCACGGCGCCGACAGCCGCATCCGCGACATCGCCCGCGTGCGCGGCGACGACGCCGAGGTGATCGTGCTGACCCTGGCCTCGGGCAAGACCCTGGCGCTGGCGGTGGCCGACGATGCCGCCGACGGCCGCGAGCACAGCGTGCAGCTGCAAGGCCAGCGCTATGCCTGGCGCGGCGGCTATGCGCGCTTCGACCGCGCCGCGGGTGGCAAGTGAGCGCCGCCCCCTCCCCCGCCGGCAAGGCGCCCGCGCGCAAGCGCAGCGCGGTGCGCTGGATGATCGTGGGCCTGATCGCGGTGGCCACGGTCATCAACTACATCGACCGCAACGCGCTGGCGGTGATGTGGCCGGCGATCTCGCAGGACATCGGCGCGACCAAGGAAGACTACGCGCTGTTGGTGACGATCTTCATGCTGTTCTACGCGGCCGGGCAGTTCGTGTTCGGGCGCCTGTTCGACATCATCGGCACGCGCATGGGCTTCGCGCTGTCCATCGCGGTGTGGTCGATCTCGATCGCGCTGCATGCGGTGACCCACTCGATCACGTCCTTCAGCATCGTGCGGGCGATGCTCGGCATCAGCGAGGCCGGCGCCTGGCCGGGCGCGGTCAAGGCCAACGCCGAATGGTTCCCGGCGCGCGAGCGCGCGCTGGCGCAAGGCATCTTCAACGCCGGCGCCTCGATCGGCGCGATCGTGTCGGCGCCGCTGATCGCGCTGCTGTTCCTGTGGCTGGGCTGGAAAGGCACCTTCGTGCTGGTCGGCACGCTCGGCTTCGTGTGGCTGCTGCCGTGGCTGGTGATCTACCGCGCCGGCCCGGACAGGCATCCGTGGGTGGACGCGGCCGAGCGCGCGCTGATCCTGGACGCGCCCGCCGACGGCAGCGTGTCGGACAAGCCCGCCTACCTGCCCAGCCTGCGCCAGATCATGTCGCACCGGCAGAGTTGGGGCATCGTGCTGGCGCGCTTCTTCATCGACCCGATCTGGTGGCTGTTCGTGTCGTGGCTGCCGATCTACCTGGCCGAGACCTTCCATTTCGACATCAAGCAGATCGGCGCGTTCGCCTGGGTGCCGTTCGTCGGCGCGATGCTCGGCAGCCTGTCCGGCGGCTGGCTGTCGGGCCGGCTGATCGCCGCGGGCTGGAGCGTGGACCGCGCGCGCAAATGGACCATCACCCTGGGCGGGGCGATCATGGCCCCGGCGCTGCTCGGCGCGGTGCTCGCCGCCGATCCGACCATCGCGGTGCTGACCATCGCCGCGGTGCTGTTCGGCTTCCAGATCGCGATCGGCAACATCCAGACCCTGCCCGGCGACCTGTTCGACGGCAAGTCGGTCGGCTCGCTGGCCGGCATCGGCGGCATGGCCGCGGTCGCCGGCACGCTGATCACCACCTGGCTGGTGCCGGTGATGACCGCCCACTCCTACGCGCCGATGTTCATCCTGGTCGCCGCGCTGGTGCCGGCCTCGCTGGCCGCGCTGTGGCTGGTCACCGGCCGCATCCACAAGCTCGACGCCCACCCCGCGCGCGACTGATCGCGCTCCTCTTTCCGTTCCCCCCACAACAAGGACTCATCGCTCATGCAATTCAAAGACAAGGTGGCCATCGTCACCGGTGGCGGCCGCGACATCGGCCGCGAAGTGTCGCTGAAGCTGGCCGCGGCCGGCGCCAAGGTGTGCATCAACTACGCCAACGACGCGGCCAGCGCCGAGGAAACGCTGCGCCAGATCCAGGCCGCCGGCGGCCAGGCGATCGTGCACCGCGCCGATGCCGCCGACGCGCAGGGCGTGGCGGGACTGGTCGCGGCGACGCAGCAGGCGTTCGGCCAGCGCATCGACATCCTGGTCAACGTCGCCGGCGGCATGGTCGCGCGCAAGCCGCTGGCCGACATCGACGAAGCCTTCTTCCACCAGGTGATGGACCTCAACCTCAAGTCGGTGTACCTGACCACCCAGGCGGTGGCCCCGCACATGGCCGAAGGCGGCGCGATCGTCAACTTCGCCTCGCTGGCCGGGCGCGACGGCGGCGGTCCGGGCGCGGCGATCTACGCCACCGCCAAGGCCGCGGTGATGACCTTCTCGCGGGCCATGGCCAAGGAACTGGGACCGCGCGGCATCCGCGTCAACGCGCTGTGCTGCGGCATGATCGCCACCCGCTTCCACGACGACTTCACCAAGCCGGAAGTGCGCGCCTTCGTCGCCAACGCCACCCCGCTGCGCCGCGAAGGCCGCGCCGCCGAAGCCGCCGATGCGGCGGTGTACCTGGCCTCGGATGCGGCCAGCTTCATCAACGGCGCCAACCTCGACGTCAACGGCGGCGTGTATTTTTCCTGACCCCAGCGCGTAGGAGCACGTCATGTTCGGTAGCAGCCTGCCGCGCGCAAGCCGGCCACACACGGATCGGCCCGCCGGCATGCGGGCATCGCAGCGCGCGCCCAGACGCAGCCCGCTGCGGCGATGGATCGCCGCGGCTGCGCTGGCGTGGATGCTGGCCACCCCGGCATTGGCGCAACCGGCGCAGCACTGGGTGCCGGCCTGGACCGCGTCGCCGGCGCCGGACCGGCTCGACGGCACGCCCGAGGCGCCGCTGCAGTTCGCCGACCAGACCGTGCGCCAGGACATGCGCCTGGGCATCGCCGCGCAGGCGCTGCGCTTTCGCATCAGCAACGAACTCGGCGCGCAGCCCTTGAAGATCGGCGCGGCGTCGGCGCGCATCGCCGGCAGCGGCCAGCCGGCGCTGCCGGTGCTGTTCGACGGCCGCGCCGAGATCGTCCTGCCGCCCGGCGCGGTGTTGCTCAGCGACCCGGTAGCGCTGCGCGCGCCGGCCTTCGCCGACGTGGCGCTGAGCCTGTACTTCCCCGAGCCGACCCGCCCGGCGGTGCGGCGCACGCCGCTGCGCGTGGCCGCCGGCAAGGCCGAGGTGGGCGACCAGGTCGCGCTGAGCTACCGCCAGAACGTGGTGTCGGCGGTGTACGCCGAAACCGCGCAGCAGCCGGCCGTGGTGGTGGCGCTGGGCGATTCGATCACCGAGGGCGCCACCGCCAGCCGCGGCAGCCACGGCGACTGGCCGGCGCTGCTGGCCAGGCGCCTGGACCAGGCCTGCCCCGGGCGCGTGGTGGTGCTCAACGCCGGCATCAGCGGCAACAAGCTGCTCGACCAGGGCCGCAGCCCCAGCGCGATCGCGCGCCTGGACCGCGACGTGCTGTCGCTGCCCGGGGTCACCCACGTGGTGCTGTTCGAGGGCATCAACGACATCCGCCACAACGGCGCGCCCAACTTCGTGCCCGGCCGCAACGCCGAGGACATGCGGCTGGGCTACCGGCAGATCGTCGCGCGGCTGCAGCAGCACGGCATCGCCACCATCGGCGCGACGCTGACCCCGTTCGGCGCATCCGAACGCTACGAACCGGTCTCCGCCGCCACCCGCCAGGCGGTGAACGCCTTCATCCGCGACGGCAAGGCGTTCTCCGCGGTGATCGATTTCGACGCGACCCTGCGCATGCCCGACAACCCCGAATCGCTGCCGGCCGCGATCACCCGCGACCACCTGCACCCCAACGACGCGGGCTACGCGCGCATGGCCGACGCCATCGACCTGTCGCTGTTCGGCTGCAAGGCCCGATGAGCGCGGCGCCGGCCGATCCCGCCTTCGCCGCCCTGCCCGCCCCGCGCCGCTGGGATTGCGCGGCGCTGGGCGAGGTGATGCTGCGATTCGACCCGGGCGAGGAGCGCATCCGCGCCGCGCGCCGGTTCCGCGTGTGGGAAGGCGGCGGCGAGTACAACGTCGCGCGCGGCCTGCGCAAGACCTTCGGCCGCTCCAGCGTCGCGCTGACCGCGCTGCCGCGCAACGAACTGGGCCTGCTCGCCGAGGACCTGATCCTGCAGGGCGGCTGCGACACCGCGCACCTGGTATGGCGCGACTACGACGGCATCGGCCGCAACACGCGCATGGGCCTGAACTTCACCGAGCGCGGCTTCGGCGTGCGCGCCGCGCTGGGCGTGTCCGACCGCGCGTATTCGGCCGCCGCGCAGCTGCGCCCGGAGGAGTTCGACTGGCCGGCGCTGTTCGGCGACGACGGCGCACGCTGGCTGCACACCGGCGGCATCTTCGCCGCGCTGTCCGAAACCACCGCGCAGACCGCGATCGCCGCGGTGCAGGCCGCGCGCCGCCACGGCGCACTGGTGTCCTACGACCTGAACTACCGCGCCAGCCTGTGGAACAGCCATCCCGACCCGGACGCGGCGCGCCAGGTCAACCAGCGCATCGTCGCCGAATGCGACCTGCTGATCGGCGACGAGTATTCCTTCGCCGGCTGCCTGGGCCTGGACATGCACGGCGTCGGCCAGCGCAGCACGCCGATGGACCCGGCCCCGGCCGAGGCCGCCGCGCGGCTGGCGCTGCAGCGCTATCCGCAGCTGCAGGCGGTGGCGTTCCCGCTGCGCGATGCGCACTCGGCCTCGCGCAACCACTGGGCCGGCGTGCTGCACACACGCCAGGCCAGCTACCGCTCGGTCGCACGCGAGCTGGACATCCTCGACCGCGTCGGCGGCGGCGACGCCTTCGTCTCCGGCCTGATCCACGGCCTGCTGTGCGGCGCCGGCCCGCAGGCGGCGATCGACTGTGCCGCCGCGCACGGTGCGCTGGCGATGACCACGCCGGGCGATAACGCAATGGTCGCGCAGGCCGAAGTGGAAGCGCTGATGCGCGGCGAAGGCGCGGCGGCGCGGCGCTGACCGCGGGCGCCGGGCGCCCGTGCCCGCGCAGGCATGCCGCTGCGCGCCATTCCAGTTCCCGGCGCGGCACGATCGCGGAGATCGCCGGCGAGTCCAGGTCGAATGCAGCCGGCTGCGCCTGCATGGATTGAGGATCGGGATTCGGGATTGGCAAATGCGTTGAGCGTTGGCTATCCACGTTTTGCGTGGCGCCGGCCGCGGATGTCGAATCCCGGCTGCACCAGCGGCCGCGCTCCGTTAGGCTGTCGGTCAACGCAACCACGCTCGCTGTCGATGAGTTCGCAATACGTCCAGACCCTCCGCTGCGCGATCGCAGTGCTACCACGCCCTCCGCGTCGCCTCGCACGACGCGCGGGCGCCGGCCGCAACGCGACCGGAACCGGCGAACGGGCCGGGCGATGACCGGGACCGTGTTGGACGTGCTGGACCATGCGCCGCACGACTGGTATCTGCTGCGCTCGGCCGAGGACTACTTTCTCGACCTGAACTGCAGTGCGTCATGGCTGGGCTATTCGCTGCTGTTCCGGCTCGACGCCGGCGAACGCGCCGACGTGCTGGCCGGCGGACACGCCGCCTGCAATGCGCTGGCCGAACGCCTGCGCGGCACCGCCTCGCCCGGCCATCCGCGCGATCTCTCCCGCGAGTATGGCGACGCGGTGCTCGACGCCATCGCCCGCTGGCGCAAGGGCGTCGAAGCGTAGCGCCTGACGCGCATGTGCCGGTGGCGATGCTTGGCCACCACGCATTCTCCCGACGCCAGCGCCGCGCACCGGGTCGGTGAACCGCCGCTGCTCTTGCGGACCTGGTGCACACGATCCAGGAAACCAGCGCCGTCGGGGCCCGCATGGTCGCGACGACCCGGCGATGCGACAGCCTCGGCGCCATACCGGCATCGGCCCACGCCGGGTTGCTGCCGGCGCCTTGGATTAGCATAGGAAGCCCCGCCCGCGACCCTCGCCATGCCCGACAGCCTCCACGACCTCCAAGCCGCCCAGCGCGCGTTCGCCGACGAGCGCGACTGGGGCCAGTTCCATACCCCGCGCAACCTGGCCGCGGCGCTATCGGTGGAGGCGTCGGAACTGCTGGAACATTTCCAGTGGCTCACCGACGAGCAGAGCCGGCACTTGCCGGACGACAAGAAGGCCCAGGTCGGCAGCGAAGTGGCCGACGTGCTGCTGTACCTGCTCCAGCTCTGCGACAAGCTGGGCATCGACCCGATCGAGGCCGCGCGGCAGAAGATGCAGGTGAATGCGAAGAAGTATCCGGTGGAGCGCGCCAAGGGGCGCATCACCAAATACACCGAGCTCTGAGCCTCCGCCCGCGCGCCGGATCGCGATCGGCTGCCGGATCGCGATGCGCGGCCGGCGACCGGCGCTGCGGCCGCCGGCCTGCGCGGTCCGCAGGCTCAGCGCCCGGCCTTCCTGGTCGCACGCTTGGTGCCGGCCGATTTCCTGGCCGTGCTCTTCTTCGCGGCGGACTTCCTGGAAGCCGTCTTCTTCGTAGTCGTCTTGCGGGCAGGGGCCTTCTTCGTTGCCGTCTTCCTGGTCGCCGTCTTCTTGGCGGCGGTCTTCTTCGATGCTGTCTTCTTGGTAGCGGCTTTCTTGGTGGCAGTCTTCTTCGCCGCCGTCTTCCTGCCCGAAGCCGTCTTCGCAGTCTTCTTCGCCGCGCCGCCGCGGGTCGCTGCCGCCTTCTTGGCCGCGGCCTTGCGCACGGTCGCTCCCTTGGTCTGCGCCGCCTTCTTCGCCGCAGCCGAGCGGCTGGACGCGGTGCGCTTGCTGGCCGCCTTCTTGGCCTGCGACGACAGCGCCTTCTTGCCCACCGTCTGCGTGGCGGTCTTGCCCTTGCTCGCGGTCTTGAGCGCCTTCTTGGCGCCACGCGAACGCGTCGGCGACGGCTTGTTCTTGCTGGCGCCCTTGCTCTGTTCCTTGGCCACCTTCTTCTTGGTCGCCTTGGACGCGGTCTTCGACGCGCCGGTCTTGACCCCGGCGCGGCGCGCCTTGGACAGGCCGATGGCGATCGCCTGCTTGGTCGATTTCACCTCGGTCTTGCCCTCGCGTACCCGGTCGATCTCCTCGCGGACGAATTCGCCGGCCTGGGTGCTGCCGGACTTGCCCTCGCGCTTGTCGCGCTTGGCGCGGGCGGTGGTGGATTGCGTTGGCATGGCGTTCTCCTGCAGTCGGCCACAAGCGGCCGTCGCAGCAGGTGTAGCAATCGGAAAGTAAACAATCGGCATACGCCATGCGAAGCCGATGTACAGCGCGCGCTTTGCCGGGCCGCGCTGGACCCGACGGCAGACGTCGCCGACAACTGACCACCGCCATCGTGGGAGGGCCGTGGCGCACACAACACTGGCGCCGACACCGCCGCGTGCGTGCGCCGAAGAGCACACCGCAATGCACCGGAAGGGCGAGGCGCATGCACAATCGAAAGTGCGGCGCCCAGCCTGGATGCGGCTCATCCTGTGGTTCGCGCTGTTCGCGATGCGGATCCGCACCATCGCGGCGGTGACGCGGACGCACCATGGCGCCAGCGATACCGCCGACGGCGTACAACAACGGCGCCGACCAACGTGGGGATGCCCTCTGGCGGAACGGCAATGCGCCCAGGCGTTCGCCCGCCCGGATGCGGTCGCCACCTGCACGGCGGCGCCACGCCGCCGTGCCTGGCTGCCAGCTGCCGTGATCGCATCCGCCGCCGGTGCTACTACCCGCGCACGCGCCGCGGCACGCCGGCATCGACATCGGCATCGGCGGCCTCGTCCGCCGGGGCCGGCTCCCAACCGAACACGCTGCGCCCGCCATAGCGATGCGATTGGCGCCGTTCTTCGGCGATCAACGCCTCCACCGACGGCCCGCGCGCCTGCGGCTCGAGCAGGCGCGCCTGCGCGTCCAGCCGGCGGATCGCTTCCAGTTTTTCCTCGCGGCCCAGCTTGGCCTGCGTCACCGCGGTCTTCAGCACGTCGATGGTGTGGTCGTAGACGCGGGTCGGCACCGGAAACGGATGCCGGTCCTTGCCGCCGTGCGCCATCGAGAACCGCGCCGGATCGGTGAAGCGGCACGGCGTGCCGTGCAGCACCTCCGCCACCAGCGCCAGCGCGCGCACGGTACGCGCGCCGACGCCCGGCACCTGCAGCAGTTCGGTGAAATCCTGCGGCCCGCATTCGGCCGCCGCGGCCAGGTTGGCGTGCAGGCGCCGGGTCACGATGTCGCTGCCGCGCACCTCGTGGTGGTCCGGCAGCGACAGGTGCGGCAACCCGGTCGGCATGCGCGCCGGCGCCGCGTCGGGCGTGGCGGCGAACAGGTCGCCGCTCGGCGCGAACAGCGCATCGGCGGCCGAAGGATGCGCGCGCGGTGCAGCGGCGGCCTTTGTCGCTTGCGACGTGCGTGCGCCCGTGGCACGCGGTGCGGACGCCGACACGTTCGCCGAGGACGCCTGCACCGCAGCGTACTCCCGCGCGATCCGGTCCGGCCCCAGCGCCTGCAGCAGATCCACCTGCGCCAGCCGCGACGCCGCCGCGCGATGGTCGGCGAGGTTGACGATGCGGCCCTGCCCCGGCCCGTCGATCGCCGCATGCGGCGCATCGACGAAGCTGGTCAACCCTTCGGACAGCCAGTGATAGCGCCGCGCCTGCTTGCTGGCCCCGTTCATGCCCTGCTGCACCACCACCCACTGCCCGTCGTCGCTGACGATGAAACCGTGCAGGTACAGATCGAAACCGTCCTGCACCGCGGCGCTGTCCACCTTCGCCACCAGCCGGCTGGCGCGCGCCAGGCCCGCGCCGTCCAGCCCGGTGCGTTCGCCCACCGCGCACAACTCGTCCGGCGTGGCGCGCGAATGCCGCCCGCGCCCGCCGCAGACGTGGATGCCCAGCTCGCCGGACAGCGGCGTCAGCCCGCGCTTGAGCGCACCCAGCACGCTGGTGGTGATGCCGGAGGAATGCCAGTCCATGCCCATCACCGCACCGAAGGACTGGAACCAGAACGGATGCGCCAGGCGCCGCAGCAGTTCGTCGCGGCCATAGCTGTGCACGATGGCCTGGCACATCACCGCCCCGAGCCGGGTCATGCGCTCGCCCAGCCACTGCGGCACGCGGCCGCCATGCAGGGGCAGATCGGCGCTGCCGGAACGTCGGCTCATGCGTGGAACTCCGGAGAAAAACGGATCGCCAGCGTAGCCAGCCCGCGTCTCATCGCGCGACTCGGCGGCCCTGGCGAGGCTGAGCGATTCAGCGAGGAAGTCGCGCGCTCCCCACCACCATCCAGTCGGGCCGAAGCTCCTCCCATAGCGCACCAGCCGGCTCGCCACAGCCCCTTTGTGGGAGCGGCTTCAGTCGCGACGAGCGAAGCGGTGAATCACTCGGCTTCGAACAGCACCGGGGCTGATTCCCTCCCACAGCGCACCCGGCCAGTTCGCCGCGGCTCTTGCAGGAGCGGCTTCAGCCGCGACGCGCGAAGTAGTGCACTCGACGGCTTCGGCCAGGGTCCGGGGTCGAAGATCCCTTGGCTGGAACAAAAATCCACAGCACAGATCGATGATTCCGGCACTCCACCGGCCCAGCCGCTGCCGCGCTCCTCAACCATCGCCGCGCTCAGCCGCCGCCGCGCTTCCGCTTCGCCGCCGCCACGACCATCGGCTTGTCCGCTCCTTCGCTCTCTCCCGCACCCACCGTCGCCAGCGTCATCGCGATCAAGCCGCCGATCAAACGCCGCAGGTCGGCCTCGTTGTCGGCCGACGCCTTCAGGCTGGTGGTGGCCAGGCGCAGGATGTAGGCCAGGTCCGCCGCCGACAGCGCCGCCTGCGCGCGCACCTCCGGCTGCAGCGTCGCCTTCAGCTGCGCCTCCAGTTGCGCATACACCTCGGCCTGCGCCTGCGGCGCATAGTCGCCGCAGTTGGCCAGCAGCTCGATGCCGTTCTCCGAGCCGATCACCGACGCCGTCGGCTCCAGCACCCAGATGTCGAACAGATGCCGCAGCCGCGTCGCCAGGTCCTGCCCGGGGCGCAGCCGCACGCCGGACTCGGCCAGGCAGCGGTCGCGCTGGCGCCGCACCATCGCCGAGAAGATCGCCTCCTTGTTCGGGAACGAGGCGTACAACGACGGCCGCGACATCTGCGCCGCCTCGGCGATGTCGCCGACGCCGACCTTGCGGTAGCCGTGGCGCAGGAACAGCTGGAAGGCCGCATCCATGATGCGCTCCTCCTTGCTCGGCAACGCCGGGACACCGGCTGGCGATTTTACACTTGACATAATTTGTAAAGTTGTCAATCTTACATTTCCAGCCAAATTGTAAAGCACCGGAGCCTCATGAACGCCATCGCTTCGCCGGCAAAGCCCCGCCCGACCCGCGCCTACGCCGCCATGGAAAAGAATGGCGCCCTGGTGCCCTGGCACTTCGAGCGCCGCGCGGTGCGCGACCACGACGTGGCAGTGAAGGTGCTGTACGCCGGCGTCTGCCATTCCGACCTGCATTCGGTGAACCACTGGGGTACCGAATTTCCGCTGGTGCCCGGCCACGAGATCGTCGGCGAAGTGGTGGAAACGGGCGCGGCGGTGTCCGGATTCGCGATCGGCCAGCGGGTGATGATCGGCACCATCGTCGATTCCTGCCGCGTCTGCGAACCGTGCCGCGCGCAGATGGAGGTGTACTGCCGCGAATTTCCGACCACTACCTTCGACGGCATCGACCGCGTCGACGGCAGCCGCACCCGCGGCGGCTATGCCGAGTACTACGTGGCCGACGCCCACTTCGTGTATCCGCTGCCCGACGGCCTGGACCCGGCCGCGGCCGCGCCGCTGCTGTGCGCCGGCGTCACCACTTATTCGCCGCTGCGGCACTGGCAGGTCGGCCCCGGCAGCACCGTGGGCGTGGTCGGCATCGGCGGGCTGGGCCATCTGGGCGTGAAGTTCGCGCGCGCGCTGGGCGCGCACGTGGTGGCCTTCACCACCTCGGCGAAGAAGGCCGCCGAAGCGCAGCGCCTGGGCGCGCACGAAGTGGTGCTGTCCACCGATGCCGAGCAGATGCGGGCGCAGGCCTACCGCTTCGACTTCATCCTCGACACCGTCTCGCAGACCTATCCGCTGGATCCGATGCTGCAGGCGCTGAAACTCGACGGCACGCTGTGCTCGCTGGGCCTGCCGGACACGCTGGAGTTCGCGCCGATGACGCTGGCGATGGGCCGGCGCCGCATCGCCAGCTCCGGCTCCGGCGGCACCGCCGACACCCACGAGATGCTGGCGTTCTGCCAGAAACACGGCATCGTCGCCGACGTGGAAGTGATCGCCATGGAGCAGATCAACGACGCCTTCGCGCGCCTGGCCAAGGGCGACGTGCACTACCGCTTCGTGATCGACATGGCGCGCTCGGCGCTGTAGCCGGGGCCGGCCCGCACGCCCCCGGGGGCGAGGACAGCTTGACTGGCCCAGACGCGCGGGCAATGCTCAGTGGAAGCCGGCTGTCACCATGCCCCTGCCGGCCTGTAGCCGTGGCCCTGATGGCCGCACGACCGTCCTGGACAATGCAAAGGGAGAGCAACCATGTCCGTCGGCAAACACGTAACACCCGCTGCCTTGTTGTTCTGCGTCAGCAGCCTGTTCGTGGTCCTTGGCGTGCTTGCCAATCCGCTTTACTTCGGGGCGGCATTCGCGTGCCTCGCGGCCAGCGCGGCCATGCGCGGCGACGCGCGCCAGCGCGGCATGTTCGCCGCGCTGGCAATCGTCTTCCTGCTCGTCGTCCTCGGTTACGGCATGGGCAAGGACCTGGCGCAGCGCGACAATCTGCGCGACGCGCAAGCCGCCGCCAGCATCGGCCAACAGTAGATCCGCGACCGCGGCAAGCCAACGGAAGCCAACCGACGTCGATGCAAACGCCGCTGATAGCGCTGGTGCTGGCATTGGCTGGCACACCGCAGCAACAACCTGCCCCCGCGCGTGCAACGCCGCCGGAACCCTTGTCCGCCACGCCACTGCGGATTCCCGCCGACTTTTGCTTCGGCGCGTCCGCCACGGACAAAAGCTGCACTGCCGCGGTGTCATTCGAGGTCCTCGACAGCGGCGCCGTCGGCAAACTCAAGGTCATCCGCTCGTCCAGAGACCGTATCTGCGATCGAGCCGTGATGGAAACCGTCCGCAGTCGCCGCTATCCATCCGGAAAGCCGTTCGCTGTCGTCCATGAAACGCTGCGCAGCCCGAGTTGCAAGGCGGACGGGCTGAAGCGCTGAGTTCACCGCACACGGGCGCACGCACAGCCGTCGGCAGACGGTGCGGCTTGGCACGGTTCGACCCGATAGTGGACTGTATGGCGACAACCAGGTCGCCCAGCGTGCGACTGCCTGCTGCTGTTTGCGCGTGGGTGGCATTGCGCAGCGGCGCGCGACATTTGCATGCGTCGCACGTACAGTGCCGAGCACATTGATTGCCGCAAGGACGCCGATGCACTACGCCGCGCTTCGCACGCTGCTGGAACCCTGGGGCGAGCTACGCCCGCAACCGGCCTCCGATTGGCAGGGTGCGATCCCGTTGCCGGCGGCGCTCGCCGAGTTCTATGCGCAGGTGGGGCCGTGGGGCGAGACCCACCATGCGCAGGTGGGTCCGACCGGCGTGTCGCTCGACATCGGCGGCAATCCGGTCGACATCCCGCCGCTGCACAAGCTGTGGCAGCGCCAGGCCGGCTATCGCTGGAATGCGGTCAGCGGCGAGCGGATTGCGGACTGGTGCGAGCAATGGCTGGTGGTCGCGGACCAGGGCGCGGACCCTTTCATCCTGGACACCGCCAGCGGCGAAGTCCTCTTCGCGTTCCACGGCGCCGGCACGTGGCAGCCCAAATTGCTGGCCGCTACGCTGGAAACCGCATTCGGCGGCCTGGCGACCATGGCCAATGCCATGGCCGAGCTGGGGGATGACGCGTTCGACGACACCGGCGAACTGCTCGCAACGGCGCGCGCCGCGGTCGCGGCGTCCCTGGCCTCGTATCTGGGCAGTGCCACCCAGGCCGCGCAGTTCCTGGACGTCCTGGAGTGGTATCAGGCCTGAGTTCGAAAGGTCTCGTCGGATCGGCTTCGCCCATCGCCGGGGCTGTGCCGATCCCGGCATGGCTCACCTGCCGGCGTCGCCCAGGCTGTTCGCTAGGAAAGGCGCGCTGCGCGCGCTCACGGGGTTACGCCCAGCCTTCCCGCCAGCCCTGGCAGCAGCGGGGACATCCCTCATGCATGCAGAACATCGTGCACCGCATCACAGCTTTTGCCGGTCGATCCGTTAGCGTTTGCGCCTGGACCGACGGGGGCTCACACATGGGGATACGCACCACGCGGCGCGGGCTGTTGCTCGGCGCCGGTTCGTTCGCATTGCTGTCGCAGGTGCCGGTGGGCTTCGCGCTGCCGCGCGGCGCGGCGGCGAAGACGCCGGCCTTCATCGATGCGCTGATCGCGCGCATGACGGTGGAGGAGAAGGCCGGCCAGCTGACCCTGTCCGGCTCGGCGCAGCAGACCGATGCCGCGGCGGCCGCCAATCCGGTCAACGTGCGCCCCACCGCCGAGGGCCAACTGGCCGCCGCGCGCGCCGGGCGCCTGACCGGCATCTTCAACGGCTCCAACGTGCGCTGGCACCAGCAGCTGCAACAGGCGGCGTTGCAGAGCCGGCTGCAGATCCCGCTGCTGTTCGCCGCCGACGTGATCCACGGCTTCACCACCGTGTTTCCGGTGCCGCTGGCCGAAGCGGCCAGCTTCGAGCCGGAACTGGCGCAGCGCACCGCCCGCGCGGCGGCGCTGGAAGCAAGCGCAGTGGGCATCGACTGGACCTTCGCGCCAATGGTGGACATCGCCCGCGACGCGCGCTGGGGCCGCGGCGTGGAAGGCAGCGGCGAGGACGTGCTGCTCGGCCGCCGCTTCGCGCAGGCGCGGGTGCGCGGCTTCCAGGGCGAGGGCATCGGCCATGCCGATGCGATGGCCGCCTGCCCCAAGCATTTCGCCGCCTACGGCGCGGCCGAGGCCGGGCTGGACTACAACACCGTCGACATCTCCGAGCGGACCCTGCGCGAGGTGTACTTCCCGCCGTTCCAGGCCGCGTTCGACGCCGGCGCGGTGACCACGATGGCCGCGTTCAACGAGATCGCCGGCATCCCGGCCACCGCCAACCCGTGGCTGCTGCGCGAGGTGCTGCGGGGCGAATGGGGCTATCGCGGGCTGGTGGTGTCCGACTACACCGGCGACCAGGAGCTGATCGCGCACGGCGTCGCCCGCGATGCGCGCGACGCGGCGCGGCTGGCGTTCCTGGCCGGCGTGGACATCAGCATGCAGAGCGGGCTGTACCTGCAGCACCTGCCGGGCCTGGTCGCCGACGGCGCGGTGACGATGGCGCAACTGGACGCCTCGGTACGCCGCGTGCTGCGGTTCAAGGCCGACCTGGGCCTGTTCGACGACCCGTTCCTGCGCATCGTGCCCGAACGCGCGCAGGCGCGGCAGCGGCGCCCGCAGACGCTGACGCTGGCGCGCGAGGCGGCGCGCAAGTCGGTGGTGCTGCTGAAGAACGAGGGCGAACTGCTGCCGCTCAAACGCCAGGGCCAGCGCATCGCGCTGATCGGGCCGATGGCCGCCAACTGGGTGGACAGCGCCGGCCCGTGGACGCTGTTCGGCGGCGACGACAGCGGCAACGACCTGGCCACCGCGCTGCGCGCGCAACTGGCCGATCCGCACGCATTGCAGGTGGTGGAAGGCTGCGCGTTCGAACACAGCCTGCCCGGCGGCGTGCAGGCCGCGGTCGCCGCCGCGGCCAGCGCCGACGTGGCGGTGCTGGCGATCGGCGAGCCGCTGCGCTATTCCGGCGAAGCGCAGTCGCGCACCGAGATCGTCATTCCGCCGGCGCAACAATCGCTGCTGGCCGCGGTGGCGGCGACCGGCACGCCGGTGGTGGTGGTGCTCAGCAACGGCCGCGCGCTGGTGCTCGACGGCGCGGTGCTGGAAGCGCCGGCGATCCTGGTGGGCTGGTTCCTGGGCTCGGCGTCCGGCGCGGCGCTGGCCGACATCCTGCTCGGCGCGCACGGTCCGTCCGGGCGCCTGCCGGTGAGTTTCCCGCACGAGGCCGGGCAAGTGCCGTACAGCTACGCGCACAAGCCCAGCGGCCGCCCCGACCCGCGTCCGGACGCGCTGCAGCCGTACAAGACCCACTACCGCACCACGCCCAATGCCGCGCTGTTCCCGTTCGGTCACGGCCTGACCTACGGGCGCATCGAGTATGGCGAACTGGCACTGAGCGAGGCGCGGCTGGCGCCCGGCGGCACGCTGCGGATCGGCGCGCGCATCCACAACCGCGGCACGCGCGACGCGGAGGAAGTGGTGCAGCTGTACGTGCGCGACCGCAGCGCCAGCGTCACCCGCCCGGTGCGCGAACTGAAGGATTTCCGCAAGGTCGCGGTGCCGGCCGGCGCCAGCGTCGGCGTGGAGTTCGTGCTGCGTCGCGAGGATCTGCTGTTCGTCGGGCAGGCGCTCAAGCCGACCGTGGAGCCCGGTGTGTTCGACCTGTGGGTGGCGCCGTCGGCCGAGGCGGCGGGTGTGTCCGCCAGCTTCGAACTGACCGGCTGAGCAGCGAAACAGTTTTCCCCGCGGGCCCGCAAGCAATGCCCCCTGTAGGAGCGGCTTCAGCCGCGACAGACCCCATCGGTAAAGCCCGTCGCGGCTGAAGCCGCTCCTACAGAGTTCAAACAGATGAGTGGAAGAACGCGCCAACCCTGCAGCGCCTGCCCCAGGAACGGCGCAGTGCGTTGCCGGCATGCACCCAACCACCGTCGGTTGTGCATGTCGGCAGCCGTCGCATCGGCGACGCGATGCGCTTGCGGGCGCCATCTGCGGCACACAAACCAGTGTGGGAGCGACTTCAGTCGCGACGGGCTCTACCGGTAACGCCCGTCGCGACTGAAGTCGCTCCCACAAGGTTCACCGCCTGCAAATAGATTAGAGAGAAGGCGCCAGCCCTGCAGCGCCTGCGCCAAGAACGGAGCAGTTCGGCTGCCGGCATGCACCCAACCACCGTCGGTTGTGCATGTCGGCAGCCGTCGCATCGGCGATGCGATGCGCTTGCGGGCACCATCCGCGGCAGACAAACCAGTGTGGGAGCGACTTCAGTCGCGACGGCCTCTACCGGTAACGCCCGTCGCGACTGAAGTCGCTCCCACAAGTTCGCCGACTGCCGCCGAATGAAAGGGAAAGGCGCGCTAGCCTTGCATCGCCTCAGCAAGAAACGGCGCAGTCCGGCTGCCGGCATGCCGTGCCACTGCCTGCGGCACGCCGGCGGCGACCACCGCGCCGCCTGCGTCGCCGGCGCCCGGCCCCATGTCGATGATCCAGTCGCTGGCCGCGGCCACGCGCATGTCGTGCTCGACTGCCACCACGCTGTTGCCCGCCTCCACCAGGCCGTGCAGCTGGCGCAGCAGCGTGTCCACGTCGGCCGGGTGTAGGCCGGTGGTCGGTTCGTCGAGCACGTACACGGTGTCGCGGCGCTGCGCGCGCTGCAGTTCGGTCGCCAGCTTGATGCGCTGTGCCTCGCCGCCGGACAGCTCGGTGGCCGGCTGGCCCAGCCGCAGATAACCGAGTCCCACCTCGCCCAGCACCTGCAGCGGGCGCGCGATCGCCGCGTCGTCGGCGAAGAAGTCCGCCGCCTGCGCCACGGTCATGCGCAGCACCTGCGCGATGTTGTGCCCGCGCAGTTCGATCTCCAGGGTCTTGGCGTTGTAGCGCGCGCCGTGGCAGGTCGGGCACGGCGCGTACACGCTGGGCATGAACAGCAGTTCCACGCACACCGCGCCCTCGCCCTCGCAGGTCTCGCAGCGGCCCTTGGCGACGTTGAACGAGAAGCGGCCGGCGTCGTACTTGCGCTTGCGCGCGGCCGGCGTCGCCGCGAAGCGCTTGCGCACGTGGTCGAACAGGCCGGTGTAGGTGGCCAGGTTGGAACGCGGCGTGCGGCCGATCGGTTTCTGGTCCACCTGCACCAGGCGTCGCACGTGCTGCAGGCCGTCGGCGATGCGCCCGTCGGTCGCGGCCTGCGTGCCGCGCTCCAGCGGATCCACGCCTTCTTCGGGATCGACATGTTCCTGGCCAAGATGCGCGCCGAGCAGTTCCACCAATGCCTGGCTCACCAGCGACGACTTGCCCGAGCCGGATACGCCGGTGACCGTGGTGAACACGCCCAGCGGGATGTCCACGTCCAGCGCGGCGACGTTGTTGCGGGTGATCCCGCGCAACTGCAGCCATGCGCTCGGCGCGCGCGGCGCGTGCGCGACCGGCGTGTGCTCGGCGAACAGGTAGCGGCGCGTGGACGAAGCGGCGACCTGCGCCAGACCGGCCGGCGGTCCGCTGTACAGCACCTGCCCGCCCTGCTCGCCCGCGCCGGGACCGACGTCGACGATCCAGTCGGCATGGCGGATCACGTCGATCTCGTGCTCGACCACGAACAGCGAATTGCCCGCGGCCTTGAGCTGGTCCAGCGCGGCCAGCAGCGCCTGCGCGTCGGCCGGATGCAGGCCGGCCGACGGCTCGTCCATCACGTAGACCACGCCGAACAGCTGCGAGCGGATCTGCGTGGCCAGGCGCAAGCGCTGCAGCTCGCCCGGCGACAGCGTCGGCGTGCTGCGTTCCAGGGTGAGATAACCCAGGCCCAGCTCCTGCAGGATCTGGATCCGCGCCAGCAGGTCCTGGGCGATGCGCTGCGCGGCGATGGCCTGCTCGGGATGGCGCTTGGCGTCGCGGGTGCGGCCTGCCGCGGCGGGTCGCAGCAGTTCGGCCACCTGCGTGAGCGGACGCTGCGACAGCGCGCCGATGTCCAGCCCGGCGAAGGTCACCGACAAGGCCTCGCGGCGCAGGCGCTTGCCGTCGCAGGTCGGGCATGGCGTGCTCAACAGGTATTGCGACACGCGCTTCTTGATCAGCGCGCTCTGGGTGCTGGCGAAGGTGTGCAGCACGTAGCGGCGCGCGCTGCTGAAGGTGCCCATGTAGGCCGGCTCCTGCTTGCGCCGCAGCGCGCGCTGGGTCTCGGCGAGGGTGAAACCGGGATACACCGGCACCGTCGGCTGCTCGTCGGTGAACAGGATCCAGTCGCGGGTCTTCTTCGGCAGCTTGGCCCACGGCACGTCGACGTCGTGGCCGAGCGTGGTGAGGATGTCACGCAGGTTCTGCCCGTGCCAGGCCGGCGGCCATGCGGCGATGGCGCGCTCGCGGATGCTCAGCGAGCGGTCCGGCACCATCGACGCTTCGGTGGCGTCGTAGATGCGGCCCAGGCCGTGGCAGGTCGGGCAGGCACCGGCCGGCGTGTTCGGCGAGAAGCCGTCTGCGTAGATGATGTCCTGCCCCGGCGGATAGTCGCCGGCGCGCGAATACAGCATGCGCAGCGAATTGGAGATGGTGGTGACGCTGCCCACCGACGAGCGCGTGCTCGGCGCGCCGCGATGCTGCTGCAGCGCCACCGCCGGCGGCAGGCCCTCGATTGAATCCACGTCCGGCACCCCGGCCTGGTCGATCAGGCGCCGCGCGTACGGCGAGATCGAATCCAGGTAACGGCGCTGCGCCTCGGCGAACAGCGTGCCGAACGCCAGCGAGGACTTGCCCGAGCCGGACACGCCGGTGAACACCACCAGCGCATCGCGCGGCAGCTCCACGTCCACGTCCTTGAGATTGTGCTCGCGGGCGCCACGGACGCGGACGAACCCGGAGGCACTGGAAACGGCTGATTTTGGCATTGGCTGGAAGGACGCCTGCGAGAGTTCGTGCAAGCTTAGCGGGTCGGCCGGAAGCGCCGTGTACAGGCCGGCGGGGTGGAGGTGAAGTCGCATTCCGCATCGCGTCCGCTTGCCGATCGATATGGGCTTCTGGAGGAGGCGCTTCAGCCCCGGCACTGTTCACGGCCGTCGAGCCCGTTGCTTCGCCTGTCGCGGCTGAAGCCGCTCCTACAGGGGGCTTGCAGCGAGCGGGCCGGGTGCACTGCAGGAGGGGCTTCAGCCCCGACGGCGTCCGGAGCCATCAGGTCCACTGCTTCGCCTGTCGCGGCTGAAGCCGCTTCTACAGGGGGCCTGCAGTGAGCTGGCTGGGTGCACTGTAGGAGGGGCTTCAGCCCCGACGGCGTCCGAAGCCATCAGGTCCACCGCTTCACCTGTCGCGGCTGAAGCCGCTCCTACAGGGGGCTTGCAGCGAGCGGGCCGGGTGCACTGCAGGAGGGGCTTCAGCCCCGACGGCGTCCGGAGCCATCAGGTTCACCGCTTCGCCTGTCGCGGCTGAAGCCGCTTCTACAGGGGGCTTGCAGTGAGCCGGCTGGGTGCACTGTGGGAGGGACTTCAGTCCCGACGCGGCCGCAGCCGTTGGCCCAGCGCTACACGTAACGCGGAATCGGCCCCAGTTGCGGCGTCTGGTCCGGCAGTTCCACTTCGGTCTCGTCCACGTAGCACCAGCCCCAGCCCTCGGGCGGGTCGTAGCCTTCGATGATCGGATGCGCGGTCTGGTGGAAATGCTTGGTGGCGTGGCGGTTGGGCGAATCGTCGCAGCAGCCGACGTGGCCGCAGCTGCGGCACAGGCGCAGGTGCACCCAGGGGCTGCCGATCTTCAGGCACTCTTCGCAGCCGCGCGCACTCGGGGTGACCTCGGCGATCGTTGAAAGATGGGAACAACGCGCGGTCATCGGCTGCCTCTCTCGGTAGCGGCGGGCGCACTGCGCCGCGCCAGGAATTGATGGATCTGCGCGACCACCGCCGCGCCTTCGCCGACCGCCGCGGCCACGCGCTTGACCGAGCCGGCGCGCACGTCGCCGATCGCGAACACACCCGGCCGGTCGGTCTCCAGCGGCAATGCCGGCACCTGGCCGAGCGCCGGCTCGGCGCCGGTGACGACGAAGCCGGCGTGGTCCAGCTGCACGCAGCCGTCGACCCAGCCGCTGTTGGGATCGGCGCCGACGAACAGGAACAGGTGGTGCAGGTCGCAGCGATGGGTGGCGCCGGTGGCGCGGTCGCGGAACTCCGCGCTGGCCAGGCGCTGCGACGCGTCGGCCTGCAGCGACACCACCTCGGTGCCGGTATGCAACTCGACGTTCGGCAGCGCGGCGATGCGCTCGATCAGGTAGCGCGACATCGACGCCTCCAGCCCGGCGCCGCGCACGATCAGGTGCAGGCGCTTGACCTTCGGCGCCAGGAACACCACCGCCTGCCCCGCGGAATTGCCGCCGCCGACCAGCGCCACCTCCTCGCCTTCGCACAACCGCGCCTCCACCGGCGAGGCCCAGTACGACACGCCGTTGCCCTCGAACGCGGCCAGGTTGGCGATGTCCGGGCGCCGGTAGCGCGCGCCCGAGGCGATCACCACCGTGCGCGCCTGCACGCGCAGGCCATCGCGCATCTGCAACTGCAGCGGCGCCGCGCTGCACTCCTCGGCGGTGGGCGCATCGCAATGCAGTTGCGTCACTTCCAGCGGCAACGCCAGCTCGGCGCCGAACTTCAGCGCCTGGTTGTAGGCGCGTCCGGCCAGGGCCTGGCCGGAGATGCCGGTGGGGAAGCCGAGATAGTTCTCGATCCGCGCCGACGCGCCGGCCTGGCCGCCGATCGCGCGCTGGTCCAGCACCAGCACCGACAGCCCTTCGGAGGCGGCGTACACCGCGGTCGCCAGGCCGGCCGGGCCGGCGCCGACGATGGCCACGTCGTAGCGCTTGTGCGGATCCAGCTCCGGGATCATGCCCAGGCAATGCGCGGCCTCGGTGTCGCTGGGACGGCGCAGCACCTCGCCGCTGGGGCAGACCATCAACGGCAGTTCGTCGTGATGGATGCCCAGGCGCTCGACCAGCGCGCGGCCCTCGTCGTCGTTGGCCGCGTCCAGGAAGGTGTTGGGATAGCCGTTGCGGGTCAAGAAGCCCTGCAGCCGGGTCAGCCGCGCCTCGCCCGGCTCGCCGATCAGCACCGAGCCGGCGGTATCGCCCTCGATCAGCCCGACCCGGCGCAGGATCAGCGCGCGCATCACGATCTCGCCGACGTCGGCCGAACTGATCATCAGCGAGCGCAGGTGCGCCGCATCGAACGGCACCGCGACGCAGCCCTCGGCGCCGGCGCGCCCGCCGGCCAGCGAGGCGCGGCCGGCCAACTGGCTGACCTCGCCGGTGAACTGGCCCGGGGTGTGCTCGGTGACCGGCTTCTCATGGCCCAGCCCGTCGCGGCGCACCACCACGATCGTGCCCTGCAGCACCAGCCACACCGGCGCCGGATGGTCGCCGACGGCGAAGACTTCCTCGTCCGGCGCGAACGTGCGCGGCGCGCCGCTGGCGAAGCGGCGCGCGGTCTCCACCTGCGCCGGCTCGAGCACCGGGAACATCTGATGGCGACGGGTATCGGCCAGGCTCATCGGCATCCTTGTGGGTAGCGGCAACAACGCGCACAGCATGCGATGCGGCGGCGCTGCGGGCAATCACCCATTCTGGGAGGGCGTACCCGTGGCAGCGGCGCATTCGACGTTCACGGCCGGCACAACGGGCTCGGCTCGCACAGTCGATCAACGGCGCGCTTCGCGCCGTACCCTCGCCCCACCCCTGTCCCGGTGGGAGAGGGGCTAAAGCGCGCCGCGACTTTTCCTTCTCCCATGAGGGCCATGGCTCCTCTCGGAGAACGGCGGCCCGCTGGGCCGGATGAGAGGGCAGACGGAACTCCGCATCGGCGGACGATGGCCCTCCGCCACCGTGCAGCGGCGCCGTCGTGCTGCCAGTACGCGCGCGTATGGCACGCAACGCACTCAGCCGCGGCGATGGTCGCCCTTGTGTTCGATCCGCGACGCCCCATCCATTTCGTGCTTCGCCGCCGCCGGCCTCCGCCCGGCCCATTCGTTCTCAAGGAAACCGCTCATGTCCGTCTCGATGTACCGCCTTTCCGTCCCGGTGTTCCTGCGCGGCCTGAACGTGTTGCAGCACTACGTCGCACTGGCCGAACGCCACGCGCAGGACACCGGCCAGGATCCGCAGGCGCTGGTCGACGCGCGCCTGGCGCCGGACATGTTCGGCTTCGCCGGGCAGATCCAGCGCGCCTCGGACACTGCGAAGAACACCATCGGCCGCCTCAGCGACATCGTGCCGCCGAAGATGGCGGACGACGAAACCACCCTGGCGCAGCTGCGCGCGCGCATCGCCGCCACCCAGCGCTTCCTGGAAAGCGTGGACGCCGCCACCCTCGACGGCGCGCAGGATCGCGCGGTATCGCTGAGCGCCGGCAAGTTGAAGGCCGACTTCAACGGCAGCGACTACCTGCTGACCTTCGCCCTGCCGAACTTCTTCTTCCACGTCGCCACCGCCCACGCGATCCTGCGGCAGCAGGGCGTGGCGGTAGGCAAGCTCGACTACCTGGGATCGTTCAATACGGTGGAAGCGGACGCCGCTTGAAGCCCCTCCCCGGAAGAGGGGCTGGGGTGAGGCTCCGACGCGAAGCGCCTCGCTGCGTCTGAGCACACGAGGCTTCGCCCGAACCCTCATCCGGCCCTGCGGGCCACCTTCTCCCGATGGGAGAAGGAAACAGCCGCGGTGCATGGTCCCCTCTCCCTCGGGAGAGGGTTGGGGTGAAGGTACGACGCGAAGCGTCTCGACCCTCCAGTCGGGGCTGAACCCCCTCGCACAACGCACCGGTTGGCTTCCAAAACCCCACTGTGGGAGCGACTTCAGTCGCGACGCGCGAAACCATGCAACAGGGGTGCACGATGCACCGCCCTACCAGCAGCCAGCCCTACGCACACCATCCCCGAAAGGGGGCCACGGTGCCGATGGAAGAAGGGTGTCGCCCGTCGCAGCAACCTGGCACTACGCCAACGACGGTGCCGCGCGCGCATCCGTACCATCCACCGCAAACGCCTGGCCCGCCAACGCATGCATCCGCGCCACCGCCACCGCGAACGGGCGCAACACCGCCACGCCACGCTCGGCGAACACCGCATGCAGCGCGGCGTAGTACCACAAAGTACCCTCGCGGCCCGCAGTAAAACGTTCGAACACCTCCGCACCGACCTGCGGGCCCTCCAGGTCGGCGACGATGCTGCGCGCGTTGTACAGCTTGTCGCAGGCCGAGACCAGCAGCACCGACGCCGGCGCCTCGCGCAGATGCGCCAGATACGCCTGCTTGCGGATGCGCCAGTCGCGGCGCCTGGCCGGCACGTCCTCGTGTCCGGCCTTGCGCTCGGCGCTGGCGTCGGTGCAGCCCATCACGATCGCAGCGACTTGGTCGCCGAACTGTGCGCGGATCACCGCCTCGTGGCCGGCGCCGCAGTCCTCGATCACGTCGTGCAGCAACGCGGCGATCGCCTGGTCCTCGTCGCCGCCGGCTTCCAGCACCAAGGTCGACACGCCCAGCACGTGGCTGAAGTACGGTACCGTGCCGCCCTTGCGGAACTGGCCGGCGTGGGCGATGCGCGCGTAGTCCACGGCACGTGCATAGAGTTCGGTGAGAGCGGTCATGCGGCCTTCCTGACGGAACAGGACCGCATTATCGCGGAATCCGCCAGCCGCCGCGCCATCGCGGTTCAGTCCGGCAACGGCCGCACCCGGAACACCACGCTCATCCGCGGCGCCACCGGCCGGGCGGTCTTGGGGATGCCGTGCTCGTGGGTGAGCTGCGACGCGTAGCTCATCGCCAGCAGGCTGCCCGGCGCCAGCTCCACGCCGATGCTGCGGCGATCCCCTTCCTTGGCGCGGATGTTCATGCGCCGCGGCGCGCCCAGCGATACCAGCGCGATCGGGTGCGGCGCCACCAGCGTATGCAGCTTGTCGTTGTGCATCGCCACGCTGTCGCGGCCGTCGCGGTACAGGTTCAGGCCCACCGCGGTGTACGGCGCCGGCACCCGCGCCTGCACCGCCGCATGCAGTTCGCGCAGCGGCAGGTCCTCGGGCAGCGACTGCAGCCGATACGACGCCAGCAGCCGCGGCACGTCCACCACCCGCTCGTACATCGGCCGGCGCAGGCTCTGCCAGTGCGCGCCGTCGCGCAGCGCCTCGAACCACGCCTGCGCCAGCTCCGGATCGAGCAGCCGCGGCCAATAGCGGATGCCGCCCTGCGCATCGTGCAGCAGGCATTGCGGGGCGTCGTCGGGATGGGCGAACAGATCCATGGGCAGAAGATGGGGGCGCGGCGGAAGAAGCGCCATCCCAGCATCTGAACGGATCAGCGGCTGCGACGCGGCGCCACGCCGACGACGCGAAATGCAGGAATTCTTACCTTTCGCCCGCACCGCGTTAACGTCCGGCTTGGGAGCATGCACAATGTCACGACCCCACAGCACAGGCGATACGCACGCATGACAGCAGCGCGCAGGATGACGGAAAGCACGACCACGGCAGGCACGGCCACCGCGTACGGCGCCCATGACGCGACCAACGGTGCCACCCAGGCGCGTATCGCCGCACCGCCCACACGCGGTACGCCGAGCGCTCACGGCAATGTCTTCCAGCCACCCTTGTCCGCTGGCGGCGCGGACAGCGCGAGGCGCCAGCGCGCGCAGCGCAAGCAGCTGGCGACCCAGGCCGCCGCGGTCGGCACCATTGCCGCCTTGGTCACGGTTGCGTTCTTCGCCTGGCGGCGCGCGCGTCGCTAGCCTACGTCGGTGGCGGCACCCTGCCGCATTGCTGCGGCGGCATCATGAGCGCGAGCACGCGTCGCAGCGGTTCGCGATGCGGGAGACGGCAGCCCATCTGGCGATGCGCCGCGGCCCCGCCGGCGCTCAGCCCCAGCACCATGCACGCAGCCACGCCATAGCACCCACGCCGTAGAACCTAAGCTCGAGCCCGCCCAGCGCGTGCTGATAGCCCTCTCCCACCGAGAGAGGAATTGGGGTGAGGGTACGGCCCAAGCGCAGCGGCGTGCGGCACGGCGTTGCTCGGCTAGCGCGTCATCGACACCGTGAAGCGCAGGGACGGATCCATTTCCCTGCGCGGCAGCGGCCGGATCCGCACCAGCCCGTAGCGGCACACGTCCAGATCCTGGTAGACCAGGGTGCGACCGTCCTCGAACGCGAAGCGCACGTCGTAGCGGCAGCCCGCGCCCTGGACGCCGACGGTCGCCGAGTCGCCGCCGCCGCGCAGCGGGTCCAAGGCCACGTCGCGGAATACCGCGCTGCCGGTGTCGGCCACCGCCACCGCCGTCACGCTGTCGTGCGCGCGATTGACCACGGTGAGATAGTGCTTGCGGCCTGCGTCCTGTGCCTGGGCGGTGGCCGCGGCGGCGAGCAGCGCGCTGGCGAGGCAGGCGGTACGGAATGGGTGCATGGCGACGATCTCCGGCAGGAAGGGATACCGCACGCTGCGCAGGCGGTGCGCATATCTGGCGCGCCCCCCCGGCCCCGCGCCCAGCGATCCGGGACGAATCGTCGTGCCGGCGTGACCAATCGTCGCCATCGGCCACCGCGCTTCTCAGCGCGTGCAACCACGCTTAGGATCGGCGCATCCCGTCCGAGCATCGCCCGATGAAGATCCGCCTGGGTTCCACGGAAATCGGCCTGATCCGATACCTGACCCTGTGGACGGCCGTGGTCGTGGTCTTCGCCATGCAGGGCTACGTGTACGACGTGTTCAACAGCGGCGACCACCGCTGGGCGATCAGCGACTACCTGCGCTGGTCGATGATCCAGTGGTACACCTGGGCCGCGCTGGCCCCGCTCGTGTTCCAGCTGGGCGAACGCTTCCCGATCGTCACGCCGTTGCGGCTGCGCTCGCTGGGGCGGCAACTGCTCGCCAGCGGCGGCGTCACCGCGCTGGCGATGCTCATCGGCGCCATCGTCTCGCCCGGTTCGTTTTCCGAGCAGCTCGGGCAGTTCATCGGCAAGCACTTCGCCATCGGCCTGCTCACCTACTGGAGCCTGCTCGCGATCCAGCAGGCGCTGCACTACCGCAGCGAGAGCGACCGCCGCGAACTGGAAGCCGGCCGCCTGGCCACCGAGCTGGCGCAATCGCGGCTGCAGGCGCTCAAGACCCAGCTGCAACCGCATTTCCTGTTCAACACCCTGCACGCCATCGTGACCCTGCTCGAAGAGGACACCGCCTCGGCCGAGGACATGCTGCTGCGCCTGAGCGAACTGCTGCGCGCATTGCTGGAAGAATTCGACGGCCAGGAAATCACCCTGCGCCACGAACTGAAGCTGCTCGACCTGTACCTGGGCATCCAGCGCAAGCGCTTCGGCGACCGCCTGACCACGCGCATGTACATCGATCCGGCCACCCTGGACTGCGCGGTGCCGAGCCTGCTGCTGCAACCGATCGTGGAGAACGCCATCCAGCACGGCATCGGCCGCCACGCCGGCGCCGACCAAGTGGAGATCGAGAGCCGCCACGAGGACGGCCAGCTGCGCATCGAAGTCCGCAACCGCAACAGCACCCTGGACAACCGCAGCGGCGCCGCCGGCCACGGCATCGGCCTGTCGAACACGCGGCTGCGGCTGCAGGAACTGTATGGCGACGCCGCCGAGGTCCGCCTGGACATGCTCTGGCCGCAGGGCGTGGTGTGCCGCATCCGCATGCCCTCGCGCGAGCTGGAGGATACCGACGGCGCGCCGGAGCACCAGCCTGCATGACGATCACCGCGCTGGTCATCGACGACGAACCGATCGCCCGCCACGCCGTCGTGCGGCTGCTGCGCGAAGATGCCGACATCGCCCTGCTCGGCGAATGCGGCGACGGCGCCGCCGCGGTGGCGGCGATCCGCGAACACTCACCGGACCTGGTGTTCCTGGACATCCAGATGCCGGAAATGACCGGCATGGACGTGGTCGCGCGGATCGGCGCCGAGCGCATGCCCGCCACCGTGTTCGTCACCGCCTACGAGCAATACGCGGTGCGCGCCTTCGAAGCCAACGCGCTGGACTACCTGGTCAAGCCGTTTAGCCGCGACCGCTTCGCCGCGACACTGCAACGCGCCAAGACGCGGCTGGGCGGCACCGGCAGCAACCCCGCGCAGCTCCTGCAGGCGCTGGAAGCGCTGCGCCAGCGCGACGCCTACCTGCAGCGCATCGCCGTGCGCGTGGACGAACACGTGGTGTTCGTCGCCGTCGACGACATCGTCTGGATCAAGGCCAACCGCAACACCGTGCAGCTCCACCTGCCCGGCGCCGTGCACGAACTGCGCGAGACCATGGCCGCCCTCGGCGCGCGCCTGGACCCGCGCCACTTCGCCCGCGTGCACCGCTCGGCGATCATCAACGTGCGCCGGGTCAAGGCCATCCACCCCTGGTTCAACGGCCACCACGTGGTGACCATGGACAACGGCCAGCAATTGCGCATGAGCCGGTACCAGCACGAGGTGTTCCTGCGGTTGGTGACCAACGGCGGCGGGGAATGAGGCGGGCGCGGCGGCCGTAAGCGCAGGACCACGGCCTGGCTCCGCGCCAGGCGCTCGCCGCACACCCTCCGGCACCGGCTCGCGGCGGCCCAGGCGCCGAATCGACAGGCGCAGCCGGCGCAATTACAGTGGGCACATCGCCTCGCCGCAGCACCGCAGTGCGACACGCCGGGCCACACAAGGAGAAGCACATGAAGCCGTGGCTCGTCGCCGCCCAGATCGCCGGCCTCTTGTTCGTCGCAGGAGCATGCAGCATGTCCGCCGCCGCGAAGAAGACCCCGATGGCCTCCGATGTCCTGGTCGTGCCCGCCGACCTGCCGACCCAGCGTCTGTTCGACTGCGCCGAGACCAGCATCAGCAAGTTGTCCGAGACCAGCAGTTCCTGGCCCAAGGTCACGCGCAAGGACGACGCCAAGGGCGTGCTGGAATCGGGCAACTTCGAGGAAGAGAACCGCAGCGGCTTCCGCATGCGCATCGAGCGCCCGCAAGGCGCCGGCCAGGCCAGGATCACCCTCAAGGGCGCCGGTGCCTACTTCGTGGATCTCGGCGTGGAGCAGGCGATGAAGGACCTCAAGGCCTCGCTGGACAGCTGCGTCGCCACCCAACTGCATTGACCCCGATCACCAAGGAAGGAGACAGACATGCCCGATTATTCGATTGAAGCACGCTCGCTCGGCGTCGCCGGCGTCGCCGGCCACGACTACTGGGTGCTGCGCGACGAGCACGGCAAGGCCCTGGCCGAACTGCACGGCCTGGCGACCGACCGGCAGACCGGCGAAGCCATCCCGATCGGCACCGACGAGAGCAAGCACTCGCTGCGCGCCTGGCACTACCCGCACGACGCCGGCTACGCCAACGCCATCGGCGCCAAGGTCGACAGCACCAGCTACATCCAGGAAGGCCAGCCTTCGCGCACCGTCCTCACCGGCGACAAGGACCAGATCCTGGCGCGCTGGAACACGGCGGTCAGCGCCGTACCCGAACTCAATGCGCAGGACCTGAACTACCCCAACTACGGCTTCAAGGTGTTCGGCGAGACCGTCAACAGCAACTCCGCCTACCGCACCTTCGGCGAACTGATGGACGTGCCGGTCAACGACTTCCCCGGCCGCATCGAACCGGGCATCGGCAACCGCATGCTGTCGCAGGAACGCACCGAAGAGTTGCGCTACCGCGCGCAACCGGACCAGGACCGGCAGCGCGCACCCGCACCCGCCGACGTACCTGCGCGCGAGCCCCAAGACCCCGCCATGCTGCAGCAGATCCGCGGCAAGGTCGAAGGCCTGAACGGCCCCGGCCAGTTGGACCCGGCCGACAACGACCGCGTCAGCGCCAGCCTGTACGCGCTGGCCAAGCAGCACAACTTCAGCAGCGTCGACCAGATCGCCCTCAGCCAGCAGACCAGGACCGCCGCGGCCGGCGAGAACATCTTCATCGTGCAAGGCGCGTCCGGCGACCCGGCCAAGCTGCGCGCGCACATGTCCACCGCCGAAGCCGCGCAGACCCCGGTCGAGCAGTCGTTCGACAAGGCGCACGCGCAGCAGCCCAACCCGCAGGTGCAGGAGCGCGAGCAGCAGCAGGTGCAGAACCAGGTCCAGGCGCAGGAAGCGCAACAGCGGCCGATGGTGCAGGCGTTGTAGCGGTGCGGCTCGCAGCCGCCGGCCACCCTAGGCAACAGGTGGCCGCAGGTCGTCTGCCAGCCCGCATACTTATCTGATCGCAAACAGGCAACGTGTGACTCAGCGCAAGCATGGGGAGCCCAGCGCCGTCATCCTGGACGGCCGTCCCTGCCACCATCGGTCAAGTTCATAACACGCTCCAGGCATGGCCTTGGAGGCATGCAGATCATCGTGCCGCAGTCGCGGAATCGGACAGCATCGTGTCGGCGATATCCAGCATCGCCCGCAAGCGATCCATGTGTCGCAGGTCATGGTGATAGCCCACCCATATATCCCGCGTCGGAGGTTGATCCGGCGTGTCGATGCGCTGCAATCCGGAGACTGCATCGCCAAGTGGCCTTGGCAGCACCGCGATGCCCATGCCCCTCGAGCACATCTGCGCCTGGACCGAACGGTTCGTGCTTGTGAAAGCACGTCGGCAGAGCGGAAACCTCTCCAATACCCAAGCCACATCGGGGAAATGCGATTGTGCGGTATTCATGAGGATGACGCCCACGGATGCTGGATCGTCCTGCAGTACCCGGGTGGTTGCCGCCGACGCATACACCCCATATGAAATTCGCATCAGCCGGCGCTGAACGATATCCGGCTCGCTGAAAGGCACGATGCGAAAGGCCACGTCGGCCTCCCGACGTGACAGATCGAGTAGCCGATGGCTTGCAATCACTTCCGGCACGACAGCGGGATGACGGCGTGTCAACTCGACCAAGACCGGCGCCAGGACATAGCCGGCGAACCAGTCCGCTGACGAGATCCGCAGGATGCCTTCGAGGCGCTGGTCGTTGCCGGTCAGACGCCTTTCCATGGACAGCGCGGAATCCTCCATGGACTCCGCCAATGCCCGCACGGTGTCCCCGGCGTCAGTGAGCACCAGTCCATCCTTTGTCCTGCGAAAGAGCGGTTGCCTGGCTTCGTCCTCAAGCACCTTTATTCGGCGGCCCACTGTCGGATGGCTCACGCTCAGCACCCGGGCGGCCTCGCCGAAGGAGCCGCTGCGGGCGACTGCCAGGAAGATGCGAACGTCGTTCCATTCCATGCCAGGCACATCCGTACAAAAATGCACGAGCAATATACATAACTGTCAGTTTCCGAACAATACTGCAAGGATCATCATGCGGCTCGATGTCGAATGTCCTCGCGAACCGACTGCGCGCCCACACGGCCAGTCTGATTTGGAACCTCAACAGATGACTATTGAACCTCGGCACGCCGCAGGAGCACTCGAAGCCGCGTTTGCGTCACCCGAACTCTCCGCTGGAATGACGATGTCCTGCGCTTCGCTGCCATTTGCTCCGCTGCGTCTTCGCCTGACTGCGGCTTGAAGACCTACACGCCATGAATGGATTGACTCAAACCACTGGGACAGCGGCCCCCGACCCCCGTCGCTGGCTCGCCTTGGCCGTCCTGCTGACTGGCACCCTCCTGCCACCGTTGGACTTCTTCATCGTCAACGTGGCGCTACCCGCCATACGCACGGACCTGCAAGCGTCTTCCGACGTCTCGCAGTTGGTGATCTCGGTGTATGCCGCAGCCTATGCCGTCACCCTGATCCTGGGCGGTCGCCTAGGTGATCTCTATGGCCGGAAGCGCGTATTCGTCGCTGGCATGCTCGGCTTTGGCATCGCGTCGGCGTTGTGCGGACTGGCGCCGTCGCCGGGGATGCTTGTCGTCGGTCGGCTGCTGCAAGGGATATCGGCAGCGATCATGGCACCACAATCATTGGCCTCGATACACGCCATCTTTCCGGCAAGCGAGAAGAATCGCGCGCTGAGTCTGTACGGCGCCACATTCGGCTTGGCCTCCGTGGGCGGTCAGCTGCTGGGGGGCGTACTGGTTTCGAGCAGTCCGTGGGGGCTGGGGTGGCGCAGCGTCTTCTTGATCAACCTTCCCATCATCATCGTCGCCGTTCCAGCTGCAATGATGCTGCTGCGCGAGAGCCGAGCCGAACGTTCGCCTCGCTTGGACGTGCCGGGGGCGATGCTGCTGGCGGTCGGCTTGCTGGCGCTCGTGGTTCCGCTGATCGAAGGGCAGGAACACCACTGGCCATGGTGGTGCATCGCGCCGCTGGTGTTGAGCATGCCGTTGTTGTGGCTCTTCTGGCAGTATGAAAAGGCACAGGAGAGCGCCGGCAGAACTCCCCTGGTTCTGCCATCGCTTCTGGCCGTGCGTGGGTTGCGACGCAGTTTGGCGTCGACGTTTTTCTTCTATGCGCTCGCCGCGTTCTTCCTGGTGTTCGCCGTGTACGAACACGCCGGACTGGACCACGATGCGTTGACGGCCGGCTTGGCCATCCTGCCGCTCGGCATCGGGTTCTTCCTGGGCCCACTGTGCAGCCCGCACATCGCCCGGCGAATGGGCTCACGCACCGCCGGGCTTGGCATGGTGCTGGAAGTGCTCGGCCTGGTCATGGTCGCAACGCTGGCTTTCGCCGGTGCGCCGTCGTGGCTTGCGTTGCCCTTGTTTCTGATTGGCGCCGGGCAAGGCATCGCGCTTCCTGCGCTCGTGCGCTTGAACGTGGACCACGTGGAAACACGCTGGGCGGGGCTGGCGTCGGGCTTGGTCAACGCCACCTTGCAGATCAGCGCTGCAGTAAGCGTCGCCTTGTTCGGCGGCCTATTCATCGCGATCGCGCCGGATGGCGCAAGCGCTCAGGACGTGCAGCTCGGCTTTGCGGCGGCTTCATTGGCCATAGGCGCATCACTGGCACTGGCCGCCGCACTGAGTTGGAAACGCCAAGAAACATGAAAAATCAAAAAATCCTTTTGCATCGTGGATGAGAGAACGCCCCGTCATGAATACTGCCTTGAAGAACCCCTCGCCTGGTCTCGCCCATAAGCGGGCGCTTGTTACCGGTGCAGCGCGTGGCATCGGCGCGGCTATCGCGCTCAAGCTGGCCGAAGACGGCGCGGACGTCGCCATCACCTACGAGAAATCGGCCGGGAAGGCTGCGGCGCTGGCTGCCGAGATTCGCGCCCTTGGCCGCAACGCCGTCGCCATCCAAGCCGATGCGGCCAGCCCCGATGCCGCGAAGGCCGCGGTAGAGCAGACCGTGGGGGAGCTAGGGGGGCTGGACATCTTGGTCAACAACGCCGGCGTGCTGATTCCAGGCCCGTTTTCCGAGCAGTCGCTGGAAGAGATAACCCTGCAACTCGACGTCAATGTGCGCGGCGTTTTCATGATCACCCAGGCCGCATTGAAATACCTTCCCAATGGCGGTCGCATCATCACGATTGGCAGCAACGCCGGCCTATCGGTGCCATTCGCTGGCATCGCAGTCTATGCGGCTACCAAATCCGCGATGGAGAGCTTTACCCGCGGGCTTGCCCGCGAGCTGGGTCATCGCGACATCACCGTCAACCTGGTTCGTCCCGGCCCCATCGACACCGACATGAACCCAGCCGACGGCCCCCTTGCTTCCTCCATCCTGCCAAGCCTGTCGATTCCCCGCTACGGAAAGACCAGGGAGGTCGCCGAAGCCGTCGCCTTCCTGGCAGGGCCTGGCGCCGCCTATGTCACCGGTTCGGGGATTCTTGTCGATGGCGGCATAAGTGCCTAGAGCGGCAAATCCTAAACGGAAAGAAAGCATGAGCAAGATGTTGTTGTGTGCACCGGCAACACCAGCGTGAGGTTTGATCGCGACTACTACGCGAATGATCATTTCAGGCTGGCAAGGCACGCTGGGAACGCCATGGACCTCAGTCTGTAGAGGTGTTCTTCCCGAACTCTGAAAACGGCGACTGGAGATCCATTGGCGTTTGCGCATTCCCCTCGCTACAAGCTGTGAACGACGCGCTGGAGAGCCCAGAGACAGAGCAAGTGACGGCAGACGTGAAGAAATCACCGACACCCCAGCCGTGTTGGCAGTCTATTCATCCCGTTTCTAGCAAACATCGGTTGTGCAGCCTGCATCCGCTCCAATACCTGATCCAGCACGCTGGCTTTGGCCCAGCGATTTATGCGGATATAGATCGTATGCCCATTGCCGAAACGCTTGGACAGGGCGCGCCATCTGTGCCCGTTCTCGGCTACAAACAAAATGGCGTTGAGTACCTGTAGGTCACTCAACGTCGCGTTGCCCCGTTGGCAAGGTAGTCTCCGATGATGTCGAATTGACGAGCGTCAGTTCCATGCGCATAGCCCAGCAAATAGTGTTAGCAGGCCCTCGCGGGCAATGTGGCAGGAGTCAGCACTGCGGTATGCAGCGCATCGGAGTGACCACATGCGACCGTCCTGTCAGGATCGAACGTCTGCTCGCGAACGGGCAATCGATCACTTGACGGATGGCGCGGTGATGGCCGGGCCGGCAGCCTTCTTGGCCACCTCGACCCTGCTCCAACTCAGCACTTGACTGGCAGGAATCAAGAAGCGCGGCTTGTGCTCATCACTAAGCCCACCAGGCGGCGATACATAGAAATCCGACCCCAACCGGGTCAATACATCGACTGACGGCAACACATACACGTTCGATCCGGGTTGCGCCCGCTCGCAGCGCGCTTCCGGCCAGGTCGCCTTGACGATCTGGCAGCCCTGCTCCGTCAATTGCAACTGCACGCTCGGCAGCATGCCGATGCCGAGCTTGCGCACGGTGACGTCTACTGTGCCAAGCAGCGCGCCGCTGTATGCCAAAACCATCAGTACCGCGGCACCTAGAACGCGAAAGCGTTTGGAAAACTGCACACGATGCGTTGCATACACCAGCCAATGAAAAAACACGACGATGAATACTACAACTGCAAGATAGAACCAGTCTGATCCTTTAGTCGGAGGCGCCACATAACCCACGGCAAATGCAGCGAGCGGCCAGAATGCCAAGTACACCAGCAGCATCAACGAAAGGGTGCCGCGAGGCCTACGCAGTACCGGCCAGTACCGCCGCACTCGATCCACATCCCAGACCACAGTCAATAGCGCCAGAGCAAGCGCACCAAGGCCAAAACCGAAAACAACTCCATAGGCCGCGAACCGAACGAATCCCCAGTGCTCGCAAAGCAGCAAAAATGCGTAGTACATAGCGCTAAGCAGGGCCGCTCCCGCGAACATCCATAGTCTACCGAAGACGCGCTCCCTCCTCCGACCCAATGCAAGCTGTGCGCGGCGGTAGTAAGACTTCAGCCCCTTACGCGGTGCATCGTCCTGTTTCGGCCGCAGTGGGACAACCAGCAGATGCTGATCGACCAGCAACCCGATCACCCACGCCGGCAACGCAAGCACCGCCAGGAAACCTAGCAGCGCGATCGCACCGAACAGCGCCACGGCGCTCAACACCACGCCAAGATCGCCGAGCGACAGCGACGGCACGTAACCGATGCGCAAGAAATGCGCCAGCACCATGCCGCCGCCCCAGCACGGTACCCACCATTTCAGGTCCACCCCGAACGTCTGGCGCAACATGCGCAACAACGGCGTGCCAGGCGCATCGCGCTTTACCGGCCGCTCACCAGCCTCACCACCGCCAGAGGCGGCCTCCTCGCTCTGCTGCATCGTGGTTCCTTGGCGCTTGGCCGCACTGTTTCCTGGCAGAGGTCAAGCATACTCAAGCCGCGCCCAAAGAATAGATGCAGCCCCACGCAACGGGAAGGACGTCGCTCACGCATGTCCGCGCGCGCTATCCAGCAATCGATCCGTGGCGGCGCCGAAGAACTGTCGGTTGCCTCCATGATCTACAACAGCGGCACGGTGGCGCAGTATCCTTTCCCCACCCAGCCAACGGTGGCACAGCCACTGATCCGATGTCATACAAGCAAGCATTAACGCGAGCCTGCCGAAGTGCTATTCCCGCCAACAGGGACAGGAGGCATCATCAACCGGATACGCGTAGAGCGCCGACATGAAAAGACCGAATCCCACGACTAGGCACAGGACGCGCCAGTTTCGCGAACCGCGGGAAGGAGCAGGCAACGTGAAAAAACGCACAATTGTTCCATTGGCCCTCGCACTCATTTTTTCGTCCACATCTTGTGCAACCACCGGCCTGACGACCGACAAAAACCAAGGAAGAGACATGAGCGAGCAAAGCAGAATTGACCCAGCCGAGTTGGGTCGTCGCTTTCTAGCGGTGATAAAGAGTGTCGACGGCTTCGACGAGCTATCAGCTGATTCCGTGCAACGCCTCATGGGAGTCCCGTTCACTACGGACGGGAGCAAAGGCTCCGGATTCTACGTGTTGAAATCCCCAACCGACGACCGGGAATACACCCTCACGTACAACTTTGACAAAAAATTTCCCAGGTACTCGAATGTAAAACTCGAAGTTTCTGAATCAGGAACCGAAAATGAGGCAACGCCGAATCCGTGCGACTTAGCGCTGAAAGATTACGATGCGTCGTTAAAGCAATTAGGCTTCAAAGCCGAACCGACGTCATACAACGAATTCGGTTGGGCACTCGCTTTCTATTATTCGCGCAACGACATATACGCCCAGGTCGTCCCGCAGAACAAGGCATTGAAATCCCCCCGAAAGCGCAGATAAAAGTTGCGTCGAAGAGATCAGCATTCACGATGCCAAGGAATGACGAGGATGTCGACTGCCAATGTGTCTCCATTGTCGGGCGCCTCCACTGGCAGTCAACGCCGAAAGCGCCATCCCGTAGCAGATCCATAGCAAGGCCGAAGGACTGACTGGACAGCCGGTCATTCGATCGGTTCGTGGCCTTGGTCTACGACAACAACCTGGTAGCGCAGTACCATGTCGCCACCTGTACCTCCGCCATGACCCTTTCGACGCCATGAACATCAGATTTGGTACCCGCCGGGACGCTGAAGCATGAAGATAGAACTTGGCATTGGACACGCCCACTTTCGCGGCAGCGACACGAAGGAGCACGCGACGTGACAAGAATTTCAAATATCTTACTAGCCTTAGCGTTCACTACCTCTTCAACCTCTTGTGCAACCACGGGTATGGCAGCCGATGAAAGCCAAGGAAGAAACATGAACCAGCACACCGAAATGAGCCCGAACGAATTGGGGCGTCGCTTTCTAGCGATGATAAAGGAAGCAAAGAGCTTTAAGGATCTATCGGCGAATGCCGTGCAACGCTCAATAGGAACGCCATTCAATCCAAACAAGACTGAGGAAAAAGGATTCTATACGCTCAACCTGCCCGGGGGCGAATGGCAATATAGCGTAATTTACAATTTTGATGAAAAATTTCCTGAATATTCCAACGTCTCATTTAAACTAATTGAGTCGAAAAATTCAACAAATCCCCCACACCCCCCCTGCGACTTACTAGTTGAAGAATATGCCAGAGAATTGAAGTCGGCCGGATTTACAACTCAACCAGAGTCCCACAACGAAATCGGCAGACTATTGTCTGTGCAGTACACACGCAACGATATGTTTGTTCAAATTATCCCGCAAGACCAGGCTTCCAAAACCGGACAACTTTGCATCGAGACGATCAGCGTTCGCGAATTTGAGGAGTGACGGGGATGGCAACCGCAAATGCACAATTGCAGACTGCATTGGCAAGTTTTTCCAGCCAGCCGGGCATGACGCCTGATCAAGAGGCGCAATTGCGAGCAGCGCTCTCGGTCGATCAAGACCTTGTAGAACGCCTAAATCAACAAGCTGCCAGTGGCCACCTCAATGGATTCGCATTAAGTCCGAGCGGCGCAGACTCGTTGATTGGCTCTTACGACAAGTCGTCCGGCATCGTGACCCTGCCGGCACTCCAGGCCGGACCAGCCGCAGCCGCCGATTTGCGCGCTGCATTGCGCCTGCAGGAAATGAGCATACGCTTCGCTCATAGCACCTACATCGATGGCCATCAACAAAGCCAGGCCGTGACGCCGGACATGGTCACCAACCTGCAAGCGACCATCAACAGTTCGCCGGCTTTGGCAAACGAAATGAAACGCGCTGTCACGACGATCGACAGCAGCAACAGCCGAGATAGACAGCAGCATATGCTGCTCGAGAATTTCGCACCGCTCAGCGGCACGGTCGCGGGCGGCACGTTCAATCCGGCAGACAAGACGATGAGCATTCCACCCAGCACGCTGGGACCATCGCCAAGCCAATTCAACCGGCATAACGCCGTCGACCTGACATTTGTACTGGGGCACGAAACCCAGCACGCCTTCAACCAAGTGTCGATGGCACCTGCTTACCGGCAGTTCGACGAAGCCGCCAAAGCGATTGCGAGAGACGACAACCCGATCAACGACTACACCGTACCGATCGAAAATTTGGTTGAGAGCAATCGCCAGGACGAAGCCAAAGCACAGATTTCAGGGTGGAACGCGTTGTTAGATAGGGTACGACAGCACGATCCTGCAGCGAACTTGACCACAATGATGAACGTCCCGAGCAATCGCATGAAGGACTTCGTCAAACCCGACCCATCCAATCCCGGCCAAGCCCAAGCACGACCGGGCTTGAGCTTCGACGCCGATGGCTCACTCCCGATGACACCGGAGAATATTGCCACGCAGGGACGCTATTACTTCGACAAAGCCGCAAGAGGCACCCCTGGCCTGCCGTTGGACCAGACGACCAGCATCGGCTTCCACGGCGATTCGGACTACCCCAATTACTACGGCGCCGGCGCCGTGAGCCGCGCGATTGCGATCGATCGCGCCTATGCGCACCCGGTCGGCGGCGTCGCGCCGCAAATGCACCTGAACATGCAGCGCCTGCATTTCAATGAGACCTTGCTGGAGCACAACGGCATCACCTTGCCACAGGCCACCGCGACTACCCCACAGGCGTACTGGGATACCAGCACTACCCCGCCAACCAGCGGCCTGCTGCAACACACCCGGGACTCGCACCAGCACATCAGTCCAACGCCGGAGCTTGATCCTCCGCAGGCAGGACGTGCCCAGCCGGGCGACCCTGGACATCCCAACACCCCCTTGTTCGAGAAGATCCGCGATGGCGTGCGCGGGCTGGATCAACAGGCCGGCAAACCGTGGGACGAGAACAGCGAACGGCTGAGCGCGAGCCTGTTGCTGTTGGCTGGCGAAAAGGGCTTCACGGCGAAGGACGACCTGAAGATCGCGGCCAACACGCCCACCGCTACCTTGGGCAGCGGCGAGGTGGTGCACCTGTGGCGCACCGGCCATCCATCGCCCGATCCCGCCGCGCACCGAGCGCACATGCCCATGCAGGAAGCGCTCGCGGTACCAGCGGAACAGCGCTTCGTACAACTGGATGTGATGCAACAGCAAGCCAGGACAGAGGAACTGCAGCGCAGCCAACAGCAAGAGACCGTGCAGGCGCAATCGGCGCCGGTGCGTTCGATGTAGACACCGCAAGCCCTCCTCTCGTGCGCCAGTGCGGGCGGCATCGGCCCAGTCGCGGTGGCGCTAGCAGCTGCGAGCGACGGGCTGCACAACAGCGGCGACTCCATCGACCAGAGACTGCACGCAGGGGCGAATGGCGACTCGTCTACCCGGTCATGGCGCCCCGCTATCGGCGCCGTAGCCCTGTGGATGATACGAAGACTGACGTTGCGCCGGCCACGACACCTCGCGCAGCAACATGTCCAGCTGCTCCGCAAGCAGTTCCATGCATACTGCCAGTTCGCCCGCACGCACCTTCGGTGCGGCCTCGCGCTCTTCGTCCACAGTACGTGGCTGCGCTAGTCGCGCTAGGAACCGCATGTGATCGCGCAGCTGCTGCAGGCGGCACTGCGCTTCTTCTGGCAGGTAATAGCCAGGATCCGAATCGGGATGACGGGCGGCCTCGGTCATAGCATCTCTCGCCAAACGGCATGAAGATCCACCCGTTGTCGGAGGTGGTAGCCCGCTGTACGAGGAGTTTCTAGGCTCCGTTTAGTAATATTGCTACTTGCAGTAGGGAACGTCAAGGTGCTTGAAAGCAAGTGGTAGATAGCCAACTTGAGCCAACCATCTACCTACTTAGGGGAGTCGGGGCGGTTCTCCAGACAGCGATCGTGCTCGCAGCGCCTCATACAGCTGCGCCGGACCGAGAAGGATGTCCTTCAACCCATCGCGAACGCGCTCAGAGTCCAACGCCTGCGTGCTCATCGTCTGGTGTGCTTCGAATGCATCCATGATGGCGTGCATCAGCGCCTCTTTCAGGTCGGGCGAGTTGGCGAACTGCTCCTTGCTGTTGCTGCCCGCCTGCTGCACCAGCGTGTCGTTCTCCAGAAGCTTTCCCTTGATGACGCCATTAACGTAGACCAATTGATCATCATCGGTCAGCTCCCCTTGGAAAAGGCCATTCACCTTCTCGATGATTTCCACCAAGTAGGCCTGTTGCTTCTCCTGTACTGATCCACTGCCTACCGCATCCATCGGCGCCAGCTTGTAACTGCCGTCCTGATTGAGGCCCATCGGCTGCTTGCCGCGACCCTTCAACGTGTGGTGCGTGAGGACGACCTTGGAAAGGTCCACTGTATCGCGCTCCCGCCCGAATTCGAGCAACGGAATCAGGCGTCGGAAGAACAGAAAGCGCTTTTCGATGTCGGTGTTGCCATAGTCGAAGATCTGGCCAAGGAATGCGTAAAGACGCATATAGGCGCCCATGTCGTTCTTGAACAGGATCAAAGCGTCCAGCTGATCCTTGGCGGCCTTCGCCGTCTTCTGGTCATCCCGGGCTTCGGATTCGATCTTCTCTTGCTGCAAAGCCTTGTATCGCTTCAGCAGGCGATCGGCCACAGGCGCAATGGCAGCATCCAGCTGCTTCTGCGTGCCCGCAGAATCCATTTCAACACGCGCTACGCGCTCGACCTCAAAGCTATCGTAGTAACCTGCTGCATCCAGCTTCGCACGCAAGTCATACACCTGATTCGGATCAGTGACCGACGCAAGCTCCGCGGTCTTGTAGTAGGTTCTGAAGGCCTTCAGGATCTCGGCAGGATCGTTGACGAAATCGAGCACATACGTCGTGTCCTTTCCAGGATAGGAACGATTGAGCCGCGACAACGTCTGCACCGCCTGGATCCCGCCCAGCATCTTGTCCACGTACATGCCGCACAGCAGCGGCTGGTCGAAACCCGTCTGGAACTTGTTAGCCACCAGCAGCAGGTGATAGTCCGGCTCCTTGAAGACCTCGCGGATGTCACGCCCACGCAGGCCCGGGTTCAGCAGCTGATTCGATTCGGCGACTGCATCGGGGAAGCTATCCGGGTCATTGACCTCACCCGAGAACGCCACTAGCACGCCCAACGCATAGTGCTGCCGCTCAATATAGCTGCGGATGGCCTTTTGCCAGCGCACTGCCTCCTTGCGACTGCCGACCACGACCATCGCCTTGGCTTTCCCGCCAAGCAACGGCTGCACGTTCTCGCGGAAGTGCTCTACCACTACCTGCACCTTGCTGGCGATGTTGTAGGGATGCAAGCGCACCCACTGCATGATCCCTTTCAACGCCGAACTTCGCTCTACTTGGAGCTGGTCGTACTCTTGCCCATTGTGTGCAAGCTTGAAGGCCAGGTTATAGGTGGTGTAGTTCTTCAGCACATCGAGGATGAACTTCTCCTCGATTGCCTGCCGCATCGAGTAGACATGGAAGGGCTTTGGCAGTCCGTCTTCAGCTTTGCGGCCAAACAGCTCCAATGTCTTGGCCTTGGGTGTGGCGGTGAAAGCCACGTACGTCAGGCCTTTCACGCTCGCACGTGCTTCCATCTGCGCGGCGAGCAGCGCTTCGGTATCGACTTCCCCACCATCCTGCAGTTGCGCCCACTCCTCTGCGGAAAGCACCTGCTTGAGCTTGACCGCGGCCTCGCCGGTCTGCGAGCTGTGCGCCTCGTCGGCGATCACTGCGAAACGCTTGCCCTCGGTCGCCGCAAGCTCCTGCACGGCCTGCAGTGCAAAGGGGAAGGTCTGGATGGTGCAGACAATGATTTTCTTGCCGTCCTTCAATGCCTGGGTCAGCTGCGCGCTCTTGCTGCCGGATTCGTTGGTAATGCTGGCCACCACGCCAGTGGTACGCTGGAAGTCAAACAAGGCCTCTTTCAGCTGCGCGTCTAACACCGTGCGATCGCTCACCACCAGTACGCTGTCGAACAGCTTGGTGTGGAGTTTGTCGTGCAGATCCGCCAGGAAGTGCGCGGTCCAGGCGATGGAGTTTGTTTTGCCCGAACCGGCCGAATGCTGGATCAGATAACGCCCACCCGCGCCATTAGCAAGCACATCGGTGACCAGTTGTCGTGTCGCATCCAGCTGGTGATAGCGGGGAAAAATGACGCTGGCCAGCTGCTTCTTGTCGTCGCGCTTGCCAATCAAATAACGATGCAGGATGTCCAGCCAGCTTTCGCGCTGCCAAACTTCTTCCCAAAGGTAAGCTGTGGCGTAGCCGTGAGGATTGGGCGCGTTGCCCGCGCCACCGGCATTACCGCGATTGAACGGCAGGAAAGAGGTTTCGGTGCCCGCCAGCCGCGTGGTCATCATCACCTCGGACTGGCTCACCGCAAAGTGCACCAGCGCGCCGCCAGGGAATCCCAGCAATGGCTCCTGCACCCCTCCCTTAGGCTGCGGATGCCGGTCGAATCGGTATTGGTCCACGGCATCGTCCACGCTCTGGGTGAAGTCGCTCTTCAGCTCGGCGGTGGCAACCGGGATGCCGTTGAGGAACAGCACCAGATCCAGTTCGTCACCGGAATTGTTAGGCGAATGGCGGACCTGCCTCACCACACGCAGCCGGTTTGCCGCATACCTGGCCTGGATGTCCGGGTTGATCGCGAGTGCCGGCTTGAACTGCGCCAGCTCCAGCGGCTCGCGCAAGCCCAGCATCTCCACGCCGCGGCGCACCACATCCAACGTGCCGCGCTCGTTGAGGTTCTTGCGCAGGCGCTCAGCCAGCACCTGCGGCAGTGCGGGGCCGTGCGTCTTGCCCAGGCGCTGCCAGCTGTCTGGTTGCGTCGCCTCGATCCATGCCAGCAGATCGGGCAGGAACAAGCCGCTCGCTCGGTCGAACAAGTCCGCATCGCCCTCCTCGTGCAGCCAGCCACTGGCCGCAAGGTGCGCGCAGATCTCTCGCTCGAAATGGTGTTCCTGGTGCAGATTCATCCGATCCCCTGTTGGCATTCTTTGCTGCTTATTTAAATCAATGGTGCCGGCGCCGCCGGAAGCGCGGGAGGCCCCAGCACGAATCGCGCGCGTTCCTGTCGAAGCATCTGGTATGGCGTCAAGAAGCGCACGCCAAGCCCTACACAGACGTTGGGAATCTTGATCTTCCTTGTTGAATTGGCTGGCACTTCATGCGTCACCACGGCGTGGCCTGCCGCCAACGCGAACGCCACCAGCCAGTAATCGGCGACCTGCAGAAAGGTGTTCACCGCGACCGGCTCGTATTGCTGGCTAGCAACCCATGCGCTGACCCGCGCAGCAGCAGCCAACACCGCATTGTCAGGCGGAAGGAAGAATGCATCGCCGCGCGCGTGCGCCCACACGGCCAGATCGTCCTCACCGGCCTGTAGCTCTTCGCCAACCTGGCGAATGCTGAAAACATTCCCGGCCGCATGCTTCATCACCAGCCAATCCCAGAACGCCGGGCAGAAATCGAACCCGTATTGCAGGTTCTTGGCCTGGATAAAGACATTTGCATCCAGCAGATAAGCCATCAGGTCGGCAGTCCCAGTGAGCGGCCAAGCTCGTTGAATGTTCCTGTCTTCGCGATTCCCAGCATCTGGAAGGCGTCGCGATATAGCGTACGGCCTTCGAGCGTGCTCTCCACCAGGGAACGGGCAAAACGCTTGCCCACCCGCGCGGTTGTCGTGCTATAAAAATCGCCACCACCACTGCTTGTTGCCTGGATCGCCGCCAACCGAGCCTGCTCGGCACGAAATGCCTGCCAGAAGGCATCGCGGCTTAGCCTGCCGGCATCTAGCATCCTGCGCAGCACCACCAGCGTGCTGACCTTGAACTCCCGCGCGAGCCTGCGCAGCGCTTCTTCCAACAGCTCGCCATCACGCAGGGCCGCAACAAACACGGGCAAAGGCACCAGCAACTCGGCGGCAACCTGGTTGCACCAGCGTTCAACGTCAGCGCCATGTTGCGGCCGGCCGGCTCCCTCGACGCCGGCATCGCTCAACGCCGATTGCCCAAGCCACAGATGCGCCAGTTCGTGTGCCAGCGTGAACATCTGCGCGGACTTGCTATCCGCTCCATTGATAAACACCAGCGGCGCCAGCGCGTCCGTCAACGCAAACCCGCGAAATTCCTCAGGATTCAGAATACGCGTGTTGTTACTGCCCACCACGCCGCTGACCATCACCAGCACGCCAAGCGCGTCGGCCTGGGCAATGAACAAGCGCAATGCCTCGGTCCAGCTGGGACATTCCCGTCGCGCCTGCACGCTGAACCCCAGCGTCAGCCGCAACTGCTCGGCGGCACGTTCTGGCGTAATGGAAAGGTCCATGCTTCCGATGAACGGCAACGGCCGCTGGCCCGTGACTAGCGCCTCATCGCGATACCAGGCCTGTCGAGCTTGGCAGGCATAGAGCGTGTCCAGCAGGTCGGCGCCCGGCCGGGCGACGGCACGATCCCCGATGGTACGAAAGTCCGGAATGGGAAGCGGTTCCTCGGGCGGCCTCGGCAGGAAGAAGTAGCCCACGGGCGCGTGCGTCGCACGCGCATAGCTTTCAAGCTGCCGCAGCGTGGGCTGCAGATCACCCGCCTCCCACTCCGGCAGCTTTGGGAACCGCACTGTCAACGCCCGCGCATCCAGACCCGCGCGGTCCCGCGCCCAGCGCAACAATTCAGGTTGGACATCAACTCGTATCATTTGAAGAGTTTAACCAAGACGCCGCGAGCGGCTCCATGTGATCGCCAGTGTTGCCTAAGAAAATCAAAGTGGCCTATGTTAAAGCCAGCCTAGAACATGGATGGCTCATCGGCGCTGCCTTGCCCCCTCCTGATTGCCGCTCCAGTCACCCAACAACGACTTCGCCCGAATGGCGACCGCTCACAGCACCCACACCATCCTGCACTGCCTGTCGCTCAACCGTATCTAAGGAACGGCCGGAAGCATCTTTCCAATCGTCCCAGCCGTTGGACGAGCGACCCAGCAGCAATCCAGATGCAGCACTGGGCGACCGGAACAGGTGGTCGACCTCAAACCGGATCTGAGCCCCCCGAGCGGATAGCACCCCCTGCTCCAGCAACTCCTTACGCGTCGCGATCAACCGATCAGGGACTGATGCGACCGTTTCAAAGCGTCCAGTAGAGCCCTTCAGGACCACCATGCCCTCGGTGGTGTACTCGCCAAGGCCTTCGGTCTCTGGACCACGGCAGTGATAGCGAGGCTTCTGAACCGCGGCAGAGGCCTGTAGCTTTCGCAGTGGCTCGAAGATCGGATAGCCCATCGTCGCCAGCAGCACTCGGAGTGTCTGGTGGATCTCGCGGCAATCCGCTTCCATCGGCGCAGGCGCGTGCGGCCGTCCACCACCGGTCCCATTGTGCAATTGATAACGCCCGGCCTCTTTGGCTTGCTGGATGGAACACCACTCAAGGTAAATTGCATGCGTGTTGGTCAGGCTCTGGGTCAACGAGACCGCCACCACTGCACGGTTCCAGAAATCCTTTTTTGTGTTGTGCTCGGACAACCGTTGCCTCAGCAGTCCACTCTGTCCGATATAAGCCTGCTCGCGACCACTCGTCTCATCCTCGCCAAAAAGGAAATACACGCCCACCTGCTCAGACTCCGGCATCGCCAAAAATTCGGCCACGAGGCTGCGCGGCACTTCGATCATCCGCACAATGCGCGTGGTGATCTCGGCAACACGCACGCCCTGCGGATCCCCGGAGGGGAGAAAGATCTGGATGGTCTGTGGATGACTGTTCATATGGCGATGTTCTCAACTTGGCCGCGCACGTCGATCTTGCCTGTGACGGCGGCGGCGATTAGGGCGCTGCGACGCTCCTTGAGAAGGCCAATACCAGTTTCGGCCTCATCTTTGAGGGTGTCCAGCTTGCTTACCTTGATCTCAAGAAAATTAATAATCTCTTGCTGCTCCTCAACTGGAGGCTTGGCCATCATGAGCCTCGCGATATCCGTCATATAAATCGTCTGATGGGTGGATCCCATCATCAACCGATTAAACTCCGGCTGCATACCTCGAAGTACATAAAGAAGAAATTCCGACAAAAGATCCTGCTTGCAAATCCAATTCACGAAATCTTGAGTGGTAGCCATCTCGCAACCCATGATGGCGGAATAACCGACCGAGGCGGTGCGGGACAGAATTACAGTTCCCCTTGGAAGCAACCTTGCTGAGGAATTGGCAAGACCGAGCTCGCTCACCAACTCTTTCGTTTCGTTCACGTACTTGACCTTGCCCGATCGAATTTGCCACACATCCGCAAGTGAGAACCACGGAATGGTGCATCCTTCCCAGTATTCCGGGTGCTGCCGGCTTGGCGTATGCCCAGACTCACGCTTGGCAAAAGATTGAATCTTGCCGACATCCCAATGCGCCGGCACATCGCCCAGCCAGACGATGCCGGAATCCTTCATTGGAGCGTCTGGGTTCAGGCCTTTAGTGACGGCGTGGGAGATGGTGGCTTGGCGCTTTTCGGCCAGCAGGGCGATGAGTTTTTCCTGCTCGGCAATCAGCGCGTCGATCTTGGCGGTTTCGCGATCGAGGAAGGCGGCGATGGCGGCCTGCTCATCCGTCGGAGGAAAAGCCCAAAAAAGATTACGCACGAAATCATCAGGCACACGCTTTTGTCCGCCTGCGCCATACATGCTTGCCGTTCCCTGTTCACGAAAATTTGGTGATCGAAAGATCCAGTTCACCAATGGGCCGCTGACTTCTGACGGATTTGGGCGCACGACAATCAGCTCGGTAGTGCCAAAGCCGACGCCGTAGTGCAACCCAGCCATCAAAGCGCCTTTGCCGTTCTCGAAACACGGAGTGATTTTTGCAACCGACACGTCGCCATCGCGAAAGTATGTGTAGCCGGTTTCCACCTCGGAAATAGGACGCGTCCTTTCAAGATTGAGACTACCGTTGTCACCGATGGCCTCCATCGGCAAAAAAGAAACTTCTGAGTCACGGTCCATCGAGGAAATCTCTGCCTTCGACGGATTGAGCTGCATGGCGAAGCGCATCCGCTTCACTCCCCAATGCGCTGGCACCTCGCCAAGCCAATCGAAGCCACTGTCCCTGTACTCCGGATACATCGGCAACGTCATTCCGCCAGTTCCCCCAGCATTTTCATGATGCTGGCCGTCACCGCCTTCAGTTCCTCATCGATGGTGTGCAGGCTGCGCGGCGGCTCGAACACGTAGAAGTGGCGGTTGAATGGGATCTCGTAGCCTACCTTGTTCTTGTCCTCGTCGATCCACGCATCCGGCGCATGCGGCAGCACTTCGCGGGCGAAGTATTCGCTGATATCTTGATCCAAGGGCACGTTCTCGGTATCGCGCAGGGCGCTGTCCGGCTGCGGCTTGCCCTTCTGCTTGCCCTTGAGGCCCAGCACCACGTTGCCGGCCTCGTCCTTCAACGGGCGCTCGACGGTGATGGTGGTGTAGCCGAAATCCTCGTTCTTGAAGATGCGCGCGATGGGAACGCGCTTGAGGCGGCCGCCTTCCGGGGGCTGCGGTGCGGCCTGCGTATTGGTCACCAGCTGCGGCTGGCCCAGCGCGTTGCCGGCGGCGTCGAGCACGCTGACCAGCTCGGCCTCGGCAAAGTCGCCAAACAGGCGGGTGACGGTGTCGATATGGGCCGGCGCCATCTCCTTGCGCTTGGAACCCAGGCTCTTGCGCATCTTCTGCCAGAAGCTGCCGGCATCGATCAGCTGCACCCAGCCCTTTCGGTCGTCGGGCTTCTTGTTGGACAGGATCCACACATAGGTGGCGATGCCGGTGTTGTAGAACATGTCGGTGGGCAGGCCGACGATGGCTTCCACCAAGTCGTTTTCCAGCACATAGCGACGGATCTCGCTTTCGCCGCTGCCAGCGGCGCCGGTGAACAATGGGGAGCCATTGAGCACGATGCCGAAACGGCTGCCGCCGTCGCGCGCCGGGCGCATCTTGCTGAGCAGGTGCATCAGGAACAGCATCGAGCCATCGGACACCCGCGGCAGGCCGGGGCCGAAGCGGCCATCGAAGCCCTTGGTTTCGTGCTCGGCACGCACGCTCTTTTCGACCTTCTTCCATTCCACGCCGAACGGCGGGTTGGACAGCATGTAGTCGAACTTATGCCCGGCGTGGCCATCATCACTGAGCGTATTGCCGGGGACGATGTTCTCCACCGCCTGGCCTTTGATCAGCATGTCGGCCTTGCAGATGGCGTAGGACTCGTCGTTGAGCTCCTGGCCGTACATGGTCAGCCGCGCCCGCGGGTTGTGCTCGGCCAGGTATTCGCCGGCGATGGACAGCATGCCGCCGGTGCCAGCGGTGGGGTCGTAGATGGTGCGCACCACGGCATTGCCGGGCGTCAGCACGTCGTCGTCCTCGATGAACAGCAGGCCGACCATCAGCCGGATGACCTCGCGCGGCGTGAAGTGCTCGCCGGCGGTCTCGTTGGAGATTTCCGCGAACTTGCGGATCAGTTCTTCGAACACCGAGCCCATGGTGGCGTTGTCCACCGCATCGGGGTGCAGGTCGATATTGGCGAACTTCTCGGTGACCAGGTACAGCAGGTTGGCCTTGGCTAGTCGGTCGACCTGGGTAAAAAAATCAAATCGCTCGAAGATATCGCGCGCCGCCGGCGAAAACGCCTTCATGTAGGTATAGAGGTTCTGGCGGATGTTGTCCTGGTCGCCCAGCAGCTTGGCCAGGTTCAGCGGCGAGGTGTTGTAGAAGCTTTGCCCAGCCTTACGCAGCAGGAAGGGCTCAGGATTCAGGCCAGCTTTGGTCTTGGCATCCAGTTCTTTCAGGACGGCAGCCTTGGTTGGCGCGAGCACGCAGTCCAGACGGCGCAGCACAGTGAACGGCAGGATGACCTTGCCATACTCATGCGGTTTGTAATCACCGCGCAGCAGGTCAGCAACAGACCAGATGAAGGCGGAAAGGGAAGCGTGGTTCAAAGTAATGTTTCCAGAGGGAGAATGGTGCATCCGTAGGATCGAGTCGGGTGCAGCAGGGATATCAGTGATAGTCGTCTTCGCGCTGATGCCGAACTGCCAGTACGGTGACGCATTGGCTGTCCTCGACCTCGAACAGCAGCACATAGCCGCTGGCGCCAAAGCCGATGACCAACTCACGCAGAAATGGATCACCCAGGCGGGCTTTGCGGCAGCTCAATGGCGCAAGTTCAAGCACGGTGATGCCGTCTCGGATGGCCTGCAGCGCACGCTCGGCCACGGTGAAGTCGCCCTCTGCACGTTGCAGCAGCCAGTCGTAGAGGCGCGAGAGGTCTTCGCGCGCTTCCTCCGTGAAGCGGACGGTAAATCTCACGCTGGCTTAGCCCTTCCGGGCCGTATCCAGCTGGGACTGCAGTCCAGCCAGCACGTCTTTCGCTTCAATGTAGCGGCGCGACTGCCGGGCGCTGTCGCGCGATGCCAGGCCACGCGCGACAAACGCATCCTGCTGTTGCCGCAGCTGCACTTGGGCGCGCACGGACTGCTCGACGAAGCTGGACAGGGTTTCGCCCTTTTGCAACACCGCCTCGGCGGCCTCGCGTAGCGCAGGATCGACCCGAAGCGAAGGAAGGGATGCGGATTTCATGCGACACCTCATGCATTGCAATTGCAACGCATGATGGCAGGTGGGTGCTGCGACTTCAACTTCGCCGCTGTCCTCGGCAAGCGACGCGGGCCTTACAACCCGCGCGCACCACCCGCCCGCCCTCTACCCCAATTGGGTAGATTTCTACCCAATCTGGGTATTTGCAAAGCCTTTTGGCCGGGCCGGGCAAAGGCTCCCTGATCGGGAGCCAGCCGCACTCAACCAGCCACCGCCCACCCTCACCCCTTCCGCCCCCCCAACCACGCCTTGATCTCCGGCACCCGCTGCGCCCGCAGCTTCACCCGCGTGCGGATATCGGCAATCGCCGCCTCCGCATCCCGCCGCGACGTTGCAGCGAGGTAGCGCTCGGCATAGGCCTGGATCTTGTCGACCATCTTCAGGTCGTCGGAGCCGGCGCCCAGGTGCGGGTAGTAGCGGGCGCGGGAGGTAGTGTCGATCAAGGTGTCCACGCGGGTGCGGTGGGCCACGGCGAAATCGAAGGCCAGGTCCGGGTGCTCGCGCGCGACGCTCGAGATCATGGAGGCGCTGTTGGTGGCGCCGGGCTCGTCGGTCAGCGCCATGTCCAGGGCGCGTTGCGCCAGGGCGTCGTTCTTGGCGGCGGCCAGCAGCAGGTAGTCCTGGTCGCGGATCATCGCGGCGGTTTCCTGCTGCGCCATGCGGTGCAGGGCGTCCCAGGTGGCGGCGTCGGCGTTGCGCGCGACGATGCCCAGCACGCTGTTGCGCAGTTCCGGCGGCAAGGCCTTGGGATCGGCCTGGAACGTGGCGAAGCGGCGGTGCGCTTCGGCGATCACGTTGGCGTCGCCCATGCCGCCGAGGGTGTCGATCAGGCGCGCGCGCAGTTGCTGGACCTGGGCGGAATCGCCTTTGCGGTCGTCCCAGCCCAGCGTGGCGAACTCGGGCGCCAATCGCGACAGCGCGTAGCGGCGCCAGGCCGCCTGGGCCTGCGGGTCGCCCTGGAACATGTCGTCGATGTCGGCGTAGATGCCGGACACGGCGGCCCACAGGTCCGGCGCGGCGCCCACCGGCACCTTGTCGGCCAGGCCGAGCAGATCCGCTTGCGGTTGCAGGCCGACGCTGGCCAGTGCGCTGGTATCCAGCAGCACGCCGAGCTGGTCCACCACCGGCAATGTGCCGAACCCGTCGGTCAGCGCCTTGAACTGCGCGGGCGCGTACAGCGTGCGGTAGTAGCCCTTCTGCCCGGCGTTGACCAGCACCGGAGCGGCGCAGCCGGGCAGTTGCAGCTGCGCGTTGCCGTCCACCAGCACGCGCACGTCTTTGTCGCCGCTGCGCACGGCCACCGGCACGTGCCAGTGCAGCGGTTGTTTGTCGGGGCGGTCGAGGGTGTATTCGCCCTGCTCCAGGCGCACGACGGTGGTGCCGGCGTTGCAGCTTGTCGCGACTTTGATCAGCGGCACGCCGGGCTGCAGGGTGAAGTCGTGCGCCACCTGCAGGAACTGCTTGCCGGGGGCGGCGGCGTCGATTTCCTGCCACAGATCGCCGGTGACGGCGTTGCCGTAGGCGCGCTTGCCGATGTAGCGGCGCACGCCGTCGCGCCATGCCTCGGCGCCGACGTAGTCCTCGAGCATGCCGATCACCGCCGCGCCCTTCTGGTAGGTGATGCCGTCGAAGGCCTGGCTGGCCTGTTCGACGGTGGCCACGGTCTGCACCACCGGGTGGGTGGTGGCGTAGGCGTCGCGGCCCATGGCCGCGCGGCTGTCGTGGGCCGGGCCGGTCCTGTCGATGTCCCACTCCGGATGCAACTTGGCGGTGGTGCGGCCTTCCAGCCAGGTGGCGAAGCCTTCGTTGAGCCACAGGTCGTCCCACCAGGCCATGGTCACCAGGTCGCCGAACCACTGGTGCGCGATCTCGTGCGCGGCGGTGGTGAACACGCGCTGGCGGTCGGTGACGTCCGACACGGCCGGGTCCAGCAACAGCGAATGTTCGAAGGTGAAGATGGCGCCCCAGTTCTCCATGGCGCTGAAGAACTGGCTGCTGCCCGGCGCGGCGATGTTGTCCAGCTTGGGCAGCGGGTACGGCACGCCGAAGTAGGCGTTGTACTCGCGCAGCACGTCGCGGCCGGACTCCAGCGCGAAACGCGCCTGCTCGGCCTTGCCCTGCTGCGCGATCACGCCGATCTCGGTGCCGTTGTCGCCGGTGAGCGCGGTACGCTCGAAATCGCCCATGCCCAGGAACAGCAGGTAGGTGGACATCTTCGGCGTGGTCTGGAACGCCACGCGCTTCAAGCCATGGCCGAGGTCGGTGGTGCTGGCCACGGGCATGTTGCCGACCACGCTCTGCGCGGCCGGCGCGATCACCGCCAGGTCGAAGGTGGCCTTGAAGTCGGGTTCGTCCCAGGACGGCAGGAAGCGGCGCGCGTCGGAATTCTCGAACTGCGTGTACAGCGCGCGGCGCTGACCGTGCGGCGTGGCGTAGTCCAGCGCGAACAGGCCGTTGGCCTGGGTGTTGATGATGCCGCTGTAGGCGATGGTCAGCACGTAGCTGCCGGGCGCCAGCGGCTTGGCGAAGACGAAGCTGGCGGTCTGCGCCTCGGCGTCGGCGACGACCTTGGCGACCAGTGCGGCCTTGGCGTTGCCGCCGGTGAGGGTGCTTTGGCCGAAGCGCAGGTCGGCGGCCTGCAGCACGATGCGGTCGGTGGGCTGCAGCACGTCGAGTTCGATCCGGACCTTGCCGTCGAAGCTCATCTTGTCGGCGTGCGGGGTGATCTCCAGCGCGTAGTGGCGCGGCCTGGCGGTGCGCGGCAATTGCGTGGTGACCGCGGCGGCGACGCCGGGCGCGGGGCCATCCGGCTGGGCCAGCGTGCACGGGGAAACGCTGGCCAAGGCCAGGGCAATGGCGGTCGTCAGGATCTGGCGCATGGGGGTCCTTGAATGGGCCGGCGCAGGATACCGAGGTGGCGCAACGATTGGCGCAGCCGCCTGGACCGGAGACAGCGGAGAATCAGGTCGCTCGCGGCGCTTTCGCACACCGCCGTTCGCATGCGGCCGCGGGAGACCGGGCGCACCGCGTCGCCGCGACAACCGTTGCCGAGGCGCAGGAGCGTGCAGGGGCGATGCGGCACCGCCGCGCGTTGCCGGCCGCAAGCGCATCCATGCGGCGCCCCACGCCGCCGCGGCCGCGATCGAATGCGCGGGCAGCGCGCCCTACTCCATCGTCCGCGCTGCGGCTCGGCTGTCCTCGCCGGTGCCGCCGCTCTGGCGCACGCGGCCCTGGGCCTGCAGCGCATCGAGGGAGAGGTCCGCGCCGGCATCGGCCGGCACCGACGCGTCGTGATCCAGGGCCAGCGCGACCCAGCGATCGCGGCCGGCATGCTTGGCGCGGTACAGCGCGGCGTCGGCGATGCGCAGGCTCAGCAGCCAGTCGCCGCCGGGCTGCGCCGGGAACAGGCTCGCGCCCATCGACACGGTGAGCGCGACCGCGCCGGTGGGGCGCAGCAGCGGCTCGGCCTGCAGGCGTTCGCGCAGGCGCTGGAACAGCACCGGCGCGTCTGCCAGGGTACCGCCTGGACAGAGCCACAGGAATTCCTCGCCGCCCCAACGGGCGATGACGTCGGAACCGCGTGCGCACTCGCGCAGCAGATCGCCCAGGTGCATCAGCGCATGGTCGCCGCCCTCGTGGCCGTGCAGGTCGTTGACGCGCTTGAAGTGGTCGATGTCCAGCAACGCCACCAGCAGCGGCTCGTGCGCCGCCGCCGGCGCGGCAGCGCGCGCCTGCAGCCAGGCCGTCACGTAGCGGCGGTTGCGCAGCCCGGTCAGCGCGTCCTCCTCGCTCTGGCGACGGATCGCCGCGTTGAGCTGCTCCAGTTCGCGGTGCTGGGCCTGGATCTCGCCGTTCTTGTGTGCCAGCTCGGCGTTGATGCGGCGGCGCGCACGCGCCTCGCGCACCGTCCAGGCGACGAACGCGGCCAGCGTCAGCAATGCGGCGAACAGGCCGTAGACGATGGTGCGCTGGCGCTGTTCGCGCGCCTGCAGTTGCGCGTAGGCGGCCTGTTCGGCGGCACGCGCGCGGCCGACCGCGGCCAGTTCGCTTTCCTTGCGCGCCAGGTCCACCGCCGATTCGAGTTCGGCGATGCGGGTCTTGGACTCCACGTTCACCGCGTCGTCGTTCACCTGTTTGTACTCGCGCATCAGCGCCAGCGCCTCGCGGCTGCGGCCGAGCGCGTCGAGGTTGTCGATCATGCGCGGGTACAGTTCCAGGCGCCGCGGCACGTTGTCCGACTGCGCGAACAGGGCGCGCGACCGTTCGAACTCGGTAGCGGCCGCCTCGCGCTCGCCGAGATCGGCCAACGTCACGCCGATGTTGGAATGGACGATGGCCGCCTCGCCGTTGTCGCCGTTCTCACCGCGCGTGCCGGCATCGATCGTGGCGGCCGCCTCGCGCAGCAGCGGCAGCGCCTCGCGCGGGCGTTGCTGCCGGCGCAACACGTTGGCGAGGTTGTTCAACGGGCCGGCCAGCGATGCGCCGCCTTCGGCGCGTGCGCTGGCCAGCGCCTGCCGGTAGATCGCCTCGGCGCGTTGCAGTTGGTCGGCGCCTTCGTAGGCCGAGCCGAGGTTGTTGAGCACATCCGAGCGCGCCAGTCCCTTGCGCGGGTTCGCGTCGTAGGCGGCCAGCGCACGCTGGCCATGGTCGATCGCCTTGGGCCATTCGTGGGCATAGACGAACAGGCCGGTGGCGTTGTGCAGCAAGGCCGGATCGGCCGGCTTGCCCAGCGCCTTGCCGACGCGCTCGACCTCCAGCAACGCGGCGATGGCATCGGGCAGCCGTCCCTGCTGTGCGGAGACGATGAAGACGATCTGGTTGGCGTTGTACTCGACCAGGTCCGGGTGGCGGCGGACCTTGGACAGCGCCAGGCGCGCGACCCGCAGCGCATCGTCCTGGTCGCCCATCCGGTAGTAGGACGCGGCGAGTTGCCGCCACAGCTCGGCGAGGGCAGGCTCCGCCGGCAGCGCGCGTTCGAGTTTGCCCATCTCGGTCTCGAGTTCGGCGATGCGCGCGGCGTCGCGGCTGTGCCAGATGGCGCCATTGAGTCGCTTGAGCAGGCGCAGCCGCTGCGGCGGCGACAGGTCGGTCCGCGCGCGCAGCGCCGAGCCGATGGCGACGACGCGTTCGGGGCGATTGGCCGCCGCGGCCGCCTCCACGAGTTCCAGGCCGAGCGCGACGCGGCCGGGCGCGTCGCCGCCGGCCTGCCAGGCGGGTTCGCCCAACCGCAGCGCCGCGGCGGGATCCTGCTTGCGCAGGTCCGCCACGCAGGCGGGCAGTTCCTGCGGCTGCGCGCAGGCCGGCGGCACCGGCTCCGTCGCGGCCCCCGCCGGCAGCGCAAGCGCGACCGACCACAGCAGCGCGCCGAGCGGCTGCCAAACGAAACGACTGCGCACTGCTGCTCTCCCCGGATCCTGCGGCGCACGGGGTCGGACCTGTGCCATTCCGCCATTGACGTGATGCGCTGGACCGTGTCGCTGCACTACCACCACGCCAGCCTGTTGGCCCATTAGCGGCGACAGTGCGCTTTTCTTGAGCGCGACCGGCACCGGCACAAGGCGCCATGCCACGCCACCGGCGGGCGCGTCGCCTGCCCTGCCGGTTGCCGCGGCACACCTCGCGGGCAGCCAGGCGTGCCCGGGCGACGACGGACACGACGCCCCCGCCGCGGCGGGGCCTTGCGCGTTGCGGACCGTTTGCCGCGGCTCGCGCAAGCGGGCACGCACCGGGACGCGCGACGGCACGGTTGCGCATCGCCCATCTGCGGCATTTCGTACAAGGACGCACGGGGCCAGGAGCGCCCCTGCTCGAGCGCCCGCGCGTGCAGCGCCATGCGCTTCGCGCCTTGGCTCCACGGCGCAGTCCTGCTGCCGCTTCCGGAAGATGCAGCCTCCGCGCCTGAGCCGTGCGCGCAGCGCATTGCCCAAACGAGAAAGGCCCCTTGCGGGGCCTCTCTGCACGACAGGTCCCGGCATGCGCCGGGACGCCGGATCAGGCGAACGGATCCTGCAGCACCATCGTGTGGTCGCGGTCCGGGCCGGTGGAGACGATCGAGATCGGGCAGCCGGCCAGTTCCTCCAGCGCGCGCAGGTAGGCGCGGGCGGCGGCGGGCAGCTTGTCCCACTCGGTGATGCCGTGGGTGTTCTCGGTCCAGCCCGGGAACTCCAGGTACACCGGGGTGCACTCTTCCCAGCCCTGCGCGTCCAGCGGGGCGTACTCGGTGCGCTTGCCGCGGTACTCGTAGGCGATGCAGATCTTCAGCTTCTCCATGCCGTCGAGCACGTCGAGCTTGGTGATGCACAGGCCGGAGATGCCGTTGATGGCCACGGCGCGCTTGAGCGCGACGATGTCCATCCAGCCGCAGCGGCGCGGGCGGCCGGTGGAGGCGCCGTACTCGGCGCCGCGGTCGCGGATGCCCTGGCCGACTTCGTCGTCCAGCTCGGTCGGGAACGGGCCGCCGCCGACGCGCGTGGCGTAGGCCTTGGCGATGCCGAGCACGTAGTCGATGGCATCGGCGCCGACGCCGGTGCCGGCCAGCGCGCCGCCGACGGTGGTGTTGGAGCTGGTGACGTACGGGTAGGTGCCGTGGTCGATGTCCAGCAACGCGCCCTGCGCGCCTTCGAACAGCACGCGCTTGCCCTGCTTGCGCAGGTCGTGGAGGATGCCGGCCACGTCGTACTTCATCGGCTGCACGTACTCGCCGAAGGCCAGCGCTTCGTCGAAGGTCTTCTGGAAATCGACCGCGTCCACGCCCAGGTACTTGGTCAGCACGAAGTTGTGGTAGTCCAGCGCGGTGCGCAGCAGTTCTTCCAGCTGCGGCGGGTAATGCAGGTCGGCGATGCGGATGCCGCGGCGCGCCACCTTGTCTTCGTACGCGGGGCCGATGCCGCGGCCGGTGGTGCCGATGGCCTTGCCGCCGGCGGCCTTCTCGCGGGCCTGATCCAGGGCGATGTGGTACGGCATGATCAGCGGCGCGGCCGGGGAGATCTTCAGGCGCGAACGCACTTCCACGCCGGAGGTTTCCAGCTCCTCGATTTCCTTGCGCAGCGCGGCCGGCGAGATCACCACGCCGTTGCCGATCAGGCACAGCGCGTCTTCGCGCAGGATGCCGGACGGGATCAGGTGCAGGACGGTCTTCTTGCCGTTGATGACGAGGGTATGGCCGGCGTTGTGGCCGCCCTGGAAGCGCACGACGGCGCCGATTTCCTCGGTGAGCAGATCGACGATCTTGCCTTTGCCTTCATCGCCCCACTGGGCGCCGAGCACGACTACTGACTGACCCATGGCTGGGTAACTCCTGGTTTGCTGCGCGGCCATCGGGGCCGCACGGGTATGGTGGCCATGCAGGGGCAGCTGGCGATACCGGCGGCCGCTCCATCGGGGAGCGTCCAGGCGGCGACAGGCCCCTACACGGAAAAAGCCGGTCGAGACGCTCGCATGGAGCGGGCCCGGCCGGCTTTTGTGCATTATCCGGGTTTTGGGTGACCGTCACCACCCCCTGCGGCGACGCGTTCAGCGGACGCGGGACGGCGCGGCTCAGCCGCGGACCCACCACAGGGCGAGCAGCCCCACCGCCAGCGCCACGCCGCCGGCGATCCGCAGCTGCGCCGCCGGCATGGCCAGCATCTGCTGCACCAGGCGCTTCCAGGCGTCCGGCGCGACCAGCAGGAACAATCCCTCGAAGATGACGACCAGGCACACGGCGGCGATCAGATCGTGCATGGGAGTTCTCGCGGTAAGGGGCGGATGAGTGAGCGCAGCAGGGTGGCGCTCCGCAACCTGTAGGAGCGGCTTTAGCCGCGACGGGCTTTCTCCGGAACACCTGTCGCGGCTAAAGCCGCTCCTACAAGGGCCGCACGCAAGATGCGGCTACCCTTGCCGAACGGGGAATCAGGACCCGCTCTTGCGAATCCCGAATCTCCAATCCCAAATCCCGGCCTCTCAGCGCTCGCTCTTCAGGTACTGCAGGAACGGATCGTTCTTGTCCAGCACGATCACCGCGTTGCCGTCGGCCATCGCGCCGCGATAGGCCTCCAGGCTGCGGTAGAACGCGTAGAACGACGGGTCGGCGGAGCCGGCCTTGCCGTAGATGCTGGCGGCCTGCGCATCGCCCTCGCCGCGCAGCTTCTGCGCGTCGCGCTCGGCCTCGGCGACCAGCACGGTGCTCTCGCGGTCGGCCTGGGCACGGATGGTCAGCGCCTGCTCCTCGCCCTCGGCGCGCAGCTTGCTGGCTTCCTGCTTGCGCTGCGCGCGCATGCGTTCGTACACGTCGGTGATCACCTGGCTGTCGGTCGGCAGGTCGATCTGCTTGATGCGCAGGTCGGTGATCTGCATGCCCAGGGTCTTGCCGCCGGCATTGATCGCCTTCAACTGCTGCGCGATCAGCTCGCTGCGGTCGCCGGAGACCAGCTGCTGCAGGGTGCGCGCGTTGATCTGGTTGCGCAGCGAATCGATGATGATCGGCGCCAGGCGCGCGTTGGCCACCTTCTCGTCGCCGCCTGTGGCGCGGTAGAAGGCGCGCACGTCGGAGATGTAGCCGATGGCGAAGAAGTCGACGCTGACGTCCTTCTGCTCGGCGGTGAAGTAGCGCGCCGGCGGCGTGTCCAGCACCTGGAAACGGCGGTCGAACACGCGCGCGGTCTCCACCAGCGGCAGCTTGAAGTGCAGGCCCGGCTTGAGGTCGGCGCGGACCACGCGGCCCAGGTTGAGCACCATCGCGGTCTGGTCCTCGCGCACCACGAACACCGAGCTGAGCAGCGCGAACAACGCGACCACCGCAACGCCCGCCCACAGGGAAATTCTCATCGCTGCACCTCCTCACGGCCGTTCGGGCGCGGGCTGCGCTCCGGACTGCGGATACTCTCGGCCGGGCTGCTGGACAGCGACGGCATCAGGACCTCCTGCGGCAGCGTCGGCACGCCGCCGCTGTTGGACGCCGGCGGCGCGGCGCTGCCGGCGCTCTTGCCGCCGTCGGCCGGCATCGGCACGTAGATCAGCTGGCGGCCGTCGCCGCCGATGACCTTGCGGTTCTCGGCCAGCACCTTCTGCACCGTCTCCAGCCACAGCCGCTTGCGGGTGACCTCCGGCGCGTTCTGGTACTGCTGCTGCAGCAGGGTGAAGCGCTCGGCGTCGCCCTGCGCGCGGGCGATGGAGGCTTCCTTGTAGCCCTCGGCCACGGTGCGGGTGCGCGCGGCCTGGCCGCGGGCTTCCGGCACCACCTTGGCGGCGTAGGCCTGGGCCTCGTTGATCAGCCGCTCCTTGACCTGCTGGGCGCCGTTGACCTCGTCGAAGGCCGGCTTCACTTCTTCCGGCGGGCGCGCGTCGGGCAGGGTCAGCCCGGTCACGATCAGGCCGGTGCGGTAGGCGCTGAGCGCGGCCTGCAGCCGCTCGCGGGCGGCGGTGGCCATCGGCCCGCGGTTGTTCAGCACCACGTTGAGGTCGGCGCGGCCGACCTGCTCGCGCACCGCGCTCTGCGCGGCCTGCTCCAGCACCTGGTCGGCGTTGCGCGAGCCGAACACGTACATGCGCGGGTCGTCGATGCGGTACTGCACGTTGAGTGAGACGCTGACGATGTTCTCGTCACGGGTCAGCACCGGCACCTGGTTGCTGAAGGTCTTGATCTCGGTGGCGTTGACCTTGCGCACCGACTCGATCGGCCACGGCAGCTTGAAGTTCGGGCCCGGCTGCAGGATCCGCGAGAACTGGCCGAAGCGCAGCACCACGCCGCGCTGCTGCTCGCCGATCAGCTGGAAGCTGCTGAACAGCAGCAACAGCACCGCGCCGCCCAGCACCCAGCGGCCGATGTTGCCGCCGTCGCCGCCGAACAAGTCCTTCAAGGGCCCGGGCATCCCGCCCCACCTGCCGCCGCCATTGCCGCCACGCGGCTTCCAGGGATTGCGCCCGTGATTGTCCGGGCCATCTGTGCCCTTGCCGCCGGGTGTATTCCAGGCCATGCATGCTCCAAGAAGGAAAGGTGGCGGCGCGTCGGTCCGCGCCGGTCACCGTAAGTGAGTCGCCGATTCTACAAGATGGGGCAGATCGGACGTTTCGAAAGGGCTATCTTGGTGCATTCCTTCGTGCCAACCAAGGTGTTTGCCATGTCCGTCCCCGCCCGCTTCCCCGCCTTCCGCATCCACCAGGACGACGCCGGCTACCGTGCCGCGGTCGAGCCGGTGGGGCTGGACCAGCTCAGCCCGGGCGAAGTGGTGATCCGCGGCGCCTGGTCGTCGGTGAACTTCAAGGACGCGCTGGCCGGCACCGGCCAGGGCAAGATCCTGCGCCGCTTCCCGCTGGTCGGCGGCATCGACGTGGCCGGGCACGTGGTGGCCTCGACCGACCCGGGGTTCAAGGAGGGCGACGCGGTGCTGGTCACCGGCTGCGGCCTGAGCGAGACCCGCGACGGCGGCTACAGCCAGTACGCGCGGCTGGAGGCCAAGTGGGTGGTGCCGCTGCCGGCCGGGCTGAGCCTGCGCGAGAGCATGGTGCTGGGCACCGCCGGCTTCACCGCGGCGCTGGCGCTGCTGCGCCTGCTCGACAACCGGCAGACCCCGGACCACGGCCCGCTGTGCGTGACCGGCGCCACCGGCGGGGTCGGCTCGCTGGCGATCGACATCTTCAGCCGCGCCGGCTTCGAGGTGCATGCGGTCAGCGGCAAGGCCGACCGCGTCGAGCACCTGAAGGCGCTGGGCGCCAGCCAGGTGCTGGGGCGCGAGGCGCTGCAGAGCAAGCGCCCGCTGGAATCGGTGCGCTTCGGCGGCGGCCTGGACAACGTCGGCGGGGCGATGCTGACCAGCCTGCTGGCGCAGACGGCGCCGTACGGCAACGTCGCCAGCGCCGGCCTGGCGGCCACCCCGGGGCTGGACATGACGGTGATGCCGTTCATCCTGCGCGGCGTGTCGCTGCTGGGCATCGGCTCGGCCGGCACCGCGCGCGACCTGCGCGACCGCATCTGGCAGCACTTGGGTAGCGACTGGAAGCCGCGCCACCTGGAGGCGATCTGCACCCGCGAGGTGGACCTGTCCGGGCTGCCGGAGGTGTTCGCGACGATGCTGGCCGGGCAGTCGTTCGGGCGCACCGTGGTGCGGCTGGATCCGGCCGCGTAGACGCGGCCCGGGGTTTGTGACGCGCACCGCTTTCCGGGTGCGCGGCGCTGCCACTACACTCGTGCTTCCAAGGGGGAAACACATGGCACGCATCCTGATCGTCGACGATTCGCCGTCGCAGCTGCTCGGCATCCAGCGCATCGTCGAGAAGCTGGGCCACGAGACGCTCACCGCCACCGACGGCGCGGCCGGGGTGGAAGCGGCCAAGGCGGCGCTGCCGGATCTGGTGCTGATGGACGTGGTGATGCCCAACCTCAACGGGTTCCAGGCCACCCGCACCCTGCGCCGCGAGCCGAGCACGCAGAACATCCCGGTGATCCTGGTCACCACCAAGGACCAGGACACCGACCGCATGTGGGGCATGCGCCAGGGCGCCCGCGCCTACATCACCAAGCCGTTCTCCGAGGACGAGCTGTCGGAGGTGATCGAGCGGGTGTTCAGCGGCGAGGGGCGCTGAGGGGCCGGGATTGGGGATTGGGGGATTCGGGTTGGGAAGCCGGGGCTAGCCTGCGCTGCCGGCCCCGCGCTTTTTGTGGAGGGCTTCGGCCCCGGCGCATTGCCGGGAAGGCGTCGGGGCCGAAGCCCCTCCCACAGCGGTGGGAAACTCACCGAATCCCCAATCCCGGCATCCCGCCATCCCGGCCCCTCAGACCGCCTCGCCGAACGCCTTGGCCAGATTCCGGTACGCCTTGCGCTGCGCTTCGGTCTCCGGCGCCGGCGCCAGCACTTCCAGTTCGACGATCTGGTCGCCCTGCTGGGTACCGGGCAGGCCGCGGCCGCGCAGGCGCAGCTTGCGCCCGGCGTCGGAGTCCGGCGGGATCTTCAGCTCCACCGCGCCGCCCAGGGTCGGCACGCTGATGCTGGTGCCCAGCGCCGCCTGCCACGGGGTCACCGGCAGCGTGTACAGGATGTTGAGCCCGTCCACCTCGAACTGCGGGTGCGCGGCGTATTCGATCTCCAGCAGCAGGTTGCTGCCGCCGTTGCCCTGCCCGCTCAGCCGGATCACCTGGCCCGGGCGCACGCCCTTGGGCACGCGCACGTCCAGCTGCTTGCCGTTGATGGTGATGCGCACGCTGTCGCCGCTGTAGACCGCCTCCAGCGGCACCGCCAGCTTGGCGCGGGTATCGCCGCGCGGCGCCGCGCCCGGGCCCGGGCCGGGACCGCCCTGGCGCGCGCGCTGCTGGCGCGCGAACAGGCTCTCGAAGAAATCGCTGAAGCCGCCGCCGGCGCCGCCGTTGCCGAACACTTCCTCGAAGTCGAAGCCCTGCGCGCCGCCGTAGTTGGGCGGCGCGTGGAACTCCTCGCCCGGGCGGTAGCCCTGCGCGCGCAACTGGTCGTAGGCCGTGCGTTTCTGCGGGTCGCGCAGCGCCTCGTAGGCTTCGTTGATCGCCTTGAACTTGTCCTCGGCGCCGGCCTCCTTGCTGACGTCGGGATGGTATTTGCGCGCCAGCCGCCGGTACGCGGTCTTGATCTCGGCGTCGCCCGCGCTGGGCTCCACGCCCAGGGTGGCGTAGTAATCCTTGAATTCCATCCATCACCTCAAAAAGAGTCGGCCCGCCGCCTTGCGGCAACGGGCCGGTTGCATGCTGCGCACCATCGCCCGGCCATTCTACCGGCCGGCCGCGAAGGCGCGGCGACGCCATGGCGCCGCCGCCGCGGGCGGGCGCTTACTGCACGATCGTGGCCCCGGTGTCGACCTGGATCCGGCGCGGCGTGCTCGCCGGGCGCTTGGGGATGCGCACTTCCAGCACGCCATGGTAGCCACTGGCGGAGATGTTGTCGGGATCGGCGCTGTCGGGCAGCGCGAAGCGGCGGTGGAAGCTGCCGTAGCGGCGTTCGACGCGCGAGAAGCGCTCGCTGTCGGCGGTGGATTCGCTCTTGCGCTCGCCCTTGATCGACAGGATGCCCTTGTCCATCGACACCTCGATCTCCGACGGGTCGATGCCGGGCAGGTCGGCGTACAGCACGAAGCGCTCGGCCTCCTCCTTGATGTCCACGCGCGGCACCCACTGCGCGGTGACGACGGCCGATTCGTCGGTGCCGCCGTTGGGGTCGAAGAAGCGGTCGAACACCTGCTTGATCTCGTTCTGGAACGCGGCCTGGGCCGGCAACTGGCGATAACGGACGATGCTCATCGTAGTCTCCTGCAACGTGAATTGAGGTAACCCTGACGGGTGGTGGGCGGTGGCGGGCCGGGCCCGCCGCCATGCCTGCCAGATAGGAATGGGCCCGCGCTTTTCAAGGGCCTTGACGCTGCCTTTCCATGCCGATTCCTAGACTCGGTTCACCCAAGGAGCCCGACATGTCCATCCAGCCCGGCGATCGCATTCCCGAAGTGGTCCTGCAGCGCATCCGCGAGGGTGTGGAGCAGGTGGACACGCGCAGCCTGTTCGACGGCCGCCGCGCGCTGCTGTTCGCGGTGCCCGGCGCGTTCACCCCGACCTGCTCGGAGAAGCACCTGCCCGGTTACGTGGAGCACTTCGAGGAATTCCGCAAGCGCGGCATCGAGGTGTACTGCATGGCGGTCAACGACCCGTTCGTGATGCAGGCCTGGGGCAAGAGCCAACTGGTGCCCGACGGCCTGCAGATGCTGTCCGACGGCAACGGCGACCTGGCCAAGGCGCTGGGCCTGGAAATGGACGCCAGCAGCTACGGCATGGGCGTGCGGGCGCGGCGCTTCGCGCTGTACGCCGACGACGGCGTGGTGCGCGCGCTGTTCGTCGAGGCGCCGGGCGAATTCAAGGTGTCCGCCGCCGACTACGTGCTGCAGCACCTTCCCGACTGACATCCCTTTTCCCACCACACAGGAACCGGCCAGCCATGTCCAATCAGCCAGCCAACGACGCCAAGCCGCTGCAGAACACCGCCGGCCTCACCGATACCGCCACGCTGCGCGCCAACGCCCGCCAGAGCATCGAGGACGGCGCGATCACCAAGAGCTACAGCGCCGATCGCGAGGCGGTGATCAAGCTGCTCAACGATGCGCTCGCCACCGAATACGTGTGCGTGCTGCGCTACTACCGCCACTACTTCATGGCCTCGGGCATGCTCGCCGATTCGGTCAAGGCCGAGTTCCTGGAGCACGCGCAGCAGGAGCAGGAACACGCGCACAAGCTGGCCGAGCGCATCGTGCAGCTGGGCGGCGAACCGGACCTCAATCCCGACACCCTGACCGCGCGCTCGCACGCCGAATACAAGGAAGGCGAGGACCTGCGCGACATGGTCAAGGAGAACCTGATCGCCGAGCGCATCGCCATCGACAGCTACCGCGAGATGATCAACTTCGTCGGCGACAAGGACACCACCACCAAGCGCATCCTGGAGCAGATCCTGGCCCAGGAGGAAGAGCACGCCGACGAGTTCTCGGACATGCTGGAAGGATGGATCGGGAAGTAACCGCCCGGTCGTACGCGATGCAATCCAGCGCCCGGCACTCGCCGGGCGCTTTTTTTGGTGGCGACCGCGGCGGGATTCGCCGGTAACGCCTTCGCGGCCGAACAGGATCGCGCGTCCGCATGACGCGCCGAGCACCCGCTCCATGTAGGAGCGGCTTCAGCCGCGACAGGATCCATCCGCAAGGCATTGGTCGCGGCTGAAGCCGCTCCTACAGAAGGCGCAAGCCCGAGAAGGCTCTTCCCGATGGAGCCGCGCGGGACGCACATCTGTAGGAGCGACTTCAGTCGCGACGGGCGTTACCGGCAAAGCCCGTCGCGACTGAAGTCGCTCCCACGACACACCTGCGACTGCAAGCAGCAAGGTCGAACGCTCCACATCCCGCGTCGCGCAATGCACGCGCACTCAATGCAACACCCGGAACCGCACCTGGGTCCAGGCGCCGTTGCTGGCCAGCGCGGTCAGGGTGTGTTCGCCGGCCTCGGCGAAATCGCGCTGGAAGTTGCGCGCGCCCTCGGTGCGGGCGATCCAGCGCCCGTCCAGCAGCCAGTCCACCGGCGCGGTGGTGCCCAGCGCGCGCACCTGCAGGCGCACACTGGGGCTGCCCGGCGCGCGCGCCAGGGTGGCGCGGTCGTTGAGCCCTTCGATGCGCAGCACGTCGTTGCCGCCGCGGCCGTCGTCGCGGCAGTCGGGCGCCAGCGCCGGCAACTGCCCGGCCTGGCGTTCGCTGGCATGCAGCCACGGCGTCAGCAGCGCCGGCCAGCGCGCGATCTCGCGCTGCACCGCCTGGTGCGGCCGCGCGCAGTCGGGCGACAGGCGCAGGCCGCTGCGCGCGTCCACCTGCACCGTGTCGCGGCCGGCGCTCCACAGCCGCGCGTCGCGCTCGGCGAAGGTCGGCGGCACCGCGCCGTCCAGCGCGTAGGCGGCGAAGCGCCGCTGGCACAGGGCGGGCGGGGTCTGTTCGGCGGCGATGCCCAGCGGCCAGCACACGTCCAGCTGCTGCACGTTGGCCGGCATCGGCCGCGGCGCGTTGTCGCCGCGCGCGCGCGGCAGGCTGTCGATGGTCTCGAACATCAGCGGCAGCGCGGTCACCGCGCCGTACTGGCCTGGCAGCGGGGTGCCGTCCGGGCGCCCGACCCAGACCCCGACCGTGTAGCGGCGGGTGCTGCCGATCGCCCAGGCATCGCGGTAGCCGTAGCTGGTGCCGGTCTTCCACGCCACCCGCGGGCGGGTGCCGACGTCGAAGGTGCCGACGCCGTAGCCGGGGCGCGGATTGGCCTCCAGGATCTCGCGCACGATCCAGGCCGCGCCGGGCGACATCAGCCGCCGGTCGATGGCCTTGTCGGCCGGGGTATAGCGCACGTGCCCGGCGATGCCGTCGCGATTGAGCGCGGCGAAGGCGCCGACCAGTTCCTCCAGCTGCGCGCCGGTGCCGCCGAGGATCAGCGCCAGGTTCGGGGTGCTGCCGCGCGGGAACTTCAGGCCGATGCCGGCGTTGTTCAGGCGCGCGGCGAAGCGCGCCGGCCCAACCCGTTCCAGCAGGTCCACCGCCGGCACGTTCAGCGACAGGCGCAGGGCGCTGGCCGCGCCGACCGGGCCGTTGAACGCCTCGTCGAAATTGCCCGGGCGGTAGTCGCCGAAGCTCTGCGGCGCGTCCACCAGCAGGCTCTCCGAATGGATCAGACCATCGTCCAGGGCCATGCCGTACAGGAACGGCTTGAGCGTGGAGCCGGGCGAACGCCAGGCCTGCACCATGTCCACGTCGCCGAGCCGCTTGCGGTCGCCGAACGTCACCGAGCCGATGTAGGCGCGCGCCTGCAGGTCGCGGTTGTCCACCACCAGCAGCGCGGCGGAGGTGCGCTCGGGCAATTGCGAGAAATACGCGCTGACCCGGTCCTCCAGGGTGCGCTGCAGGTCGGCGTCGATGGTCGAGACGATGTGCGCGGCGCGCGGCGACTGCCGGCGCAGGCGCTCGGCCAGCAGCGCGGCATGCATCGGCGATTGCAGCGAACGCGCCACCACCGGTTCGATGCGCGCATCGTCCACCTGCGCGCGCGACCATACGTGCAGGTCGACCATGCGCTCGAGCACCTTGTCGCGCGCCGCGCGCGCGGCTTCCGGATGCCGGTCCGGGCGCAGCCGGCTCGGCGCCTGCGGCAGCACCGCCAGCAGCGCCGCCTCGGCCTGCGACAGGCGCGCGGCCGGCTTGCCCAGGTAGGCCCAGCTCGCCGCCTCCACGCCCTCGATGGTGCCGCCGTACGGCGCGCGCTCCAGGTACAGCTGCAGGATCTGGCGCTTGCTCAGGTGCACTTCCAGCTGCAGCGCGCGCAGCAGCTGCTGCAGCTTGCCCAGCGGGCTGCGCGTACTGACGTTGTCCGGCATCAAGATCCGCGCCACTTGCATGGTCAGGGTGGAACCGCCGGAGACGATGCGGCGCGAGAACGCCCACTGCTTGCCGGCGCGCAGCAGCGCCCACGGATTGACCCCGGGATGGTGCCAGAACCAGCGGTCCTCGTAGTTCAGCAGCGCCTGCAGGTACAGCGGGGAAACGCTTTGTGGCGTGGCCGGATAGCGCCACACGCCATCGCCGTCGGCGAAGGCGCGCAGCGGCGTGCCGTCGGCGGCCACCACCAGGGTCGAGGTGTCGCGCGATTTCGGCAGCGGCAACGGGAACGCCAGGTCCAGCAGCAACAGCGTGGCCAGCAACGCGGCCGTGCCCCAGCGCAGCACGCGCCACTGCGGCATGCCCCAACGCAGCCGGCCCCGATGCAGCCTGGGCAGCAGGCGCGCCCCGCGCCAGCTGCGCCGCGCGGTGCGCGTGGCGGCGGTCTCGTCCTGCGACATGCTTGCTCCCGATGGAAGCGGCTATTTTGCCTGTTGCGGCGGCGACGTGGCGACGTGGCGCGCGCGGCGTTCGTCGAGGCCGGCGAACCGAGCCTGCGGGTGGACTGCGGGACATTGGTCGCGATGATTGCTCGGGAAGGCCCGTCGCGACTGAAGTCGCTCCCACAACGAGCGCTGCCCGTCGGACGTCATCCACGCGGCCGATCGTGGAAGCGACTCCTGGTGCCCCGGCCATCGCTCCCGACTGTCACCGAAACCGGATCCCTTCCGGCTTCGACGCCGCGACTGATCGCCCCGCACGGCCGCCGCAACGCCGTGCTGGCGGCGAGCGCTGCGGAAAAATCCAGCTACATCACGCGTCGTTGCCGCCGGGCGCCAGCGGCAGGCGCAATGTGGCGACGCTGCCGCCGGCCTCCCCGCGCGGCGCAAGGCTCAGGCTGCCGCCCTGCGCCTCCAGGATCTGCCGCGACAACACCAGGCCGATGCCCGACCCGCCGGGCTTGGTGGTGAAGAACGGCACGAACAGGTTGTCGCTGGGCGGCAGTCCGGCGCCGCCGTCGAGGATCTCGATCAGCGCGCTGGCGCCGTCGCGGCGCGCGCGCAGCGCCACCGGCGCGCTGCCGCCGGATTCCAGCGCGTTGCGCAGCAGGTTGATCAGCACCTGCTCGAGCTGGTCGGCGTCGGCGTGCAGGTGCAGCTGTGGCTCGACTTCGACCTGGACCCGCGCATCGTCCAGCAGCCGCTGCACGCGCGCGCACAGCGGCGCCAGCGCCACGGCCGCCGGCACCGGCGCCGGCAGCCTGGCCAGGCGCGCGTAGCCGCCGAGGAAGCGCTGCAAGGCCGCGCTGCGCTGCTCGATCAGCGCCAGGCCGTTGCGCAGGTCCGCGTGCAGGTCGGCATCGAGCGTGGCCGGCGCGGCCGCCAGCAGGCGCGCGAGGGTGTCGGCGATCGAGGCGATCGGCGCCAGCGAGTTGTTGATCTCGTGGCTGAGCACGCGCAACAGGCGGCGGAAGGCCTGCGCTTCCTCCTCGCGCAGCGCACGCTCCATCGGCTGCACCAGCAGCAGCTGCCCGGCCTGGCTGCGGCTGCGCAGCGCGGCGTGGCCGATCTGCCAGCGCCCCTGCTGGCCGGCGAAGGCATGCGCGTGGATGCTGCCCGACGGCAACGCGAACAATGCGGACAGGCCCAGCGCCTGCGCCGATCGCCCGATCAGCTGCTCGGCGGCGGCACCGAGCAGGCGCTCGCCGGCCGGGTTGACCAGGCGCAGGCGCTGGTCCTGCTCGAACGCGAACACCGCCCCGTCCAGCGCCGCCAGGGTCTTGCTCAGCAGTTGCAGGCTCTCGTGCGAGTCGCGCTGTTCGTCCTGCAGCCGCTGCGCCAGCGCGTTGAACCGCTGCAGCAGGCCGTCGGCATCGCGATCGCGCGCGTCCTGCGCCACGCGCACGCTGTAGTCGCCCTCGCGCAACGCCTCGAGCAGGCCGCCGAGGGTGCGCAGGCGCTGGCCGGCGTCGCGCTGCTGCCAGCGCCACAGCGCCGCGGTCAGCAGCAGCACGCACAGCAGCAGCACCGCCGCCTCCGGCGGCCGCGGCGCGCCGAACGCGAGGACCAGGATCAGCGCCAGCGACGCCGGCGCCGACAGCCACAAAGACCGCCAGCGCTGTCGCTCAGCCGCCGTCATCGCTGCGCAGGCCGTGCTTGCCCAGGCGCCGGTACAGGCTCTGCCGGGTGATGCCGAGCTGGTCGGCGGTACGTTGCAGGTTGCCCTGCTGCTGGGCCAGCGCCTGCCGCAGCAGCAGGGCCTCGGCTTCCTCGAGGGTCAGCTGGGTCGACAGGGCCGGCGCCGCGCCCGCGGCCGGCTGCAGGCGCAGGTCGTCGCTGCCCAGCGTCGCGCCGTCGGCGAGCAAGGCGGCGCGCTCCATTGCATGCGCCAGTTCGCGCACGTTGCCGGGCCAGGCGTAGCCGAGCAAGGCACGTTCGGCGTCGCGCGCCAGCGCCGGCAGCGGCCGCCGGTAGCGCGTGCAGGCGGCGGCCAGGTAGTGCCGCGCCAGCGGCAGGATGTCGGCGCCGCGCTCGCGCAGCGGCGGCACCCGCAACTGGAAGGTGTTGAGCCGGTACAGCAGGTCCTGGCGGAAATGGCCGGCGGCCACTTCCGCGTCCAGGTCGGCATTGGTCGCCGCGACGATGCGCACGTCCACGCGCTGCGTGCGCGAGGACCCGAGCCGCTCGAACTCGCCGTCCTCGATCGCGCGCAGCAGCTTGGGCTGCTGCTGCAGCGGCAGGTTGCCGATCTCGTCCAGGAACAGGGTGCCGCCATCGGCCAGTTCGAAGCGGCCGGCACGGTCCTGGCGCGCGTCGGTGTAGGCGCCGCGCACGTGGCCGAACAGCTCGGCCTCGAACAGGGTCGGCGCCAGCCCGCCGATGTTGACCTTGACGAAGGCCTGCGCGCGGCGCGGCGACCACTGGTGCAGCAGCTGCGCCAGCAGGCTCTTGCCGGTGCCGTTCTCGCCCAGCAGCAACACGTTGGCGCCGCTGCCGGCGATGCGCAGCAGGTCCTCGACCAGGCGCTGCATCGGCGCCGACTCGGCGACGAAACCGGCGGCGCCATCCTGCAGCAGCAGCGCCTGCGCCTCGCCGAGCCGCTGCGCGTTGCGGCGGCTGCGGTCCAGCGCGATGCGGCTGTCCAGCACCGCCAGCACGCGCGCGTTCTGCCAGGGCTTTTCGATGAAATCCACCGCGCCGTCGCGCATCGCCGCCACCGCCAGCTCGATGCTGGCCCAGGCGGTCATCGCGATCACCGGCAGCCCCGGCCACTGCGCGGCGATCTGCGCGATCAGCGCCAGGCCCTCGGCGCCGGAGGTGGTGTCGCGGGCGTAGTTCATGTCCACCAGCACCGCGGCGAAGTCGTCGCCGCGCAGGCAGGCCAGCGCCAGCTCCGGCGACTCGGCGCCGACCATGCCGTAGCCGGCGCTCTTGAGCAGCATGCGCAAGGCCTCGCGCACGTCGGCCTGGTCGTCGACCACCAGGATGCGCGGCAAGGGCGGCGTGCGAGCGTCGTTCATGGCGCAGAGTCTAGCGGCTGGCCGTCGCCTGCATGCGCGACGCACGCCGCGGCCGCGCAGGCGCGCCGGTTCGCGGTCCCGGTCATTCGGCGCGCAACGCCTGCATCGGCGGCACCCGCGCCGCCCGCCGCGCCGGCGCCAGCGCCGCGAGCAGGCCGGCCGCGGCCAGTACCAGCAGCACCGCGCCGATCGCCAGCGGATCGGCCACCCGCACCTCGAACAGGAAGCGTTGCAGCACCCGCGACAGCGCCATCGCCACGCCCAGGCCCAGCAGCAGCCCTATCCCGATCTGCATGCCGGCCTCGCGCAATACCTGTTGCCGCAGCCGCGCCGGCGGCGCGCCGAGCGCGGCGCGCACGCCGAACTCGTGCTGGCGCGCGGCCACCGCCACCGCCATCACCGCGTACAGGCCGACCGCGGCCAGCAACAGCGCCAGCGCGGCGAACAGGCCGACCAGCAGCAAGTTGAGCTTCTGCTCGCCGGTGGTGGTGGCGACCACGGCGTTCATCGACTGCAGATCGGCGATCGGCTGCTGCGGCGCCACTTCGCCGATCGCCGCGCGCAGCGCGCGCTCGTCCACGCCCTTCGCGCCCGCATGCAGCCGCAGCGCATAGGTCAACGCGCCGAAGCTGCGCATGATCCGCCACATCGGCTCGCTCATCTGCGCCAGCGGCTGGTACACCGTCGGCTCCGGCGGCTCGGCCGGGCTGGTGTGGCGCACGTCGCCGACCACGCCGACCACCCGCATCGACAAACGGTGGTTGTCGCCGTCGTCGGGGACGGTCACGATCTTGCCGAGCGCCTGCCCGTGCAGATAGCGCTCCGCGAACGAGGCACTGACCAGGCACACATTCTCGGCGCCGGCCACGTCGCCGTCGGCGATGCCGCGGCCGGCCAGCAACGGAATACGGAACACCTCCAGGAACTGCGGCGTGACCACGCGGTACTGGCTATCGAGGGAGGGACCGCCGTCCACCTCCACGCTCCAGCTCAGCTGCGTCGCCGTCGGCGGATTGCTGGAGACGCCGACGCGTTCGATGCCCGGCACCTGTTGCAGCCGCGCGACGATGCGCCGGGCCTGCTCCACCGCGTCCTGCGCCGTGGCATAGCGCTCCTTCACCGGCGACAGGGTGAACACCATCGCGGAGCGGCTCTCGAAGCCCATCGGCACCTCCGCCAGTTTTTGCAGGGTGCGCGTGAACAGCGCCGCGCCGATCAGCAGCACCACGGCGATGGCCACCTGCGCGATCACCAGGGTGCGGCCGAGGCGGCCGGCCTGCAGGCTCCAGCCGCCACGGCCGCCGCCGGCCAGCTCCGTCACCAGGTTGCGGCGGCGGCCGCGGACGATGCCCAGCGCCGCGGCCAGCAGCGCCGTGGCGCCGCCGGCGAGCAGCGCGAACAGCGCGCTGGCGCCGCTCAGGTGCGCGGCCTCGCCGCGCATCCACAGCAGCGGCACCCAGCCGCCGAGCAGGCGCAGGCCGAGCCAGGCCAGGGCCAGCCCGGCCAGGCTGCCGAGCGCGCCGATCAGCACGCCTTCGGCCAGTGCCGGCAGGCTCAGCCGCGTCCACGGTGCGCCGAGCGCGGCGCGCACCGCGCTGTCGTGGCTGCGGCCCAGCGCGCGCAGCAGCATCAGGCTGGTCAGGTTGATCGCGGCGATCAGCAGCACGCAGGCCGCCGCGGCGAAGAACAGCCACAGCGTGTTGCCGCTGTAGGAACTGTACAGGCTGCCCTGCAGCGGCAACGCGTTCGGCGGGTCGCGCTGCAGCTGGTGCCACCAGTCGTCGGTCATGTACGGACTGCGGCGCAGCACGCCCTTGAGCACCTCCGCGGTCTGCGCGGAGGCGGCCGCCACACTGACGCCCGGACGCAAGCGCGCCACGATGATCTCGTTGGTGGACAGATTGGTCGCGGTCAGGTCCGGCTGCATGTTGCGGACCACGTCGAACGGCTCGGCCCAGGGAAAGTCCGCCGGCAACACGCCGACGATCTGCACCGGCTTGCCCTCCACCTGCAGCGTGCGGCCTACCGCCGCCGGATCGCCGCCGAAATAGCGCTGCCAGAAACGATGCGCGAGGATCACCGCCTGCGGTCCGCCGGGCCGATCCTCCTCGGCGTTGAAATTGCGCCCCGCCGCCATCGGCAGCCCCAACGTGCGCAGGAACCCCTCGTCGGCGCTGATCGCCGCGACCACTTCGCTGGTGTCGCCGCGGGCGATGTTGGCCGGCACCGGAAACCCGCGCAGGATGCCGATGGACTGCAGGGCGGACAGGCGCCGCAGCGGCGGGTAATAGCCGGGCGCGGCGATGTTGTGGCCGCCATCGACGGCCTTGCCCAGCGTGACCAGCTGCTGCGGCTGCGGGAACGGCAGCGGCTTCAGCAAGGCCTGGTCGAGCAGCGCGAACACCGCCGTGGTGGTGGCCACGCCCAGCGCCAGGGTCAGCACCGCCAGCAGCAGGTAGCCGGGCTTGCGCGCCAGCGCGCGCCAGGATTGCCGCGTCTCGGCCCAATAGATGGCGGCGCTCATCGCGCCTGCTCCGCGGCGCGCGCCGGCAGCGCCACGTCCTGCTCGTGGCGCAGCCGCTCGAAGGTGTCTTCGTCGACGATGCGCCCGTCGAGCATGTGCACGATGCGCTGCGCGCGCCGCGCGAACGCCGGATCGTGGGTGACCATGCACAAGGTGGTGCCGTTGTCGTGCAGCTGCTCGAGCAGCTGCATCACCGCCTCGCCGTTGCGCGTGTCGAGGTTGCCGGTGGGCTCGTCGGCGAGCAGGATCGAAGGATTGCCGGCCAGCGCGCGCGCCACCGCCACGCGCTGCTGCTGGCCGCCGGACAGCTGCCCCGGATAGTGCCGGTGGCGATGGTGCATGCCGACCAGTTCCAGCACCTCGCGCACGCGCTGGCGGATGCGGCCGCGCTCGGCGCCGTCGCGGTAGGTCAGCGGCAGCGCCACGTTCTCCTCCACGGTGAGGTCGGCGATCAGGTTGAAGGCCTGGAAGATGAAGCCGATCTCGGCGTTGCGGATGCGCGCGCGACCGACCGCGTCCAGTTCGGCGACGCTGCGGCCGTTGAGCCGGTACGTGCCGCCGCTGGGCGCGTCGAGCAGGCCGAGGATCGACAGCAGGGTCGACTTGCCGCAGCCGGACGGCCCGGTGATGGCGACGAAATCGCCATGCGCCACGTCCAGCGCGATCTCGGCCAGGGCATGGGTTTCCACCTCGTCGGTATGGAACACCTTGCCCAGCCCTTGCAGGCGGATCAGCGGCTCGGCGGGATGTGCGGGAACTGCGGTCATGTCGGTTTCTCCTGAGGCGCTAGCGTAAGCGCAGGGTGGCGTAGGCATTCCACTGGCTGGTGTCGGACAGCACGACCTGGTCGCCGGCGCGCAGGCCGGCGCGGACTTCGATGCGGTCGCTGGAGGCGGCGCCGAAGCGCACGCGGATGCGCTGCGCGCGCGCGCCGCCCTCGCGCAGCACGAACAGGTCGCCGGCGGTGTTGGGCGCGGCCAGCGCCGGGCGCGGGATGCTGACCACGTCGCGCAGCGTGCCGAGCACGATGCGGCCGTCCACCGACAGGTCCGGGCGCACGCCCAGCGGCAGCGGCGGCGCCAGCCGCACGTCGACCACCACGCTGCCGCTGCGCACCGCCGGATCGATCCGCGCCACCTGTCCGCCGACCACGCCGTTGTGCGTGTCCACCGCGACCGGCAGGCCGTCGATCACGTCCTTGGCCAGCACTTCGGGCACCTGCAGCCGCGCCAGCAGTTCGTCCGGGCGCGCGACCCGCGCCAGCTTGGCGCCGACCTCGACGCGCTGGCCCGGTTCCACGTCCACCTGCTGCAGGATGCCGGCGCTGCCGGCGCGCACCTGCAGCGAGGCCGCCTGTTGCGCGGCGACGGCCAGCGCGCTGGCGGCCTGCGCACGCCGCGCCTGCGCGGCGCGCAGCTGCGCGGCCATGTTCTGGCGGAAGGCGGCCACGCGCTTGGCCTCGATGGTGGCGCGGCCATGCTGCTGGGCCTCGGTGATCTGGCTCTGGGTCAGGTCGATCGCCGAGATCGCGCCGCCGTCGTGGCCGCGCTGGTAGGCCTGCGCCCTGACCTGCGCGATGCGCCAGTCCGAGTCGGCCTGCGCCTGCAGCGCCTGCTGGTCCAGCAGTTGCGAGGCCAGCGCGGCGCGCAGCGCGGCCACGTCGGCATCGGCGCCGGCCAGCGCGGCGCGGGCGCGGTCCAGGCCGGCGTCCAGTTCGGGATTGGCCAGTTGCAGGATCAGCGTGTCGGCCTGCACCCGCGCGCCGGCATCGACCAACTGCTGCTGCACGGTGGCGGTGGCGCCGGCGGTGATCCAGCGGATCTGCCGCGGCACCAGCACGCCGTTGGCGCGGATCTCGCGGCGCATCTCGCCGCGCGTGGCCGCATCGATCCACAGCTCGCTGCGCGCCACGCGCGGGGCGGCCCTGCCCAGGCCGAGCGTGGCCAGCAGCGCCAACAGCGCCACGGCGATGGCGAGCGCGACGACGAGACGGCGGCGATGGCGGGCGGCGGGCTGCTTGGCGATATCCATGCCATGACCGCAGCAGGCTGCGTGCCAATCGCGCTGCAGGAGAAATCCCATTGCATTCAACGCATTGCGGAAGTCACCGCGCGCGCGTGCCGTCCGTTTCCGGACAGCGCGGACCGGTTGTGGACGTCGCGCTGCTTTCAGCGGCGCGTACTCACCCGTACATCGCGGGCGCAGGCCGTTCCGTAACCTGCGGGTCTGCGCAGGCATCGGCACCGCGCGGCGCGCCTGGTGCAGGATCAGTCGACATAGGCACCGCCCCGTCCACGCTCAGCAGTTGAATCTCCGCGCGGCCAGCCGCGCGCGGCGACCGGCGATTGCGGCGCCGGCGCCGGCCCGAGTGGCCGCGCGACGCGCTAGCCGGCGGCCTCGGCAGGACCGGCGCGATGCACCTGCACCGCCTGCGCGGCGAAGGCCGCGAGCAGGCCGGCGGGCGCATCGTGCTCGACCACCAGGCGATCGATCGCCTCCACGCCCACCACCTGGTGCGCGGCCAGCGCGCCCAGCTTGTCGCTGGTCACCACGGCGATGGTCTCGGCGCTGGCCTCGACCATGGCGCGCTTGAACAGGCTTTCCTCGCCGTCCACGCCCCACAGGCCGCGCTCCGGGTCGATCGCGCAGGCGCCGGGGAAGCACAGGTCGGCGCGCAGCTGGCGCAGTTGCTGCAGCGCCTGCGCGCCCACCGCCGCGCCGATGCGCGGATCGACGCGGCCGCCGATCAGCAGGATCTCGAAACCTTCGCGCGGCATCAGCAGCTGGGCGATGTCCGGCGCGTTGGTGACCACGGTCAGGCCCTGCCGCGGCGGCAGGGCGGCGGCGATGGCGCTGTTGGTGGAACCGGCGTCGATCAGCAGCACCTGCCCGGGCCGCACCAGTTCCACAGCAGCTTGGGCCAGGGCACGCTTGCGCTCGGCGTGTTCCTCGCGCCGCTGCGGCAGCGGCGCGACGCTGGGCGTGGGCGGCAGCGCGCCGCCGTAGACGCGGCGGCACAGGCCCTGCGCGGCGAGCTCGCGCAGGTCGCGGCGGATCGAGTCCTCGGACACCGCGAACGCGGCGGCCAGTTCGGTGGCCACGACCCGGCCGTGTTCGCGCAGGCGTTGCAGGATCGCCTGCTGGCGTTCCTGCGGCAGCGCGTCGGCGGCCGCGGTCATGCGTCCTGCCCGGCGCCGCGCAGTGGCAGGCCCAGCGCGCGCAGCTCGGCGCGCAGCGTGGCCGCGTCGCGGAACTGCAGCGCGTGCAGGCCCTGCGCGGCGGCGGCGCGCACGTTGCGCGGCGCATCGTCGACGAACACCGCGCGCGCCGGATCGATCGCGTAGCGCGACAGCAGCAGCGCGAAGATCGCCGGGTCCGGCTTCACCAGCCGCTCCTGCCCGGACACCAGGATGCCGGCGAAGCGCTGCAGGAACGCGTAGCGCCGCAGCGCGACCGGGAAGGTCTCCTGCGACCAGTTGGTCAGCGCGTACAGGCGCACGCCCTGCGCGTGCAGCTCCTCCAGGATGTCCACGCTGGCCTGCAGCGGGCCGCCGAGCGTCTCCTCCCAGCGCAGGTGGTAGGCGGCGATCAGCTCGGCCTGCGCCGGATGCGCCGCGCTCAGTTCGGCGACCGCCTCGCGCCACGGGCGCCCGGCGTCCTGGCGCTCGTTCCATTGCGGCGAGCACACCTCGGCGAGGAAGCGCTCCATCGCGGCGTGGTCGTCGAACAGGTGCCGGTACAGATGGCGCGGGTTCCAGTCGATCAGCACGCCGCCGAGATCGAAAATCACCGTGTCCGGTGCGTGCGCGGGAGGGGATGGCATGGTCTGGCGCTCCTTGGTCGGGTCAGTGTCGCAGCAGCCGCGAACCCGTCGCCACCAGCAGCAGCAGCCCGGCCACCGCCAGCAAGGCGGTCGGCAGGCTGCTGGCGTGGGCCAGGAAGCCGATCAGCGCCGGGCCGGCGAGCAGGCCGGTGTAGCCGAGCGTGGTCAGCGCCGCGATCGCCACCGCCGGCGAGGTGCCGGGCAGGCGCCCGGCCGCGCCGAACAGGATCGGCACCAGGTTCGACACGCCCAGGCCGACCAGCGCATAGCCGAGCAGGCCGCTGGCGAGGCCGGGCAGCTGCGTGGCCAGCAGCAGGCCGCCGGCGGCCAGCGAGGCGCCGGCCGCCAGCATCGCCGGCTGGCCGATGCGCGCGACCACGCGGTCGCCGCCGAAGCGGCCGGCCGCCATCGCCACCGAGAACAGCGCGTAGCCGACGCCGGCGTAGCGCGTGTTCACGCCGTGGAAATCGCGCAGCAGCACCGCGCTCCAGTCGAGCATCGCGCCCTCGGCGAGCAGGCAGATGAAGCACAGCGCGGCCAGCGCCAGCACCACCCCGCGCGGCAGGCGCAGCGGGGTGCGCTGCGCCGGATCGTGGGCGACGACCACCAGCAGGCCGGAGCGTTGCCACAGCAGCAGCGCCAGCAGCAGCACCGACACTGCCAGCGTGGCCGCCAGCAGCGGCGCGCCGAGGGCGAGCAGCGCGCTCATCGCCGCCGCGCCGGTCAGCCCGCCGACGCTGAACACGCCGTGGAAGCTGGACATCACCGGCCGCCCGGCGCGCTTCTCGGTCTCCACGCCGTGCGCGTTCATCGCCACGTCCAGCGCGCCGAGCGCGGCACCGAAGTACAGCAGCGCGGCGACCACGCTCGGCAGGTTCGGCGCCAGCGCCACCAGCGGCAGACCCAGGCACAGCGCCAGCCCGGAGACGACCATCACCGCGCGGCTGCCGAAGCGGTGGCTGAGCACGCCCGACAGCGGCATCGCCAGGATCGAGCCGCCGCCGAAGGCCAGCAGCACCAGGCCCAACGCGGCGTCGTCCAGCGCGAAGCGCGCTTTCACGTACGGCACCATCGGCGCCCACGCGGCCATCGCGATGCCCGACAGCAGGAACACCCAGCGGGTGGCGTGGATCGCCGGGCGGGCGGATGCATCGGGAAAGGAACGCGGATCGCCGTCCATTGAGGTGCGCAGGTGGCCTGACATGCGTCAACCTTAAAACAATGCGCTTAAACGTGCAATAACATGCACAAACATGCAGATCGGCGCATCGGTATGCCGCACGCCGCCTGTGCCGCTGGATGAACCTGCGCCAGCCGGCGGACATGCCTGGGCGTCCTCAGCCTTCGTCGGTTCGGCGCCTGGCGCCTGCCCCCGGCGCGGCGGCAGCAGCAGCATTGCAGCAAGATGGCGCCCGCCGCAGCGCTCGGCCTGCCGGCGGCCGCGGCGATATCGCGGACCTGCGACGCGAGTGACCGCACACAGCCACGCAATGCCGCGCCGCGGATGCGCAGAACGCGAGAAATTCCAGAGGAGCCGATGCGGCCGCGCGCCGGCAGAAGCCGCGGCGCGACCTGGCGCCGATCGCGATCGCGAACGCGGCGCGGACGCCCGTCACCGTGCCGGACCAGACGGCGACCTTGAAGGCTGCAGCGCCTACCCCGCAGAACCAGGAGCGCGCCCGCACCGATGCGGGCGCATTCCAGCAGCCGGTGTTACGGCTGCACCACGTTGATCGTGCCCGGATTGCTGCGCCCCACCCCGCGCAGGTCGGGACGGTACATGTCCTCGACCAGCGGCGGCGGCACGGTGTAGGTGCCCGGGGTCACCGCGCGCACCAGGTAGAACACCTGCGCCTTGTCGCCCGAGGACAGGCTCAGCGCGGCCACGTAGCGGTCGTCGCGGAACTCCTCGTGCTTGACCTCGGCGGCCTCGGAGCGGTCGCTGATCTCGATGCCGTCCACCACCACCTCGGACCACTGCTTGGCGTCGCCCAGGTTGAAGTTCTCGATCTCCAGGCCGGCCGGCAGCAGGTCGGTCAGCAAGGCGTCGGGCATGTTCACGTTGGAGGTGATGGTGACGCGCACGATCAGCGCCTCGCCTTCCTTCAGCGGCCGCGGCGTCCACGGCTTGCCGTCGGTGCCGTACCACTCGCGTTCCACCTTCAGCGTGCTTTCGTCCACCGCCGGCGCGGTGCGCGGGACGCCGGCGATTTCCAGGCTGGCGTACAGCGGCGCCTCGCCCTGCGGCACGAAGCTGACCCCGCGCGCCAGCTCGGCCTCGCCGAACTGGCGGCCGAACGCCTTGGCCGCGCCGATCGCCTCGCTGCCGTCGCCGATCGTCAGCTGCCCGGACACCAGCTTGCTCTGGTTGGCCAGCAGCGCCTTGCCCATCCGCGCCAGCGCCACCTGCTCCTGGGTGCTCAGCCACAGCCAGCCGCCGTGGCGGCGCGCGTCGATCTCGCGGCCCAGCGCCACCGCCCGTGCGTCGTACTCGGGCTTGGCCAGGCCGCGCTCGTGCAGCAGCGCGATCATCAGCGCGTCGTCGCGGATCACGCTGCCGTAGTCGCCGAAATAGCGCGGGCGGTCGGCGCTGTCCTTGGCGAAGCCGGCCGCGATCGCCGCTTCGCCGCGCTTCTTGTCGCCCTGCAGCGACAGCGCCACGCCCAGGTGCACCAGCGACAGGCCGGTCAGCGCCTTGCCGCGGTCGTTGTCGTACAGCGCGCGCAGCGTGCCCAGCGGGGCGCGGTTGACGCGGGCCAGCACGTAGCCGGACCAGGCCTGGTTGGCGAACTTCAGGTTCTCGCGGCGGTCCTGGCCGTAGAAGTTGTTGCCGCCGGACAGCAGGTCCTCGCTGAGCCGGTTGAGCGCCTTCTGCAGCACGGTGTCAGGCACCGCGAAACCGGCGTCCTTGGCGTCGAGCAGGAACTCGGCGATGTACGGGGTCAGGCCCGGATTGACGTAGACGTCGTCGCCCCACATCGAGAAATGGCCGCTGGAGATCTGCATCGACGCCAATCGGCCGAACGCGCCTTCCATGCGCTCGCGGCGGGTCGCCGCGTCCAGGCCCGTGGCGCCGAGCAGCCTGGCGGTGGCGTCGTCGAGCAGCAGCGCGGCGTAGCCCTTGCTGGTGGTCTGCTCGGCGCAACCGTACGGGTAGTTCAGCGCGCCCTGCAGCGCGCTGGCGAACGGGATCGGCGGCAATGCGCTGACCAGCATGCGCGCGTTGACCGAGCCGGCCATCAGCCCCTCGGCATCGGCCATGCCCAGCGTCACCGGCGCCAGCGGATCCAGCACGCGGGTCTGCGCGCGCAGCACCGACGGCCACGCCGCGCGCACCGGCAGGTCGTAGCGGCGGTCGACGCTGAAACCGTTGCCGTCCACCCGCACCCGCACCTTGGCCACGGTATAGCCTTCCTGCGCCACCAGCGGGAAGCTCAGCGTGGCCTTGCCGTCCTTGCCGAGCTTGGCGCTGCGCGCGTTCTCGGCGATCGCCAGCGGGCCCTCGCCGTCCACCCGCACCTTGAACTCGCCCGGCTGGCCGGTGAAGTTCTGCACGTCCAGGGTGACCGTGCTGCGGTCGCCCGGCGCCATCACCCGCGGCATGCTCGCCTCGGCCACGATCGGCGCGCGCACCAGCGTCTCCACGTCGCGGTTGCCGTAGCGCTCGTCCGAATACACCAGCGCCGACACGCGCAGCGTGCCGTTGAAGTCCGGCACCGGCAGCTGCACCCGCGCGTTGCCCTTGGCGTCGAGCTTCACCGAGCCGGAGAACAGATCCACGGTCTGCACCCGCGCGGTCGGCCGCTTGGCCTGCGGCAACGCCGCCAGCGCCATGTCGCCGCCGAAGCGCAGCTTGCCGCTGCCGCCCTCGAAGCTCTCGATCACGCGGCCGTAGATGTCGTACGCATCCACGCCCAGGCGCCGCTGCGCGAAGAACTGCGCGTTGGCGTCGGGCACCGGGAAGCGGGTGATGTTGAGGATGCCCACGTCGACCGCGGAGATGGTCACGTGCGCCTGCTTGCCGGCCAGTTCCGGCACGCTCACCGTCACCGGCAGCGGCTGCTCCGGGCGCATCTGCTTGGGCGCGACCAGGCCCACCGCCACGCGCCGGGTCTTGCGCTCCATCGGCACGAAGGCCACGCCGACCGCGCGCGCCGGGGTGATCTTGCTCGGCGCCGACCCGCCGCGGAACACCAGCGCGGTGACGTAGACGTCGTGGCGCTCCCAGTCCTTGGTCACCGGGATCTCGAACGTGCTGCCCGGCTTCACGTCGACGTCCTGCACATACAGCATCCTGTCGCTCTCGACCATCAGCACGCCGGGACCGGCATGCGGCGGGGTCAGGGTGACCTTGAGCGTGTCGCCGGCCTTGTAGCCGGTCTTGTCCAGCGCCAGCTTGACCTTGTCCGGGCGCGCGTCCAGGCCGCGGTTCTCGTCGTTCCAGCTCCAGCCGGCGCGGAACGGATAGCGCGTGGTCAGGCCGGTGGACGGATCGAACACGTCCACGCGGTACTCGCCCCACTCCACCGGGAAATCGAACTTGGCCGCGCCGCTGCCGGCATCGACGGCGATGGTCTGCTTGTTCTCGAAGCGGCGGGTGAAGTCGTAGTCCCAGCGGTTGTCGGTGAACGCCCAGTGGTAGTCGCGCAGCTCGCGCACCAGGGTTACCTTCAGCCCCTTGGCCGGCTGCGGCTTGCCCTGCGCGTCCACCCGCATCAGCTCGAAGCGCGCATTGGCGTTGGCGTCGGCGCCATCGGCGTCGTCGAACAGCGGGCGCACCCCGACCAGCGCCGGCGCCGGCCACAGCACGCGCTTGAGCGTGCGGGTGACGGTACGGCCGCCGGTCTCGTAGACGCTGGCGGAAACCAGCGCGGCGATGGTGCTGGTCGGCTTGGCTTCGTCCGGCAGCGCGATGTCCTCGGCGATCTTGCCGTCGGCGCCGAACTCGGTATCGATCACGTCCTTGGCTTCGCGCGGCAGCTGCAGCGTCGAGTCGCCGAAGAAATAGCCCGGCAGCGATTCCACCGGATGCTGCTCGACCGCTACCGCCAACTTGGCGGTGAAGCGGTTGCCGTCGGCCGGCGCGCCGTACAGGTAGGCGGCAGTGGCCTGCAGCTTGAACGGCTCGCCCGGCTTGAGCGTCTTCTGCGCGCTGTCCAGGTCCAGCTTCATGCGCTCGGGCAGGAACTCCTCGATGCGCAGGGTCATGCCCTGCACCGCCTCCTTGCTGGCCGGGTCGGTGCGGAACTCCACCTGCCAGCGCCCGGTCGGGGCATCGGCGGGGATGAGCTGCTCGAAGCTGAAATAGCCCTGCTCGCCCGGCAGCAGCCGGGTCTCGCGGAAGATCTTGCCGTCGGGCTGCTTCAGCCGCAGGAACACCGGTTGACCGCCGGCCGGCTGCGCGCCCTTGCCGGTGGCTGCCACCGGCTTGCCGTCGTTGTCGCGCAGCAGCGCCGACACGCGCACCGTCTCGCCGGGACGGTACAGGTCGCGGCCGGACCAGGCGAACACGTCGAACCAGGCGTTCTCGCGCCCGGCCACGGCGAACTCGCTCAGGTCCAGCGCCGGCTGGTTGAACGGCAGCATCGACAGGTCGGTGCCGCTGCGCGCCACCAGCACCTGGCCGGCGTCGAGCGTGTAGTTCAGCAGCGCGTTGCCGTTGGCGTCGGTCTCGCCCTTCAGGAACAGCTCGCCCTGGGCGTCGAGGATGCGCAGTTCCACCTTCTTCAGCGGCTCGCCGCTCTGCAGCGAGGCGGTGTGCACGAACAGCTTGTCCTTGTAGGCGCGCGTGTGCAGGCCGATGTCGCTGACGGTGAAGAAGGCGGTGTCGTATTCGTTCTCGAACCGGCCCGGGCGCTTCATCACCGCGAAGTACAGGCCCGGCTCCTGCAGCTCCTTGATTTCCTGGATCGGCAGGTAGGTCAGCGCGCGCTCGTTCTTGTCGCCGCCGAGCACGAAGCGGTTGACGTAGACCGACTCGGCCAGCTGCGAGATCGGGGTGTGCTCGCCGTACTCGCTGTCCATCTCCCAGCTGCCGCGGCGGCCGCCGCGCTGGTACTGGGCGAAGAACGTCGGCAGCGCGCCTTCCTTGACCCGCATGAACTCCACGTCCACTTCCGGCACGTTGAGCGAGACCACCGGCAGGCCGCGGCTCTCACGCGCCGGCAGCACGCTGCCCTGCGAGGCGAAGCCGACCGCCGGCTCCAGTTCGCCGGTGTAGACCTTCTGCTTGAGCGGCTTGCCCAGGCGGCTGCCGTCGGCGGCGAGCAGGTCGGCGGAGATCACCACGGTGTAGTCCTTGGCCGCCTCCACGTACGGATAGCGCAGGGTCTTGCCGTCGTCGGACAGCGACCAGGCGCTGTCGTCGGTGCCGACCTTCTCCTCGAAACGCAGCAGCTTGTCGAAGTCCTGGGTGCCGACCAGCGGCCGCGAGAACTCCAGCGCCAGCGACAGGCCGTCGCTCTTCTGGTCGGGATAGGCGCGGACCAGGCCAAAGCCCTTCATCGCTTCCTTCTGGCCCTTGACCGGTTCGCCGCTGGCGTCGGGCAACTGCCCGGATTCGTTGCGCTTGCAGCCGCCCAGCGCCAGCGCCAGGCCCAGCAGCAGGAAGGTGCCCAACAGCCCCGCGCGCAGGAAGTGCCGCTGCCGCTTCGAATCCGTCTGCATACGTTCGCTCCGTGAAAGTGGCGCGAGTATAGAACGCGGACGCGACGGCCGGAGGGTCGGCGTGGAGATTGCAGCGCGGCGTTTGCGCGTGCCCGGCCCGGGGAGAGGAAGCGAAGGGGAAAGCACCCGCCGGCACCTCCGAGAGCCCTCCCTGTGGGAGCGACTTCAGTCGCGACGCACGCCGCGGCGCATCGGCTGGACCAGGATGCAGTCGGGACTGAAGTCCCTCCCACAGTGCACCCGGCGAGCTGGCTGCAAGTGCGTGTAGGAGCGGCTTCAGCCGCGACGAGCGAAGCCTGGAATCGCGACGGTTTCGGCACTCGGTCGGGCTGAAGCCCCTCCTACGATGCACCCAGGCGGTTGGCCGCGAATCCTGTAGGAGCGGCTTCAGCCGCGACGAGCGAAACCTGGAATCGCGACGGTTTCGGCACTCGGTCGGGGCTGAAGCCCCTCCTACGATGCACCCAGGCGGTTGGCCGCGAGTCCTGAGGAGCCGGCCGCCGCGAGTCTCCTGTGGGAGCGACTTCAGTCGCGACGATCGGCGCCGGGAACCGCAACGCATCGGCTACCTGCCGGGGCCGAAGCCCTCCTGCAGTGCATCCAGGCGGTTGGCCGCGAATCCTGTAGGAGCGGCTTCAGCCGCGACGAGCGAAGCGGGAAATCTCGTTCGCTTCGGATCCGGTCGGGCCGAAGCCTTCCGCGGTTTACCGCCGGCCTCAGCGCAGCAGGCGCTGCATGTACAGCGCGATCAGCCGTGGCCGGTCCAGTGCCAGGCAGACCTGGGCGTTGGCGGCGCCGGTTGCGGCGCGGCGGCCGTCCGCCGCGCCGCCGGGCGGCAGTTCCCGCGTATAGCCCTGGTCGTCGACGGCGATGCGCAGCGGCACGGTCGGGCACAGGCTGGGGTCGAGCAGCTGCGCCACCGGCACCACATCGAACAGGGTCGGGGTGGCGCTGGCCCAGGGCTGGTCGGTGTCGCGCCACTGGTAGTACAGCTGCGCCAGCGCATCGGTCAGCGGGTCGCCGTGGGCGAACAGCGCTACCCGCTCCGGCTCTTCCAGGGTCACCTGGGTCGCGTCCAGCGGCAGCATCACGATCGGCACGCCGGCGCCGAACACGCGCTGCGCGGCGGCGATGTCGGAGACGATGTTGTACTCGGGCGCCGGCGCGCTCGGCGGGCGGTAGCGCGACTTGCCGTAGCCGGCGCGCACCGAGCCGCCCATCAGCACCACCTGCCTGAGCTGGGCGAAGCCCTGCGGGTCGCGCGCGAGCGCGCGCGCCGCGTCGGTCAGCGGGCCGAGCACCAGCAGCGTGACCTGGCCGGGATGGCGCCGCGCCTGCGCCAGGATCAAGTCGGCCGCATCCGGCGCCTTGCGCGGCGGCGTGCCCTTCGCCGCCCAGCGCGCCTGGCTGAAGGGAATGCCGCTGGCGGTCCTGTGGCCGATCGCCAGCGGGATGTCGCCGCGTCCGGCCTGCTGCAACAGCCGCTGCAGCAGCTGCGCGCGCAGCCCGGTGTCGCCCCAGGCCGAGCCGATGCCGAGCACCTGCAGTTCCGGGCTGCGCAGCAGCAGCGCCAGCGCGAACGCATCGTCGATGTCGTCGCCGATGTCGGTGGACACGACCACCTTCTGCGCCGCGACCGGCCCCATGGCCGCGTCCGCCGCATTGCCGGCTGCCGCGATCGGCGCCAGCGCCAGCAGCGCCAGCGCCGCCCACCCTTTCAGATTGCGCATGCGCGCCTCCGCAAAAAAGAAACCGCCGGCATGATAGCCGGCGGTCCGTGGTTCACCGCAGTGCCGACGCGCCGATCAGAAATTGGCGCGGAACTGCGCGCCGACGATGCGCGGATCGTTGATGAAGCCGGTGAGGTTGTTGAAGTCGATCGCACCGGTGGCGCGGATCTGGTTGGTGCAGTTGCGGCAGAACACCGACACCTCGTACGCGCCGGCGCCCCAGTTGTAGCCGATCTTGGCGCCGCCCTCGAACAGCGGCTGGCCGACGAACTCGCGCGAGTCGTACAGGAAGAAGTTGATCTCGCTGCGGTAGGACCAGTCGGTGTAGAAGAAGAACTCGGCGTCGTCGCCGACCGGGATGCCGTAGCGCAGCGTGGCGTTGCCCATCCACTTGGCCGCCTGCGGCAGCACGTTGCCGTCGATGATGGCATTGCCGGCGGCGTTGAGCGGATCGGTCACGGTGCAGGTGCGGCACACGCCGACCGACAGGGTCGGATCCTCGATGCGGGTCCAGTTGTAGGCGCCGCCCAGGGTGAAGCGCAGGTTCTGGGTCAGCAACGCTTCGAAGTCGAACTCGGCGCCGCGCGCCTTGGAGGTGTCGGCGTTGAGCAGGCGCACGTCGTTGGAGGTACCGCCGACCGCGGTCAGCTGCTGGTTCTTCACCCGGAAGTCGTAGACGTCGAAGCTGATGCGCGCGCGCTTGTCGAACAGGTCGGACTTGATGCCGATCTCGTAGGAATCCACGGTCTCCGGCGCGGCCACGGTCAGCGGCGCGGTCGCCGACGGCACGCCGAAGCTGGCGCCGCGGAAACCGCGCGCGGCACGGGCGTAGACGTTGACGTCGTCGTTGATGGCGAAGGTCGCGCTGAGGTCGCCGGTGACCTTGGAGTTGTCGGTGCTGCCGGTGGACGGCTCGAGCAGGGTGACGCGGTCCAGCGCCAGCACGTCGAAGGTCTTCTTGTCGTAGGTGTAGCGGATGCCGGCGCGCAGGTTCAGGCGATCGGTCGCGGCGTAGTTCAGCGAGCCGAACGCCGCCCACGAGGTGTTGCGCTGGCGGGTCAGCTGGTAGCTGCTCAGATCGCCGCCGCCGAAGGTGTCGTAGGTGTAGTTCTCGCCTTCCACCGAATCGTGGAAGTAGTACAGGCCGGCCTGCCAGTTGAGCGGGCCTTCGTACTGCGATTCGGCGCGCAGCTCCTGCGAGTACTGGTCCAGGTTCTTGATGCCGCCGGCGGTTTCCACCGGGAACGCGATCACGCCCGGGCCGGACGGCGGCGCGAACACCGCGCCGTAGCCGCCGTCGATGTCGCCGCGGCTGTAGTACTTGCCGATGCCCTCGTAGCCGGTGATCGAGTGCAGCACGATGTCGCCCAGGTCCCAGGTCAGGTTGACGCTGCCGCCGTAGGTCTGCAGTTCCTGGGTGTTGGCGCCGTCGATGGAGACCTTGTCCGGATCGAAGCCGGCGACCAGCTGGTTGCTGCCCGGCCGGAAGATGTTGGCGCGGAACAGCCGTGCGGTGCCGTCGAGGTGGCGCGCATGCGCGTTGAACAGCGCGCTGAAGTCCTCGCCGGGCTGGAACAGGAGCTGCACGCGCACCGCCGAGTCGGTGTAGCCCTCGAACGAACGGTCGTCGACGGTGTTGTCGACCCAGTCGTCGCGGCGCTGGCCCAGCGCCGACACGCGCGCGGCCCACTTGTCGCCCATCGCCACGCTCAGGCCGGTTTCCATGGTCATGGTGCCGTAGGTGCCGTAGGACAGGCTGGCGTAGCCGTCGTTGGCGCCGATGGTCGGCTTGACCGAGTTGAACTTGACCACGCCGGCCGGCGTGTTGCGCCCGAACAGCGTGCCCTGCGGGCCGCGCAGCACTTCCAGGCCCTCCAGGTCGAAGATCGGGAAGCCCTTCAGGAACGCGTTCTCGGCCACCACGTCGTCGTAGATCAGCGACACCGGCTGTGAGGCGTAGGTGTTGAAGTCAGTGTTGCCGTAGCCGCGGATGTAGAAGCGCGGGAACACGCGGCCGTTGGAGGACTCGACGTTGAGGCTGGGCGCCTTGCCGGCCAGCACGCGCACGTCCGAACCGCTGGTGGCGATCGCGTCCAGGTATTCCGGGCGCAGCACGCTGGCCGACACCGGCACGTCCTTGGAATCCTCCGAGCGCCGCTCGGCAGTGACCTTGACCGCATCCAGGCGGGCGATCCCGTCGGTGCCGTCGGCCTGTTGGGCGGCGGCGGAGAACGAGAGGGCGGAAACGACGGCTACGGCAAGTGCGCTGGCGCGCAGCGACCAACTGGCGGACATGGGAACTCCGGACGTGGAAGGGGCGAGAACGGGGTGCGCGCCGCCGGCAACCGATGTCGCGCCGCAGCATAATTAACACAAAATACACATGCTTTGCATGGGCCGGTCACTTGAACACGTTAAGGCGGCGACCGCGCAGTACGCCGACCGCGGCGGCGCCCAAGCCGCGACGCGGGCGCGGCACGCCGTCGACCACACCTGCTGCGTGCCTGTGCCCTGCCGATGCCCCGCTCCCGGCCCGCGCTTCGGCTCCCAGTCCTCCGGTGCCACTGCCCTTTCGGCCGGATGGCATCGCGCTGCTGCGCAACGCCCCCTGTAGGAGCGGCTTCAGCCGCGACCGCTCTACACGCGAAGCCCGGTCGCGGCTGAAGCCGCTCCTACAAGGTCCAGACTGGATCTTCGGCGCCACGGCGGTGCGGCCGGGCTGTCAGCGCTGCCGCTCAGCAGGTGTCGCCCGGCACCCGCACCCAGCCTTCCATCAATACCCGCGCACTGCGGCTCATGATCGCCCTGGTCACGGTCCACTGGCCGTCCACCTGCGTGGCTTCGGCGCCGACCCGCAAGGTGCCCGACGGGTGGCCGAAGCGCACCGCCTGGCGCGCGCCGCCGCCGGCCGCGCGGTTCACCAGCGTGCCCGGGATCGCCGCGGCGGTGCCGATCGCGACCGCGGCGGTGCCCATCATCGCGTGGTGCAGCTTGCCCATCGACATCGCCCGCACCAGCAGGTCGATGTCGGCGGCAGCCACCGGCTTGCCGCTGGAAGCGAGGTAGTCGGCCGGCGGCGCGACGAAGGCGACCTTGGGCGTGTGCTGGCGCGTGGCCGCCTCTTCCAGCGTCGCGATCAGGCCCATGCGCAGCGCGCCGTGCGCGCGGATGGTCTCGAACCTGGCCAGCGCCTGCGCATCGCCGTTGATCGCGTCCTGCAGTTCGGTGCCGCGGTAGCCCAGCGCCTGCGCGTCGAGGAAGATGGTCGGGATGCCGGCATTGATCAGGGTCGCCTCGAAGGTGCCGACGCCCGGCACCTCGAGCGCATCGACCAGGTTGCCGGTGGGGAACATCGCTCCGTCCGCGCCGTCCTCGTCGGCGGCCGGATCCAGGAACTCGAGCTGGATCTCGGCCGCGGGGAAGGTCACCCCGTCCAGTTCGAAATCGCCGCCTTCCTGCACCGCGCCGGCGGCCATCGGCACCTGCGCGAGGATGGTCTTGCCGATGTTGGCCTGCCAGATCCGCACCGTGGCCAGGCCGTCGTGCGGAATGCGCGCGGGGTCGATCATGCCGGCAGCGATCGCGAACGGCCCCACCGCCGCCGAGAGGTTGCCGCAGTTGCCGCTCCAGTCCACGAACGGGCGGTCGATCGCGACCTGGCCGAACAGGTAGTCCACGTCGTGGCCGGGACGCGTGCCCGGCGCCACGATCACCGCCTTGCTGGTGCTGGACGTGGCCCCGCCCATGCCATCGATCTGCTTGGCGTAGGGATCGGGGCTGCCGATCACCCGCAGCAGCAGCGCATCGCGCGCCGCGCCGGGCACCTGCGCGGCCGCGGGCAGGTCCTGCAGGCGGAAGAACACGCCTTTCGACGTGCCGCCGCGCATGTAGGTGGCGGGAATGCGGAGCTGGGGAAGCTGGGACATGGGCGTTCCGATCGGGGTGGATGAAGCGGCTCAGGGGGCGTCGGGAATCTCGGCCTCGACCAGCTGCGCCAGCAGGGTCAGCGACTCCTGCCAGCCGAGGTAGCAGAACTCGACCGGGATCTGTGCGGGGATGCCGTCCTGCACGATGTCCAGCTCGGTGCCGCAGGCCACCGCGCGCAGCTTGACCGTCACCTTCATCTCGCCCGGCAGGTCCGGGTTGTCGAACGTGTCGGTGTGGCGGATCAGCTCGCCCGGCACCAGTTCCAGGTAGGTGCCGCCGAAGGACTGGCTGGAACCGGTGCCCAGGTTGGTGAAGGACATCCGGTAGCTGCCGCCCACGCGCGCATCCAGCGCATGCACGGTGGCGACGAAGCCGTGCGGCGGCAGCCATTTGGCCAGCGCCGCCGGTTCCAGGAAGGCGCGGTAGATGCGCTCGGCCGGCGCGCGCAGGACGCGGTGCAGGCGGACGGTGCCGGGATTGCCATTGCTCATGGTGATGTCCTCAGCGGTGATGGCGCGCGCAGGATGGCACGCGCTCATGACACCGACGAATGGGGCGGGCCGATTTCGACACTGCCAAAAAATCCTGCCCGGATCAGGCGGCGGACGCCTCCAGGAAATCCTGCGCGAAGCGCTGCAGCACGCCGCCGGCTTCGTAGATCGCCAGTTCCTCGGCGGTGTCCAGGCGGCAGATGACCGGCACGTCCAGGCGCTCGCCGGTCTTGCGGGTGATGGACAGGGTCAGCGTCGCGCCCGGGGTGCGCGCGCCGAGCACGTCGAACAGCTCGCTGCCGTCGATGCCCAGGGTGGTGCGCGTGGTGCCGGGCTGGAACTCCAGCGGCAGCACGCCCATGCCGACCAGGTTGGTGCGGTGGATGCGCTCGAAGCCCTCGGCCACGATCGCCTCGACCCCGGCCAGGCGCACGCCCTTGGCCGCCCAGTCGCGCGAGGAGCCCTGCCCGTAGTCGGCGCCGGCGACGATCAGCAGCGGCTGCTTGCGCGCCATGTAGGTCTCGATCGCTTCCCACATCCGCATCACCTGCCCTTCCGGCTCCAGCCGGGTCAGCGAGCCGCGCTGGACCTGGCCATCGACCACGGCCATCTCGTTGAGCAGTTGCGGGTTGGCGAAGGTGGCGCGCTGCGCGGTGAGGTGGTCGCCGCGGTGGGTGGCGTAGGAATTGAAGTCCTCTTCCGGCACGCCCATCCGCGCCAGGTATTCGCCCGCGGCGCTGTCGGCCAGGATCGCGTTGGATGGGGACAGGTGGTCGGTGGTGATGTTGTCGCCGAGCACCGCCAGCGCGCGCATGCCGCGCAGCGTGCGCGCGCCGGCCAGCGCGCCTTCCCAGTACGGCGGGCGGCGGATGTAGGTGCTGCGCTCGCGCCACGCGTACAGCGGCGCCACCTGCGCACCGGCCTGCGCGCTGCGCGCGAACATCGGCGCGTAGACCTGGCGGAACTGCTCGGGCTTGACGCTGGCGGCGACGATCGCGTCGATCTCTTCGTCGCTGGGCCACAGGTCCTTCAGGGTCACCGGCTGGCCGTCGCGATCCACGCCGAGCACGTCCTTCTCGATGTCGAAGCGGATGGTGCCGGCGATCGCGTACGCCACCACCAGCGGCGGCGAGGCCAGGAACGCCTGCTTGGCGTAGGGATGGATGCGCCCGTCGAAATTGCGGTTGCCCGACAGTACCGCGGTGGCGTACAGGTCGCGCTCGATCACCTCGCGCTGGATCGCCGGGTCCAGCGCGCCGCTCATGCCGTTGCAGGTGGTGCAGGCGAAGCCGACGATGCCGAAGCCGAGCCGCTCCAGCTCCGGCAACAGCCCGGAATCTTCCAGGTACAGTTGCACCGCCTTGGAGCCCGGCGCCAGCGAGGTCTTGACCCACGGCTTGCGGGCAAGCCCGCGCGCGTTGGCGTTGCGTGCCAGCAGGCCGGCGGCGATCACGTTGCGCGGGTTGCTGGTGTTGGTGCAGCTGGTGATCGCGGCGATGATCACCGCGCCGTCGGGCATCAGCCCCTGCGCCTGTTCGGCCTGGCCGGCTTGCAGCTTAGATGCGTCGGCGATGCCGCGCGCGGCCAGGTCGGACGTGGCCACGCGCTTGTGCGGATTCGACGGCCCGGCCATGTTGCGCACCACGCCGGACAGGTCGAAACGCAGCACGCGTTCGTACTGCGCCCGGGCCAGGTCGTCGGCCCACAACCCGGCGGCCTTGGCGTAGGTTTCCACCAGCGCCACCTGCGCGTCGTCGCGGCCGGTCAGCTTCAGGTAGTCGATGGTCTGCCGGTCGATCGCGAACATCGCCGCGGTGGCGCCGAACTCGGGGGTCATGTTGGAGATCGTGGCGCGGTCGCCCAGGGTCAGCGCGGCGGCGCCTTCGCCGTGGAATTCCAGGTAGGCGCCGACCACTTTCTGCGCGCGCAGGAATTCGGTCAGCGCCAGCACCACGTCGGTGGCGGTGATGCCCGGCTGCGGCCGCCCGCCCAGTTCCACGCCGACGATGTCCGGCAGGCGCATCCACGATGCGCGCCCGAGCATCACGCTCTCCGCCTCCAGCCCGCCGACGCCGATCGCCAGCACGCCCAACGCGTCCACATGCGGGGTGTGGCTGTCGGTGCCCACACAGGTATCCGGGAACGCCACGCCGTCACGCACCTGCACCACCGGCGACATCTTCTCCAGGTTGATCTGGTGCATGATCCCGTTGCCCGGCGGGATCACGTCGACGTTCTCGAACGCGCGCTTGGTCCAGTCGATGAAGTGGAAGCGGTCTTCGTTGCGGCGGTCTTCCACCGCGCGGTTCTTGGCGAACGCGGCGCGGTCGAAGCCGCCGTATTCCACCGCCAGCGAATGGTCCACGATCAACTGGGTCGGCACCACCGGATTGACCTGCGCCGGATCCCCGCCCTGCTCGGCGATCGCATCGCGCAGCCCGGCCAGGTCCACCAGCGCGGTTTGGCCGAGGATGTCGTGGCACACCACCCGCGCCGGGAACCAGGGGAAATCCAGGTCGCGGCGGCGCTCGATCAGCTGCGTGAGCGAGGCGTCCAGCGTGGCCGGATCGCAGCGCCGCACCAGGTTCTCGGCGAACACCCGCGAGGTGTACGGCAGCGTGGCATAGGCGTCCGGACGGATCGCATCGACCGCGGCGCGCGCGTCGAAGAAATCCAGCGAGGTGCCCGGCAGGGGTTTGCGGTAGTGGCTGTTCATGGCTGGCTACGAAGTGGGAAGAAAGCGAAGGCGCCCCTTCTCCCATCGGGAGGGGGGCCCCGAAGGGGCGGATGAGGGTCCGGGCGAAGCCTGGTGCAACCAAACGCGACGAGGCTGCGCCCGCACCCTCACCCCCAACTCCTCCCCCCGCAGGGAGAGGGAGCGATCAGCTGCGGCGGTCGATCGGCACGAACGCCTGGTCTTCCGGCCCGGTGTAGTTCGCGCTGGGGCGGATGATCTTGCCGTCGATGCGCTGCTCGATGATGTGCGCGCTCCAGCCGGCGGTGCGCGCGATCACGAACAACGGGGTGAACATCGCCGTCGGCACGCCCATCATGTGGTAGCTGACCGCGCTGAACCAGTCCAGGTTCGGGAACATCTTCTTGATCTCCCACATCACCGTCTCCAGGCGCTCGGCGATGTCGTACATCTTGCGGCTGCCCTGCGCGTCGGACAGTTCGCGCGCCACGTCCTTGATCACCTGGTTGCGCGGATCGGACACCGTGTACACCGGGTGGCCGAAGCCGATGATCACTTCCTTGCGCTCGACCCGCGCGCGGATGTCCGCTTCCGCCTCGTCCGGCGTGTCGTAGCGCTTCTGCACCTCGAACGCGACCTCGTTGGCGCCGCCGTGCTTGGGCCCGCGCAGCGCGCCGATGCCGCCGGCGATGGCGCTGTACATGTCGCTGCCGGTGCCGGCGATGACCCGGCAGGCGAAGGTGGAGGCGTTGAACTCGTGCTCGGCGTACAGGATCAGGCTGGTGTGCATCGCCTGCACCCATTCCTCGTGCGGCTTGAAACCGTGCAGCAGGTGCAGGAAATGCCCGCCGATCGAATCGTCGTCGGTCTCCACCTCGATGCGCTTGCCGTTGTGGCTGTAGTGGTACCAGTACAGCAGCATCGACCCCAGCGACGCCATCAGCTTGTCGGCGATGTCGCGCGCGCCGGGATGGTTGTGGTCGTCCTTCTCCGGCTGCACGCAGCCCAGCACCGACACGCCGGTGCGCATCACGTCCATCGGATGCGCCGACGGCGGCAGCTGTTCCAGCGCCGCCTTGACCGCGGCCGGCACCCCGCGCAGCGAGCGCAGCTTGGCCTTGTAGCCGCGCAGCTCGCTGTTGCTGGGTAGCTTGCCGTGCACCAGCAGGTAGGCGATCTCCTCGAACTGGCTGCTGCGCGCCAGGTCCAGGATGTCGTAGCCGCGGTAGTGCAGGTCGTTGCCGCTGCGGCCGACCGTGCACAGCGCGGTGTTGCCGGCGGCGGTGCCGGACAGGGCCACCGATTTCTTCGGCTTGAAGGCCGGTGCGGACTGGCTGGCGGTGGTGTCGTTCATGCGTGGTCTCCCAGGTAGCGCGGTCGTGTCATCGGGGCGGCGCAGATCATGCGCCCTTACCGGCGAACAGCGCGTCCAGCCGCTGCTCGAAGGCGTGGTAGCCGATACGTTCGTACAGTTCCTCGCGGGTCTGCATCGTCGCCAGCACGCCCTGCTGGTGGCCGTCGCGGCGGATCGCGGTGTACACCGCCTCGGCGGCCTTGTTGGCGGCGCGGAACGCCGACAGCGGGAACAGCTGGATCGCCACCCCGGCCGAGGCCAGTTCGTCGCGGGTGAACAGCGGGGTCTTGCCGAATTCGGTGATGTTGGCCAGCACCGGCACCTTCACCGCGTCGACGAAGCGGCGGTAGGTGTCCAGGTCGTAGGCGGCCTCGGCGAAGATGCCGTCGGCGCCGGCCTCCACGCAGGCGATGGCGCGCTCGATCGCCGCGTCCACGCCGTCCACCTGGATCGCGTCGGTGCGCGCGATCAGGAAGAAGTCGGCATCGGTCTTGGCATCGGCCGCGGCCTTGACCCGGTCGGCCATCTCGCCCTGGCTCACGATCTCCTTGCCGGGGCGGTGGCCGCAGCGCTTGGCGCCGACCTGGTCCTCGATGTGGCAGGCGGCCGCCCCGGCCTTGATCAGCGACTTGATGGTGCGCTCGATGTTGAACGCGCTGGGGCCGAAGCCGGTGTCGATGTCCACCAGCAGCGGCAGAGCGCATACGTCGGTGATGCGGCGCACGTCGATCAGCACGTCGTCCAGGGTGTTGATGCCCAGGTCCGGCAGGCCCAGCGAGCCGGCGGCGACGCCGCCGCCGGACAGGTAGATGGCCTGGTAGCCGGCGCGCTGCGCCAGCAGCGCATGGTTGGCGTTGATCGCGCCGATCACCTGCAGCGGCGACTCGGCGGCCAGCGCGGCGCGGAAACGGGCGCCGGCGGAAACGTGCGACATGGCGAACTCCTGAGCGAGGGCGGCGGCCCGCACGGGCCGTTCCGCGATGGGCGCCAATCTGTCACCATCGCCCCAGCCGATCAATCTTGATTCAATGAATCAACCTATCAGCGGATCCACATGTCCCCTGCCGCCGACCGCAACCTGATCTCCGCCGCCGAGGCCTGCGCCCTGCTCGGCATCAGCAGCGCCACGCTGTACGCCTATGTGAGCCGCGGCCTGCTCAGTTCGCGCGCCGGCGCCGACCACCGCAGCCGCGCCTACCTGCGCGCGGAGGTGGAACGGCTGGCGCAGCGCAAGCGCGTCGGCCGCGGCGCGGCGCGCGGCGCGGCGCAGAGCCTGGACCGCGGCCTGCCGGTGCTGGAGACGCGCATCTCGCTGATCCGCCCCGACAGCCCCTACTACCGCGGGCGCTCGGCGGTGGCCGCGGTGCGCGAGGGCGCCGGCCTGGAGGACATCGCGCGGCTGCTGTGGGAGTGCATGGACGAAGACCCGTTCGCCAGCGCCCCCGCCGCGCCCTGGCCGGCGCGCGTGGCGCCGCTGGCCGGCGACGCCACGCTGCCGCCGCTGGAGCGCGCCATGGCCTGCATCCCGCTGCTGGCGCTGGAGCTGCGCCAGCCGCTCAACGCCGCGCCGGCGGTGCGCCGCGAGATCGCCGCCACCTTGCTGCGGCAGAACGCCGCGCTGCTGGTCGGCACCCAGCCGGACGTGCAGCCGGTGCATCGCCTGATCGCCGACCACTGGCGCCCGGGCGATGCCGACTTCGCCGAACTGGTGCGTGCCATCCTGGTGCTGTGCGCCGACCACGAACTCAACGTCTCGGCCTTCGCCGCGCGCGTGGTCGCCTCCACCGGCGCGCCGCTGCACGCCACCGTCAGCGCCGGCCTGGCCGCGCTGTCCGGCCCGCGCCACGGCGGCGCCACCGCCCGCGCCCATGCCCTGCTGCGCGACGCGCAGGAGGCCGCCGACCCGGCGGCCTTCATCGCCGAACGCTGGCAGCGCGGCGACGACCTGCCCGGCTTCCACCACGCCCTCTACCCGGACGGCGACCCGCGCGCGGCCGAAGTGCTGCGCCTGCTGCGCGAACGCTGCGGCCACCATCCCCAGATGCGGCACGTGGAAACGGTGCTGGCCGCAGCCCAGGACTGCAGCGGCCAGGCGCCCAACATCGACGGCATGCTCGCGGCGCTCTGCCTCATCCACGACCTGCCCGCCGCCCACGCCCTGGTGCTGTTCGCCGCCGCCCGCCTGTCCGGCTGGCTGGCCCACGCGCTGGAGCAGCAGGCGCTGGGCAAGCTGATCCGCCCGCGGGCGCGCTATGCCGGGGTGATGCCCGAGGGCGCGGCGCCGGGCTGAGCGCGACAGCTTGCGCGGCAGGCGCCGCATCGCAACCCGCGCCCCTGCACCGCAGAGAAGGGCTGACCGGATTCAGTGAGCCGCGTCGCCAAATTGTCTGCGACGGTGTACAAATGTACACCATGGATACCCTCTCCCCACAACGCGCCGCCATCCTCGCCTACGTCCACGACTGCGCCGAGCAGGCCGGGCGGCCGCCGTCCCTGGCCGAGATCGCCGAGCGCTTCGGCTTCGCCTCGCGCAATGCGGCGCGCAAGCACGTGCAGGCGCTGGTCGAGGCCGGGCTGCTCGAGCATGTGCCGCAGCAGGCGCGCAGCCTGCGACCGGCGCAGGCGCAACCGCGCGGCGGGCTGATGCGGCTGCCGGTGCTGGGCCGGGTCGCCGCCGGCGCGCCGATCGGCGCCGACATCGGCCTGGACCAGCAGCTGCGCCTGGACCGCGCGCTGTTCGCGCTGCGCCCGGACTACCTGCTGCGCGTGCAGGGCGATTCGATGATCGACGACGGCATCCTCGACGGCGACCTGGTCGGGGTGCGGCGCAGCGCCGAGGCGCGCAACGGCCAGATCGTGGTGGCGCGGCTGGACGGGGAGCTCACCATCAAGCGCTACCGCCACGATGGCGCGCGCATCCAGTTGCTGCCGCGCAATCCGGCCTATGCGCCGATCGTGGTGCAGCCGGGGCAGGACTTCGCCATCGAAGGGCAGTACTGCGGCCTGATCCGGCAAGGCTGATGGGCGCCGTCGTCGCCCTCGACCGCCTGCTCGCCGAACGCCGGGTCTGGCGCGGCCAGCCGGCCGCACTGCCGCCCAGCGCGCAGCCCACCGGCCATGCCGCGCTCGACGCGGCGCTGCCGGCGCGCGGCTGGCCGGAAATGGCGCTGACCGAACTGCTGCACGCCGCCGACGGCATCGGCGAACTGCAGCTGCTGTGGCCGACGCTGGCGCGGCTGTCGCAGGGCGGCGGCCGCATCGTGCTGGTCGATCCGCCCTACCTGCCCTACCCCGGCGCCTGGGAACAGGCCGGGGTGGCGCTGCCACAGTTGCAGATCGTGCGCGCCGGCCCCGATGCGGCCTGGGCCGCCGAGCAATGCCTGCGTTCGGGCAGCTGTGCGGCAGTGCTGTGCTGGCCGGCGCAGGCCGGCGACAAGACCCTGCGCCGGCTGCAGGTGGCGGCCGAGAGCGGGCGCGCGCTGGGCTTCGCCTACCGCCCGCTGAAAGCCTCGGCCAACCCGTCGCCGGCCGCGCTGCGCATCGCCATCGATGCCGCGCCGGCGCAGTTGCGCGTGCTCAAGTGCCGCGGCGGCCTGCCGCCGGCGCGGCCGATCGCGCTGGCCGCGCCCAGCCCGGCATCGGCTTGAGCGCGCACGCATGCGCTGGGCCTGCATCCTGCTGCCGCAACTGGCGCTCGACACGGTGCTGCGGCGCTGGCCGACGCCGGAGGAGCCGCTGGCGCTGCTCAGCGGTCCGCCGCAGCGGCGCACGCTGAAGGCGGTCAACGCCGCCGCGCGCGCGCGCGGCCTGCAGCCCGGGCAGTCGCTGGCCACCGCGCAGGCACTGTGCGACCGCTTCGCCACCGCGCTGCACGATCCCGAGGAAAGCCGCCGCTGCCAGCAGTTCCTGGCGGCGTGGGCGTACCGTTTCAGTTCGCTGGTCAGCACCGATTACCCGGGGGCGCTGCTGCTGGAGATCGAGGCCAGCCTGGGCCTGTTCGGGCCGTGGCCGCGCTTCGAGGCGCGCCTGCGCGAGGAGCTGACCGCGCTGGGGTTCCGCCACCGCATCGTGGTCGCGCCGCATCCGCTGGCCGCGCGCGTGCTGGCCAACGCGCACGACGGCATCGCCCTGCTCGACAACGCCGCGCTGCAGTGCGCGCTGGGCCAGTTGCCGATCGCCCGCGCCGGGCTGCAGCCGGGCCTGGCCGAGGCCTTCGCGCGGATGGGCCTGCGCAGGCTGCAGCAGCTGTTCGCGCTGCCGCGCACGGCGCTGGCGCGGCGCTATCCGCCGGCGCTGCTGCAGCACCTGGACGCCTTGCGCGGGCAGGCGCCGCTGCCGCTGCAGTACTACCTGCCGCCGGACCGCTTCGACGCGCGGCTGGAGCTGGGCTATGCAGTGGAATCCAGCCAGGCGCTGCTGTTCCCGCTGCGCCGCCTGACCGCTGATCTGGCCGCGTTCCTGGCCGGGCGCGACGGCGGCGTGCAGCGCTTCCAGCTGCACCTGGAGCACGAAGGCCTGGCCGACAGCGTGGTACCGGTCGGGCTGCTCGCCGCCGAGCGCGAGGCGGCGATGCTGTTCGAGCTGGCGCGCGGGCGCCTGCAGCACGCCAGCGTGCCGGCGCCGGTGCAGGCCATGCGCCTGTGCGCCGACGAACTGCCGCCGTTCGTGCCCGCCGCGCGCGAACTGTTCGACGACCGCACGCAACAGGCGCTGCCCTGGGAGCAGTTGCGCGAACGCCTGCGCGCGCGCCTGGGCGACGACGCGGTGCACGGCCTGCGCGCGCATGCCGACCATCGCCCCGAACAGGCGTGGCGCGCCGAATCGGGCAAGCCGGCGCCGGCCGGCAAACCGCCCAAGGCGAACACGGCGATCGCCGGCACCGCATTGCCGCGCCCCGGCTGGCTGCTGACCCGGCCGATCCCGCTGCGCGAGCGCGACCCCGAACGCCTGGCCGGCCCGGAACGCATCGAAAGCGGCTGGTGGGACGACGCCGACGTGCGCCGCGACTACTACGTCGTGCGCACCCGCCAGGGCCAGCGCGCCTGGGTGTTCGCGCCGGCCGACGCGCCGGACGCCCTGATGCTGCACGGCTGGTTCGCATGAGCCATACCCCGCCACGCCCACGGCTGCGCGCCGTGCCTGCGCCGGCCGCGCCATCTGCATCGGCGCACGAGGCCACGCCCACTTCCACGCGCACGGTATTGCCCGACTACGCCGAACTGCACTGCCTGTCCAACTTCAGCTTCCAGCGCGGCGCCTCGCATGCGTGGGAACTGTTCCAGCGCGCCGCGCGCCACGGCTACCGCGCGCTGGCGATCACCGACGAATGCACCCTGGCCGGCATCGTGCGCGCCTGGCAGGCGGCCAGGGACACCGGGCTGGCGTTGATCGTCGGCAGCGAGATCCAGCTCGAGCACGGCCCCAAGCTGGTGCTGCTGGCCGAGACCCTGCACGGCTACCAGCAGCTGTGCCGGCTGATCACCCTGGCCCGCCGCCGCGCCGACAAGGGCGCGTACCGCGCGCTGCGCGAGGATTTCGACGGCGACCTGGACGGCCTGCTGTGCCTGTGGCTGCCGCGCGGCCATCGCGAAGACGACACCGACGGCGCCTGGCTGCAGGCGCGCTTCCCGCAGCGCCTGTGGCTGGCGGTGGAACTGCTGCGTGGCCCCGACGACGGCGCCCTGCTGCACGCACGCCTGCAGCTGGCGCAGCGCCTGCAGCTGCCCGCCGTGGCCTGCGGCGACGTGCACATGCACGCACGCGGCCGCCGCGCCTTGCAGGACACGCTGACCGCGATCCGCCAACGCCTGCCGCTGAGCGAGGCCGGCGCGCACCTGTTCGCCAACGGCGAGCGCCACCTGCGCCCGCGCGCCACGCTGGCCACGCTGTATCCGCAGGCGCTGCTGGCCGAATCGGTGCGCATCGCGCAGCGCTGCACGTTCGACCTCGGCCAACTGCAGTACCAGTATCCGCACGAACTGGTGCCGCGCGGGCAGACCCCGACGCAATGGCTGCGCACGCTCACCGAGCAAGGCGCCGCTACACGCTGGCCGAAAGGGGTCCCGGAAAAGGCCCGGCGCCTGATCGAACACGAACTCGGCGTGATCCAGCGCCTGGGCTACGAGTCCTACTTCCTCACCGTCTACGACCTGGTGCGCTTCGCCAGGTCGCGCCACATCCTGTGCCAGGGCCGCGGCTCGGCGGCGAACTCGGCGGTCTGCTACGCATTGGGCATCACCGCGATCGACCCGGACCGCATCGGCATGCTGTTCGAGCGCTTCATCTCCGAAGAGCGCAAGGAACGGCCCGACATCGACATCGATTTCGAACACGACCGCCGCGAGGAAGTGATCCAGTACATCTTCGGCCACTACGGCCGCGAGCGCGCGGCGCTGGCCGCGGTGGCGATCACCTACCACGCACGCAGCGCGGTGCGCGACGTGGCGCGCGCGCTGGGCCTGCCCAGCGATACCGTCGATGCGCTGTCGGCCGCCCTCGGCCAGCGCGACCCCGTCGAATCGCAGCAGGAACTGCTGCGCGAACGCGGCTTCGATCCGGACACGCCGCTGATGCGCCGGCTGCTGGTGCTGACCGGCGAGTTGATCGGGTTTCCCCGCCACCTGTCGCAGCACCCGGGTGGCTTCGTGATCTCCGAGCATCCGCTGCACACGCTGGTGCCGGTGGAGAACGCCACGATGGCCGAGCGCACCGTGATCCAGTGGGACAAGGACGACCTGGAACTGGTCGGACTGATGAAGGTCGACGTGCTCGCGCTGGGCATGCTCAGCGCGTTGCGGCGCACGCTGGACCTGCTGCGTGCGCACCGGGGCCAGAATCTGTCGCTGGCCACCATTCCCGCCGAAGACCCGGACACCTACGCGATGATCCAGCGCGCCGACACCATCGGCGTGTTCCAGATCGAATCGCGCGCGCAGATGGCGATGCTGCCGCGGCTGCAACCGCGCGAGTTCTACGACCTGGTGATCCAGGTGGCGATCGTGCGCCCCGGCCCGATCCAGGGCGGCATGGTGCATCCCTACCTGCGCCGCCGCAACAAGGAGGAAGAAGCCGACGACCTGCCGCCGCAGCTGTTCGAAGTCTTCAAGCGCACCCTCGGCGTGCCCTTGTTCCAGGAACAGGTGATGCAACTGGCGATCGTCGCCGCCGACTACGAACCCGGCGAAGCCGACCAGTTGCGCCGCTCGATGGCCGCTTGGAAGCGCCACGGCGGACTGGAACCGCATCGGCAGAAGCTGACCGAGGGCATGCTCAAGAACGGCTACAGCGCCGAGTTCGCCGCGCGCATCTTCGAGCAGATCAAGGGCTTCGGCAGCTACGGCTTCCCCGAGAGCCACGCCGCCAGCTTCGCCCTGCTCACCTACGCCAGCTGCTGGCTCAAATGCCACGAACCGGCCGCATTCACCTGCGCGCTGATCAACAGCTGGCCGATGGGTTTCTACAGCCCCGACCAGCTGCTGCAGGACGCGCGCCGCCACGGCCTGCAGGTGCGACCGGTCGACGTGCGCTACAGCGACTGGGACTGCGGCCTGGAACCGTGCAGCGACGATCCGAAGGCGCAGCCGGCGATCCGCCTGGGCCTGCGCCTGGTCCGCGGCCTGGCCGAAGAGGCCGCGCTGCGCATGCAGCAGGCGCGCGCGCAGGCGCCGTTCCGCGACCTGGCCGACCTGTGCCATCGCGCCGCGCTCGACGGCAAGGCGCGCGACAGCCTGGCCGACGCCGGCGCGCTGAAGCCGCTGGCCGGGCACCGCCATCGCGCACGCTGGGCGGTGGCCGGCGTCGAAGCGCAGCGGCCCTTGTTCGAAGCATTGCAGGCCACGCCGGAACGGCAGGTGGCGCTGCCGCTGCCCAGCCTCGGCGAGGACATCCGCGCCGACTACGCCACGATCGGCACCACCCTGGGCAAGCACCCGCTGTCGCTGCTGCGCCGGCAACTGGCCGCGCGCCGCTACCGCCATTCCGGCGAACTGCGCGCCCTGCCCCACGCCAGCGCGGTCGCCGTCGCCGGCCTGGTGACCATGCGCCAGCGCCCGCAGACCGCCAGCGGCGTCACCTTCGTCACCCTCGAGGACGAGCACGGCCTGGTCAACGTGGTGGTCTGGCGGCGCCTGGCCGACCGCCAGCGCCAAGCGCTGATCGAATCCAAGCTACTGGCGGTGCGCGGCCGCCTGGAAACCGCCGACGGCGTACGCCACCTGATCGCCGGCCACCTCGAAGACCTGACCCCGCTGTTGCTGGGGCTGGACATCCGCAGCCGCGATTTCCACTGAGAGACAAGCGCCCCACTCGTCGCAACGCACTGCGTTCTGGGGTTCCAGCGGCGGACACTGCCGCCGCATATGCGTCCGCGTTCGAACGTACCGGCCGAAACTGCTCTCTACGAGGCTCCAACATCGTCAGCATCCAGCGCATAGCGCCGCTGGCAATGCTCGCAGAAGAACGCACGCCGCTGCGCCTTGCCGAGCTGCTTGCGGTAGGTCAGCAGATGGCCGTCGCGCGGACAGGTGGTCTTGGTATGCACCTGGTAGTGCTTCTTCAGCACGTAGGCCTTCTTCCAGTGGTAGAAATCGAAGCTGTACTCGCGCGCCTGCGTCACCAGTTCGGCCAGCTTGCGCGGCGGCAACGCCCCGACCTCGCTCTCCGGATGCACGCGGATGCGGAACAGCACTTCGTTCTTGATGATGTTGCCGACGCCGGCGAACACGTCCTGGTCCAGCAACGCATCGGCGGCCAGCGTGCGCGGCCGCAGGCGCAGCTTGCGCCGCGCCTGCGCCGCGTCCCACTCCGGGTTCATCACGTCCCCGCGCCAGTCGTAGGCCTCGTCCAGCGCACCTTCGATGAACTTGACCGAACACGCGTAGAAATTGAGCTCCTCGCCCTTGGCGAAACCCAGGCTCAACCGCGGCGGCGCCTCCTTGCGCGCATTGATCCGATAGCTGCCGAACAGCAGGAAATGGATGCGCACGCTGAACCCATCGAACTCGATCAGGAAGTGCTTGCCCCAACTGCGCAGCGACAGGATCTTGCGATTTTGCATCCGCGCCAGCTCCTGCTTGCTGTTGCCGGATACCCGCAGCACCTTGCGGCCCGCGAACGCGGCCGCCTCTTCTTTCAGGATGACGATCGAAGGACCTTCAGGCATGGCCTCAGTATCGGCACGACCCGTGAGCCGGTCGTGAGCGTCTGCCGACGATACGATCAGCATCGGGAAATGAAGAGCACAACGGCGCAAGGTCGCCTCTTCGCTCGGCCGGGACAGCGTCGCGCCCGGCCGCCAACGACGTTCGCTTTTCGGCGGCAGCGGCTAAAGGCCGGGCAGCATTCCGCCATCGACGCGCAGGTTGATGCCGGTGATGTACGACGCGCCGTTGCCAGCGAGGAAAGCGACTGCGTCCGCAATTTCTTTCAGGCCGCCGACGCGGCCGACTGGCACCTGAGCGAAAAGCGGCAGGACCGCGCGTTCGATCTCCTGCCACGAGGCGCCCTCGCCCGCCAGCCCGCGCTCCTTCGCGACTTCGCGGAAGCGTTGATCGAGCGCGTCGCTATGGATGGTCCCGGGCGACACCGCGTTGACCGTGACGCCATCGGCTGCCACGGCCTTGGCCATTGAGACGGTCATGGCGTTCATCGCCGCCTTGCTTGCCGCGTAATCAGGACCGGATGGCGGCGGCATCAGGGCGGCCATGCTGGAGATGTTGATCACCCGCCCCCAACCGGCCCTGCGCATAGCGGGCAACAGTCGCGTGGTGATCCGAAGGGCTGCAAGCACGTTGCGATCGTAGGCCGATGCCCAGGATGCAGGCTGTGTGCTCGCCCAATCCTCCTTGGCACCGCCAGATCCGCCGGCATTGTTCACCAGAATCTGGATGTGGCCGGCCAGGTCCTGTGCTTCCTGGACCAGGCGCTGCACCTCGTCATCGTGCGTCAGATCGCCCACGACCATGTACGCGCGTCCGCCCGCGGCGTTGATCTCCAGCGCGACGCGTTCCGCCTGATCCCTGTCGCGACCGTGCACGACAACCGTAGCCGCTTCCTTCGCCAATGCCCGCGCAATCGCTTCGCCGATGCCCTTGCTGCTTCCGGTAACGAGCGCCGTCTTTCCAGCCAGTTGCAAATCCATCGCCGCACACCCAACTTGCAATCGTCGAACACATGGTCGAGCCACGAAATGAATGGCACAAGTACGCACTTTCAAGTGCCTGCACCGAGAGAAGAGCGTGCCGCCTGCCTTGGGCCGGATGGATCTGTCGCCCATGTCACACGCGTGGTGCGGATGATCCAGGGACGCTGGAAGCTTGCCATCCTGTTCCGGCTTTACGCCGATCCGTCCAGGCGCACCACCCATCTCAAGCGCGACCTTCCGGGCATCTCGCAGAAAATGCTCACGCAACATCTCCGCGAACTGGAAAAGGATCGGCTCATCGACAGGGTCGACTTCGGCGAAAAGCCTCCGCGTGTGGAGTACCGCCTCTCCGAAGCCGGCAAACACCTGCTGCCAGTCCTGCTGTCGACTCGGGCGTTTTCACAGACGCACCTCCCTGCTCTTGCGTCCGGTATTCCAGCGAACGCAGAGGGCGAAGCGTTCTAGAGGGCGGCAGCGGCCGGCAGCCGCTTCGCCGCCGCCGGCCAGAAGCGGACGCCGGCGACAACAACCCGCGGCGGGGCCTGGGCGATTCATCGACTGGATGGCTGCAGAGGCGTTTGCGCGCTCCCGAACGCCCGCGGGCCAACTCGCCACGTCGTCCTTACTGCGCTCGCCACAGCAGCGCGCAACAAAAAAGCCCCTGGAACCGGGGCTTTTTGCTTTACGTCGTGGTGGGCGGTGCAGGGTTCGAACCTGCGACCCTTGCCGTGTGAAGGCAATGCTCTACCGCTGAGCTAACCGCCCGTGTCGCGAGCCGCACATTATAGGGCTGCCGCGGCTGGCGTCAACGGTCCCGCGCGAGCCGTGCCCGCGCGGCGGCTCACATGGTCTGGGTGGGCTTGTCGGCGTTGAGGGTGCCGGCCAGCTGGGTCTCGATCCTGTTGCGGATGGTCTCGCCTTCGTTGTTGTCCGGCAGCTGCACGCCGATGCCGGCGGTGCGGTTGCCCTGCGCGCCCATCGGGGTCACCCAGATCACCTTGCCGGCCACCGGCAGGCGTTCGCTGGAATCGGGCAGGGTCAGCAGCAGGAACACTTCGTCGCCCAGGAAATAGCGCTTGGGCGTGGGCACGAAGATGCCGCCGTTCTTCACGAACGGCATGTACGCGCTGTACAGCGCCGCCTTGTCCTTCACCGCCAGCGACAGGATGCCCTGGCGTCCGCTCATCGCACTCATCGTTGTGTCCCTCTCCGGGCCGGGCGATCGCCATCGCGCCAGGCCAGCAACAGTTCCGCGATGGCCAGGTCGCCACGGACGGTGGTGCGCAGCAGGTCGCGGGTGCGGTTGGCTGCGTCGAACCAGGCGGCCAGCTTGTGCAATCGCGCCGGGTCGGTCAAGCCGGCCTGCGAGGCCTGCGCCAGCGCCAGGTCGGCGGCGTGGCCCAGGCGCTGCTCGGCCAGGCCGTCGCCGCTCCAGCGCTGCGCGGCGTCGAGGGTACCCAGCTTGCCGGCGGCGACCTGTTCCAGGTCGGCGGCCACCTGCCGGCGCAGCTTCAGGCCGTCCTCGCGCAGCCACTGCGCGGCCAACCCGGGGTGGCCGCGCGCGGCGTCCAGCGCTTCGCGCGCGGTCTTCTCCGGGAAGTCCTGGGCCAGCAGCCAGGCGATCGCCTCGTCGGCCGGCGGCAGCTTGAACTCCAGGCGCTGGCAACGGCTGCGGATGGTCGCCGGCAGCCGCGCCGGCTGCGCGCTGATCAGCCACAGGTAGCGGCCGGGCTGCGGTTCTTCCAGGGTCTTGAGCAGCGCGTTGCAGGCGGCGCGGTTGATCGCGTCGGCCGGGTCCACCACCACCACCTGGGCGACGCCGTACTGCGGGGTCAGCGACAGCTTCTGCGAGATCTCGCGCACCTGCTCGATGACGATCTCGGTGCGCAGCTTGTCGCCGGTGCGGTTGGGAATGAACGAGATCAGCTGCAGGTCCGGGTGGGTGCCGGCGGCGATCAGCTGCGCGCTGCGCAGGTTCGCCGCCGGTTCGCCCTGGCCCAGCACGTGCGCGGCCAGCTTCAGCGCCACCGCGCGCTTGCCCAGGCCGTCCGGGCCGCAGATCAGCAGGCCGTGGCCGAGCCGGCCGGCGTCCAGTGCGGCCACGGTCTGCTCGTAGGCGCGCTGCTGCCAGGGCGCGAACGGCAGCGTGTCGGTCGAAACGGGGCTCACGGCGCGCGCTCCTGCTGTACCCAGGCCGCCAGCGCCGCGGCCACGTCGTGGGCCACCGCCTGCGGCGGCTGGCTGGCGTCGATGGTGCGGAAGCGCTGCGGATCCTGCGCGGCGCGCTGGCGGAAGCCGGCACGCACGCGCTGGAAGAAATCGTCCTGCTCGCTCTCGATCCGGTCCGGCCACAGGTCGCGGCCGCTGGTGCGGGCGCGGCCGATGCGCACGTCCAGGTCCAGCAGCAGGGTCAGGCCGGGCTGCAGGCCGACCGCGCGCCGTTCCAGGTCGGCGATCCAGGCGCGGTCCAGGCCGCGGCCCTCGCCCTGGTAGGCGTAGCTGGAATCGGTGAAGCGGTCGCTGACCACGAAGGCGCCGCGCTGCAGCGCCGGACGGATCACCTGGCGCACGTGCTGGGCGCGCGCGGCGAACACCAGCAACAGCTCGGTCTCGGCGGCCAGCGGTTCGGCCGGCGCCTGCGCCGGCGCGTTGCCGAGCAGCAGTTCGCGGATGCGTTCGGCCAGCGGCGTGCCGCCGGGCTCGCGGGTCAGCACCACCTCGTGGCCCTGCGCGTGCAGCCAGTCGCGGATCGCGTTGATCGCGGTGGTCTTGCCGGCGCCCTCGCCGCCTTCCAGGCTGACGAAGCGGTGGTGGCGCAGCACGGCCTCGCTCATGGCGTCACCGCCGCGCCGTCGCGCGCCTGGCGCAGCCGCTGCAGATAGCGCGCCACCGCCGCGGTGTGTTCGGCATAGCTGGCGGAAAACACGTGCGCGCCGCTGCCGTCGCCGACCGCGACGAAGTACAGGCTGTCGCCGGGCGCCGGATTGGTCGCCGCGCGCAGCGCGTCGCGCCCGGGCATGGCGATCGGGGTCGGGGTCAGGCCGGCGCGGGTGTAGGTGTTGTACGGCGTGTCGGTCTCCAGGTCGCGCTTGCGGATGTTGCCGTCGTAGGCGCTGCCGATGCCGTAGATCACGGTCGGGTCGGTCTGCAGCTTCATGCCCTGCTGCAGGCGGCGCACGAATACGCCGGCGATCTGCGGCCGCTCGGCGGCCAGGCCGGTTTCCTTCTCCACGATCGAGGCCAGGATCAGCGCCTGCTCCGGCGATTGCAGCGGCAGGTCGGTGGCGCGCGCGGCCCAGGCCTCGGCCAGCGCCTTGTCCATCGCCGCATGCGCGCGCTGCAGCACGTCCAGGTCGCTGTCCTCGCGCTGGTACAGGTAGGTCTCCGGCAGGAAGCGGCCTTCCGGGTGCTGGGCGGGCTGGCCGAGCCGGGCCATCAGTTCGCTGTCGCTGAGCCCGGTGGTGACGTGGCGCAGCGGCGTGGCCGCGTTCAGCGCCGCGCGCAGCTGGCGGATGTTCCAACCTTCGACGATGGTGAAACGGTAGTGGATCACCTGGCCCTTGCGCATGCGCAGCAGCAGCTCGCGCGGGCTCAGCGCCGGCTGCAGCGCGTATTCGCCGACCTTGAGCTTGCCGGCGGCATCGAGCTGGCGCGCCAGCAGCTGCCATTGCAGGTTGCTGCCCTGTGCGACCCCGGCCGCGCGCAGCTTGCGCAGCATGCCGTTGAACGAATCCCCGCGCGCCACCTCCACGCTGGGCTGCGCGGCCTGCAGCGGCTGGTCGGCGAAGGCGCGATAGCCCTGCCACCACCACGCGCCGGCCGCGGCGGCCAGCAGCGCCAGCACCAGCAATGCCGCCAGCAGGGTCAGACACCCGCGTTTAGCCCAAGCCACGACCACCTCGAAGCGAATTCAACGGGGTGCAGGATACCGCGCGGCCGGCACCGGCCGGTATCGCGTGCGTGCCGCTCACGGTTCCAGCGCGCGCAGCAGGCCGCGCGCCTTGGCCCGGGTCTCGTCGAGTTCGCGCTCGGGCTGCGAGTCGACCACGATGCCGGCGCCGGTGCGGAACTGCGCCTGCGCGCCGTCCACCTCGGCGGTGCGGATCAGGATGTTCAGGTCCATGTCGCCGTCGCGGTTGAGCCAGCCGAACGCGCCGGTGTAGGCGCCGCGCGGAGTCTGTTCCAGCTCGGCGATGATCTGCATGCAGCGCACCTTGGGGCAGCCGGTGATGGTGCCGCCGGGGAAGGTGGCGCGGATCACCTCGCCGGGGCTGACCCCATCGCGCAGCCGCCCGCGCACGTTGCTGACGATGTGGTGCACGTGGGCGTAGCTCTCCACCGTCATCAGTTCGTCGACCTCGACGCTGCCCGGCGCGCAGACCCGGCCCAGGTCGTTGCGCTCCAGGTCGATCAGCATCACGTGCTCGGCGCGTTCCTTGGGGTGCCCGACCAGCTCGCGGATGCGCGCGGCCTCGTCGTCGCCGGGCGCGCGCGGGCGGGTGCCGGCGATCGGCCGGGTCTCGACCACGTCGCCGCGCACCGACACCAGCCGTTCCGGCGAGGAACTGACCACCGCGCGGCCATGGCCGACGAACAGGCCGGCGAACGGCGCCGGGTTGGCGCGGCGCAGCTGCGCGTACAGCGCGGCCGGGTCCAGATCGGCGGCGAAGCGCGCCGTCCAGCGCCGCGACAGGTTGACCTGGAACACGTCGCCGGCGCGCAGGTAGTCGAGGATGCGGCGCACGCCGTCGACGAAGCGCTGCGGCGGGTCTTCCTCGATCGCCAGCGGTGGGGTCCAGGCCGGCAACGCTGCGGCGGCGGGCAGCGCCTGCAGATCGGCGAGCGCCTGGTCCAGCAGCCCGGCGTACGCGGTTTCCGCCAGCGCCACGCATTCGCCGCTGGCGTGGTCGCGCAGCAGCGCGGCCGGGCAGCGCAAGGCCAGCGCGACCGGCGTCGCCGCCTGCCCTTGCGGCAACTGCAGCACCGGTTCGACCTGCGCGGCCAGTTCGTAGTCCAGCAGCAGCGCCCAGCCGCCGCGGAACGGCCAGCGCGGTTCCTCGCGCGCGCAGCGTGCGGCCTGCCAGTGAGCGTCCAGCGCCGCCAGGAAATCGCCGGCGACCGCGGCGCCGTGCAGGTCGCGGGTCGCCCCGTCGCGCTCCAGGCGCAGGCCCTCGCCGCTGGCGACCAGCAGCAGGTCCCAGCGTCCCTGCGCAGTGCCCGAGGCGGCCGATTCCAGCAGCAGCGGGTAGCGCTGCGGCGCCAGGCGGTGCAGCGCCAGCAGATCGGTGTCGGCCGGCAGGGGAACGGTACGCAGCATCGGAGACCCGCTGGAAGATGGAGATGACGCGGACGCAGGCGGCGGCGCCCTGCTCCATGCGAACGATCGGCGCCTACAACCCGCTACCTCGCGAAGCGCCTGGCACGAGCGTGCTGCAGCATGCGATAGAACGAACCGGCGCCGCCACCGCAGCAACCTGCCGGGCGACACGACGCCCCATCCGGCACCACCGCGACTGCAATTGACCTCGCGACGCGCGCCGCCAGAGCGCTGGCGCGTGCGGACCACGCCTCAGCGCTGCAGGCGCGTCATCGCGCGTAACGGACAACGCGCGACCCCAGAAGCATACGCACCACCAGGCGGCTTGCGCAGGCCGACAAACGAACGAAGCGCGGATCGCGAGAGGAACTGGGACGGCTCCAGCTCTTGCCAATCCCGAATCCCCACTCCCGGCTCAATCACATCCGCTTGAACACCAGCGTCCCGTTGGTCCCGCCGAAGCCGAATCCATTGGACATCGCCACGTCGATCTTCTTCTCGCGCGCCACGTTCGGCACGTAGTCCAGGTCGCAGCCTTCGCCCGGCTCTTCCAGGTTGATCGTCGGCGGAATGATGCCGGTGTGGATCGCCATCACCGAGAAGATCGCCTCGGCGCCGCCGGCCGCGCCGAGCAGGTGCCCGGTCATCGACTTGGTCGAGCTGACCATGGTCTTGTAGGCGTGGTCGCCGAGCGCGCGCTTCATCGCCAGGGTCTCGGCCAAGTCGCCCAGCGGCGTGGAGGTGCCGTGCGCGTTGAGGTAGTCGATCTGCTCGGGGTTGAGCTTGGCGTCCTTCATCGCCGCGACCATGCTGCGCGCGGCGCCTTCGCCGTCCTCGCTCGGGGCGGTCATGTGGAACGCGTCGGAGCTGGCGCCGAAGCCGACCAGTTCGGCGTAGATGCGCGCGCCACGGGCCTTGGCGTGCTCGTACTCTTCCAGCACCAGCACGCCGGCGCCGTCGCCGAGCACGAAGCCGTCGCGGCCCTTGTCCCACGGCCGCGAGGCGGCGGCGGGATCGTCGTTGCGGGTGGACATCGCCTTCATCGAGCAGAAGCCGCCGACCGAGGTCGGCGAGGAGCCGCGCTCGGCGCCGCCGGCCAGCATCACGTCGGCATCGCCGTGCTGGATCATGCGCAGCGCGGTGCCGATCGAATGGTTGGAGGTGGCGCAGGCCGAGACCGCCGAGAAGGTCGGGCCCTTCAGGCCCTTGAGCAGGCTCACCTGCCCGGGGAGCATGTTGATGATGGTGCTGGGCACGTAGAACGGCGAGATCTTGCGCGCGCCGCCCTCGTGGAATTTGATGGTCTGCTCCTCGATGCCGAGCAGGCCGCCGATGCCCGAGCCGAGGATCGCGCCGATGCGTTCGGCGTTGCTGTCGTCGATCACCAGGCCCGAATCGTCCAGCGCCATCAGCGAGGCGCCGACGCCGTAGTGGATGAACGAATCCATCTTCTTGGCGTCCTTGGAGGACATGTACTTGGTCGGATCGAAATCCTTGATCTCGCCGGCGATCCTGGTGGTGAACTGCGACGCATCGATCTGGGTGATCGGGCCGATGCCGGAACGCCCGTTGACGATTCCTTCCCAACTGCTGGCCAGGTCATTGCCCAACGGCGATACCAGGCCCATGCCGGTTACGACGACGCGACGGCTCATTGCGAAATCTCCTCACCGCGGTGCGCGCGGCGTTGACGCTGTAAAAACACAGGGCCGCATGCGCGGCCCCATGGGATTGTCACGCGGACCGGACCCACGCAGGCGCCGATCGCGATCGAGAACGGAGCATCAGCTCTTGACGTGCGCCTTGACGTAGTCGATGGCCTGCTGCACCGAGGTGATCTTCTCGGCTTCTTCGTCCGGAATCTCGCACTCGAACTCTTCTTCCAGCGCCATCACCAGCTCGACGGTGTCCAGCGAGTCGGCACCGAGGTCATCGACGAACGATGCGCTGTTGGTGACTTCTTCTTCCTTGACGCCGAGTTGTTCGACGACGATTTTCTTGACGCGTTCTTCGATGGTGCTCATTGGGATATCGCTCCAGATGGAGTAGTGGTGGTTCGAAACGCCATCGGGCTGCGATGGCCGCGTTGGATAGTGTAGTGGAAACCGCCCGGCCCTTGCATCGCTGCATAAACGCCGCTCGATCAGCCACTTAGGCGCGTTCCCTGCGCCGCAGGCTTACGGCATGTACATTCCGCCGTTCACATGCAGAGTCTCTCCGGTGATGTAGCCGGCCCCGGGGCCGACCAGGAACGCCACCGCGTTGGCGATGTCGGCCGGCTGCCCGAGCTGGCCGAGCGCGATCTGTTCCAGCAACGCGCTGCGTTGCGCTTCGGGCAGCGCCTTGGTCATGTCGGTGTCGATGAAGCCCGGCGCGACCACGTTGACGGTGATGCCGCGCGAGCCGATTTCCTTGGCCATCGACTTGGAGAAGGCGATGATCCCGGCCTTGGCCGCGGCGTAGTTGGCCTGGCCCGGGTTGCCGGTCACGCCGACCACCGAGGCGATGTTGACGATGCGGCCCTTGCGCGCCTTCATCATGCCGCGCAGCACCGCCTTGGAGGTGCGGAACACGCTGGTCAGGTTGGTGTCGATGATCGCCTGCCAGTCCTCTTCCTTCATCCGCATCAGCAGGTTGTCGCGGGTGATGCCGGCGTTGTTGACCAGGATCGAGACCGCGCCGAATTCCTTGCCGATCGCCTCGATCAGCGCGTCGACCGCGGCCGGGTCGGTCACGTCCAGCGCGCGGCCGTGGCCGCCGCCGGCGGCCATCCGCTCGCCGATCGCCTGCGCGCCGGAGGCGGAGGTCGCGGTGCCGATGACGGTGGCGCCCTGCGCGGCCAGCGTGTCGGCGATGGCCGCGCCGATGCCGCGGCTGGCGCCGGTGACGAGGGCGATCTCGCCCTGCAATGGCTTGCTCATCTGCTGTTCCTTGGGGGACGGACGGCGCGCCAGGCGCCGAGGGAGAGGAGGCCGCCGCGGGCGGACCCGCCCGCGCGCGGCAGCGGGATCAGGCGGCCCAGGTCTCGAGCGCGGTGGCGAAGTCGGCCGGGGTGGCCAGGGCGCGCCCGTCCAGCGACTTGTCGATGCGCTTGACCAGCCCGGTCAGCACCTTGCCGGGGCCGCATTCGGCGACCCGGGTGGCGCCGCGCGCGGCCAGCGCCTGCACGCAGCCGGTCCAGCGCACCGGCAGGTACAGCTGCTCGACCAGCGCCTGGCGGATCGCATCGACGCCGTCGTGCACCCGGGCGTCGACGTTCTGCACCACCGGCAGTTGCGGCGCGTGCCAGGCCAGGCCGCGCATCGCCTCGGCCAGGCGGTTGGCCGCTTCGCGCATCAGCGGCGTGTGCGAGGGCACGCTGACCGCCAGCTTCACCGTCTTGCGCACGCCGCGCTCGGCCAGCAGCGCCAGCGCGCGCTCGACCGCGGCCGCGTCGCCGCCGATCACCACCTGGCCGGGCGAGTTGTAGTTCGCCGGGACCACCACCTGGCTGCCGGCGGCCTGCGCGCAGACCTCCTCGACCAGCGCGTCCTCGGCGCCGATCACCGCGGCCATCGCGCCGACCCCGGCCGGGGCCGCGTCCTGCATCAGCTGGCCGCGCAGGCGCACCAGGTGCGCGCCGTCGTGCAGCGACAGCGCGCCGGCCGCGACCAGCGCGCTGTACTCGCCCAGGCTGTGCCCGGCCAGCTGCGCCGGACGCGCGCCGCCCTGGGCCAGCCACAGCCGCCACAGCGCCACGCTGGCCGCCAGCAGCGCCGGCTGGGTGTATTCGGTGCGGTTGAGCATTTCCTCGGGGCCGCCCTGGCTCAGCGCCCACAGGTCCACGCCGGCGCCGTCGGAGGCTTCGACGAAGCTGTCGCGCAGCTGCGGATGCAGTTCGGACAGTTCGGCCAGCATGCCCAGCGATTGCGAACCCTGGCCGGGGAAAACGAAGGCTAGTGTGGAATCGGTCACGCGGATCCGCCCTGCAAAAATCGAGCGGCGATGATACGGGCGAAACCGGCCGTACGTCTGTACCCGGGCGTATGTGCGTGTTCCGCCCGCCGCTGCGGCCGCGTCCGCCGCGGATCCCGGCCGCCGGTGCCGAACCGGCCGAGCGGCCGCGCTGCGGCATGCCGCTCGACGCAACGCACAGGCGCGCGGGCCGCGCCCCGAGGCGCCCGACCCGCCGCCGTTGGGCGCTCAATCGCGGTCGGGCGCGCCGAGCGGAAAGAACGCCCGATACGGCCGCGCCTCGTCCACCGCGCGGGCGAACGACGGCCGCGCCAGCAGCCGCTGGCGGTAGGCGAGGACGTTCGCGAACGCCGCGTCGATGGGATGCGTCCAGTCCGCATAGAACAGGAACGGCGCCGCGGCGCAATCGGCCAGGCTGAAAGCGTCGCCCGCCGCCCAGCGGCGGCCGGCCATCGCCGTCTCCAGCCAGGCATAGGCGGTGTCGAGCATGGCGCGGGCGTCGGCCACCCCGCGCGGGTCGCGCTCGCCTTCGGCCCGCAGGCGGTCGAAGACGATCTTCTGCTGCGGCGTGGAGACGTAGTTGTCGAAGAAGCGGTCCATGAAACGGACCTCCAGCGCCGCGCGCGGATCGGACGGCAGCAGGCGCGCGGGCCCCGGATGGTGCACGGCCAGATGCTCGATGATGATCGTCGACTCGGCGACCGTGCGGTCGCCGTCCACCAGCAGCGGGAAGCGGCCGAAGGGCCAGCGCGCGGCCAGTTCGGCCATCGGCTGCGGGTCGTCGGGGGACAGCAGCCGGTACTGGAACGGCGTGCCGTTCTCGTACAGCGCGACCAGGACCTTCTGGCAGTAGGACGAGAACGGATGGGCGTAGAGCTGCAAGGGCATCGTCGGTCACCTCGGACAGGACAGGAGCGCAGGCGCATAAGCCTGCTTGTCCTACGACGCGCGTCGGCGACGCAAATCGACAGCCGGGAAGACGTTGGCGGATCTCTGGATCGCGGCCAGCCGATGTCTGCCTGCCGATATACGGTGGCACGTCAATCCGCGGGCGCTTGATTCGCGATGCGGCGGCATGCGCGGGCAGCGCGCGCATGTACCTGCGTCGACCGCGCGCGTTCGCCATTAACGGGGATGCGGCGCGTTCGCCGCTTCATGCTGGGATGGGAGTGAGGCGGCACGCGGCACGCCGCGCGCGCCTGCACCGCACGGCCCGGCCTGCAGGCCGGTGCCGCCGGACCGAAGACTCAGTAGCGCAGCAGCGCCGAGCCCCAGGTGAAACCGCCGCCGAAGGCTTCCAGCAGCAGCAGCTGGCCGCGCTGCACGCGGCCCGACCGCACCGCCACGTCCAGCGCCATCGGCACCGAGGCCGACGAGGTGTTGCCGTGGATGTCCACCGTCACCACCACCTGGTCCATCGACAGATCCAGGCGCTTGGCGGTGGCTTCGATGATGCGCAGGTTGGCCTGGTGCGGGATCAGCCAGTCCAGGTCGTGCTTGTCCAGGCCGTTGGCGTCCAGGGTCTCGTCGACCACGGCGTCCAGCGCCTTGACCGCGTACTTGAACACCTCGCTGCCCTTCATCTGGATGCCGCCGGCCGACGCATCGCCGGTGCCGTCGCCGAGCCCGGTGGAGATGCCGACCGGATTCCACAGCAGTTCCTTCTTGCTGCCGTCGGCGTGCAGATGGGTGCTGAGGATGCCGGTGTCGGCGTCGGCGCGCAGGACCACCGCGCCGGCGCCGTCGCCGAACAGCACGCAGGTGGTGCGCTCGGTCCAGTCGACGATGCGGCTGAGGGTCTCGGTGCCGATCACCAGCACGGTCTTGGCGTCGCCGCAGCGGATGAACTTGTCGGCCACGCTGAGCGCGTAGACGAAGCCCGAACAGGCGGCATTGACGTCCAGCGCGGCGCAACCGACCGCGCCCAGCCGCGCCTGGATCAGGCAGGCGGTGGACGGGAAGATCAGGTCCGGGGTGGTGGTGCCGACCACGATCATGTCCAGCGCGGCGACATCGATGCCGGCCGCCTCGATCGCCTTCAGCGCGGCTTCGTAGCCCAGGTCGCCGGCGGTCTGGCCCGGCGCGGCGATGTGCCGCTCGCGGATGCCGGTCCGGGTGCGGATCCATTCGTCGCTGGTATCGACCATGTGCGACAGATCGTCGTTGGTCAACACTTTTTCAGGCAAATAGCTGCCGGTGCCCGCGATCCTGGAGTAGATCCGCTTGCTCATGCTGGTTCCTGTTGCCTGTTACGCAGGCCGCCCGCCATGGCGCGGCCTGTGAAGATGGGTGACTCCGTCCGCCGCTGCGCGATGGACGGGCACGGATCAATCTTCTTCGACCTGCGAGGTCTTGGTCGCGATCACCTTCTTGCCGCGGTAGTAGCCGTCGGCGGTGATGTGGTGGCGCAGGTGGATCTCGCCGCTGGTCGGATCGGTCGACAGCTGCTTGGCGCTGAGGGCGTCGTGCGAACGGCGCTGGCCGCGGCGGGACGGGGTGACACGGGATTTCTGCACAGCCATGGGATTGCTCCAAACTCGGTTCGTTTACATCTGTCGTCATTACGTCGCGCAGGACGCGCGCGTCCGGCAACAACCTCAGGCAGCGGGCCGGCGGGCCGACCGCTACTGTTTCTTCAGCGCCGCCAACGCCGCGAACGGGTTGGCCTTGCTCACCTCTTCCTCGGTCGCCGGCCAGTCCTGTTCGACTGCCTCGCTTCCGGGCGCCACCGGCACCAGCGGCACCGCCAGCACCAACTCGTCCTCGACCAGATCGGCGGGCCGCAGCATGCCGTCGTCCGGCACCAGCAAGGCCTCGTAATCCGGCGGCAGCGCGGCCTCTTCGTCCTCGCTGCGGATCAATCCCAGCCGCTGCACGCTCGACACCGGCAGCAGGAAGCGCTGCAGGCTGCGCTGACAGATCAGCGGCAGCGCGGTTTCGAGCGTCAGTTCGACGTAGGACACTTGCAGTACAGCGTCGCGGCCGAATTCCATCGTGTAGCGGCATTCGCCTTCGGTATCGGCCAGGCTGCCTTGCAGACGGGTCATCGCCGAGAGCGGCAGGCGGTCTTCGAAGACCCTGCGCGCTGCGACCATCCGCCAGGCATCCAACAGTTCGGGCACGTTCGCGGACATAAGCCGCAGAATGTTAAGGACTGGCGGGGGCGCTGTCAAACCCGTCCCTGCATCCTGCCGTCCTCCCCATTCTGCGCGCCCGGCGCCCGGCTTGCCCGGCCGAACCCGCCGCCGCAGACTGCCGGCCCCGGCCTCCCCGCCGCCCTGCCGTCCGCCGATGCCGCGCCTGATCCTGGCCTCCACCTCCGTCTATCGCCGCGAGCTGCTGCAGCGCCTGCGCCTGCCCTTCGACAGCGCCCGCCCGCAGGTCGAGGAGACCCCGCTGCCGGGCGAGGCGCCGCTGGCGCTGGCGCAGCGCCTGGCGTTGGCCAAGGCCGCCGCGGTGGCGGCCGGCGCGGCCGATGCCTGGGTGATCGGCTCGGACCAGGTCGCCGAGCTGGACGGCCAGCCGCTGGGCAAGCCCGGCCATGCCGCCGCGGCACAGGCGCAGCTGGCGGCGATGTCCGGGCGCAGCGTGCGCTTCCATACCGCGGTGTGCCTGCTGCACGGCGCGCGCGCGCTGCAGGCCTGCGACCTGACCGAGGTGCGCTTTCGCGACCTGCAGGCCGAGGAGATCGCCCGCTACGTCGCCGCCGAACAGCCGCTGGACTGCGCCGGCAGCTTCAAGTGCGAGGGCCTGGGCATCAGCCTGTTCAGCGCGATCCACAGCCGGGACCCGACCGCCCTGGTCGGGCTGCCGCTGATCGCGTTGGCCGGGCTGCTGCGCGAGGCCGGCTACGTACTGCCCTAGGGCCCGCCGGCGCGCATCAGCGCCGGCCGACCCGGCACCACTGGTACGGGAACCGCGCCTGCCCGACCCACGCGTCGTGGACCGCGCACGTCCCCGGCTGCAGCATCAGGCCGTAGCGCGCCAGTTGCTGGTCGGCCAGCGCCAGCGCCTGGCGGTCGCCGGCGGCGATGTCGATGGCCCGTTCCGGCAGCATGGTCCACCGGCAACGCCCGGCATGCTCGGCCAGCGCCGCGCGTACCGGCTTGCGCGCCAGCCGCCGCATCAGCCGGCACTCCGGTCCCCGGTCCAGGCCCAGCCGCGCGGCCAGCGCATTGAGCCGCAGCAGCCGCTCGGCATTGCGGTCCACCGTCGCCGGCAGCAGCGCATAGCCCTGGCCGCGTTCGGCCAGCATCGCCCGCACGCGCGCCGCGTAGGCCGGCGATTCGGGGAAATTGGACGCCACCGACGCATACGCCGCCTGCGCCGGCAGGAACGGGATCCGCCACGACTGCGGCGCGTCGCCGACCAGCAGCACCAGGCTGCGCGCCGGCTGCGGCAGGGCCGGCGCCTGCACCCGGAACGCCGTACGCGCCCAGCGTTCGTGGCCCCAGTCGCCGCAGCCGGCCAGCGCGACCAGCGCGCAGGCGATCAGGGTCCATCGTGCCGCCGGCGCCGCGATGCGGGCCGGCAGCAGCCGCCGCAGCCCGACCCACAGCACCAGCGGCGCCAGCAGCTCCGGCACCACCAGGTAGCGCTGGATGCTGAACACCGATTGCCAGGCCAGGTAGGCGACCACGAAGAACACCAGCAGCGCGCGCCACGCCGGCGCGGCCACGTCGCTGGCCGCCGCGGGCCGGCGCGGCCGGCGCAGCGCGGCCAGCAGCAGCGCCGCCAGCCCCAGCAGGTACAGCAGCGGCCAGACGATCTGCCGCAGGGCGACCTCGCTGACCCGGTTCGGCGCGAACGAGAAGTGCAGCGGCCAGCTCAGCCACTGCAGCCAGCCCTTCGGCAGCCAGCGCGTATCGCTGAGCGCCACCGGCTGTGCCAGCGGCGCCAGGAAATGGCTGTTGAACTGCGGGAACAGCGGGTTGCCGAAGGTCTTCCACACGCCCAGCAGCCATGGCCCGGCCAGGATCGCGAAGCCGAGCACGGTGGCCGCGGTCAGCACCGCGGCGCCGCCGACGCGCTGCCGCGCGCGGCCGCCGGCGACCAGCGCCGCCACGCCCAGGGCCAGCGCGTACAGCGCATTGGTCAGCTTGCAGGCCACCGCCAGGCCCAGCAACGCGCCGGCCAGCGCCCACCACGCGATCGCCACGCCCTGCCCGGCCGCCCGTTGCCGGCGCTGCGCGTGCAGCGCGGCCAGCAGCGCACCCAGCACCGGCAGCGCGCTGGTGTTGTCGGCCATGGTGCCGGCGAACTCGGACAGGAACGCGGCGCTGCACATGCCGGCCAGGGCCAGCCACGGCGCCAGCCGCGCGCGGTCCAGGCGCGGGTCCAGCACTTCCCAGACGATCCCGGCCAGCAGCAGGAACGCCAGCGCATGCAGCGCGCCCATCGCGAACCCGGCCAGCGGCGCCGGCAGGCCGGTCATCAGCGCGTAGTGCAGCACGTCCAGCAGCGGATTGAAGTAGCTCTGCAACTGCGACGGCGCCAGGTCCACGCCGAGCCGGCCGTGCAATGCGGCATAGCCGTTGTACAGGTGGTAGTTGCGCAGGTCCCAGTTGGCGTCCTGGCCCAGCAGCAGCGCCAGCAGGCCGCCGAGCAGCGCGGCGGCGACGCCCGCGGCGATCACGTTGCCGCGGCTGTGGAAGGCGAAGCGGCGGTGCAGCGCGCGCAGCAGGCGCTGGCGGCGGTTCGGGCGCGGCGATGCCGCGATGGCCGCGCTCATGGCGTGTCGGCAAGCGCTGCCGCGGCGTGCGCCGGCGACGGCGACGGCGGCAACGGCAGCGCGGGGACCGCCAGATAGGCCAGGCGCTTGGCCTCGACCCGGCCGCGGGTGACCGTGTCCAGGATCAGCCCGCAGGCCAGCAGCAAGAAGCCGAGCAGCACCAGCGCCGAACACAGGATCGCGGTCGGGAAGCGCGGCACCAGGCCGGTGTGCAGGTAGGTGAGCACCAGCGGCACCGCCAGGCCCAGCGCCAGCAGCACGCAGGCGCCGAAGCCCAGCGAGAAGAACAGCAGCGGCCGCTCGGCCTTGAACAGGCGCAGGATGGTCAGCAGGATCCGGGTGCCGTCGTGCCAGGTGCGCAGCTTGCTCTGCGAGCCCTGCGGCCGCGCGCCGTAGGCGGTGGCCACTTCCGCCACCGGCATGCGCAGCTGCAGCGCGTGCACCGCCAGTTCGGTCTCGGTCTCGAAGCCGGCGGCGTGCGCCGGAAACGACTTCACGTAGCGGCGCGAGAACACCCGGTAGCCGGACAGCATGTCGTCGAAGCTGCGCCCGAACAGGAAGCCCACGCAGCGGGTCAGCAGCACGTTGCCGACGCGGTGTCCGGCGCGATAGGCGGCGGCCTCGTCGCTGCGCCGCGCGCCGACCACCATGTCCAGCCCGTCGCGCAGCAGCCGCGCAACCAGCGCCGGCGCCATCGCCGCGTCGTAGGTCGCATCGCCGTCGACCAGCACGTACACGTCGGCCTCGACGTCGGCGAACAGGCGCCGCACCACGTTGCCCTTGCCCTGCAGCGCGACCTGCCGCACCTGCGCGCCGGCCGCGCGCGCGCGCTCGATGGTGGCGTCGCTGGAGTTGTTGTCGAACACGTGGATGCTGGCGGACGGCAGCTGCGCGGCGAAATCGGCGACCACCCGGCCGATCGTGGCCGCTTCGTTGTGGCAGGGAACCAGCACCGCGATCCGCGGCATGGCCGCGTCGTGGGCGGAGGAAAGGCTGGGCATGGGCGGCGTGCGGTCCTGCGCGACGGGCGTGGAAAGGCGCGCCATGCTATCTCAGCGGCGGCGCAGTTCGATCGGCTGCTCCCACCAATCCTCGACGCTGCCGTCGCGGCCGTGCAGGCGCAGGCCGAGCCAATGCGTGCCCGGCGCCAACGCGCTGGCGTCCAGTTCGGCGCGGAAGCCGACCCGCGGATGGCCCGGATCGGTGGAGATCTTCCAGAACGCGGTGATGTCGTAGGGCTCGCCGTAGCGCGCCTGCGCGGCGACCTTGCCGTCGAGCAGCACCTCCACCCGGGCGATGCCCACGCCGTCCTTGAACGCCCAGCCGGACACCTCGAAATGGCGCGCCAGCGTGGCGCCCACGGCGGGCGTGTCGAACCAGGCCATCGCCGGCGTCGTGCACGGGCCGGCCAGGCGCTGCGCCGGCAGCGCGAACAGCAGGAAGCGCTGGCTGCCGTGGTCGCTGGACACCACCTGCGGCGGCGGCAGCGGGCCGACCAGGTCGCACACCGCGTGGTAGCGCTGCAGCAGCAGCCGGTACTTCATGTCGCTGGGCGAGAGCACCAGCAGCCGCGGCCCGTCGCGGCGGCCGTCGCTGAGCAGGCCCCACTGGCGCAGCTGCGCGCTGCGCCCGTGCTTGTCGTTCAACGGATGCGGCAGCACCTGGATGTCGGCATCGCCCAGTTCGAAACCGAGTTCGGCGCCGACCTTGAAGTTGTCGGCCAGCACCTGGGTGCCGGCCGGCATCGTCGCCAGTTCGCGGCGCACCGCCGAGGCCAGCGGCTGCCAGCCGGCGAAGTTGCGCGGGTAGTACTTGTCGCCGGCGGCATGTTCGCGCACCGAGGGTACCGACACCGCCAGGTAGTAGCCGAACGCGCCGACCAGGCCGATCCCGGTCAGCAGCCAGGTCGCGCGGCGCAGCCGCTTCGGCCAGCCGTTGAGGATCACCGGCGCGGCGATCAGCAGCGCCAGGTAGCCCGGCAGCGGCCAATGGAAACTGATGCGCTCGGCATCGGTGAAGAAACCGAAGAGGAAGATGCCCAGCGTGGACACCCCACCGAGCAGACCGAAGTAGCGCCACTGCACGCGCGCGCCGCCGCTGCCGCCGCCGCGCGTGGCCACCAGCGCCACCTTCCACATCGCCACCGCCAGCAGCGGGGTGACCAGCAGGCCCTGGATCAGCACGAAGGCGATGCCGGCGGGCTGGAAGCTCCACGGATGCCGGTCGATCAGCTGGAACCTGACCCCGGCCTCGCCGTTGTCGGCATTCCAGGCCAGCAACGGCAGCCAGGCGACGATGCCCATCGCCAGCGCCACCCACACCTGCGGATCGCGCAGCATGCGCCGGCCCTGCGGGATCAGCAGCAGCGCGATCGCGCCGACTCCGATCACCCCGGCGAAGCGGTAGTGGCTCAGCGCGCCCAGGGTCAGGCCCAGCGCCAGTTCCACCGCGCTCATCGCCTCGACCTGGCGCAGCAGCCGCGCGCTGGCGTCCATGCACAGGATCGTCGCCAGCGCCATCGGCACGTCCGGCAGGGCCAGGATGCCGAGCGTGCCCGACAGCGGCATCAGCAGGGTCAGGCTGCCGGCGCGCCAGCCGGCGACCGCGCCGAACCAGCGCGTGGCGATGCGCGCGATCAGCCACGGCATCAGCGCCGACATCAGCAGGAACGGCGCGCGCAGCGCCAGCAGGTGGTCGCCGCCGAGGGCCACGCCCAGCCGCGCCAGCCAGGCGGTCAGCCCGGGCAGGTCCGAGTAGGCCGCGGCCAGGTGCTGGCCTTCCTGCCAGTAGAACGCCTCGTCGACGAACAACGGCAGGCGCGCGGCCGCCAGCAGCTTGGCCGCGGTGACCAGCGTCCACAACACCAGGAAGGTGCTGCGTGCACGTTGTTCGCCTTGCATTGCCTTTAGACTCCCCTAAACCCGTTGCGAGAATGCGATGCCTACTCCGCCCCGCTTGCCGGAAATGCTAACCGATACGCTGCGCGAGGCGCTCGCGCAGGCCCAGCAGCAGGTCAATGCGCTGGTCCTGGGCAAGCCGCAGCAGGTACGCATGGCCTTTGTCGCGCTGTTGTCCGGCGGACATCTGCTGATCGAGGACCTGCCCGGACTGGGCAAGACCACCCTGGCGCATGCGCTGGCCGCAAGCCTGGGGCTGAGCTTCCAGCGCGTGCAGTTCACCTCCGACCTGCTGCCGGCCGACGTGCTCGGCGTGTCGGTGTACGACGCGCAGTCGCGCCAGTTCCAGTTCCATCCCGGCCCGGTGTTCACCCACGTGCTGCTCGCCGACGAGATCAACCGCGCGCCGCCGCGCACGCAGAGCGCGCTGCTGGAAGCGATGGCCGAACAGCAGGTGACGCTGGACGGCACCACCCATCCGCTGCCTGCGCCGTTCTTCGTCATCGCCACGCAGAATCCGGTGGACCTGTCGGGCACCTTCCCGTTGCCCGATTCGCAGCTGGACCGGTTCCTGCTGCGGCTGGCGCTGGGCTATCCCAACGCCGAGTCCGAACGCGCGCTGCTCAGCGGCAGCGACCGCCGCGACCTGATCGCGCAGGCGCGGCCGCTGCTCGGCGATGCCGACATGGCCACGCTGCGCCACGCCGTGGACCAGGTCCACGCCAGCGACGCGCTGGTCGGCTACGTGCAGGCGCTGCTGGCGCGCAGCCGCCAGCATCCGGGCGTGCGCGTGGGCCTGTCGCCGCGCGCCGGCATCGCGCTGCTGCGCGCGGCCAAGGCGCACGCGCTGCTGCTCGGCCGCGCGCATGCGCTGCCGGAGGACGTGCAGGCGCTGTTCGTGGCGGTGGCCGAACACCGGCTGGTGGCCGAACAGGAATCGGCCTCCGGGCCGGCGCTGGCCAAGGCGATCCTGCACAGCGTGGCGGTGGACTGACGCCGGTGCGCGCCCGGCTGCGCGAGTGGCGGCAGGCGCTGGCACGGCTGGCGCGGCCGCGCGATCCCGAGCCGCTGCCGGTGCGGCTGGACCGGCGCCGGATCTACATCCTGCCCACCGCGTTCGGCGGCTTCCTGGCGCTGCTGCTCGGCGCGATGCTGCTCGGCGCGCTGAACTACAACAACAACCCCGCCCTGCTGCTGGCGATGCTGCTGGGCGCGGCCGCGATGGCCAGCGCGATCGCGGCCCACCTGCAGCTGTCGGGCCTGCGCCTGGACGCGCTGTCGGCCGAGCCGGTCGCGGCCGGCACGCCGCTGCGGCTGCGCCTGGCGCTGGCGGCCGGCGACGCCCGATCCCGGCGCGGCCTGCGCGTGGCCCATGGCGGCCGCCACACCTACCTGGACCTGCACGGCGGCGGCGTCACCGAAGCCGACCTCGACCTGCCCACCGAACGCCGCGGCTGGCTGGACCTGCAGCGCATCCACGTGTCCACCACCCAGCCGCTGGGCCTGCTGCGCGCCTGGGCCTGGTACTGGCCCGACACGCCGCTGTTGGTCTACCCGCAACCGGAACGCGACGGGCCGCCATTGCCCTCCGGCGACGGCACCCCGACCCAGACCCGCCTGCATGCGCTGGGCGAGGAACTGCACCAACTGCGCCCGTACCGCGCCGGCGATGCGCCGCGCGCGATCTCCTGGAAGCACTCCGCGCGCCGCGACACCCTGCTGGTGCGCGAGTACGAACGCCCGATCGGCGTGGACGTGGTGCTGGACTGGCGCACGCTGCCGACGCTGCCCTACGAACGCCGCATCGCGCGGCTGGCGCGCTGGGTCGACGAGGCCGAACGCGACGGCCGCCGCTATCGCCTGCTGCTGCCGGGACAGCCGCCGCTGGGCCCGGGCCGCGGCCCGCAGCACCGGCACCAGTGCCTGCGCGCGTTGGCGCTGCTGCCGCATGGCTGAGCCGCGCTCGCCCGCGCTGAGCAGGGCCAGCCGCCACTGGGCGCTCGGCGCCGGCCTGCTGGCGCTGCTGCCGCTGCTGCTGCAATTGCCAGCGACGCTGGCGCTGGTGTTCGCGCTGGCCGCGCTGCTGGTCGGCGCCAGTTCGGCATGGCGGCCGCTGCCGGCGGCGCTGCGCCTGCTGCTGGTGGCGGCGATGCTGGCGGCGATCTACTGGCAGGTCGGCATGCGCTTCGGCCGCGACACCGGCTGCGCGATGCTCGCGGCGATGCTGGCGATCAAGCCGTCGGAACTGAAGACGCTGCGCGACGCGCGCAGCCTGCTCGGCTTCGCCCTGTTCGCGCCGTTCGCCGCGTTCCTGCTGGACCAGGGCCCGGCGACGATGGCGCTGGCGCTGGCCGCGGTGATCGCCGCGCTGCTGTGCATGCAGCGCCTGGCCGACCAGGAAGGACACAGCGGCGGCCCCCCGCTGCGCGGCCAGCTGCGCGGCGTCGGCCGCTTGCTGGCGCTGGGCCTGCCGCTGGCGCTGGCCGCGTTCTGGCTGTTCCCGCGGCTGGGCTCGCCGCTGTGGGGCGTGCCCGAACGCGCCCTGGCGCGGCCCGGCCTGGCGGACACGATGAGCCCCGGCCAGTGGCTGGACCTGATGGCCGACGACACCCCGGCGCTGCGCGTGCAGTTCTTCGGCCGCGTGCCGCCGCCGGCGCAGCGCTACTGGCGCGGGCCGGTGCTGTGGGATTTCGACGGCGGCACCTGGCGCGCGCAGCGCGGCAACGAGTACCTGCCGGCCCCGCCGGTGCAGCACGGCGCGGCCGCCTGGGACTACCAGATCGAAGTCGAGCCGACCGACCGCCGCCAGCTGGTCGCGCTGGACCTGCCGCTGCAGGCGCCCGACGGCACCCGCGTCTCCGCCGACTACGTGCTGCACAGCGAGCGCCCGCTCAGCGCGCTGAGCCGCTGGCGGCTGCGCTCGGCGCCGCCGCTGCGCTTCGAGACCGCGCTGGCGCCGGCCCAGCGCCAGCGCGCGCTGGCGCTGCCGCCGGGCTACAACCCGCGCACCCTGGCCCTGGCCCGGCAGTGGCGGCAAGAGGCTGGCGCCGACGATGCGGCGATCGTGGCGCGCGCGCTGCAGTGGATCCGCCGCGACTTCGCCTACACCCTGGAAACGCCGCTGTCCGGCCGCGACGGCGTGGACGAGTTCCTGTTCCAGTACAAGGCCGGCTTCTGCCAGCACTTCAGCTCCGCCTTCGTGGTGCTGATGCGCGGCGCCGGCATCCCCGCGCGCGTGGTCACCGGCTATGCCGGCGGCTCCCGCAATCCGTTCGGCGACTACTGGGTGGTGCGGCGCATGGACGCCCACGCCTGGGCCGAGGTGTGGCTGCCGCAGCGCGGCTGGGTGCGCGTGGACCCGACCGCCGCGGTCGCCCCGGAACGCATCTACGACACCCTGGAAGACCGCCTCGGCAGCGGCGCCGGCGCACAGGGCGGCAGCGCCGACTGGCGGCTGCGCGACGTCGGCGACTGGCTGCGGCGCGGCTGGAACGACCTGGTGCTGTCCTTCGACGCCAACCGCCAGCAGCGGCTGCTGAGCGGCCTGGGCATCGCCAAGCTGGAGCCGGCGCAGCTGGTCGCGCTGTTCGCCGGCTTCGCCGCGCTGGTGCTGGGCTGGATGGCCTGGCTGCTGGCCCGCGGCGAACGCGAGCGGGACCCGCTGCTGCGCGCCTGGCGGCGGCTGGGCCGGCGCTACGCGCGGCTCGGCCTGGGCCGCGAACCGCACGAACCGGCGCTGGCGTGGGCGGCGCGTGTACAGCAGGTGATGGAGGCAAACGCGTTGCTTTCGCTCAGCCAACGTTTCGCCGATTCGCGCTACGCTGGCGCGGATTCGGACAGCGCTTCATTGTTGCGCGACCTGCGCAGGCACCGTCCGCATACCGGAGCATCTCGATGAAGATCCGACTGCTGTTCCCCCTCATGGCCGTTCTCGCCCTGGGCGCCTGCGCGACCGCGCCCAAGCCGTTGCAAGGCCAGTTCGCCACCGTCACCCCGCGCGATTCGGTCACCGGCCAGCAGGTCGGCGCCGCGGTGCGCTGGGGCGGCAAGATCATCCAGACCAAGCCCGGCCAGGGCGCCACCTGCTTCCAGATGCTGGGACGGCCGTTGAGCGCCAGCGGCCGCCCGGACAGCGACTCGGCCGACGCCAGCGACGGCCGCTTCGTCGCCTGCCGCGCCGGCTTCTACGACCCGGCGGTGTTCGAGCCCGGCCGCGAGGTGACCTTCATCGGCCACGTCTCCGGCTACGAGAGCACCCGCATCGGCGAGTACGACTACCGCCTGCCGAAGATCGACGCCGACGTGGTCTACCTGTGGCCGGTGGTGCGCCAGGTCGAGGTGGTGCCCGCCTACCCCTATGGCCCCTGGGGCCCGTGGGATCCGTGGGGCCCGCGCTGGGGCTGGGGCGGCCGCGGCTGGTGGTAAGCCCGCGGGGCCGCACGCCTTGTGCGATGATGGAGAAGAAAACGCCGCTGAAAAGCGGCGTTTTCCGTTTGGCCGGCAGTGCCGCGGCAGATCGCCCGCGGCGGCGGCCCAGGCCGACGATCAGGGCGTGCCGAACCGGCCCAGCGGCGCCCCGGCCAGCAGGTGCAGGTGCAGATGGAACACGGTCTGCCCGGCATGCTCGCGGCAGTTCATCACCACCCGGTAACCGTCCTGCGCCAGGCCCTGTTCGCGCGCGTACGCCGCCGCGGCCAGCACCAGCCTGCCGACCAGCGTCGCCTGCTCCGGCGCCAGGTCGTCGAGGGTGGGGATCTCCACCTGCTTGGGAATGAACAGCACATGCACCGGCGCCTGCGGCGCGATGTCCTTGAAGCCGAGCACCGCCTCGTCCTCGTAGACGATGCTGGCGGGGATTTCGCGACGGATGATCTTGCCGAAGATGGTGTCCATGGGGCCGGTACGCAGAGCGGAAAGAGGCAGCCGTTATAGCCGATTCGGCGCGCGCAGGCCGTTACTCGCCCGCGCCGCCCTGCGGTACCTCGTTGCGGCTGCCGAACGCATGCGACAGCGTGCCGCGGTCGACGTACTCCAGTTCCCCGCCCAGCGGCAGGCCCTGCGCCAGCCGGCTCGGGCGCACCCCGTGGCGGCGCGCCAGCTGCGCCAGGTAGTGCGCGGTGGCCTCGCCCTCGACGGTGGAATTGGTGGCGATGATCAGCTCGGCGATCTCGCCCTGCGCCAGGCGCGCGCCGAGCCGGTCCAGACCCAGCTCGCGCGGGCCAACCCCGTCCAGCGGCGACAGCCGGCCCTGCAGGATGAAGTACAGCCCGCGGTAGCCGGTGGCGTGCTCGATCGCCAGGCGGTCGGCCGGCGACTCCACCGCGCACAGCTGCTGGCGGTCGCGGCCGGCGCTGGCGCAGATCGCGCAGGTTTCGGTCTCGCTGAAGTCGCGGCACTGCACGCAATGGCCGACGCGCTCGATCGCCTCGCGCAAGGCCTCGGCCAGGCGCTGCCCGCCCTCGCGCTCGCGCTCGAGCACGTGGTAGGCCATCCGCTGCGCGGTCTTCTGGCCCACCCCCGGCAACACGCGGAAGGCGTCGATCAGTTGTTCGAGCAGGGAAGACATGGGACGGGAATTCGGGATTGGGGATTGGGGATTCGGAAGAAGCGGCCTCGCTGTTGCGATCCCCAATCCCGAATCCCGAATCCCGGCTCCTCAGAACGGCAGCTTCATGCCCGGCGGCAGCTGCATGCCGGCCGTGGCCGAGCCCATGCGCTGCTTGGATTCGGCATCGATCTTGTTGGACGCGTCGTTGAAGGCGGCGGCGATCAGGTCCTCGGCCATCTCCTGGTCGGAGAGGATGCTCGGGTCGATCCGCACCTTGCGGCACTCCTTGGCGCCGGTCAGGGTCACGCTGACCATGCCGCCGCCGGCGGTGCCGGTGACTTCCAGCTGGGCCAGTTCTTCCTGCGCGCGCTGCAGGTTTTCCTGCATCTTCTGCGCCTGTTGCATCAATTGGGCGATGTTGCCACGCATGCGTTCTACTCTTCGTAAGGGCGGATGGAATCGGGGACGACCCGCGCGCCTTGCTGCTGGATCAGCGCTTGCACCGCCGGGTCGCGCATGAACGCAGTCTCGGCCGCGTTCTGGCGCTCGCCGCGTTGCCGGTGCGAGCGCTCGTGCAGGGTTTCGGCATCGACCGCGATGCCGCTTTCGATCACGATCTTCGGCTTGCTGCCCAGCGCATCGGCCAGCGCCGTCGCCAGTTCGCCGAGCGAGCGTTCGGACTGCAGGTATTCGAAGCCCGGCGACAGCGACAGCCGCAGCACGCCGTCGGCATGGCTGACGAAGGCCGCGTTGGCGGCGAGCTGCCGCGACGGCCCGGTCAGGCCGCAATCGGCGACCAGTTCCAGCCAGTCCTCGGCCGCGTGCAGCGCGCGCGGCGCGCCGTTTCCGGGCGGCGTGCGCACAGCGTCCGCGAGCGGCGGCACCATCGCCATTTCCGGCTCGGCCGTGGGCATGGGGGCGGACGCGGACGGCGCGGCATGCGCCGCCGGCACCGGCTGCGCAGGTGCCGGAGCCGCGGTCTCCCATGGCGGGTCCAGCACCGCGGCAGCGGCCGGCGCCGGCGCGGGTGCCGGCCTGGCGGCAGCCGGTATCGGCGCCATCATCGGTGCGGCCGGGGCCGCCACCGTGGCGACGGACGGCGCGGCGGCGGGTGCGGCCGCGGCGGCCGGTGTCGCGGCCACCGGCGCGGCAGGCGTGCGGCCTTGCGCCGTCGTGCCCGGCCCGGACGCGGCCGGCAACGCCGCCGCGCCGGCCGGACGGAACGCCAGCATGCGCAGCACCGCCATCTCGAACCCGGCGCGCGGGCTCGGCGCCAGGTACAGGTCGCGGCGCCCGTTCAGCGCCATCTGGTACCACAGCTGCACGATCTCCGGGCGCAGGCGCTCGGCGAACGGCGCCGGGTCCAGGCCGTCGAGAGCGGCCGCGGCCGCGCCAGGCACCAGCTGCCGCACCTGGATCCGGTGCAGCGCCTCGGCCAGCGCCTCCAGCACCCCGCCCCAGTCCGGCGAGAACTCGGCCAGCGCCGCGACCACCTGCAGCAGCCGCTGCCCGTCGCCATCGGCCAGCGCCTCCAGCATCGCCCCGACCTGGGTGCGGTCGACCGTGCCCAGCATCGCCCGCACCACGTCGTCGCGCAGCGCGCCGCCGGCGTAGGCGATGGCCTGGTCGAGCAGCGACAGGCCGTCGCGCAGGCTGCCGTCGGCGGCCTTGGCCAGCTGCACGATCGCCGAGGCATCGACCTCGATTTGCTCGGCGGCCAGGATCTTGGTCATCTGCCCCTGGATCTGCTCCTCGTCCAGGCGCTTGAGGTTGAACTGCAGGCAGCGCGACAGCACCGTCACCGGCAGCTTCTGCGGGTCGGTGGTGGCGAGCAGGAACTTCACGTGCTCCGGCGGCTCCTCCAGCGTCTTCAGCAGCGCGTTGAACGCGGCCTTGGACAGCATGTGCACCTCGTCGATCAGGTACACCTTGAACTTGCCGCGCGAGGGCATGTACTGCGCGTTCTCGATCACCTCGCGCACGTCGTCCACGCCGGTGTTGGACGCGGCGTCGATCTCCAGCAGGTCGATGTAGCGGCCGGCGTCGATGTCCAGGCACGCCGGGCACTGCCCGCACGGATCGGCGCTGGTGCCCTGCTCGCAGTTCAGCGACTTGGCGAAGATGCGCGCGATGGTGGTCTTGCCGACGCCGCGGGTGCCGGTGAACAGGAACGCATGGTGCACGCGCCCGCTGTCCAGCGCATTGCTGAGCGCGCGGACCACGTGCTCCTGCCCCACCAGCTCGGCAAAACGCTTGGGGCGCCACTTGCGGGCGAGAACGAGATAGGACATCAGGCAACCGTCTTCATCTGAACCGCCATTGTGCCACGCCGGGCCATCCTGATCGTTCAGCGGCCGCGGCCGGCGGTGACCGCCCGCCGCCGGGCCGGGCGCCGACGGGCCGGCGCTTTTTCGCGATCGGGACCGGGCGCGGGCCGGCAAGTTCCCGTCCCGGCAGACCCCTCGCCTTGTTAACGGCGCCCGCGACGGCTAGAATCCCGCCCCTGCCGTCGGCTAGTCGCGCCGGCAGGCCCGGAGAGGTGTCCGAGTGGTTGAAGGAGCACGCCTGGAAAGTGTGTAAGCGTCTAAACCGCGCTTCGGGGGTTCGAATCCCCCTCTCTCCGCCAGATTCGAATTGCGCTTCCCTCGCAGGGTTCCTTCGCCGCCGGCGCAAGAACTCGATGGGAAAGACCGCGCCGCTGGCGCGGTTTCGTCTCTATGGTGGCCCCGTCGGCCCCTCGCGACGCTAGGTCGAAAACCCCGCCAGGGCCGGAAGGCAGCAACGGTATCGATCGACGCGGGCGCCGAGGTCAGCCGGCGGGGTCGCCACCCTAATCTCCCTGAAGCACCGCCGCATCGGCCAATGCGTGCGCTTGTCGCACGCGCTTTGCCTTTCGACGTCACATCATCGCCACGCGGAATCGGCGCTCCCGCTGATGCCCAGCATCCGGGCCAACGCTACGTCTCCGGATGCAGCCAGCCCGCATCGCCCTCGCGATAGCGCTCGTGCTTCCAGATCGGCACGCGCGCCTTGACCTCGTCGATGACGTAGCGGCAGGCGTCGAACGCCGCGCCGCGGTGCGCGGCGACCACGCCGACCCACACCGCCAGGTCGCCGATCGCCAGGTCGCCCACACGGTGCACGCAGCGCAGGTCGAGGATGTCGAAGCGGGCCAGGGCTTCGTCGGCGATGCGCCGGCCCTCGGCCTCGGCCAGCGCCGCGTAGGCTTCGTAGCGTAGACCGTCGACCGCGCGGCCGTCGTTGTGGTCGCGCACCCAGCCTTCGAAGCTGGCATAGGCGCCGGCCTGCGCATGCGCCAGCGGCGCGCGCAGCGCGGCGATGTCCAGGGCGCTGTCGGCCAGGTGGAAACGCTGCGGCATGGACATCGCTCAGCCTCCCGAGACCGGCGGGATGAACACCACTTCGCTGCCATCGCGCAGCGGCGCGTCCCAGCCCACGAAGGCGCCGTCCACGGCCACGCGCAGGCGCTGCGACGGCCAGCGCAGGCCGTGCCGCGCGTCCAGTTCGGCGTACAGCGCGCGCAGGTCGGCGGCCGCGCTGTGCACCTGCTCGCGCTCGATGCCGGCCGCCTCGCGCAGGCTGGCGAAATACAGCACGGTCACCCGCGCGCTCATGCCGCACTCCCGACGTCGCGCTTGCCGCCGCGCTTGCCGAGCAGCCGCACCGGGCCGATCGTCATCGCGTGGGTCAGCGCCTTGCACATGTCGTAGACGGTCAGCGCGGCGACGCTGGCGCCGGTCAGCGCCTCCATCTCCACGCCGGTGCGGTGCACGGTGCGCACCGTGCATTCGATGCGCAGCACCTGCGCCGAGGCCCAGTCGATCGCGAAGCGGCAGCCGTCGATCGGCAGCGGATGGCAGAACGGGATCAGCTCGTGGGTGCGCTTGACCGCCATGGTGCCGGCGATCACCGCGGTGTCGACGATGCCGCCCTTGGCGCTGCGCAGCGCGTCGGCGCGCAGTTGCGCGGCCACCGCGGCGGGAAAGCGCACGCATGCCTCGGCCACGGCGACGCGCGCGGTGACCGCCTTAGCCGAGACGTCGACCATCGTCGGCACGCCCTGCGGGTCGAGATGGGTCAGCGCCGGCGGCGCCTGCTTGGCCACGTTCTTGTTCATGCGTTGCGATGCCGCTCCCACGGCTGGAATCTCATGCGTCGGCGACGCTGGGCGTGCCCTGGTGGAACAGCATCCGCCAGCGATCGTCGCGGCGCCGCCACAGCGAACTGCGCAATGCGCAATGGTGGCCACCGTCGCCGCTGCGCTCGCTGCGATAGGTCAGGTGCAGCAGGTCCGGCGCCAGCCACCGCGCCTGCATGTCGCTGGCACGATGGCGGACCTGGGACGCGCCCGGCAGTTCGGCCAGCACCTCGCGCTTGCCGAAACGCCGGCCGGAGGCGCCGAACTCGACGAAGGCGTCGTCGAGCAGGCGGTCGAGGCGTTCGGCCGACGCGCGCACCGACGCGTCCAGCAGGCTCAGTTCCAGCGCGATCACGTGCTGTGCGGTGGCGTCGTCCATGCCGCTCATCCGCCGATCAGGAACATCTCGACGTGCTTGCCGCGCGCCGCGCGCGCATCGCCGCGCAGTTCGCTGTAGCGATCGCCGCGCTGGCCCCACAACGCCTGCACGCGCTCGGCCAGCGCGTCCTCGCCGCCGCCCAGCGCCGGCTTCAGGTCGGTGCCGGCGGCGGCGAACAGGCAGGTATAGAGCTGGCCGTCGGCCGAGACCCGGGCGCGGTGGCAATCGCCGCAGAACGGCGCACTGACCGAGCTGACGAAGCCGATCTCGCCGCCGCCGTCGACGAAGGCATGGCGCGCGGCGACTTCGCCGGCATAGTGCGGATCCAGCGCGCGCAGCGGCCAGCGCGCGGCGATGCGCTCGCGCAGTTCGGCCGACGGCACCACCCGCTCGCGCTGCCAGGCGTTGCAGGTGCCCACGTCCATGTACTCGATGAAGCGCAGCACGTGGCCGCTGCCGCGGAAATGCGCCAGCAGCGGCAGCACCTGGTCGTCGTTGACGCCGCGCTGGACCACGCAGTTGATCTTGACCGGCCCCAGCCCGGCCGCCACCGCCGCGTCGATGCCGGCCAGCACCTGCGCCACCTCGCCGCGGCCGCCGGACATGCGCCGGAAGGTCGCCGGATCGATCGCGTCCAGGCTCACCGTGACCCGGCGCAAGCCGGCCTCGCGCAAGGCCTGCGCGTGCCGCGCCAGCAGCGAGCCGTTGGTGGTCATCGCCAGGTCGTCCAGGCCGGGGATGCGCGCCAGCCGCCGCACCAGGTCGGGCAGGTCGCGGCGCAGCAGCGGCTCGCCGCCGGTCAGGCGCAGCTTGCTGACGCCGTTGCGCACGAACGCGCGCACCAGGGTCTCGAGCTGCTCGAACGACAGCCGCGAGGCCGCATCGAAACCGTAGTCGTCGGGCACCTTGTCGGCCGGCATGCAGTAGCCGCAGCGGAAGTTGCAGGCCTCGATCACCGACAGGCGCAGGTCGCGCAGCGGCCGCCCCAGGCGGTCCACCGGGGTGGCCGGCAGCGGCGGCAACGGCGGGCGCAGCACCGCGCTCATGGCGCCGGCACCTGCGGCGCGCGCGGCGCGTCCAGGGCCACGCATTCGCCCGGCCGCGCCACGCGGTGGCCGCGTGCGCGCAGGGCCTCGGCATCTTCGGCGCTGGCATAGTGGTACAGCATGGTGCGTTGCAGCAGCTCGGCGGGATATTCCCGTTCCAGGTCGTCCACGCCAGTATGCGACGGATTGCCGTGAAGGCCGCAGTCGTGCGCGACTAGTTCGCCGTCGTCGGCGTAACGGCTCAGCATTTCCGGGATCGGCCGGGTGTCGCCGCTCCACACCAGCGCGCCCGGCAGGCGCAGCCCGTAGGCGGTTTCCGGCCAGTGGTGGCGCACCGGGAACACTTCCAGCCGCACCCCGTCGTGCCAGAACGCCGCGCCGACCGGGATCAGCTGGAACGCGTCCCAGAAGTTGGCGCCGCCCTCGGCCAGCGCGTTCGGGTAGTCGCCGACCCGCCGGTGCAGCAGCGGCACCACCGGCGCCGGCACGTACACCCGCACCTTGCCGCGCCGCGCGGAGAAATACGCGTCCACGAACAGCCGCTCGAACCCGGCCACGTGGTCCAGGTGCACATGGGTCACGAACAGCGCCTGCGGCATCGCCCGGTAGTGCGCCTGGTAGGCGCTCAGGCCCTCGCCGCCGCAGTCGATGGTCAGCCACGGCGCGCCGTCGCGCTCGATGGTGGCCATCGGCGAGCCCAGCTCCACCGCCGACGCGTTGCCGACGCCCTGGAAACGCAGCGCCCAGGCCATCAGTAGCCCCGGTTCCAGGCCAGGTCGTAGGCGCGGCGCAGGCGCGCGTAGTCCTTGTCGACCTCGTCGACGCTGCGCTCGCCGCGCAGCTTCAGCAGCGAGCGGTGCAGGCGCTTGAGGTTGCGCTCGCGCCAGCGCGTGGCCGGGATGCGCAGCACGCCGCGGTCGAAATCGATCAGCCAGCCGCGGCCGTTGCCGTCGAACAGGATGTTGTGCGCGTTGAGATCGGCATGGTCCAGCCCGGCGCGGTGGAAGCGCGCGATCAGCCGCCCGGCCTCCTCCCACGGCGCGCCGCGGCCGGCGACGTGGGCGCGATCGGCCAGCGAGCGCACGCCCTCCAGCCGCTCCATCAGGATCGCCGCGCGGTAGCGCAGCCCCTGGCGCAGGTAGCAGGCGGCCAGCGGCCGCGGCACCGGCAGCTTGCGCGCGATCAGCGCGCGCATCAGCCGGAACTCGGCGAAGCTGCGGGTGCGGTCGGCGCCGGACCACAGGTAGCGGTCGCGGCTCACCTTGGCGGCCAGGCCGCCGCGCCTGTACTGGCGCAGCACGCAGGCGCCGAACGGGGCGTCGACGAACCAGGCGCCGCCGCGGCCGCCCTCGTCCACCGGCCGCGCGCGCTCGGCCCAGTGCGCGGCCGAGAACAGCGCCGGCTCGGCTTGCCGCAGTCGTTGGCGGTCGAACAGAATGGCGCCATAGCCGCGGCCCTCGCGGTACGGCGTCAGCGCTTCGGTGGCGTCGAATGCAACCATTCAGCGAGTCTAACAACACCATGGCAGCAACGCTCCCTTCGCTGTGCCTGTTGCGCCTGTCGGCGCTGGGGGACGTGACCCACGTGGTGCCGCTGGTGCGCACCCTGCAGCGCGCCTGGCCCGCCGCGCCGCCGCTGCACTGGATCATCGACAAGGCCGGGCACAAGCTGCTCGACGGCCTGCCCGGGGTGGTGTTCCACGCCTACGACAAGCGCAGCGGCGTGGCCGGCATGCGCGCGCTGCGCCGCGAACTGCCGCCGCAGCGCTTCGACGCGCTGCTGCAGATGCAGGTGGCGCTGCGCGCCAACGCGCTGTCGGCGTTCGTGCGCGCGCGCCGCCGCATCGGCTACGACCGCAGCCGCTCCAAGGACCTGCACGGCCTGTTCGTCAACGAACGCATCCCCGACCGCCCCGGCATCCACGTGCTCGATGCGATCGGCAGCTTCTGCGAGCCGCTGGGCCTGCGCCAGACCGAGGTGCGCTGGGACCTGCCGATCCCCGAGGACGCGCACGCCTGGGCCCGCGCGCAATGGCCCGACGACGGCCGCCCGGCGCTGCTGATCTCGCCCTGCTCCAGCCATGTGCGCCGCAACTGGTACGCCGACCGCTACGCCGCGGTCGCCGACCATGCCGCCGCGCAGGGCTGGCGGGTGGTGCTGTGCGGCGGGCGCAGCGAGCTGGAGCGCCGCACCGCCGACGCCATCGTCGCGGCCATGCGCGCGCCGGTCCTGGACCTGGTCGGCCGCGACACGCTCAAGCAGCTGCCGGCGCTGTTGCAGCGCGCGGCGCTGGTGATGACTCCCGACTCGGGCCCGATGCACATCGCCAACGCAGTGGGCAGCAAGGTGCTGGGCCTGCATGCGGCCAGCAACCCGCGCCGCAGCGGCCCGTACTCGGACATCCGCTACTGCGTGGACAAGTACGACGCGGCGGCGCGCAAGTTCCTCGGCAAGCCGGCCGAGCAGCTGAAGTGGGGCAGCAAGATCGAATTCGACGCGGTGATGGCGCTGATCGGCGTGGACGACGCCATCGCCGCATTCGAGCGCTACCGCGCCGACCACGGCAGGTAGCGCCGCCGCGCGGCGCGCCGGCAGGCCGTGGCCCTACGGCGTGCCGCGGTAGTCCTGGTAGGACTTCTCTTCCACGTAGCTGGAGCCCAGCGCCAGGTTGATCTCCTTCTTGATCCGCGCGCGCTCGTCGTTCTCGTAGTACACGCTGCGCGCGAGCTTGATGAATTCCTCGTCGAAGGCCTGCGCCTTCTCCTTGACCCGGATCTCGTCCTCGATCACCCACAGGCGCTCGTTGACCGCCTTGAGGTCGGCGCGCAGGCGCGCGATGTCGCCGCCGGCGGCCGGGTGCGCCATCCAGATCTTCTCCAGCGCCGACAGTTCCGTGCGCACGTTGGCCAGCTTGGCCGCATCCTCGATGCGCTCGGACTTGATCTGCAGGATGGCGATCTTGTCGAGCAGTTCGCCGAAGGAAACGGGGGCCAGAATTTCGGACATGGGCACATCCAAGCGATAGGTGGAAGGAAGTGTAGCGGGCGGGCCTTAAAGCCGTGTCGGCGCGCTGCGGCCGGGTTCTCGAAAAGACAAAAGGCCCCTGACGGGGCCTTCTGCGAAACTGGCGGGAAGGGGGGGATTCGAACCCCCGAGGCGCTATAAACGCCTGCCTGATTTCGAGTCAGGTACATTCAACCGCTCTGCCACCTTCCCGGGTGGTCCCCGGCGGACCGGGGGCGTGCATCATACGGTTCCCGCCGCGCGCGGACAAGCGCCGCGTCGCCCGTCGGCATGGCGCCGCCCCTGTCCCGCCATGAACCCCGCCTGCCCTGCGCCGCCGCGGACGATTGCCTGATGTCCGCCCGACCGCGATGATGCCGTTTGAATGACAGGAAGCCGGGCCAGCCGCGGGCGCGCAATGATCGAATTCGGACACCTCACCCACGTCGGCCTGCGCCGCGACCTCAACGAGGACACCTATTACGGCGACAACGAACTCGGCCTGTGGCTGGTCGCCGACGGCATGGGCGGCCATGCCTGCGGCGAGGTCGCCAGCGCGCTGGCGCGCGAGGCCATCGTCCGCGAGGTGCGCGGCGGCACGCCGCTGGCGCAGGCGATCCGCATCGCCGACGAGGAGATCATCCGCGCCTCGCGCCGGCGCAACGACAGCTTGCCGATGGGTACCACCGTGGTCGCCGCGCGCGTGCAGGGCAACCGTTTCGAGGTGGCCTGGGTCGGCGACAGCCGCGCCTACCTGTGGCGCGACGGCAAGCTGGCCCAGCTCAGCCAGGACCACAGCTACGTGCAGGAACTGATCGCCCAGGGCGCGCTGACCGCCGAACAGGCGCGCGCGCACCCGCACCGCAACGTGGTCACCCAGGCGCTGGGCGTCACCGATCCGCTGCATCTCAACGTGGCCACGATGACCGGCGAACTGCGCCCGGGCATGCAGCTGCTGCTGTGCAGCGATGGGCTGACCGAGGAAGTGGACGACCCCGGCATCGCCGCCACCCTCGGCCACGACGACTGCAGCGCGCAGGAATGCGTGGACACGCTGGTGGCTGCGGCGCTGGACGGCGGCGGCTCGGACAACATCACCGCGATCCTGGTGCGCTGCCACTGAGGCGCAGCGCTGCGCGAGCGGCGCGGTGATGTCGCCGGCTGCGGCGACGGGTCATCCACCCTGGCGGCACTGGCGCGCCCACGTCGCGGTTTTCGCGGACCTGCGCAGGTCGCCGCTGCGCGAGCGCGCCTTTTCGATGCTGGCCGCGCCGCGCGGCGCAGGCTGACCGGACCCTCTCCTGCGCGGTGTTGCGGCCAAGCGCGGCGCCGGCACCGCCATCACGCAACCCGCAGCGCGCGCCAGCGAGCGCCGCCGCCGGCGCCGCGACCGCTCAGCCGGCCACGGCCTCCGCCAGCACCGGCTCGGCCGCGTCCCACAGCGCGCGCCCGGCCTTCTTGCGCAGCTTCTCCAGCCGCGCCTCGTGCGCTTCCAGTTCCGAGGCGGTGGGCAGCACCCGCGGCCGCGGCAGCAGCGTCGCCATGTCGAACACCGGGCGCTGGCCGCCGGCATGGTCGCCGGCGCGGTCGTCGGCCAGGGCGAAGCCGATCTCTTCCTGGCCCGAAGTCAGCGCGATGTAGACGTCGCTGAGGATCTGCGCATCGAGCAGCGCGCCGTGCAGTTGCCGGTGCGAGTTGTCCACGCCCAGCCGCTTGCACAGCGCGTCCAGCGAATTGCGCTGGCCCGGGAAGCGCTCGCGCGCCAGCAGCAGCGTATCGACGACCGTGGCGCGGTCGAGGATGCGCCCGTACGTCGCGCCCAGCCGCGACAGTTCGTAGTCGAGGAAGCCCAGGTCGAACGAGGCGTTGTGGATGATCAGTTCGGCGCCGTCGATGAACGCCAGGAACTCGTCCACCACCTCGTGGAATTCCGGCTTGTCGGCCAGGAACTCCAGGGTCAGGCCGGTGACTTCCTGCGCGCCGGGCTCGAAGTCGCAGTCCGGGCGCAGGTAGCGGTGGAAGTTGCGCCCGCTCGGGCGCCGCTCGAGCAGTTCCACCGCGCCGATTTCGACGACGCGGTTGCCCTTCTTCCATTCCAGGCCGGTGGTTTCGGTATCGAGGATGATCTGACGCATGTCGCTCGCTGCAGGATGGGGCGTGGAAAGGATCAGGACGCGACCGCGGCGCCGCCGGCGCGCACCCGCAGCGCCTGGTTGCGCGCCAGCACGTCCACCCGCTCGTTGTCCGGGTCGCCGTTGTGGCCCTTGACCCAGCGCCAGTCGATCGTGTGCCGCTGCGCGGCGGCATGCAGCCGCTCCCATAGGTCGCGGTTCTTGACCGGATCGCCGCCGGCGGTCTTCCACTGCCGCCGCACCCAGCCGGGCATCCATTCGGTGATGCCCTGGCGCACATACTGCGAGTCGGTGTGCAGCACGATCTGGCACGGCTCATTGAGCGTCTCCAGCGCCATGATCGCGGCCATCAGCTCCATGCGGTTGTTGGTGGTGTGCGCCTCGGCGCCGGCCACCTCGCGTTCCAGGCCCTTGTAGCGCAGCAGCGCGGCCCAGCCGCCGGGGCCGGGATTGCCGAGGCAGGCGCCGTCGGTATGGATGTCTACAGTCTTCATGTACGTCCAGGAATCAGATGGAGGCGGCCGAGCCGCGCCAGCGGACCGGCGCGCGCAGCGGAATGGGGCCGATGCCGGCGGCGGTGCGCTTCTCCGCCTGCAGCAGGCACACCGCGCGCAGCGGCGCGCCGGAGGTCGCCGAGCCGACGCCGCCGCGGGTCGGCCAGACCGGCCCGAGATAGCGCAGGTGCTCCACGCACGGCAGCCCGGCCTGCTCCAGCAGTCCGCGCCAGCTGCCCGGCGGCCGCGCCACCAGGCCCTGCCGGCGCCAGCGCAGCCGGTACGGACTCATCGCGTTCAGCGCGAACAGCCACAGCCGCCCGCCCGGCAGCAGCACCCGCTCGCATTCCTCCAGCAGCGCCGCGGCGTCGGCGCCCAGCACGTGCTGCAGCACGATCGCGTTGACGCTCTCCGACGGCAACGGCAGCGGCAGCGTGCACACCAAGTCGCCGGCATAGCCGCGCGCGGTGCGGTGCAGGCGCACGCCGCGCCCCGGCAGCTCGCGCGCCAGCGGCGCGAACGGCACCGGCGCCAGCCACAACCAGGGCTGCGCGGGGCGCCCGAGCAGGGCGTCGAGGATCAGCGGTTGCTCGGCCTGGAGCAGTTGCTGCGCCACCACCGTATCAAACCAGGATGAGACAGCGGCTTGACGGGGGAATGGGGCGGCAGGCATGGTGCCAATTCTATGCGACTGATCGCCCTGCCCGCATTCCAGGATAATTACATCTGGGCGATCGCCGCCGCGGACGGCCGCGCCGTGCTGGTCGACCCGGGCCAGGCCGAACCGGTGTTCGAGGCGGCAGCGCAAGGGCTGCAACCGGCCGCCGTGCTGCTGACCCACCATCACGACGACCACATCGGCGGCGTGGCGGCCCTGCGCGAGCGCTGGCCGGACCTGCCCGTGTACGCCCCGGACGAGCCGCGGATCCCCTTCGCCAGCCAGCGCGTGGGCGACGGCGACAGCGTCCGGGCGCTGGAATGGGAGTGGCGGACCCTCGCCGTGCCCGGGCACACCCGCTCGCACGTGGCCTATGTCGGCCACGGCCACCTGTTCAGCGGCGATACGCTGTTCAGCCTGGGCTGTGGGCGGATGTTCGAAGGTACGCCCTCCCAGATGTTGGGTTCGCTGCAACGGCTGGCCGCCCTCCCGGGCGCCACGCTGGTGTGTTGCGGACACGAATACACCCTGGCCAATGCGGCATTCGCCGTCACGGTCGATCCCACCAACGCTGCCCTGCGGCAGCGCCATCAGGAAGTCCAGGCCATGCGTCATGCTGCCCGTCCCACTGTTCCCGTCACGCTCGCCGGCGAAATGGCGACCAATCCGTTCCTGCGCACCGCCTCGGCGGCGATCCAGCAGGCGGTCGCTGCCCGGCTCGGCCGCAGCGCGCGCGACGAAGTGGAGGTATTCGCCGAATTGAGGCGCTGGAAAGACGATTTCCGCGCATGAGGTCGCTGCTGTTGACGGCGGCGCTGACGCTGGCCATCGCGTCGGCGTCCCCTTCCGCGAGCGCCGCGGCGCCGGTCGGCGCCGCACTGGAGCAGACCGTTGCCGGGCTGAACGCGCTGCCGACGGACCCCGCGGCGCTGCCGCCGGCGACCACCCGTAACGGCCATACCATCCTGGCCAGCTTCCGCGACGGCCTGGCCGACGCGCAATGCGACAACGGCGCCACCGACGCGCGCTGGAAGCAGCAGTTCTCGCGCGCGCCGGCGCGCCTGGCCAACGAGGACGAGGACGTGTTGCCGCTGTTCGGCTACGTGGTCGACGAACTGCGCGCCGCCGACTTGCCGACCGAATTCGCGCTGATCCCGTTCGTCGAGAGCGGCTACCGCCCCGCCGCGCGCAACAGCAGCGGCCCGGCCGGGCTGTGGCAGTTCATCGCCGACACCGCCCGCAACCACGACGTGCCGGTCGAAGGCGGCTACGACGGGCGCCTGTCGGCGGTGGACTCCACCCGCGCCGCGGTGCGCTACCTGAAGACCCTGCACGGCATGTTCGGCGGCGACTGGCGCCTGGCGATCATGGCCTACAACGCCGGCGAGTACCGCGTGCTGCAGTCGATGCGCCGCGCCGGCATGAACGCGCAGAACGCGAAGCCTGACAAGTTGCCCGGGCTGTCGCCGATCACCTACGCCTACGTCGAGAAGCTGCATGCGCTGGCCTGCGTGCTGGAGCAGGCGCAGACCCGCGACGAGTGGATGGCCTCGCTGGACCGCGAGGTGCCGATCCTGCAGGCGCGCACCCTGCCCGCCGGCATGGCGCTGGACGACTGGGCGCGGCAGCAGGCGCTGCAGGGCAATCAGGTCGCCCGCCTGAACCCGGCGCTGGGCAGCGCGCGCAACAGCAGGCGCGCGCTGCCGGTGCTGGCGCCGGTCGGCAGCGGCGGCAGCGCCGCCACGGCCGCCGCCGACGCGCTGGCGGCGGCGCAGGCGCCGATCGCGGCGCCGGCGGCCAGGACCGTTGCCAGCGCCAGCGAGGCCACGCCGCCGCGGATCCGCTCGCGCACCGCGTCGGCGCGCCGCACCCACACGGTCCGCGACGGCGACACCGCCTGGACCATCGCCAAGCGCTACGGCATCACCGTGCAGACCCTGCTGGCGAAGAACGGCCTGTCCGCACGCAGCGTGCTGCGCCCGGGCATGGTGCTGAGCTACGAGGAATAGCGCGGCGTCCTGCGGCAGCGGGACCCACCGACATCCGCGCGGCGCCAGGTTCGACTCCAGCGATACACTTGTAGGAGCGACTTCAGTCGCGACGGGCTTTCCCGGGAAAGCCCGTCGCGACTGAAGTCGCTCCTACAGGATGGCGAGCCGCTGATGGAAGAGCTCCGGCCGTGCGGCCCTGCCACAGCGGCCGCGTCACGCCGCGACCGCGTCGCCCACCCGCCGCGCATCCGAATGCCCCAAATGCCCGGCGCAGGTGCCGGAAACGAACAAGCCCGGCAGGACCGGGCTTGTTCGCATCACGCGTCGGCGCAAGCGGCGCTTACAGCTGCGCTTCCTGCACGCTGACCTTGTAGCGCTTGCGCATCGCGTCGATATAGGCCTTCGCCGCGGCGGCGCCCTCGATCTGGCCCAGCTGCTGCTTGAGCGTGGCCTGCTGCTCGGCCGGCACCTTGCTCAGGTCGCCCGGGTTCACCTTGTTGACCACGAACAGCGCGTAGCGCTTGGCGCCGCCCGGCACACCGTTCGCCGACAGCTCGACCTTGCCCACCGACGGCTTGCCTTCGGCCGGCGGCGGCGCGCTGAAGATCGCGCGGTTGGCTTCCGGGCTCGGCATCGGCACGGTGCGCGGCAGCCCCGGCATCGGGTTGAGCTGCAGTTGCTCCGGGCCGGCCAGCGCCTGCAGCGTCTCGCCCTTGCGCAGCTTCTCCAGCAGCGCATCGGCCTTGGCTGCGGCGGCCTTGGCGGTGCGATCGGCGTGCACCGCGGCGACCACCTGCTCGCGGACCTTGGCCAGCGGCTGGGTCTGTTCCGGCAGGTGCTGGGTGACGCGGATCATCACGTTGTGGTTCGGGCCCAGGGTGATCGGGTCGCTGACCGTGCCGTCCTGCACCAGCGTGTCGGAGAACGCCGCGCGCAGCACCGCCGGCTGCGCGGCGACGCCGCTGGCGTCGGCGCGCGAGAACGGGCCCAGGGTCTGCACCGGCAGGCCGACGTCCTTGGCTGCCGGCGCCAGCGCGGTCGGGTTCTTGTAGACCAGGTCCACCAGCCGTCCGCTCAGTTCGCTGAAGGCCTTCTCGTTGTCGGCCTGCAGCTGCTCGCCGGCGAGCTGGTCGCGCACCTGCTCGAAGCTCTTGCCCTGGCCGCCCTTGATCTCGCGCAGCTGGATCACGTGGTAGCCGAACTCGCTCTTGACCGGGCCGACGATGTCGCCGGCCTTCATCGCGAACAACGCGTCCTCGAACGGCTTGACCATCACGCCCTTCTCGACCCAACCCAGGTCGCCGCCGGCATTCTTGGAACCGGGATCTTCGGAATTGGCGCGGGCCAGCGCG